>JAKQCT010000010.1 GCA_029559035.1 Acidobacteriota bacterium
CTTCGATGAAATACTCTATCGGCGCGAGGAACGAATTCACTTCGGCCGAGCGCCATTCACATACGGGGGGTATTCAGCATAGTGAGCTTGCGAACGAAGAGCCTAAGAGGGGGGCGGAGTCCCCTTCTTGGGTTTGTTGGCGGAGGCGCATAGGAATCGAACCCACCCGCCGCAGCGGAGCTGCGGCACAACGGCTTTGAAGGCCGCGCCCGGCACCGGCCGGGGAGCGCCTCCGCGCTCACGGAATAAAGACTATCACTTACCGGTTCAGCTTTCCAGTCCCGGTGCCGGAGTGTTATAATTCCGCTTTTGACACTTGAGGGCTCAGAAAGGATTATCAGATGAGATCGAAAACGGTCCTGATCCTCCTCGCCGCGATGACAGCCTTTTGCGCCTACCCGAAGCCGATGGAGAACGATAGCGCTTCTCCCGAACCTCCGGTGCTCGTGCTGTCTGTGAAAACCTCCACCGAGGCGGTACCCTCGCCCGGAGAAACTGAAATCGTCTTGAGCGTGACGATCCCGCGGGGATATCACCTGTTCGCGGGGGAGGACCTGAAATTATCCCTCTCGGGTAGGCTCGGGACAGGAAGGATCGCATACCCGAAACCGGAGACTGAAGAAGGCTTCGATATATACCGGGGCACCGTTAACATCCCGATCTCGGTGAAGGTTCCCCCTTTGCTGGACGGAGAGGTGAAAAGCTCTGTCAAACTTGAATGGCAGGGGTGCCAGGATTTCGGAGACAAGGTGTGCTTCATGCCCGAGACATCCGAAGCGTCTTTTTCCTTCAAGGTAAAAGCGTCATCGGCGAAAGAGAACGCCCCGCCTCCTCCGGCACCGGCGGATTCCACAGCCAAGACAGCGCCTGCGGCCGTTACCGGAGGATCGGGAACCGTCCCTGACCTGGACGGATTCCGGGAAAAGGGCCGCTTCGCGGGGTTCCTTTCCCCGCGCGATTTCCATGAATGGTACAGCAAAACGTCCGCCGGGGATTCTGCCGGTGACGAGAACCTGTTCTCGAAGGTCGCGAAGGAAAACATCCTGCTGGCCATCATGGTGGCGTTCCTTTTCGGGTTCCTCTCGTCCCTCACGCCTTGCGTCTATCCCGTAATACCGATAACGATCGCCTACATAGGCAGCAGGGCTTCGGGGAAAGGGAAGCTGAGCGGCTTCGTCCTTTCCCTCTTTTTCGTCCTGGGGCTCGCCCTCGTATATTCGACTCTGGGAGTGATCTCCTCGCTACTCGGGGTTTCGTTCGGCTCGCTCACTCAGAAACCGGCCGTGGGGCTTTTCGTGGCGTTCGTTTTCCTGCTTCTCGGCCTATCGATGATGGGGCTTTTCGAGATCGCGATGCCTTCCAGATGGACGGGTAAGATCGAGGCCGAAAAGAAGAAGGGAAAGGGCTACCTGGGAGCCTTCTTCATCGGGGCGCTATCCGGCCTCGTCGCGAGCCCGTGCATCGGCCCGCTGCTGCTGGCCATACTGGTGATCGTGGCTTCGATCGGATCGGCATTTCTCGGGTTCGTCTATCTGTTCGCTTTCGCTCTGGGGATGGGCATACTTTTCATACTGATCGGGACTTTCTCGGGGCTTCTCTCATCGCTTCCTAAATCGGGCGGCTGGATGGATTTCGTCAAGATAATCTTCGGCGCGATGATAATCGCCGCGGCGTTCTATTTCGGCGCGATGTATCTTTCCGCCGCGCCCTTCTTCCTCCTGTCGGGTGCGGTCCTGGGGTTCGTCATAGCCTTCCTCGTTTTCGGCGCGTCCCGCCACTTCTTCCCCGTTCCCGCCCGGGTGATCGGATCGCTTCTTCTCGTCGCGGCTTTCGCGGGAATTCTGCCTTTTACGCCCCACATGCCGGGAAAGGCCGCGGCTCCGGAAAAGTTCATGACGGACCTCGGCGCGGCGATGAAGAAGGCGGGCGAGGAGAACAAGCCGCTGCTTCTCGATTTCAGGGCCGACTGGTGCGCTGCGTGCCTGGAGCTCGAAGAGAAGACCTGGCCTTCGGAAGAGGCCGGGAAGGTGTTTGCCGAGGTCATACCGGTCAAGATGGATTTCACGAAAGAGAGCGAAACCAGAAGCAGGCTGGAGGAGCGCTTCAAGATCAAGGGCCTCCCGACCGTCATCCTTCTGGAGCCTCTTTCCCCCGGTGAAGGGAATGCCAAGAATACTGGCGATTGACTGGGGCGAAAAGAGGATCGGCGTCGCGATCAGCGATCCGGGCGGGATGATTGCCACTCCCCTTCCGACGCAGTACGCGAAGCCGAAAAAGAAGATCCTTTCGTACCTGAGGGACATCATAAGAAAGGAACAGGTCGCGACGGTGATCGTCGGCTGCCCGAACAATATGGACGGAACCGCGAGCAAATCGTCCGAGGAGGCCGGCAGGTTCGCGGCAGAGCTTATCAGACCTTTCAGAGGTAAGGTAAGCCTTCTTTTTCATGATGAAAGGCTCACGAGCTGGGCGGCGAGGCAGATGCTGAAAGAGATGGGAGAAAAGCCGGCAAAGGGCGCGGGTCGAGTCGACCAGATTGTCGCCGCTTCCATCCTGCAGGCTTACCTGGACTGGAAAAGATGATGAAGAAGACCATCTATCTCCTGCTTGCGTGCGCAGTTCTGGCGGTCGTGGTCCTCACTGCCTCGTCATGGCTGATGTGGCAGCTCAACAGGCCTTATCAGGCTAACGAACCGAAGTATTTCACGATACAGAAGGGCGAAAGGGCCGGGGAGATCCTCGACCGCCTCTACGCCGACGGGATAGTCAGGAAGCGTTTTCAGATCAAGATGGCTTACGCGGTGATGCTTCCCCACCCGAAGCTCAAGGCGGGAGTTTACCTTTTCGACAAGCCGCTCTCTCCTCTCGAGGTTCTCAGGAAGCTCAAAAAAGGCGAAGGGATCATGGTCAAGCTGACCCTGCGGGAAGGCCTCACGATCGAGGAATCCGCGATAGAGCTCGCTGAAACGATGGGCGGCGGAGAAAGATACCTCGAGCTGATGAGCGACCCTTCCCTCATCAGCGACCTGGACGGAGACGCCGTCACACTCGAGGGATACATCTTCCCGGAAACATACTTTTTCGCCCCGTTCACCTCCGAAGAGACTGTGGTAAAAAAGATCGTGGACAGCTTCAGGGAATGGTGGGAGAAGAACGGAAGCGCTTCCCGCTCCAACCTGTCGATGAGGGAAACGATGATCCTCTCGTCCATCGTAGAAAAGGAAAGCGCGTGCGAACCAGAAAGGCCCAGAATAGCCGGAGTCTTCATAAACAGGCTGAAGCTCGGCATGCCCCTCCAGTCCGACCCGACGGTCATTTACGCGCTTCAGAGGAGAGGCCTTTACTCGGGGACCATAATGAAGGACGACCTCTCTTTCAGAGACCCCTACAACACTTATGTCGTCAGGAACCTTCCTCCGGGGCCGATCTGTTCGCCGGGCAAGACCGCCATCGCCGCGACGCTGAGACCTGAAAAACATTCATTTTATTATTTCGTGGCCAAGGGGAACGGCAAGGGCGAGCACCAGTTCTCCACGAACCTCGACCAGCACAACCAGGCGGTGGCCAGATACAGGAAAAATGGGAAACATTAGGAGCGGCATCCGCTTCGTCCTTGTCAAACCGAGATCTCCGGGCAACATCGGTTCCGCCGCGAGAGCGCTGAAGAATTTCGGTTTCGAAAAGCTTGTCCTCGTCGATCCCCGCCTTCACGACAAGAAGGAGCCTGAATATTTCGAGAGAGAAAGCCGGAAAATGGCGTGGAACGCCCTGGATATCCTCGACAGCGCCGAGACCTTCCCCACCCTTGAAGATGCCGTCGCGGATTGCGGACTTGTGATCGGAACCGACTTCGACCCGCAGGACTACTGTAAAGTCGTGACGCCTGAAGAGGGCGCCGAGATCCTCGCAAGTCAGGCCGCGCCCGCGGCGGTACTGTTCGGGACGGAGTCCTACGGGCTCACGCGCGAGGAGCTTTCGAAATGCGACTTCGTGATACGGATCCCGACCGACGAGAAGTACAGGGATCTCAATCTTTCGCAGAGCCTAGTCCTGATAGCCTACCTGGTTTTCCGGGCGGGCGGCGGGGGCGCTGAAGACCTCGGGAGGAAGGAGAGGCCGGCCTCGCAGATTGTCAGGGAGGCTCTCGCGAACGACTTCATCGATATCGCGATGGATACCGGGTTCGTCAGGCAGGCCGACTCGAAGACCGCGCTCGAGCTTTCCCACATCATCAGGCAGGCGGGCTCTTCCGAACGTTCGGCGGGCATGCTCAGGAGCCTTGCGAAGCGTATCAAGGCGAAACTGAAAATAGTCGATCAGTAATAAACGCGGAAGAGCCGAAGCGGCAAGCTTTTAAGGAAGGATTTTCTTGAATTAATGCCAATCGGCGTCGGGACGCGGCAAGCGATGCTTGCCCCTCATTATTCCACCCTTATTCATTTCCTTTAGTTTTAGCGATGTGTTATGACACCCATAAAGAAACTTCCTTTGCTACAACCCATTGATCTTTATCCTTGCTAAGAATAAGGAAGACACCTAGACTCGCCACCGACCCGGAATACATCTGTCCATATATGAAAGCCTTGTCTTTATAAATCCCAGGTCGTGAAAAGCTGAGGAATCCATTTGTATGACTAATCTTCTTTCCGGACGAACGGAAATGGGGTAAAGTGTAGGGGTTGGAACGGAGCGTAGCGGAGTTCCAACCCCTAAGGCGGCCCCGGAAAGGAGACCGAGATGACGACAGCAGAGAAGAAAGTAGTTCGCCAGCGATTGAGCGTGATGCAACTGGCGGAAGCGCTTGGAAACGCTTCGGAGGCGTGCCGGCGCCGCGGGATGTCCCGCTCGCAGTTTTACGAGTTCAAGAGACGTTTCCAGACTCACGGGATCGAAGGATTGAAGGATCTCCCGCCGATCCATAAGAGCCATCCGCAAACGACACCCCCAGAGGCCGTAGAAAAGATACTGGAGATGTCGCTGTGGAATCCGATGTGGGGATGCGTGAGGTTAAGCCACCAGCTGAAACTCAAGGGAGTGAACGTATCAAGTCCGACGATACAAAAGATCCTCATCCAGAACGAATTGGGGAGCAAGTATCAGCGCCTTTTACGCTTGGAAACAAAAGCATTGAACGAGGGGATCGAACTGACTTCAGAGCAGGTGGCGGCGATCGAGAAGGCAAATCCCTGCTTCAAAGAGCGGCACGTGGAGAGCAGCCGTCCGGGCGAGCTGTTGAGCCAGGACACTTTTTACGTGGGACATCTGAAGGGAGTAGGCAAGGTCTATATGCAGGCGGTCGTGGACACTTACGGCAGCTACGCGTTTGCTTACCTCCACACCGGGAAGCTTCCAGAGCATTCCGTTGCCGTCGTGTACAACGATGTCCTGGCGCAGTATGAAGAGTGGGGATTAACGGTCTCCGCAATGCTCACCGACAACGGTCGGGAATACTGCGGCACGGATAGCCATCCTTATGAGCTCTTCCTGGAACTCAACGAGATCGAACATCGCAGGACGAAGGTGCGGAATCCAAGGACCAACGGGTTTGTTGAGAGATTCAATCGCACGGTCCTCGACGAATTCTTCCGACCCGCGTTCCGTCAGAAATACTACGAATCAGTGGAAGTATTGCAGAAAGATCTTGATAAATGGCTCAGATCTTACAACAACGAACGCTCACATCAGGGGTATAGGAACCTTGGAAAAAGACCCGTTGACACCGTCAATGAATTCTTGCAAAATGTCCGTGCAGATGGTTAGTCATACAA
>JAKQCT010000020.1 GCA_029559035.1 Acidobacteriota bacterium
CATACGAGGCGTAGAAATGTCGATGATCTTCCAGGAACCAAGATCCTCCCTAAATCCCGTAATGAAAGTAGGTTACCAGATAGGGGAGGCAATCGCCAAGTCAAAGAAGATCAGGATCAAGAATACCTACCCGGAGGTTAAGGAAATGCTTCGCCTTGTGGGTCTTGACGCGGAAAGAGTCATGAACAGCTATCCCCACGAGCTAAGCGGCGGAATGTCGCAGCGAGTCATGATAGGGATGGCACTGGCAACCCATCCAAAGCTGCTTATTGCAGACGAACCCACATCGGCTCTCGACGTTACCATCCAGGCTCAGATCCTTGAATTGCTGGACGAACTCGCAAGGAAGATGGGAAACGCCGTGATGTTGATCACCCATGACATGGGCGTTGTGGCAGAGTTTTGCGACAAAGTCCTTGTCATGTATGCCGGGAACTCTGTAGAGTACGCTTCGACGGTAAGGCTGTTCGAAAAGCCACTCCATCCATACACGGGGGGGCTTCTTCAGGCGGTGCCTAGGGTAGGTAGAACTGACGAACTGAAGGCCATAAAGGGCACGGTTCCCGATCTCGTAAACCCCCCATCCGGCTGTCGTTTCCATCCAAGGTGTCCTTATGCAATGGACATTTGCAAGGTGGAGAGACCACCATTCGTAGAAATAGAACCCGATCATTATGTTGCCTGCTATTTATTTAAGGGCAAGAACGAGGTGAGAGAAGATGGCTGAGATCTTGATCAAAATAAGAGATCTTAAGACCTACTTTCCAGTGAAGAAATCCATCTTCTCAAAGAAGTTATTTGTCAGAGCTGTCGACAACGTGAATATGGACGTCCCGAAAGGCTCTACGTTTGCCGTTGTAGGAGAATCTGGTTCGGGTAAGACAACTCTTGCGAGAACCGTTCTTAGGCTTATAGAACCAACTTCAGGAGAGATAGAGTTCGATGGAAAGAATATCCTGGGACTCAAGGGCAAAGATCTGTTGGAAGTTCGAAGGAATATGCAGATCGTTTTCCAGGACCCCTACAATTCTCTCCACCCGAGGAAGCTGATAAAGAACATTATCGGCGAGGGAATGAAGATCCATTTCAAGATCTCGGAAATTGAAATAAGAGACAGAATAGCTTCTGTCTTGAAGGAAGTCGGGCTGATTGACGATCATATGTACAGATACGCGCACGAGTTTTCCGGCGGGCAGAGGCAGAGAATAGCCTTCGCCAGAGCGATCGTTCTCAAGCCGAAGTTTATTGTCCTGGATGAACCTACTTCGGCGCTGGACGTGTCGGTCCAGGCCATGGTTCTCAAGATGCTGAAGGAGATAAAGGTCCAGGAAAACCTTACCTATATGTTCATAACTCACAACCTTTCTCTCGTGGACTACATAGCCGATAAGGTCGCCGTCATGTACGTGGGGGAAGTAGTCGAAATGGGAGACAAGGCCACGATCTTCAATCACCCTGCACATCCCTATACTGACCTGCTTATGGCTTCCAATCCAATCCCCGATCCAAAGTTCGTAAGGGAAAAGCGGCTGCTAAAGGGTGAGATACCCAGTTCGATAAACCCCCCTTCTGGATGCAGATTCCATAACAGGTGCCCGTTCGCAGATGAGAGATGTGCGAGGGAAGAACCAGAGTTGAGGGAGATAAAACCCGGTCATTTCGTAAGATGCCATTATCCTCTCTGAGTTGTTAAGAATACTGTGAGGCATGTCCCTGGCGGCATGCCTTTTTTAATACCAACTATTCTGATACTTTGATCTTTGATTTCTGGACTATAAGAACTCCGAGAAGAATCGCCGCCATAGAGAGGATCATGAGAAAATTGATCTTCTCGCCTAGAAAAATTGCTCCGAGCGAGACGGCGACAAGGGGATTGATATAGGCATAAGTACCCGCTTTTGTTGCAGGCCACTTCTGAAGAAGATAAATGTAGCTGCTGTAGGCAACTAAGGACCCGAAGACAATGAGATAAGCTATTGCCAAAACAGAGTTCATAGAGAAACTCACTCTGGAGAATTCACCGGTTATTGCTGAAACGAACATCAGCCCGACTCCCCCTGCAAACATCTGTATCCCGATGTTCGAGACAATAGAGCTTTTACCCTTGAACGTTCTTGAGAGTACAGTTCCCGTAGACCAGAGGAAGCTTGCAGAGAGAAGTATTAGTATTCCTGGGATGTCGATAGAGATTCCGTGTTCGGCCGGAATTAGAAGAAAGTAGACACCGAAGAACCCCAGAAGAAGTCCCAAAAGAGCCTTCAATGTCAGGCGCGTCGTTCTTATAAAGAAGTGCTCCAGCACGCCTGCAAAGATAGGGATAGTGGCCATCATGAGAGAGGCAACACCCGAATCTACCCACTGTTCCGCGAAGACTACGAGCCCGTTTCCACCGAGTAGCATGAAAAGACCGATGAGCGACAACCTCGAAAACTCTCTCATACTTGCCGGGAAGGCGTAGCCCCTGATAGCCGAGAAGACGATCATGATCGAACCAGCTATGAGGAATCTAACGCCAGCAAAAAACATCGGCGGCATTCCCTCAACACCGATCTTTATGGCCAGATAAGTCGATCCCCAAAAGAAACTGACGAGAACATATGCTAAGATCGCCATTCCATCTTCGCTTTTCTTCATTACACAACCTCAATCTTCCAGATGGAAATTGGAGTAATGATCGAATTATCCAACAATAATCATTCGAGAACAATACGGTTTAGAAACTTTTCTGAAAAAAAGACTGTAATGGGAAGCCTATCACGGGATGACAGTCCTTTGTTGCTTTGATTAACTCGCGTGATTCTGGCAAGCATCTCCATCTATGGCGTGAAGAAGGCTAATAAAGGCCATCTGATAAGAACCAACTCATTTCGTCATCCTGAAGCGCTCCTGTTCAGGATCCGTAAGTGGTCGGAGGTAGCAGGTTGGGTGTTGGTCAGGAGCAAAAAAGACATTGACCCAGTCCTCAAGAAGCAATTCAAAGCCATCTGATAAGAACCAACTCATTTCGTCATCCTGAAGTGCTCCTGTTCAGGATCTGGGTTTTTTCAGGAACCGTGGTTAGGGATAGGAGGTTAGGGGTCGGAAAGAACGAAGTGAAACCGGTTCGCCGTTCGCCGAAAAGAACAGTTGCAAGTTGTGAGTTGCATGTGAGAATAGATTCGATCCAAACGGATGTAGGGGCGTGCGGCTGCACGCCCGCTGCAAACAATGATCAGTCTTCCCAAGGATGAGATCATCCTCTTCAATAGTTTAACGAATCGAATTCTGGGCAGAATCATGTCTGAATAACGCAAAGAATGTCATCCCGAACTTGTTTCGAGATCTGGTTCCAACCTGGACGCTAGCGCCGGAACGACGAACCATTCTTATGTTCTTTCCAAGGATGGCTCTTACCACTCTTCTCGCCGTAAGAAGCCGAGCCTTTCGAGGCCGTTTTTTACGTATTCGCTACCCATGGTCAGTTCCCAGATCATTCCGCTTCTATAGTTTTCGATCATGAGCAGCGTTATTCCTTTGTCTATCCCGATGACCCTGTCCGAGACCCAGTTTCTGTCAAGGTTGTAGGCATCTAGAAATCCGTACTCGCTCCAGAGTTCCGGCACGTTTTCGAAGTAGTGTTTCACTGTCTCTTCGACTATCCCGGGGACGAATACGATCGAGCCGAGCGCTCCACAGGGTGGCACGGTTCCGTCGGTCCTGTGAGCGGTGTTGGATTTGGCCGAAGGCGGCGCTCCGAAATCTCCCCTGTAGCCATCCGGAGAGTCGCAGGCGGTGAGTCCCCAGGATCTTTCATGCAGGGTTCTGTAGTTTTTCCTTTCACTTGAGCAGTACTTCCAGTTGGCCAGAGAGGCCCTGACGGAGTTTTCGAACCAGTCGATTCCGTCCCTGTCGCGGATTTTTCGGAAATCTATCCAGGCGTGGCTGAACTGATAGGTGAAGAGCGAGCCAGTGTATGTGTGGATCACTTCCAGCTCTTCATAGGTCCCCCTGTCTCTGGCGAAGGAGTAATAAAGCGACGGGTCCGTCGGGCAGGTCGGAGAGGCGGCGCCCAGTACGTACATGATTATCTGTTCGGCGTAGCGATCCCACCCTCCCCAGAAACCACGTTCGTAGCTGTAGCCCATATAGAAGCAGTTTCTCTCCCCGTTTACGTACCAGGGGAAGTTCACCCGTCCGTAAATGGTCCTGAAAAGCTCCGACGTCTCTCCGCCGAAGTATTCGGCCGCGACGAGCCCACCCATGAGAAAGAGCGCGGTGTCGATGACCGAGACTTCCGATCTGTTAGCCCTCCTGCCTTCGACCATATCTATGAAATGCACAAAGAAGCCTTCTTTCTGTTCAACGTTGTTCAGGAAGCTCTTCAGCGTCTTTACCACTCTTTCTTCGCCGCTCTTTCTGGTTATCCAGCCCCTTTCGACACCGACTGGCAGGGCCGATAGGCCGAAGCCCACCGAGGCGATGCTCGCAACGTTTCTGTCTTTCGTGTTGTCCCTTATCAGGCCGTAACCCCTGTCGGAAAGGGAGGCCTCCTTCCAGAAGAAGTCGAACGACGATCTCTCCTCGAGATCCAGTATCTCTTCAAACTTCATCTTCACTCCACCTCGAAACCCAGTCTATCGAGCCCGTCTACTATGTATTCGCTCTCCCTAAGTATATTCCAGACAAGATCGTTTCTGTAATTTGAGATCATGAGCAGCGTTATTCCCTTGTCTATGCCTATGTAATCGGAGGCGAACCAATCGAGGTCGAGGTTGAACGAGTCCTTCAGGCCGTACCTGCCCACGAGGTCCGGCAGTTCGTAATAGGCCTCGAGAGCCTCTAGAGACCTGTCTGGCAAAAAGACTATCGATCCCAGCGCGCCGGCCGGGGCGAGCGTGCCATCGACTCTGTGGGCGGTGCTGTTATTTCCCGAGGGAGGCGTTCCAAGAAGTCCGTTGTATCCGCCCGGCCCGTCGCAGGCCGTGACTCCCCAGCCGATGGCGAAGCCGGTGTACTGGTCGGCGTTGTCTTTGCAATAGTTGTAGTTGGCCAGAGAGGCCCTGACGGAGTTTTCGAACCAGTCGATTCCGTCCCTGTCGCGGATTTTTCGGAAATCTATCCAGGCGTGGCTGAACTGGTAGGTGAAGAGCGAGCCGAACCAGGAGTGAATGAACCGCTCGCCTTTGTAGGAGCCCTCATGCCTCTTGAAGGAGTAGTAAACGACCGGATCGATCCTGTATTTGGGATTGGGAGCTCCGGCCGCCAGGACATACATCATGAGCTGTTCGGCGTAGAAGTCCCAGAATCCCTGAAAGCCCTTCTCCGGGTAGTAGGCCATGTAGAAATAGTTGTTGCGGTAATCGATCATCCTGTTCCAGTTGACCCTTTCGTACAGGGCCGATGCCTTTTCGGCGATCTCTCCGCCGAAGTACTCTCCGGCCGTCAGGGCGCCGCAGAGGAAGATAGCCGTGTCGATCGTCGATATTTCGCAGCCCCAGGCCCTCTCTCCAGTGTTGAAATCAAGAAAGTGAAAGAAGAAACCGTGGAAATTCTCTAGCTTCAGGAAGGTGTCCAGGGTTCTCGAAGCCCTTTCAAAACCGTCTTCGTAGCTGATCCAGCCTTCCTCGACACCGATCGGTATCGCGGTCAGCCCGAAACCCACTGCCGCGATGCTGGCTATCGATGGATTACCGGGAAACCTGTCTCTAACCAGCCCATAACCGGGAGAATGATCCAGAGTATTTGTCTGTTCCCAGAAATAATGGAAGGAAGCTTTGTATTCCCTCTCAAGATTTTGTGAACCTGTGGCGAAAACGCACAGCAGTATTAAAAGAGCGGTGAGGCTGCTTTTCAGGTTTTTCATTCGATCACTCCCCGGTTATGCCGGTTCTGTCTATGCTTTCGACGAACCAACTCTGCGTGAAGAAATATATCATGAGCAACGGGATCAGAGTCAGGAAGGTTCCGGCCATTACTATCGCTTCGTTTAGGTTCTTGCCCACCACCGAGTAGGGATCGGCCGGGTAAAGTCTCCTGAAGGTAACGGCGAAATTCTGGAGCTTAAGCGGCAGCGTAGCCCATTTCTCTCCGAGGTAGAGGGCCGTGAGCGTCGTTTCGTTCCAGTACCAGACCAGCGAGAAAAGAAAGGCTATTATATACGCCGGGGTAGCCGAAGGCACGGCTATCCGGTAGAAGATCTTGAAAGTCGAGGCTCCGTCTATCTTGGCCGCCTCCTCAAGCGAGCGCGGGAGCATGTTGAAAAACTGATAGAAGATCAGCACGAATATGGCGCTTCTGATTCCCTGCGTGAAGGTCGCCGGGAGTATGAAGGCCCAGATCGTCTCGAGGAGCTTGAGATCGCGGAACATGAGAAACTGGGGAATCATGGTAACCTGCGGGGGGATTATAAAGGTCGCCAGTAGCGCCGCGAGCATTATCTTTTTTCCAGGGAAGCGGAAGCGCGAGAAGCCATACCCGACAATCGAGGCCGAGATGGTCTGGAGGATCGAGGGCAGGACCGTCACGATGAGCGTCTTCATCAGGGTGGGCGCGAAATCCAGCACCCTGGCCGCCTCGCTGAAATTCCCAATATAGAGCTTCGTCGGCAGCCATCTCACCAGCGGGTTGACGAGATCCTCGGTGTCCATGAAGCTGTACGATACTATGTATATCACCGGGTAGATAAAGACGAAGCCGATCAGTAGCAAGGTGAAATAGACCGAGGCGATGCCGGCCGCAGTCTTCACCTTTCTGTTCAGTCGCGGAACGTTCAAGACCTCTCGCCCCCCTTCTTTCTGTATATCACGTTGATCAGAACGAACATTCCTATGATCGCGAGCATAACCAGAAAGTAGATCCATGAGAGGGCCGAGGCGTAGCCTAGCCCCTTTTCCGGTCTGTACATGTCCGTCTGTATCTTCTGGATCACGGCGCTTGTGGAGAAGGTAGAGACGGTCACTATCGTATATACGATGTTTATGAAGGTAATAGGGATGAGCGAGGGGATCGTCAGCTTCCAGAGGATCTGCCAGCCGGAAGCCCCGTCGATCCTGGCCGCTTCATACATACTCCGGTCGATCTTCTGGAGTGAGGCCAGGTAGATGAGAATCTGCACGCCCGAGAACCAAAGGATCACTATGAAAGAGCCGACTGCGAAGGCGAGCAGCCTGGCGATCGACGGCGGCAGCGTGGCCTGTAGATTTACGAGGAAACCGAGGTTCGTCAGTCCCTCGAAGGTCATCGCGCCTTTGTCGGTCAGTTCGGCCAGGACCGGCCCGCTGGAGATTATCACGGGGAGGAAGAAGATCGTCCTGAAGAGGCCCTGTCCCTTAATCTTGAGATTGAGCAGAAGCGCGACGGCCATGGAGAAGGAGATGATTACCGGTATATAGACTGCCATTTGCAGAGCGTAGTCAATCAGCATTCCAGAAAACGTCACGTCGGTCAGGAAGGCGTCCTTGTAATTCTTGAAGTCCACGAAGAAGGTGCGGATCCCGCTTGCCGTAACCCTGACCTCGTTGAGGCTCAGCCAGAAAGTCCTAACCAGCGGTACGAGCGTGAAAACCAGAAAACCAATGAGCCAGGGCGATATGAAGGCCAGGCCCTGGAGCGCCTCTCTGGTCCTTATTTTCATTCTCATCTGCTCACCTCGACAACGTAGGAGAGAGGCTCTATTTCGAGGTCTCCCGCTCTCGCCGGGTTTTCGTTGTAGTTCAGTGTTATGGACGTTCCGTTATCGTAGGTGTTTCTGAAGATACCGTCAGCCACTTCGACGCGTTCGACGAGCCGTGAGCCTAGCGTATTTTCTAGGGCCTTCGAGACGAAGTCGTAGGCGAACTCGATCTTCTCGCTCCAGCTTTCGTACCCGGTGGAGAAGAGGTCGGACGAGGCGGTCTCTACGAGTTTCATCGAACTCTCGAAAGTTATGTAGAAGCCAGGGAAGAGCCCGTAATCGACGGCTCTGAGCAGTTCGCGTCTGAAGTCGGACGTGAGGTTTATGGGAGCGGTGAAGAGCCAGAAGGACTCCCTCAACACCAACGGCAGAAGCGGAACGACGCTGTCTTCTATGAGGTAACCCGAGTTCGAGACGGGGATGTCGGAGATGTGTGAAGCCCTGGAGATCATGTAAAGGTTGGGGTTGTACAGGATCGGCCCGTCGAAGAGCGAGACCGTCTCCAAAAGGGCTTCCACGTTTTCAGTTCTGTTACTGTCCCTGGTCGAGAAGGCCAGTTCGGCGAGGTTGGCGAGGGCGAACTTCTCGATCCCGAGTTTCGAGAAGCTCTCGAGTTCTTCGAGCGCGAAAGAGGCCGTTTCCCGCGGATCTATGATAAATCTCGGACCGTTGATCATAATCTGTTCAGATCTGTTCTGAGCGTAGCGGGCTCTCGATACGCCCCCGGATCCTTCGTAAGCCGTCAGATAGTCCACATAGAAATAGAAGTCGCTTAGCCTTGATATATCTTCTATCGCTTTCCTCTCCAAGGGCAGGTGATCAGGCGAGGAGGTGGAGAGCCCGCCGGAGGTGTAGCCTCTTAAAACGACCACGGTCCGTTGAGAGTATCTCCCAACGTCGGCGAGTATTTTCTCCAGTTCGCTCTGTGGAGTCATTATATGGACCTTTCTGCCGAAGGTGGTCTTTTCGCTTTCCGAAACCAGAAACTCCAGTTTCAGCGGGACGACCGGCTCGAACTGGCGCGAGGGGATGAGTCCCCTCCGAAGGAAATCCTCCCTGGCTTTGGCGGCTATCCCCGACGGGGACGAGTTCTTACCGTCGAGGAAATAGAATCTCAACGCCGGCGAGACGGGGTTCCTCTGAGCCTGAGGTATGCTGACGCCCTCGCCCTTCTTGTTCAGGAGCTTCCTGTACATTTCCCTGTATATGAACCTTGTGGTTATCCAGTTGAAGGGGGTGACTATGCCTGACTTGTAGGCCTGGATCTCGGCGTAGAGATCGCCGCCCGCTATCGCGCCTAGCATGGCAGAGTCGCCGGCCGTTATCGCGAAGAAGGGCAGGGTTATTCTCTCTGGATCGGTCACCATATCCAGGCTGAAAGTAGTCGGGATATCTGTGAAGCCTTCGTCCCGTCCATACACCCTCGCGATGAAGGGTGAGGTAGCGATCGTCTTTTTCGAGAGGTCGAGCTCCGCGCCTATACCGTCGGGAATGAGGAAGCTTCCGGGAACCGTTCCTTTCGATGCACCCATGAAAGGGTAGAGGTAGAGTGAGGTCAATTTGATCGCGCCCTCTTCGACCCGCGTGACCGATATATCCAGAGAGTCGACCCCAAGTGTATATTTGACCTCGATTGCGGCTCCTACATCGGGGAAAGCGATGGCCACGCTGAAGCTATCCGAAGAGAGATCTACAAAGCCAGTCTCACCGTCCCTGACTGAGTTCAGCCGTCTGACGGTGTTCCTGGCGTCTATGTGTTCGAGCGTGACGCCCGAGCTAAAGAAGGCCTGCCAGACGTTGTTTAGTGATCTATCGGCCTCTTCCAGAACCGAATGCCAGATTTTGCCGTTTCTCAGATCGACGAGCTTTATCCCGGCCGACCTTTTGTCGAAGTACAGCTCCAGATTTTCGTTTCCAAGAATCTTTTCGAAGACCGGGCTCTCGAAGGTGTACGGCCTCTGAACGAAGACCACCGGGGGCGTTCCCGACGATTCGCCGGGCTCATAATCGAGCAGAAGGCCCAGAAGGACCGTCGCCAGAACCAGAAGCGCTATCCTTATCGCGTAACCGACCACTGCCCTGTTAACCCGCATGGAAGATCAGCTCCTGGACGATCGAGAGGAAGAAATCGATCTCCTCGCGCAGAAGTATGATCACGAGGAAGATCAGCATGGCGAGAAGAAGCATCGCGAAGAGCGTCAGCAAAACGTTCTTCACCGTCTCGCCGAAGGTGAAGTTGTGAACCTGAGAAATTATGATCAGGAGCATAACGAGCGACCAGGCGTTCAGGGCCTGCATCGAAAAGGTGTATATAAAGGCCTCGTTGAGCGTCAGCAGGTTGGTCACGAGCGCCAGAGGCAGGGCGAAGAGCAGGATTGGCAGGAAGGCTTCGATAGTACCTATGTAGATGTGTTTGAAAGTCCCCTCGCCCTCGGAGATCTCGCTCACTAGAAAGTTTCCCACTATCCAGAGAAAGAGCAGCCTATAGGTGTCGTAGAAGAGCGCCAGAAAATCGATGTTGCGCGCCCTGAAGCCCACAAAGAGCGGCGACGCCAGATAGAGAATCAATACGTTTTGAACGTACATCCATATGTAAAGCAACGTGGCAGTGGAGAAGGAAACCGCCCCGTTTCTCTTCATCTCGTAAACGGCGTCGAAGGGGTTCTTCAGGAACTTCAGCGAAGCCTTCAACTCCCTGAACAGTCTGAACCTTATCTCTCTTCCGGCCCTGGCGCGCGGCTTTATCTTCCCCTGCCGCTTGAGGACCGAACGGACGAGATCGAAAACGGCCAGCGCCACAAGCGCCACGAAGAGAAGACCGACGACCTTCTGGAGCCAGTCGTTTCTTAGATGCCAGAAGGCCTCGGAGTAGCTGCGCTTATCCTGCGCCAGCGAGAAGTAGTCGAAGGCCTGCCCGTAGTTGTCCCTCTTGAACTCTATGTTGCCCAGCACTTTGTAAGTCAGGAGAAAACTGCTGTTCAGCTTCTGTACTTCACGCCAGATAGCCTCTCCCTCCAGATACATCCCCTGGTTGTAATAACTGACACCCTTCAGCACCAGGCTGCCGAAGGCCGTGGGTGAGAAAACCGTTATCGTTCCGTCCTCTTTGTCGAGAACGTATATCCTGCCGTCCCCGGCCACGTCGATAGCCACCGGAGACCTGAGCAGCCCCCTCCTATTTTCGTAGTAGCTCTGACCGCCGAAAAGGAAGAGCAGATTCCCATACGAGTCGTAGATAAAGATCAGGCCCGTCGAGCTCAGGGCGTAGACATTCCCGAACGCGTCTATGTCGAGATCTATGAAATCGGAACTGGAGAAGTCGAGGTCGCCGTATATGTTGGTGCCGGCGACGTTGAACCTCTTAATCGCTTTATCTGTGAGACCGGTGGTTACCGTCCATACCAGGCCGGAGTCTTCCACCACCAGGTTGCCTGGAGAGGGCGGCTTGATGCGGAGAAGCTGCTCTTTCTGAGACTGTGTGAAGAATAGCCTCTGGAGGATCATCCTCAGAGTCACGTCGGGTTCGTTCGCTCCGAAGAAACCGACGAACTTTCCATCTCTGTTGAAAACGACGAGTCCGTTCGTGACGCCCTGGCTGAGCACATAGACGTTTCCGCGCCTGTCTGCCGCCACTTTTAGCGGGATGAAGTCGTTGCTCTTGCCGTAAAGCGGCGAGTCTGGTCTGCTCAGCACACCGGTCTGGACTCCCCGTCCGTCGTATTTGTAAACGTTTCTGGACCAGGAGTCGGCGATGTAGAGCGTCCCTTTCTCATCCACGAAGATCCCCTGCGGGTTCAGCACCTCCCATTCGGCCAGGTAGCTAACTTCTTTCCCGTCGAGCACGGCTATCCGAGAGTTGCCGGAGTCGGCGACGTACAGTTTACCGTCCCTGACGAAGAGGTCCTCCGGAGAGAGAAACTCCCCGTAAAGCACTTCGGTCGGCTCAAAGGCCTCCTGGGATTTGACGAGGAATGAGCCGATCCCGACGGTGTAAGTGTTATAGGAAACGCTTCCACATAGTACCGCCGCGGCCAGAAGGAATACGAGAGTGATCAGTCTCTTCATCGCGGGCCTCACTTTATTCCGGAATGCGCCATGGTGTTCATCACCTTGCTCTGGGTGAATATGAAGATGACAAGGCTGGGCAAGAACATTATGAGACCGGCCGCCGCAGCCACTCCCTGGCCGGCTATGGCGCTGGTGGAACTGGTGAGCGTCGACATATAATAGGCGAAGTTCTTCAGGCTCTCCTGGTTTATATAGAAATTGGAGGCCTCCACGGAGCTCCAGGCTGTCTGGAAGGAGAGTATGGCGATCGTTGCGATTGCGGGTTTGGTGAGGGGCAGTATGATCTTGCCGTATATGAACCAGTCGTTGGCGCCGTCGAGTTTTGCCGCCTCTATGAGCGAGTCGGGTATCTGGTCTATGAACTGCTTCACCAGGAAGAGGCCGACGGGCATGGCTAGGTTGGGCAGTATGTGAACCAGAAAGCTATCTACCAGCCCGGTCCTGGCTATTATTATGTAGCGTGGTATCATTACCGCGATCGGCACGAACATGAGCGCCAGCGTGTTGATTTCGAAGAGCAGTTTCTTGAGCCTGAACTGCTTCTTGGATAAAACGTACCCGGCCGCCGTTCCAACCAGGATAGTCGCCATAACAGTGAGGAGAGATATCAACAGACTGTTGAAGAGGTATCTGCTCACCGGTATGCCTGACTGGGTGACCGTGTTGAAGAGAGCCTTGAAGTTGTCCCAGGTGGGGTTCCTCACGAAGATTCTCGGCGGAAAGGCGAATAGTTCATTCGGCGGCTTGAAGGCGTTCATGAAGATGAAGATTATCGGAAGCGACATGAAGAGGGCCAGAGGTATGAGAATCGCGTAAAACTTTATCTGGCTCCTGTGAAACCTCCGCGGGTTTATCTTCGTACCCTGAAAGGCCATCTTTTCACTCCCTTTCCCCGAAGATCGACCAGACGAACTTCGAAGAGATCCATATCATGAGCAGAAGTACGACCGATATCGTGGCGGCGTAGCCCATCTCGTATCTCAAAAAGCCGTAGTCCTCTATATGGTTGACTATGAGCTGGCCGGCGTACTGGGGCGTCGGGTTCGAACCGGAAAGCAGAACGCCTATGTAACCGGCCTGGAAGGTCGAGACGACCGACATCACCGCCCCGAAAAGCATCTGGGGCTTCATGAGCGGTACGGTGATATAGAAGATCTCCTGCCAGCGTTTAGAGATCCCGTCGACGTAACCGGCCTCGTAAAGCTCCGGATCGGTGTTGAGCACACCGGCGAGCATGGCGAGAAAGCCAACGCCCATGCTGCTCCAGAGGGTCACTATTATCATCGTGATCATGAGGTACTGCGGCGACTGGAGCCACTGCACGGGCTGGTTTATGAGACCAAGGTTCATCAGGAGGCTGTTAAGATAACCGGACTTGTCACCACTGAAGATCGTCAGCCAGATCACCTGCATGGCCACCCCTACCGTCATCGAAGGCGAGTAAATAATGAGGGCCAGAATCGTTCTGGGCACCCTCGGAATCTGGGCCAGCATCCAGGCGAGGAAGAAGGAGAGGGCGTAACCCAGCGGTCCGACTATGAGCGCGAACTTGATGGTGTTGGGAAGAACGTACTGCATGAAAACGTCGTCGTAGGTGAAGAGGGAGATATAGTTCTTCAGCCCCACGAAATCGGGAAACTGGATCGTGTTGAAATTGGTGAACGAGAGCAGTACCGCGATTATTATCGGTACGATTATGAATATGGTGAAGATCACCGCGTACGGCCCCAAAAAGGCCACTATCCATCTTCCGTCGGATCTTTTCAGCTCACTCACTCCACCAGGCCAGTATTTTTTCGAGATCGGGGATATCGTACTCTTTGACTTTTTTCCCGTCCACGACGTAACCGAACTCCTCCATCTTCCTGAGGATCTCCCTGTTGATCCTCTGCACGGCATCGTCGACGGCCACCCTTATAGGTTTTCCTTCGAGAACTATTCTGTTCCAAATGTTGCTTATCTCGCGCTCCAGAATGTAGGTTGCGGGACTCCTGGGGACTTCCTGGAGCCACTTCCACTGTTCGCGTATCGCTTCTTTGTCTTCATGGGGAAGCGGCACGTCCTCGAAGGCGAACCTGTTCGAGGGGAGGATCAGATACTCGAGCCCGTACGTGCTGAGAACTTGGAAGACGAAGCGAGATTGAGTCTCCCGTGAGAGCCACCATTTGAGGAACTGCCAGGCCTCTTGCGGGTAAGCGGTATCGCCGAAGATCGCCACCGCCTGGGCCGAGCCGGTCTGCCACCTCTCGACGTCACCTTGATCGACCCCGGGCGAGGGGGCCAGACCCCAGAGGCCTTTCAGCTCGGGAGCGGCTATCATCAGCTGGACGTAGGTCGCAAGATTGCTTACGCCGATTGGGATGTCGGCCTTCCTGAAATGCTCAAAGAAGCTGGATACCTGGAGGGGCATGCCGTATATGGTGAAGAGGTCGGTCATCTCGCGTATCGCCTCCAGACCTTCCTTCCTGTCTATCGCAGTGCTAAGACCGTCTTCGCTGTACAGCCGCGCTTGGTGCTGGAAGAAGAAGGGAGCCGTGGTCATGAAGGCCTTGGAGGAGGCCGTTCCTCCGATCGGAATGTAGTAGTTCATGCCGTTTCTTTGCAGCTCCGGTAGTATGAGCTTTACCTCCTCCCAGGTCGAGGGCACCGTGATGTTGAGCATACCGAGCACATCTTTTCTGTAGAAGGTGAGATAGAAATCCTGCGTCTCGGGGAGACCGTAGACTTTACCTTCGTACATGAAGGGAAGAAAGGTTCCGGGCATGAAGTTGCGGGCGAAGAGCGGGAAGTCTTCGAAATCCGAGAGGGCAAGGGCCGCGCCCCTTATCCCCATCTCGAAGGGTATCCAGTTGCTTATCCCGAGGGCGATGTCCGGCGACTTGCCCGCCGCGTTGGCCAGGATAAGCTTCTGTTCATCTTTGATGATCGATAGATCCACCGCTATCCCAGTTCTGGGGGTGAAATCGTCGTCCACGAGCTGCTGGATTATGTCAGAGTACTGTCTGGCCCTGTTTATCCAAACTTCCAAAACCACCGACCCTTCACTCCCCACGGCTTTGTACCGGACCGGTTTGAAGGAATCGACGAACCTCTTGATCCCCTCCCAAAGAGAGGCGAATATGGAGGCCTTCTTGAAGGTGGGCGCCGCTTCACCGGAGTAGATGTATACGCGGTCTAGAGTGAGCGGCATATTTTGGAAACCGTTCAGGGCGACGGAGAGTTCCGAGACGATCGACCCGACGCTTCCAACCAGCAAATCGAGCTTTTTCGGTATATCGTCGGGGTCTTTCATAAGCCGCTCCAGGAACATTATGGCCGTTCTGAAAGAGGTCATTTCCTGCGAGTCCTCGTTGCCGTTTATCCAGGAGGCCACCGAGTATTCTCGAATGAGTGCCTCTCTCATGGCGGCCAGAGTTTCATCTATCCCGGGGAAGTAGTCCTCGATCTCCCACTCCACGTTCCTGTCTATCTCACCCCCGCCCGTGAGGTATCTTATCTGCAAGGCGAAGTCGTTTATTTGGGCTATCATAGTTTTCAAAGTCATCAGGACGCTCTCGTAAACGCTCACGTCGACGGCGATTCCGAGCGTATGCCTGCCCCCGGCGAGGTAGAGCTCCATGCTCTCCCCGCCACTCTGGAGAGTTTCTATCTTCCAGTCGGTCGAGGAATCAAAGGGGTAGCTTTCGAGCTCTTTACATGGCACGGTGCCGTCTATCGTTATCTTTCTAAAGACTCTCATCTTCGACTTCGAATCCTGAATATATTTGAAGGCTATACTGTAGTAGCCGTCCGAGGGTACCTCAAATTCGTAGAATACGGTCTGTCCGCCGTTCTTCCAGGAGACCCCGCCAAAGGTATTGAGAAGCGAGCGGTAAGTGTCGAAGGGAACGACATCGAGACTCCTGCTCGAGGCCGAGTTAATGGTGGTGTCGCTCTTGTAAGAAGGGTGTTCGGCCTCCACTATCGTGATAAAATCATCTTTCGGCCGGTCCGCGTCGGGTTTCGTGTAAGCGGGAATTACCTCGAGCGATAGCACTTCCAGCGAGTGCAGGGTTATCTCTCCAGAGAGGAGTGTCACTTTCACCGTGTTTTCACCCTCCTCGAACGAGAAGAGCAATGGTTCCCTGAAAAGGCTCGAGGAGTCACGCAGCGTGTAATCGAGCCGGGTCGAGAGCATCGTCTGAGAGGGTAGGACTTCGTCTCCATATCTGTTCAGCGGGAAATCCAGCGTCTCGTATTTCCAGTACTGAACGAGCGGAACTCTCTGCGCCTCGAGGAACTGGTAAGCGCCGTTTATCTCGACTGAGACTTCGGGTGGGAGGATCGAAGAGCCGGTAACCGTGTAACCGAGCCTGATTACGTAGTGGCCGCGCGCGCTCAGACTTATCTTCAACTCGAGGCCGTCGTTTCTCCGGAGGTTTTCAGAAAGGGGCGGCGAGGCCCAGACGGTCCCACCGCCGTAAGAAGGTTCAATATCCGGCAAGAGCGTGGAGTACGGAATCGCGAGATTCGCGCCCATTGAAACGAGAGCCAAAAAGAAAAAGGTAAGCAGCGCTCCGCCCTTGCTTATGGTTCAGCCTCCATTCAGTCGGTCATTACCGCGATCTTCTCGATAGCGTTCTTATACTGCTCGTTGGCCAGCTTGTTCAACTGACCCGCGTAGTCGGCTATGTTCACGTTACCCCTCATGCTGTTCCATATCACGTCGCCTATAGAGGCGTTGTCGTTGTCTCCGACTTTGATTCCGGTTGGCGCCGTCCAGCGTGACTGGATATAGCCTGGAACTATCTTGACGCCTTCGACTATACCCTCGGAGATCCTGGCGAAGGCTTCGTCGATTCCCGGGAAGAGTTTCTTGACCTTGAAGTATTCGTCTAGAACGGCCTGTTCTGTGGTCAGCGGCAAAGAGGTCCACTGGTTGGCCGTGTCGATCTCCAGTCTCTTGAGAATACCCTCTTTAGCGAAGGTTATGTATTTGGCAAATTCGTAGGCCTGCTCCGGGTATTCGGTCGTCTTGGAGATGATGAAGAAATCTCCCACAATGGTCACCTTACCTTCGGGAACGCCGATAAAGCGGCTCGGGAAGGGTAGCGTGGCGAAAGAGGTCGTGTCCCAGGTGCCCGACCATCTGATAGCTATCTTGCCCTGGTTCCAGACATCTCCGTACCAGCCGGCGTTGTACTGCTGTTTCTGCTCTTCCGGAAGGCTGTCAAAGACGAATTTGCCGTCGAACAACTGCTTGGCGATCTTGACACCTTCTATGAAGGCCGGGTGATCAAGGTTGTACTTCTCGCCGTCCCAGGTGAAGTAGCCCAGCGCGGGATCTTTGGTCGCCGGGAACCACTCGGGGATCTGGACCTCTTCGGCTATGCCGAGAACGCCGTCCCTGGGGATGGTGAGTTTTCTGATCGCCGAGAGCATCGTGTTCCAGTCGGGAGCGTAAGGCAGCTGCGGAACGTTGTAGTTGGTGAAGAGATCTTCGTTGACGAAGTATCCGAGCATATAGAAGCCCGAAGGAACTGCGAAGACCTTTTCATTGTAAACGGTGGCTCCCCTCAGCGGAGCGGGTATGTTTTCCCACTCTGCATCTTTAGCCGTCATGGCCGTTATGTCCAGCGCCCAGTCGTTTACCAGAGCCATGGGGATGTTCGGAATCATTATGACGTCGGGCAGCTTTCCAGCGGCGGCCGCGGCGATCAGGGAATCTTCGTACTTGCCGTAATCGAGATCGGCGAACTCTACCTTGATATCCGGGTGAGTCTTCATGAACTCCTCGACTATCTTCTTCTCGACGTCAAGACTAAGGTTCCAGTTGGCATAGACGATCGTTACGGCCTGGGCCATGGCCGCCGTAACGAGCAGAATCACGAGACCTATCATCACTAGCTTTTTCATACTTTCCCCTCCTTTTTCAGTCAGTCTTTACTTCTTCCCAATATAGCCACTACTCTGTGAGTTTTACCGTCGTTTACGATCGGAATCTTCGGACCGCCTCCCTTCCCATCGACCGTTACGGTTGCGACTGAGTGCGAAAGATTTTCGGGATTTCTTACCTCTATTTCGTACACGGTCTCTTTGAACTTCCTCGTGTATTTGAAACCCTTCCAGTGTGGGGGAATTACGGGATCTATCTCTATGAAGCCGTCTTCCACCCTTATCCCGAGTATCCAGTTGACAGCCACCCTGTGGAGCCACTGGGCCGAACCGGTGTACCAGCTCCAGCCTCCCCTTCCGTACATCGGTGAGACCGGTCCGTCGGAATTGCCACAAGTGACGTACGGCTCGGCCATGTATCTGTCTATATCCACGCTCCTGTTGGGCGGGCAGATACCTGAATAGGCTTTGTAGGCGCTGGCAGCGTCTTTCATGAGTGCAAAGGCCCAGACCGCCCAGGCGGCCGCGTGTGTGTAGACGCCGCCGTTCTCTCTCAGCCCGGGAGCGTATCTGGTTATATATCCTATATCCGGCGCCGGTTTCGTGAAGGCCGGGTAGAGCAAGAGGGCGCCGAAGTCTTTGAGGAGAATCCTTCCGGCCGAGTCCATGGCGATGGCCTTCCTTTCGGAATCGGTTATATCGCTTATCACGGCCCAGGTCTGGGCGTTGAGGAAGATCTTTCCCTCTTCGTTCTCCTTCGAGCCAATCTTGCCGCCATCGTCTTTGGTCGCGCGGATGAACCACTCGCCATCCCAGGCGTATTCGTTCACGGCGTCCTTCAGCGATTGCATCACGTCGCGGCACCTATCGGCGAAGACCCCATCTCCCCGCTTCGTTGAAAGAGGCAGGAACCGCTCGAGCAGAAGGTACATGAATTGAGCAAGCCAAACGCTTTCTCCCTTCCAGTCGCTGCCCACGGCGTTCATTCCGTCATTCCAGTCATGCTCTCCTATAAGGGGCAGCCCGCGTGGTGAGAAACGTTTAAAGGACTTCTCGATGGCAAGCCTACAGTGCTCGTAAAGCGTCGCTGAACCGCCGTCAGCGAAGGACACCTCTTCATCCAGTATGCCGTAATCGAGCGTTTCCCTCACGTACTGCGACGTGATGAAGGGAAGCCACAAAAGGTCGTCCGAACAGCCTGTCCTCGGACCGCCGCCGCCTATGGTAAACCACCAGTGAAAGACGTCTCCCTCTCTGAACTGGTGTTGTGCGTGGAGTAGGATCTGTTTCCTCATGAGGCCCGGGTCGGAAACAAGGAAGATCTGCGAGTCCTGTAACTGGTCCCTGAAGCCGTAACCGGCCGATACCTGGTAATACCCGGACTTGCCCCATAATCTGCCCGAGATCGCCTGGTACTTCGACCAGTAATTGGTCATTATATTCAGCCCCGGGTCGGGCGTTTCGACCTTCTCGGTCTCGAGCAAACCGTCCCACATCACTTTTACTTCCGAGAAGAGTCGCCTGGAAGCCCCGAGGGAGCTGTGAGACTTCAGCAGTTCCTCCGGGTCCTCCTCGCCGATGATCGCGGTGCCGGTGGTGAATACGACGCTCTTCGACTGTCCCGGAGCCAGCTCCATCTCGACCTGCAGGGCGGCGCAGGGATCGCCGAACCTGTCGCACTTTCCCGGCAGTTCGTCCTCAAAAAGCGCGGCCGGTCTCTCCTGGGAGCCGTACATCCCGATGAAGGATTCTTTGTCGCAGGTGTAGGACTTCACCGGCTCGCTCGCACCGTGAAAGGCGATCTGGTTCCAGTCGGTGTTGTTCCACCTTCCCTTCCCGTCGGGGAACTGTCCTAGATACTTTCTTACGAAGATCGCGTTGTCTCTGAAGGCCGGTACGATGAAGAGCTTGTGAAACTCCCTGTGCTCGTCGGGGAAGTTGCCGAGAACCCACTCGAAGTACGATGTGATGTCGAGTCTCCGGCTGGTGGCGCCCTCGTTCTTCAGGGTTATCTCGGCCAGTTCCACCGGCGCCTTTGCCGATACGAAAACTTTCATCTCCGAGTAGATATCCTCCACGCGGTGGCGGTAGATGGTATAGCCCATCCCGTGGACCACTTCGTAAAGAGAGTATTGGGCCATTACCGGCTTCCAGCCTGCCGACCAGAATCTTCCGCTCTCCCTGTCACGTATGTAATAGTACTTGCCCCAGTTATCCTTGATCAGGTCCTGGTAAGATCTGGTAATCCGGTTCTGGCCGGCGTTGCCCCGCCAGGAGTAACCGCTCCCCGTGTGGGAGGCGATCATGGAGTAATCTCCGTTACTTATAACGTTCACCCAGGGGCGAGGAGTTCGTGGATCGACTATCACGTATTCCCTCCCGTCCGGGGTGAAATATCCGTACTTGCTCTCGAAAAGCCTCACTTTCCACACGCTCCTCAAAAGACGGCCTTACGGGCCTCAAACTTTTTCCGCTCCCGGAAACTCCCGTCGAGCCGGACGATCCGGCCCTCTCGCCCTTTGACCGTCGCTTCAAATTCAAGATCTCCGGTCTTCACTGTGATTGTTTTGTCGTAGTCATCGTAGTTGTTGAGGAACAGAAAATCCACACCTTCCCCTTTCCTGAGCCAGGCATCGACGAATTCCCCCTTTATCTCGACGTTTCTTTCTATTCCAAGATGCTCGCAGAGCCTGCGGAGGACCTCGAGCTTGTACTCCCTCTCAAGCTCTATACCGCAGCCGAGCATGACTATCTCGCCCTGCCCGACAGAACCGTAAAAGGCGCAGGCCGAACCTTCTTCGTCGAACCCGAAAGGCGACAAGCCCGAAAGTTCACGGTAGCTCTCGGTGTAGAAGGCGTTTATTTCAAGGCCAAAGATCCGCGCCATCGACCGGTCCCTCTCTTTACCTTTTTCGACGTTCAGGCGGTCGCGTATGATCGCACACTCTCTACCGTGTTCTTCCCGCTCCGGCAGTGAGGGGAAGAGAACTAGCCTCCCGCCGCTTTCCATATACCGGACGAGCTTTTTCTGAACACCGGCCGGCATGAAGGGACCGGAGAAGACCCAGAGAATTGGCCGTTCCGTCGGATCGATCTCTTCGACCGCTTCCAGATCGACCGCTCCAGCGGTATAGTTCAAAAGGAAGAGCCCCCTGAGCAGTCCGTCGAACGTAGCCATGTCCCTGTGTGCTTTGATCCGGGCGAAGGGGTATCCGTCTTGGGCGAAGAATTCGCCCGCATAGTAAGAGGAGATAAAACCGAACCACGTATCGAAGGCCGGTTTGGCGTTCAGCAATTCTTTCTCGGACGCTCTTACGGTACTTATCAATTCTTTGATTTTGTTATAACTCCCCCTGAGCTCTCCACTGGCTCCGATGGGCGCCTGCCAGTCGTGCGCGCTTCCCATGAGGCCGCTCCCCTCGGGATTTCTCCCCCCGACGAAGAGATAGTAATTGATCGCGTTCATTCCGCCCGCTATGCAGAGCCGGCTGGAGAGATCTATCGAGGAAGGCATGAGTTTCGGCCTATCGTGCTGGAAACCGCTCTGAAACTCGGCCGAGAAGAGCGGTTGGGCAGGATTCTCGACGGCCGTCATGATCGAATTTGAGATGCTGATATCGGTGAAGTTCTCGTGTACTATGTTGCCTATATAGTAGTCGCCCGAAAGAACAGCCCGCGGTATGTCGGCAGCCGCCTTCAGCTGAGAGACGCCGATAGGGTAATTCTTGCCTCTCTTGGCGTACTCGAGCGTATCAAAGCCGTGTATGTTTATTATCTTCGGCAGATCGATGCACTCTTCATCCATGAAACGGGAGAGGGTCTCGAGGTACTCCCTGAAGTATTGCCTCATGAACCTGTGATATTCTACGTTCAGGGGAAAGCCGAACTGTTTGCCGTAACTCCAGGCTTCTAACTCCGCAAGAAGCTCAGGTGCCCTGGCGGTGAGGTATTCGCGAAAATGGGCGAGGGCAACCGGGCTGTAATCCCCCGTGGAGGTAACCCAGTGGAGCATGCCCACTTCGTTGTCCAGCTGGATCATTATCGCGTCGCTCTCCCGGATAGCTTTCGCGATTGATGCGTACCACTTTCTCACGCAGTCGAGGAAACCCGGATGCAGATACGAAAAGACTCTGGTGGGGTGCGGCTTTCCCTCGCTCGTCAACGCGATTCCGTCGGGGTGTTTCATGTAGAGCCAGTCGGGAAGCCCTTCGTTCTTGAGCTCGGACATTATGTACGGACCGGGTTTGATTATGAGGTCGAAACCGTATTCCATGGCCAGCCTTGTGAAACCCGTCAGATCCCTTTCTGGAGAGGTCCGGCCTTCGAAGTCTGTCTCGCCCTCTTTTGTCTCGTGCCAGAACCATGGTACGTAGAAGCTCAACGTGTCGAAGCCGGCCCGCCTTATCTTTTCCAGCCTGTCGGACCAGTCGCCGGCCGGAACCCTGAAGTAATGCATCTCGGCCGAGAAGAGAAACCTCTCCCGCCCGTCGATGACGAACTTCCCGTCTCTGCATTCAACGCGCTTCACCACGCACCTCCTGCTGAAACTAATTGAAACGTTTCAACGGTATTTCAAGCTTATCATACCGGAGAGGACCGAAGAAAATCCCGTAAACTTCGAAGAAGGATGTATATTCCCGCTCACGGTTGAATAAATGAAAAATCCTTTGTGTCTCTTCAGATCAGTTCGAAATAGCCCTTCAGGTGTTCGACGCTGTTGCGCCCGAGGAAGACCTCAAACCGCCCCTTCTCGAGAGCCGGCTTCAAATTTTCATCGAGGAAAGAGAGCATCTCCGCCGTTATGTCGAACTGTACGGCTTTCGATTGACCGGCCTTCAGGAAGAGTTTTTCGAAACCTTTGAGCTCCATCACCGGTCTGGTGACGGAGGCCGTCACATCTCTTACGAAGAGCATAACCGTCTCCGAGCCGTCGTAATCGCCGCGGTTGGTGACACGCGCGCTCACTTTAAGCTCTTCCCCCATCTTCGGCGAACCGCTAGAGAGCGCGAGATCTTCGTAATCGAAATCCGTGTAGCTCAAACCCCAGCCGAAGGGGAAGAGCGGTTCGTCCTGGATATCTATATACTTCTTGAACAGCGGACGGCCCGTATTTTTCCTGTTGTAGTAGACCGGTATCTGACCGACGGAGGCCGGAAATGTCAGCGTCAGTTTCCCCGAGGGATTGTGAATGCCGTAGAGGATTTCGGCGAGTGCGTTGCCGGCCTGATGGCCGGGCTGCCAGAGCTGGAGAATCGCCGGCACGTTAGCCTCCTCCCAGCTCAAAACCAGGGGCCGGCCGCTCACCACGACCAGCACTACATTCTCGTTAATTTCCATGACCGACCTTAGAAGCTTCCTTTGGACCGCGGGTATCGTTATGTCAGCCCTGGAGCGGTTTTCGCCGCTCATAGAGGACGTCTCGCCCAGAACCATCAGCACGACCTGCGCCTTCGACGCGATCTCGCGGGCCCTGTCGATGCCGCCCTCTATGTCGGAGTTTATCTCGCAGCCCCTCTCGTAGCGGAATTCCTCTCCAAGGTTCTCCAGACCTTCGAGAACGGTTACACTCTCCTGCACCTCGACCTGTCCGGCCCAGCAGCCGAGCATGTCGGGCCTGTCGTCTGCCAGCTGGCCTATCACCGCAAGTTTTGTCCCCTTTCGCAACGGCAGGAGATCCCGGTTCTTGAGCAGGACTATGGATTCGCGCGCCGCCTTCAAGGCCAGTTCTTTCGCCGCGAGGTTTTCTAGGCTCAGCCGGCGTGCGTCTTCTATCATGAACCTTTTTTTGCCGAAGAGCCCTAGTCTCTCCTTCAGTTTCAGGACTCTCCCAGCCGCTTGATCGATCTCCTCGACCGTAAGCTTCCCCTCGCGGACGAGCTCTTTCAGATATCTCTCGTAGACTCCGGAGTTCATGTCTATATCCACCCCGGCTTTGAAGCCGAGACGGGCCGCCTCCCTCCCGTCGGAGGCTATCGAGTGGTTCACCAGCTCTTCCACCGATTCCCAGTCGCTCACCACAACTCCCCCGAAGCCTAGCTCACCCCTTAGGATCCCCCGTATCGCACGCTCGTTGCCCGAGACGGGTATCCCGTTGAGATCGTTGAAAGATGACATCACCGACATCACACCAGCTTTAACCGCCGCGTCGAAGGGTGGCAGGTAGATCTCCCGGAGCGATCTCTCAGAGATATCGGCCCCATCGTAATCCCTTCCGCCCTGCGGCGCGCCGTAGGCAACATAATGCTTGGCACAGGCGGCGGTTTTCGGCATGTCCTCCCAGTCGTTTCTCTGGTATCCCCTGACCCTCGCCCTCGCCACTTCGCTTCCCAGATAGGGGTCCTCGCCGGCCCCTTCGGCCACCCTGCCCCACCTCGGATCTCTCGAGATATCCACCATGGGGGCGAATATCATGTTTATACCCTCCATGGCCGCCTCGCGCGCCGACAGGGCGCACGTTTCCTCTATGAGTCCCAAATCGAAGGAACAGCTCAGAGCGAGGGGAATGGGAAAGATCGTCCTGAATCCGTGAATGACATCGTCGCCCATTATCAGGGGGATGCCAGTTGGCGAGTCGAGGGCCAGGTTCTGCCTCATCTGCGTCTCTTCGCCCCTGTTGTTCAAAAAGGAACCGATTCTTCCCTCGGCCAGCGCTTTCTGTTGAGCTTCTCCATACTTGCCGTACATCACCAGCTGACCGATCTTTTCCTCGAGCGTCATATCACTCAATCTCTTCATGTGCAGCCCTCCCGGTCGAATCCCTCACCACCAACGTAACATCGAGATTGATATTGCTCACCTCGTCGTACTTGCCAAAGATCAGGCTGATAAGCATATGCGCGGCCAGTGAGCCGAGCTGGTACATCGGTCTCCGCACCGTGGTCAGTTTTGGGGTTATGTACGAGGAGAGTTCTATATCGTCGAAGCCGACGAGAGATATATCCTCCGGCACTCTCAACCCGTACTCGTTTATCGCCTTGAGCGCGCCTATGGCCGTTTCGTCGTTGGCGCAGTAGAAGGCCGTCGCGATCTTCCGGCCACGATTCGCCTCCAGGTAACCGCTCATCGAGCTCCGACCGGACTCTTCGGTGAAGTCGCCCTCCAGAACGTCCCCGGCCACAACGTTGAGTCCGAACTTCTTCATGGCTCCGGTGAAGCCGGAATACCGTTCTCTGGCATCCAGAGTGTCCTTCGACCCCTTTATGAAACCTATCCGCCTGTGGCCCAGTTCATGGAGGTGTCTGACGACTTCGTAAGAACCCCTTTCGTTGCCTATCCGAACGCTCCTCACCCTCTCGCTTTTCAACACCCTGTCGAGCGTGACTACGGGGAAGTCCCGGGAGAAGCTTTCTATATCCTCGGATTTGACCGTCGGCGTCATGATGATGAGGCCGTCGACGATATCGTTTTTGAGAAACTTGGCGACATCCTGACGGCGGTTCTCCAGCGTGCAGTAGATCAAAAGGTTGTAGCCCATGTTGTGAAGAACATCCTGAATGCCCTTCACCAGAGAATCGTAGAAGGGACCCTTTATTTCATGGACGATGAGCGATACGAGGTCGTACTTTTCCTTCTTAAGGCTCCTGGCGAAGGTATTGGGAACGTAGTTCAATTCCTTCGCGGCCTTCAGCACTTTCTGCCTGGTCTCTTCGCCTATCCTGTTGCTGTTGTTCAGGACGTAGGAAACGGTGGAGATCGAAACCCCCGCGAGTTTCGCCACGTCTTTTATAGTCGCCAAGGTTATCCCTTCTTTCATTGAAACGTTTCAACAAATTATACTATTTTTCTCACTCCGGCCAAAATCCCGGCGGGAAATACCTGGGCTATAATTGTTTAAAGGTTTCAATGGCCGTTGCGAAGGTGATGAAGAATGAAAAAAGAGAATTGGTCAAAGATCTGCGGAACTCCCCGGTTGATTTCGGCCGAGATCCATTACTTCAGACTCGAGCCCGGAGAGTGGAGAGAGAGGATCGAAAAAGCGAAGGAGGCCGGCTGTGACGCGATAGCTTCCTACATTCCCTGGCTCTGTCACGAGAGCGTCGAAGGAAGATACGATTTCACCGGGAGGCTAGACCTGAGAGCCTTCGTGGAGCTTGCTAAGGATTTGGGGCTTTACTTCATAGCCAGACCGGGTCCCTTCGTCATGGCAGAGCTAAAAAACGAAGGGATCCCACACTGGCTGTACGATAAGCACCCACATCTCAGACCCCTCAGCTGGGAAGGAAGAAAAGTCGAGAGCGCCATGGTCATCTACAACCACCCGGACTTTCTCGCAGAGGTCGAAAAATGGTACGTCAGAGTGGGGGAGATCCTCGGACCGTTGCTGGTCGGTAGGGGAGGAAACGTTATGGCCGTCCAGCTGGATAATGAGATAGGCATGCTTCAGTGGGTCAACAACACGCCCGATCTTTCGGACTTCACGCTCGCGAGGTTCAACGACCGGGTCACGGAGAAGCGCGGCCGGGAGCCGTACGGCTTCGCGCTTGAAAAGCGCGATGAAACTTACAGGCTCCTCCGCAGCCCGGGAGAAGATTTCTCGCTGGAGTTCATACGCGACCTCGGCCAGTTCACGCGCGAGGATTACAGAGAGTACGTGCAGAACCTGAAACAGCTGGCCAAGAGGGCCGGCCTCGAAGGTATCCCCTATATAGTCAACATTCACGGTACGTCCGAAGGAAGGGGCTTCACCTTCCCGATAGGCATCAGCCAGCTTTACAAAGCCTGCGACGACGAGGAGGTCTTCCCCTCTAGCGATATCTATCTGGGAGATCTCTCCTTGAGGAACTTCCAGGACCTCTACACGATAAACGAAACGCTCGCGGCCGCCTGCGGGGGAATTTACGGTTCCATGGAATTCGAGTGCGGCGACGGCAATTACGGGGACAACTACGGGCAGAGGATTGACCCTTACTCGCTGGAGCACAAGCTAAAGCTCTGCATCGCCCAGGGAAACCGATTGATCAACTACTACCTCTTCTCGGGAGGAAGAAACTATGTCCTTGATCCCGAGCCGCTCGACGGCAACGGAAGGATAGCCTTCACCGGCGAGCTCCACGGCTTTGCGGCCCCGATCTCTCCTGCGGGCGCGGAAAACTACACCTACCGCTTCCTGAAGGAAGCGACGCTCTCCGTCAAACCACTGGCGAAAAACATGGGCAATCTCTCGGTAAGCCATGATCCTCTGACGGTGGGCTTCATTCCGGACTATTTCATGAGCGAGTACCGTTACGGGGAGAGATCCGGAGAGATGATTTCCGATCTCCAGACCCACCGGGCGGGCAACTTCTGGGACAGCTTCCTCAAGGCGCTCCTGCTACTGGGATACCGCTACGACGTGAAGAATATACAGGACGGAGAAATCGATCCCGAAAGGCTGCTGATCCTTCCATGTGCGAGGTATCTGGACGTTGCGATCCAGAGAAAGATCGCGGATCATGTCGAACGCGGGGGAAGGCTGCTGATTTACGGGGAGTTGCCTCTCTTCGATATGACCGGCAGAGTTTGCAGGGAACTGATCGAGGCTCTCGGCATAACTCCCGGGGAAGCTTACCGTTCCTCTAACAAATATTTCCTCTCGGTGAAACCTTTGGGTTTGCCGGAACTGGCCACGCATTTCGCCCAGGCCTTCAGAATAGAAGGGGGCGAAGAGCTCGCCGTAATAGCCCAGAAGGGCGAAACGTGCGCCGCCAGAGTTGGAAGCACAACGGTCATAACTGCCCATTTCAACTGCAACACCGGCTTCTTCGGCCGAATTCTCGAGGGCTACGGATTGAAACCGAAGATCTCCATGACGGGCGATTCCTTCGGGGTTTTCCCCGTCGTGAGTGTCGGTGATCGCGGAGAGAGACTCGTTTACATCTTCAACGAAGATAACTTCGAAAGGCGTATTGGGCTCCGCTTCGAAGAGGAGCCGCTTTTCGGGGGGAAGGAGCTACTTCTCAGGGCTAGGGAGGTGGCTGTGGAGATGCGTTACCCCTGAAGGTGAAGAAATGAATTACGGACGGCTCAACGCGGACCTAATCGAAGAGCTACAATCACTACTCAATATCCCCGTCAAATACGATGAGGAGTCACTGGATAGATATTCTAGAGACGAGACGGCGGAATTGAAAGCCGTCAGACCGGAGGTCGTCACATTCCCTGTAAGTACTGAGGAAGTGTCGGAGATCATGAAATTTGCAAACAGGCACTTGATTCCAGTTACGCCAAGAGGCGCTGGAACAGGCCTTTCAGGCGGCGCAGTGCCTTCATACCGTGGAATCGTCATGAGTTTCGAGAAGATGAACAGGATTCTCGAGTTCGACGAAGCAAACATGATGATTACCGTTGAACCGGGAGTGATAACCGGCGAAATTCAGAAACTGGCAGACAGGCATAATCTCGTTTACGGAGGCGATCCCTGCAGCAGCGAAAGCTCCTCGATCGGGGGCAACGTTGCGGAAAATGCCGGTGGAAACAAAGTCATGAAATATGGACCGACGGGATACCATGTTTACGGCCTTGAGGTTGTACTACCCTCAGGCGAGGTCACATACTTCGGAGGAAAGAGACTTAAGGACGTCAGCGGTCTGGACTTCGTTCATCTCATGGTCGGATCTGAAGGCACGCTCGGAATTGTAACGAAGATAACTCTGAGGCTGCTACCAAAGCCGAAGTATTCCGTGGCTCTGCTTGTACCATACCCGGATATCGACACGGCAATTGCCGCAGTACCTGGTTTGATGAGCGGTTCGGGTGTTGTCCCTACTTCCCTAGAGTTTATGGACGGCTCATCGATAAGGGCGGCCTGCAGCTTCCTGAACATCGAGTTTCCGTATGCTGACGCCGGCGCTCACCTGATAATTGAAGTCGAAGGTAACAGCAAAGATGCGGTATTCGACGATTACGTCAAGCTCGGAGAAGCCGCCATCGAAGCGGGTGGGCTTGAAGCCTTTGTGGCAGACAACCGGAATACGAGAGACAAACTATGGAAGGCCAGAAAGTCGATTGCGGAAGCACTGGCCGCAATAAGCCCTGTACACAGCATGGAAGACGTTTCCGTTCCGATGGCGAACATACCTAAGCTAATAAACAGGTCTGAAGAGATCGCAAAGAAGCGCGGACTCGAGATGATTGCCTTTGGCCACGCCGGCGATGGAAATGTCCATGTCACTTTCATAAAGGGAGACCTTCCCCAGGAAGAGTGGGACAGAAATCTCCCTCTGGCCGAGAAAGAGCTCTTTGACGAAACCACAGAGTTAGGGGGCTGCATCAGCGGAGAACACGGTATAGGTATCAAGAGAAAGAAATATCTCGCATCGATAGTAGACGAAGCGCAACTTGACCTAATTCGAGGCATAAAAAAGGCCTTTGATAGAAACAACATACTCAATCCGGGGAAAATAGTGGATCTTTGAAAAGAAACCGAGGTTAGGGGTATCAAGATCAGAAGTGATGCTGCCTCCGGCAGGAAGTGAGGCTCGCTGGCGCGAGGAAGTGATGCCCGGAAGAGCATCCGGGGAAGTGATGCTGGTGCTTAAGCACCAGGAGGCAAAATCCAAAGAATAAAGAGCATGGGATCAGTTGTAAGTTTCAAGTTGCAAGTTGTGAGTTGCGAGTAAAAGAGCTTAACAAAACGGGTCTGGGGTCTCGAGTCTGGGGTCTCGTGAAGAGAACCGGCAATCGATTCAGGGTTTCAATGCAACTGAGGAAGTTGTCCGGGCAGCGGGTTTGCGAAGTCCCTCAAATTGTCATCCCGAACTTGTTTCGGGATCTGGGCTTCGAGAAACCGGGGTTGGGGCCATCAAGATCTGAAGTGATGCTGCCTCCAGCAGGAAGTGAGGCTCGCTGGCGCGAGGAAGTGATGCCCGTAAAGACATCCAGGGAAGTGATGCCCGGAAAATCATATGGGGAAGTGATGCTCGCTAGCGCGAGGAAGAAAGAAATATTAGACTCAATACGCCGAAAAGCATTGGCGGTCGCATGCCGGCGAAGAACATGCCGGGACGCAAGGCTGGCGAAGAACACGCCAGGCGGGTAAAAACTAAAATCCCTTACAAGAGTAAGACGTGATGGCAGTCATCTATGTCATCCCGGCACATCTGCCAGGATTTAGATCCTTGGATCGCTTTCAAGACTAGATCCCGATCAGTTGCATATCGGGATGACGGTCTTTTTTTTACTTCGGGTCACCCTGGCACGCTTCTGGCCAGAATCTTGATCCAAAGAACCGCTGTACGCTGAATGATCAGTTGTAAGTTGTCGTGTGCCAAGAAGGCGAAGAAGGGAACTTCTAGCCATGCTTAATCGAAGATGAGGGTGGGCCCCTCGAAGCCGTCATGCAGGTGGAGGCTTCAAACCGCCGTAAGCTGCTGTGGTAAAGAGCCATGGTAGTGAACGTTACGGGAAAAGGCGGGACAGTGATCCCGTCAGGTGAGTACCAGAGGAGACGAATACAAGTGAACCGAAATAATTCGTC
>JAKQCT010000021.1 GCA_029559035.1 Acidobacteriota bacterium
ATGTATCATGGGGGCTGGAAAAGAAACTTCCGGCTCTTTTTGAAAGAAATGGAGTTCAGGTTCAATCACGGAAACGAGCCGGACATCATTGATCGGCTCTACAGGAGGGTTTTAGCTGGTCCGGTTTAATGGATTGATCCCTAATAATTTATAAGCGCCCGGAGCGAGCCAACTGCTTGGCTCGAGTCAGGACTCGAAGCTCAATTACGCCGTAATATTTCCAGCAAGCTTCAAGTCATCTTTAAGCGAGCGCTAGAAATATGAGGCAAGATTCCTTTTTGGATCATTTTATCAAAGATGCGAGTTTCCCGAAGGGAAGGCGGGCGCCGCGTTCAATCCGCTTTCAGCGGGATAAGATCGAATTTCCCCACATCGACCAACCCCTTGTCGGTAAGCCTTATCTCCGGAATGACAGGCAGGGCGATGAAGGACATGGTCATGAGCGGCGAGGGGAGTGGCGTTCCGAGAGACCCCGCTATTTGATGGAGGATCTTGAGCGAGGAAGCGACTTCGCCGGCAGGCTTAAGGCTCATGAGCCCGGCAACTTCAAGAGGCAGTGAGGCAAGGACTTCGCCATTTCTCACGATGACATATCCTCCTCCCATTCGTGCCAGCGCTCGCGCAGCTGAAGCAATTTCCGACGGGCTGGCACCCACCGCGACGATGTTGTGGCTGTCGTGGCTCACCGTAGAAGCTATCGCGCCGGTTTTGAGGCCGAACCCCGAAACGAAGCCGGTGCCGATGTTGCCGTTCTTTCCGTGTCTTTCGATGACAGCCGCGAAATTGAGCTCTCCGGTTCTAGCCGCGGAAGCCGGCCGTATCTCTTTCCGGGTGAGTATCTGGTCGGGAAAGACCCTGATGGCGTTGACGAGGCAGTTCTGCGGATAAACCAGTTTCTCTTCCATCCTTTCCGGAAGGGTCACGGTGGAGAGCACGCTTTCCTCCCTTAGGATCCTGAGCGGAGACGCCAGTTTCCCGTTCTCAGCCGCCAGGGTTCCCCTGTAATATACGGACCTGATGCTGAATGAGTGAAGGTCCTGGAGGAGCACGAGGTTGGCGAAATAGCCCGGAGCTACGGCGCCTACACGGTCAAGGTCGAAAGCGAGCGCCGGATTTATGGTTACCAGCCTGAGGGCGTCAACCGGCGACAGGCCCAAGGAAACCGCTTTCCTGAGAGAGGAGTCAAGATGGCCTTCTTCCAGGAGGGATTCCGGGTGACGGTCGTCGGAGACGATCGCGGCTCGGGAAAAGGACGCCGGGTTCAAAGCTTTGAGCGCCTCTTCCAGGTTTTTGGACGCTGATCCCTCCCGGGCGAGTATGAAGCATCCTTTCCTCAGTTTTTCAAGGACCTCGTCCCTCGAAGTGGATTCGTGATCCGTGTCGACTCCCGCCGCGAGGTAAGCGTCGAGGTCCCGCCCGGTGAGCATCGGAGAATGCCCGTCAACCTTCATCCTTCTCTCTTTGGCTTCGGCGATCTTGGAAAGGACCTCTTCATCGCGGAAGAGGACGCCGGGATAATTCATCATCTCGGAGAGCGCGGGGGAACCCTGCATCGCGTCCATGAGCTCGCCGACATCCTTCGCGGATATGGAGGCACCGGACGTCTCAAGGTGCGTAGCGGGTACGCAAGAGGGGATCGTGAAGTGGAAGTCCATGGGAAGTCCGGAGGATGCGTTCCTCATGTAAATGACTCCTGGGATACCGAGGACGTTGGCTATCTCGTGAGGGTCGCTGACCACGGCTCCTGTCCCGCGGGGGACCACAGCCTCGGCGAACCTCTCCGGCGAGAGCATCGAGGATTCGACGTGGATGTGCCCGTCGATGAACGACGGCGCCACGAAGGCGCCTTTCGCGTCCACCCGATCCTTTGAAGGAAGGCCGCCGGGGTCGAGCGTCGCTATCATCCCGTCCTTGATCCCGATGTCGATATCCAGCAGTTCTCCGGTAAAAACAGAAACGACCTTTCCCCCTTCGATGACGAGGTCGAGGATATCTTCTCCCCGGGCGGCGCCGATCAGCTTCTTCATCATCTCTTTCCTGTCGCTTATCGTCATTTTACGGTCCTCACAGGGGGTTCCCGAGTTCGATGAACACGGTGTCTATGCCCAGAATGTCTCCGATGTGGCGCATGAGCGCGGCGACTCCGATCTTCTCGGTCGCGTAGTGGCCGAAGGATGCCATGTTGATCCCGAGCTCCCTCGCCATGTAGTAGACAGGTTCGGCCGCCTCTCCCGTGACGTAAAGGTCCAGGCCGTTCTCGGCAGCCTGCCTTACCTCGTGAGGCGCCCCGCCCGAAACGATCCCCACGGTGGAGATCTCTTTCTTGCCGAACGGGAGCAGCACGGCTTCATGCCCGTAGTAGTCCTCCAGCATCGCCACCACCCTGCCCAGGTCTTCGGGCTGCTTAAGATCTCCCGAGCATCCGATGAGAGTCCCGTGGTAGTCGCAGAACGGCCCGATGTTCCCGAGCCCGATGTCCTGCGCGGCCTTGGCGTTGTTCCCGAGCTGAGGGTGGGCGTCCAGGGGCAGGTGGTACGCGAACAGGTTTATGTCGTTCCTGATCAGAGCCGCGAGCCGCCTGCGAAGCATCCCTCTGACCTGCTCCGCTCCGTTCTTTTTCCAGAAGAGGCCGTGATGGACGATGAGCGCGTCCGCCCCCTCGTCTGCGGTTTTCAGGAACGCCTCTTCGCACGCCGATACCGCGAATGCAACCTTGGATATCTCGTCCTTTCCCTCGACCTGCAGGCCGTTCAGCGATTCGTCGGGTATGTTCGCCGAGTTAAGGATGTAGTTGAGGTACGATTCAAGTTCTTTATTCTTCATTCACGCACCTTCCTTTTCGTTTTCAAGCTGCTGCAGAAGATCCACAGCCCTCCTGAGATGGGGGATCACGATCGAGCCTCCCACGATCAGGGCGATGTCGAACGCTTCGAACAGCTCGGCGTTAGTAGCCCCTTCTTCTTTCAGACGGATCAGGTGATAAGAGACGCAGTCGTCGCACCTAAGAACAATGGAGGCGGCGAGACCCATGAACTCCTTTGTCTTGACGGGAAGGCTTCCCCCGGTGTAGCAGGCGGTATCCAGCGCGAAGAACCTCTTCGTGTTGGTCGTGCCTTCATCGAGTATCCTCCTGTTCATCCTTTCCCTGAACTCCCTGAACTCGCGAAGCTTGTCAGTCATCTGCGCCTCCCGGGTCTATCGGTTGCTGAACGGATTGTTCCTCCTGCTCCTGCGGCTGGCCGGGTTCTTCTCCCTGCGCCGGTACCTCAGGCGCGGCGGGAACAGGCTCCGGTATCTTTACCACGGTCCCTTCCTCCGGCTTCTTTCCTTGAAGCACGAACTCGAGGCCGATCTTGGCGATCCGCGCGCAGATGTCCCCGCCGTGGCCGCCATGCTCGACCATTATGACGAAGGCTACCTGCGGGTCTTCCATGGGGGCGAACCCTGCGAACCAGGCGTGGTCCCTGATCTCCTTCTCGAGCGAGTAAGTGCTTTTCCCCTGGCTCGCCTTCACGACCTGCGCCGTGCCGGTCTTCGCGCATACTTTAATTCCATCAAGCTTCGCGGCTCTGCCGGTGCCTGACTCGACGACTCTCGAAAGCCCTTCCTTGACCACCGACACCGTTCTCTGTGAAAGCGGGACCCTCATCATCACTTCCGGTCCCCCTTCGACCAGGTGCGGCCTTATCCTCACGCCGTCGTTGGCGAGGGTGGCGTAAAACGAAAGGATCTGTACCGGCGTTACGGTAAGGTAACCCTGCCCGATGGCCACGGGCAGAGTTTCTCCCTTGTACCACGGGCCCAGCTGCCTTTTCTTTTTCCACTCTTCGGACGGAAGGGTCCCCGTCCTTTCGTTGGGAAGGTCGATCCCGGTCTTTCCTCCGAAGGCGAAAAGAGATCCCCACTTGGATATCTTCTCGATCCCGATCCTGTCGCCCGCCTTGTAGAAGAAAATGTTGCATGAATTCTGAATCGCGGTCAGGAGGTCAACGCCTCCGTGCCCTCCCTTTGCCCAGCAGTGGAAAGGGTTTCCGCCGTATTCCCATACTCCCCCGCAGCTCAGGACGGTTCCGGGTTCGAGCAGCCCCTCCTCGAGGCCCACCGTGGCGATGAAGGGCTTGAATGACGATCCGGCGGGGTATGTACCCTGGATCGGCCTGTTCATCAGGGGCTTGGACGGATCCTCGGTCAGAGCCTTCCACTCCTCCTTCTTTACGGTCTTGGAAAAGATGTTCGGGTCGATTTCCGGAAGGCTGACGTAAGACAGCACTTCTCCCGTCTTAGGGTTCATGAATACGGCTGAACCTGTCTCCTCCCCGAAGGCCGTGACCAGTATCTTCTGCAGCTCGATGTCTATCGCGAGATGTATCGTCTTTCCCGCGGTCGGCTCTTCCTTCATTTCCATGCCGGGCAGCTTGAGGCGGGGATCCTCGACCTCCCTCCCAAGGCTGTTTACCTGCACTCTCCGCCATCCGTTCTTTCCCATGAGCACCGGGTTGGCGGATTTTTCCACGCCGGATTTTCCGACCTCCTGGAATGGATCGAGGATTGGGATGTTCATTTCCTTGGATTCCTTCTGAGAGATCAAGCCCACGTATCCGAGGGAATGCCCCAGGATCTTCCCGTACGGGTATTCCCTCCGGAGTTCCATCTCCACCCTGAACATAGGGAGGCTGTCGGAGTTGGCCTCGACCTTCTCGACCCAGGAGGGCGGGATATCCCTCGCGATTACTCCGAGGGTGATGACAGGGCTTCGTCTGAGGGCGGTCCTGACATCCTCCATCGTGAGAGGAAGGCTCAGGATTGTCCTGGCGGCGGCGATGTTGTCTTCGAGCTTTCCCTCCCTGGTAGTGTCGATAAGCAGGCTGAAGGAGACCCTGTTCTGGCAGAGCGTCACGCCTTTCCTGTCCAGGATCATGCCTCTCCTGCCGGGGAGGATGATCGTCCTGGTGAAGTTGTTGAATCCCAGCACCCTGTAGAATTCGCCCTTTATCATCTGCATGTGGACGAGGCGTGCCGCGAAAACGCAGAGAACCAGCAGAAGCAGAACCTTGAGGAACCTGATCTTGGGCGTTCTGGCGTCCTGGGGGTTCATCGCTTGGTCAGAAAAAGTTCGAGTTTATGGAAAAGGAAATTAAGGATAATCGTGAGAAGGGGAGTGAGGACCGCGCCGAGGATCAGAGGCACGACCAGCATTGAAAAATCCCAGCCGCCCTGGAAAAGCTTGATGAGCCCCACGGTGGTGAAGAAAACGAACAGGAACGAAAGAAGGCCCACTGTGAACACCGGTATCACGCCGTGGATCACCATCTTGTGGCTGACGAGCCCGATGAAATAAGAAGCGAGAACGAAGGAGATCCCGTGATAGCCGATATGCTGAAACAGAAGCAGGTCGGTCAGCCCCCCCAGAAAAGCACCCCATAAGACCCCCTCGATCCGGCTCTCCCTCAGGGACAGGATCACGAGCAGGGCCAGCAGGGCGTTCACGGATGAGATGCTCTTTATCATGAGGGGAAGTATCGCCACCTGGGCGAGGAGGGCTGTTGACAGAAGGATAAGCTGAAGGACCCTGTGCCTGATCATCTCGTTTTGTGGAGGATCTCAACCCAGGTGAGGCTTTCCAGAGTGGCGGAGGGGGTTAGGGAGATCTTCTTGAGGTAATCTCCTCCGTCCTCGACGGCCGTGACTCTTCCCACCGGGAGCCCGGGCGGGAAGACGCCGTCCTCTCCGGAGGTGACGAAAAGGTCTCCCTCTCTGACGTCGGCTTCGTTCGTCACGTACCTGACGCGGAGGACTCTCCCTTCTCCGACGGCCACGCCGTGAACTTTGCTCCTTTCGTCCATCACGCCTATGGCGGAGGTCGGGTCCGTCAGGAGAGTGACGCGGGCTTTCCCTCCGCTTATGTCCTCGATCCTGCCCACCACCCCCGCCGTGTCTATCACCGGCGATTTCGGCTGAATGAAGAGAGGGTCCTGGACGGAGAGCAGGAGCGACCTCGTGAAGGGGGCACCGTAGAGTATTATCGCCCTGGCGACGCTGAACCTGTAGTTCTCGGGAGGAGGCGCGGACAGCAGGGCGCGCAGCTTCGCGTTCTCGTTTTCCAGAGGCTTGAGGACCGCGATCTCGGCTCTCAGCGCCAGGTTCTCCTTCTGCATCTGTTCGTTGTTCAGGGCCAGGTCCTTCTGCCAGATGTAGTCCTGAAAGCCTTCCTTGAAAGTCCTGATGGATAACTCGGCGCCGTTCAGGAGGGGAAGGAAAGCCGTCAGGGCGAACTTCCCCAGGACCGTGCGTTCGCCGTGCTTGACCTGCAGGCCGAGAGCCAGGAAATATGCGAGTAAAATGACCACCAGGAACTGTTCAGGTTTCTGAACAGAGAACGGCGCTCTCATCAGTCGAGGGCGACCCTCTTGAGCAGTTCGAAATCCTGCAGCATCTTGCCGGTTCCCAGTGCGACGCACGCGAGAGGCTCGTCGGAAATGAGGATGGGCAAGCCTGTCTCTTCCCGGAGCCTCTTGTCGAAGTTCTTGAGCAGGGCTCCTCCGCCTGTCAGAACAATGCCCCTGTCGACGATGTCCGCCGCAAGTTCCGGCGGCGTCTGTTCGAGCGCCGACCTTACCGCCTGGATGACTATCGAGACGGGACCGGAGAGCGCTTCCCGGACTTCTTCGGAGGTCACCACGAAAGTCTTGGGAATACCGTCCGTGAGGTCCCTTCCCTTGACATCCATGCTCTCTTCCTTTTCGAGCGGATAGGCGGAGCCGAGCCGTATCTTGATCTCTTCGGCGGTCCTTTCCCCAATGAGCAGGTTGTATTTCCTCTTGATGTACTGTGCGATCGCCTCGTCCATCTCGTTCCCGGCTACCCTGACCGTCTGCGAATAGACTATCCCAGCCATGGAAATGACCGCGACGTCGGTGGTTCCGCCGCCTATGTCGACAATCATGTTGCCCGTCGGCTCGGTGATCGGCATGCCCGCTCCGATCGCCGCAGCCATGGGTTCTTCGACAAGGGCCACTTCGGCCGCCTTTGCCCTGTAAGCAGATTCCTTGACCGCCCGTTTCTCCACCTGGGTTATCTGGGAGGGGACTCCTATTACGATCCTCGGCCTGACGAACATCCGGCGGTTGTGGGCTTTCTGAATGAAATAGTTGAGCATGTGCTCGGTATGTTCGAAATCGGCGATGACGCCGTCCCTCATGGGTTTTATGGCGAGGATGTTGCCCGGGGTCTTTCCGAGCATCTCCTTGGCGGCCGAGCCGACGGCCTCGATCTTTCCCGTCTTCTGGTTGACGGCGATTATCGAAGGTTCCCTGAGAGTTATGCCCTTTCCCTTGACGTAAACCAGGGTGAAGGCCGTGCCTAGGTCTATGGCGAGGTCGTTGGACAGGAATGAGAAGGGGGATCGGAAGCTGAATGGCATCTGGAAGGGCTCCTAATCGCTCAAAGCGACAGCGTTCTTGGTGGATTCCTTGACTTTGTACATGGCCTGGTCCGCTTTCTGGATAAGCGATTCCGGGTCCTGGGCGTGATGGGGGAAGATCGAAACGCCGAAGCTGGCGGATAGTTTTATCTTCACTCCAAGTTCTTTTTCGTAAGCGTGGTCCTCGATGCTTTTTCTAAGGCGTTCGGCCACGATCAGCGCACCTTCCTTGTCCGTGTTGGGAAGAAGGAGCGTGAACTCGTCGCCGCCGTACCTCGCCACGATGTCTATGCTCCTGACGCCGGCGGTAAGGATTTTAGCGACGATCTTGAGGGTGGTGCTCCCAATGAGGTGTCCGTTGGTGTCGTTGACGGCCTTGAAGCCGTCCAGGTCCAGAAAGAGGACCGCGAGGGGGTATCCGTACCTTCTCGCCCTCGAGATCTCGTTCTTGAGAGACTGGTAAAGGTACCTTGTGTTGAAAAGATGGGTGAGGTCGTCCATCAGAGTCAGTTCGGTGGTCTTCTGGAACAGGGTCGCGTTCTCTAGGGCGATGGCCGCTGGTTCGAGGAAGAGCATCACGGTCTCCAGGTCCTGTTCCTGGAAGCGGGCTTTTTCTCCTCCTCTCTTGTTGAGGATTTCGAGCACCCCGGTGACTTTTCCCCTGGTCTTCAACGGAACGGCGAGGATGTTCGTGGTCTTGAAATCGGTCATCTTGTCCACGTCCGCGTTGAAATACGGGCTGTTCTGGGCGTCGTCGACTATCATCGGCTGTCCCGTCTGGGCGACCTTTCCGGCGACCCCCTCCCCGAGCTTGAGGCGGATCTCGTTTAGCTTGTCCGATTTCGCGCCCAGGGCGGACTTGAAATAGAGGCTTTTCTGCTCCTCGTCGAGGAGTAGAAGGCTCCATGCCTGTCCCTCGACGAGATGCTGGATCCTTTCCATTATGAAAGTTATGACCGCGTCCGGTTCAAGGTAGGAGTTGGCCGTGCGGACCACTTCCGAGAGCAGCCGGAGCTGCTCCGATTTCCGGTGTAGCTCCTCCGCCAGGACCGACGCCCGGTCCGCGGCGCTTCCGGAGGGGCTACATCGTCGACGATTTGAATTCGCGCTGCCAGAGTTTTTCGTTCCCTTGGTCATCGAAAGCCCGCACTATAATTATCTGACTGCCAATGTCGCTGAAGAGCACTATCTTGCTGAACGATCCGTCCGCGTTAGGGGATATCTCGATGTCGTTGACCGAGACATGCACGCCCGGATTGGTGGTCCCCCTTATTATCGCTCCGTCCCCAAGAGGTGTTGCCGTCACGTCGAGCTTGAGGTTGCGTTCCAGCTTGGGGGCTTTAAGCTTCTGGATTATCCTGAAGCGCTGGGCCGAGGACCAGTAACATTTCGATTCGTCGCCTTCGACCCTGACACGCCAGTAGTAGGTGCTGGGGGCGAATCCTTTTATCTGGAACTTGTTCTGGGTGATGGCCGGCTTGTCCAGTATGATGTTCTTCTGGAATAGCGGCTTCGTGGCGATCTGGATCTGCACGCTCTTGTTCCCGGGGTTGTCCCACTCGAAAGAGATCGCCGTGCTCATGGCGTCCTCAAGCTGGAGTATCTGTTCGTTCCTGGGCTGGAGCGGGACCGGCGGGGAGACCAGGTCGGTCATCTGCACACCCCCCTGTTCGTCGATCGAGAGGGCGATCGCCCGGCTCTGCGCGTTCAATTCCTTCGTCTCGGACCCTGTCTGAACCTGGGTGACCCCGCTCATGGCCTGCGCCTGGGTCCCTCCGCTCTCCGTTTTCTGGACCGCAATCCTGCTGGCAGGACCTGACCTGAACTTCGCGTTGGCCGTCTCAAGGATACTTTCATCCTGGGGGTTCATGTCCGCAGGCGTCTGTTTTTCGACGGTGCCCTGTTCTATCTTGGTCTTGACTATGTTGCCTCCCCCGGGTTTGGTTCCAAGGTTCTGGATCACCGCGTAAGTGTCCGGGGCGACTATATGGTATTCGCCGGTGAAATACTTGATACGGGCTGAACTTTTCGCGGCAGTCTTGACCATGTCGCCCTCGCCGAGAAGCTGATTGTCCTTGGCCGGGCTGAAAATGTGCTGGCTGGCCTTCTTTACCTCCACCGTGCCGTCGGTCTCGATGATTATGGCGAACTTCTGGCCGGTGTTCATTCCTATGTCCTTCAGTACCTCCAGGGCCTGGCTCGCCTGCTGGATAGCCTCCTTGTAATGCTCCTTGGCGAAAGCGTCCTTGGCGTCGGCGATGTTCTGCCTCACCCTGTCTATGTTAGTTCTGGCGGCCGGGGCCGCGTTGGGCTCCACCTCGGCGAACTTTTTTTCGGCGCTCTTTATCTTTATCTCGGCCTTGTAGCGCGGGCTGCCGGAATGTCTCCAGAAGTATATTCCGCCGATCGCGAGAGCGATGAGGCCCACAACGATGGCGATGATCATGTATATGTCCCTGTAGCGGAACGTGACCCAATCGACAGGCTGTTTTCTTCCCTGTGCCATTTTTCGGCCCCTTTCCCGGATATTCTACTATTTTCGCGGGAAAAAAGCCATCGCCCCGCGGCAGGGCCTGCCGATTCCGTCGAGAGTCGCCGAGCCTTGTCAAACTGGCCTCTTTCAAGGATAATTTAATCCGGAGGTTGAAGTGAGGAAAGCGCTCAAAAGCATCATAGCGGGAGGCGCGTCTCTTACGTTGGCGTTTGCCTTGTCCTTTCTCATGATGTCCTGCGGCCGGGTTCCAGGAGGACCGGCCGGCAAGAGGGGCTTCGTCCCCGCGGGCGAAAGGGTCCAGGCTCCTTCGTGGGAATTCGCCGGCCTAGGTAGGGATGGCTCCATCTCCGCCTCCGATGCCGCGGACAAGGTCGTCGTCCTTCATTTCTGGGCGAGCTGGTGCCCTCCCTGCAGGATGGAGTTCCCCTCGTTCGCCAGGTGGGCCGGAGCGCGACCGATGGATTCCGCGATAGAGGTGGTCCCCGTCTCGATCGACGAAAATGTCGAAAAGGGAAGGGCTTTTTACGAGGGGGCGGGAGTTCCTGCCGCAGGCTATCACGGGTCTTGGGAGGACGCGGAGAAGTTCGGCATTTCGGGGATACCGGCGACGGTGATAATAGACCGGAAGGGAATGGTCGCTTTCGTCACTGAGGGGGCCGTGGAGTGGAATCAGAACGGCGTCGACAGGGTCATCGGCGCCATCGCTGAAGAAGGGTCGTGAGACATGGAAAAACCTCCGCTGATAGGGGTGACTTCTGACTGGAACAGCGAGAACGGCGCTCTTTACGCGAGGGTTGACCGGCGGGTCATCGGGTGGCTCAAGGACGAGGGTATGACCCCCGTCGTATTTCCTTCCTTTCCCGGCGCCGAAGAGGAGCTTCTGACGGCGGTATCGGGGCTTCTGATATCCGGCGGAAGGGATATTGATCCCTATTTTTACAGCGGCGTCCCTGAAAAGGAGTTCGAAGAGGAATACTGCCACCGCGACAGGACATCATTCGAAATAGCTCTCCTGTGGAGGGCGGCGAGGCTGGGCGTTCCCGTACTGGGTATCTGCCTGGGATGCCAAGTCATCAACGTGGCGTTCGGCGGCGATCTGATCCCTCACCTCCACGACCCCAAGGGCAGGCACCGGAGAAGGAACGGAAGGAAGGCGGTCAACCACAGGCTCCATTCCTACGAAGGTTCATTCATCGAGGAGATGGAGTTGACCGGAGATACGCGGGTCTCCTCGTCCCACCACCAGGCGGTCGGAAGGGTCGCCCCCGGCTGGAAAGTTACCGCCTTCGGCCCCGATGAAGTCGTCGAGGTGATCGAATCGGAGGAGTATCGGCTGGTAAAAGGGATCCAGTGGCATCCCGAGAGGACCCCCAATTCTCCTCTTTCGAAAGACCTCGCTTCCTGGCTTAAGGACAAGGCTCTTGCCCTGAAACTGTCATGACCGTCCCGCGCTCCTACGACATCTGGATGAAATACCTCGGTCCCGGGAGTCCGCTGTCTTGTAAACCTTACTACGAGTTCAGGAAGGACCAGGTCGAGCTGGCCGCCCATCTTGCCGAGGTCCTCGAAGGACAAGGCGTGACCCTTGCGGAGGCCGGCACCGGGACGGGAAAGAGCCTCGCGTACCTCCTGCCGGCGATAAACCTCCGCCAGCGGGTGGTCATCGCCACGCACACCAAGTCCCTCCAGGACCAGCTCGCCGAGAAGGACATCCCTCTCGCCGCGGAGATCCTCGGCAGGAGAGTCGACGCTCTCAGGGTTAAGGGGAAGGCGAATTATCTCTGCCTTTTCTATTACGACAGATTCAGGATGAACCCTCTCTTCAGGGACCCTCAGGAGATAGAATTCTACAGGATGGTGGAGGAGTGGATACCGCGGACCACCTTCGGAGACAGGAGCGAACTGAAGGATGTACCGGAGGAGCTTGACTTCTGGAACAACATAAGCGCTAGGCCGGAAAGGTGCTCCTGGAGCAGGTGCCCACGTTTCCAGGACTGTTATCTGCTCAAACTCAGGAGGGCCGCGGAGGCGGCGGACATAATAATCACCAACCACCACCTTCTTTTCGCCGACCTCAGCGTCCGCTCGAGAGGGGTGAACGCCTCGGTGCTTCCCGATTTCGTCAACCTCGTGATAGACGAGGCGCACGAAGCGGAAGACTCCGCGACCTCCTTCTTCGGCGTCACCGTTTCGAAGAAGATGATCGAGGAGTGGGCCCACGACTGCGGCCAGGAGCTGAAGACATCAAAAAAAGCCAAGAGCCGCAAGCACCATCTCTCGCTGGAGCCCGAACTTTCCGACTTTTTCGGGAGGCTGCCGGGGGCCGCCGAGAGGAAAAGGCTTGCGCACGAGGACCTTTCCGGATCTGGCGAAGCCCTGGAGATGCTTGTCTCCAAGATGACCGTCTATCACCGCTCCCTTGAAGGCTCGCTTGACGAGGAGGCCCTGCTGAGTCTGGAAGCCAGGCTCCAGGTCCTCGCCGAATCTCTCCGTTTCGTCTTCTCGGAGGACGAGCGGAACTATGTCAGAAGCGTTGAAACAAGGGGAAAGAACGTAGTCCTGAACGCGAGCCCCGTCCTCGTCGGGCCGATGCTGAGGAAAAGCCTTTTCGAGAAGATCAAGAGCGGAGTGCTTACCTCGGCGACTCTTTCAGTGAACGGCTCGTTCGACTATCTGAAAGGCCGCCTGGGCGTGCCGACCGACAACTTCGAGATAAAGATAGAGAGCCCGTTCGATTACGGGAAGCAGGGGCTTTTCTATGTCCCCGAGACCTTCCCGGAGCCGATGTCGAAGGAGTTCATCATCTCGGCGATGGACGCGATCGACAAACTGGTCCTCTATTCGAAGGGAAGAGCTTTCATCCTCTGCACGTCGATCAAGAACATGAACTCGATCCATGAAAGCCTGAAGGGGACGGTTCCTTATCCGCTCTTCCTGCAGGGGGAGAAGCCGAGGAACACGACGCTGGAGGAGTTCAGGGAGGCGGGGAACGGGGTGCTGGTGGCGACGAGCTCTTTCTGGCAGGGGGTGGATGTGCAGGGGGAGGCTCTCTCGCTGGTGGTGATCGACAAGATACCGTTCGCGGTGCCGGGGGACCCGATCATAGAGGCGAGGATCGAGGAGATCAGACAGAGGGGGGAGGACCCGTTCTCGACGTACCAGTTGCCGATGGCGGCGATGATACTGAAGCAGGGGATGGGGAGGCTGATACGGTCGAGGAGGGACCGGGGGGTCGTGGCGTGCCTGGACAACAGGCTGAGGAGGAAGGGCTACGGGAAGCGGATACTCCAGAGCCTCCCGCCGTTCCCGCTCACTTCTGACCTTCAGCGGGTCAAAGCCTTCTTCGAAGAAAAGTAGCGACATCGATGTGAATAAAGGCGCAGGCAAATCTGCTTTCGCAGATTATCAGAGCTTCCAGTCAGCCTCTCAGAAATGCAAGACATTTCCCGAGGCTTCCTCTCGCTCTTTCGCCGCCTTTTGGCGGCTTTGCCTGCGCCTGAAATAATTCCACACCACCCCCCCCACACTCGGCCATACGCCGACGGCTACGGGCCATATGCTGTGTCAGACTTCGGGATTTTCAAATGCTCGATTTCTATATTATTCCGCTCGGTACGGAGCCCTCGCTGACTAGAAGCCAAGCAGTTGGCTTCAGATGCCTCCGGCTCGATCGCCTCATCTTCCTAGTATCTGCTCCATCGGCGTCTATGCGTCAGCGGCTCCGCCGCTGGGGCCGAAGTTTCTTATATCCTGCCAAGAAATGTGCTATCTTGATATCTGGGGATATGGAGAATGCGTGATAACAATAGGTGTATGCCCGAATTAATTGATACAATAAAAGAGAAAGAATTATTTTTCGGAATAGTCCGCCTCGAAAGAATGAATGAAACAGGTTATTTTAAATTTGGTGTTACATCTGCTGAGTATGTTGCGTGGAGAAAAATAGCTTCCTTGAAACCTTTTGACAACTTAAGTCGGGAATTAATTAAATACTTTTTTTCACCGTGTACTTGGCGAATTGAGGGTAGGACATTTTGCAGGATTAGAATCGAGCAAGGCAAAGATGGAAAGGAATTCGACGTCCAGCTCCCGGAAAGATTAATCGCGAATTTGCTATGGTTTTTTGAGTTAGAATCGTTGGAAAAAGCCGATCACCTTCGTATAGAATTGAAAACATAACAGAAATAGATAAAATCACTTGTTTTTATTTAAGGGTGGTTGAAGCTTGGCAGGGCAAGCACCGCTTGCAGCGTCCCGACGCCGATGGGCGGCATGCGAGGAAGGCAAGGGGGACAAGCCCGACGTGTACTGTGATGTACTCGGAGGGTTTTGGACCCCGCAGGCTGACAAAGCAGTTCGCTCCATCGCCGTCGGCGCATGCATCGGGGTGGGGGGGTGGCTTGTAGTTTTTATGGCGCAGGGGAAGCTGAAAGCTGATCAAGGCGAGCATCAAGGCTCGGAGCGAGCTTGCTCGTTATAGGGCCTTGAGCGAAGCCGAAAAAGATGCGAAGGCATCTTTCCCTGCGCTAAAAGGCTGTCAAGATTCCCTGTGATTTCCCATTTCTTACTTGTCGCCACTTGTGATAGAATCAAATCCCTTTGAAGGATTATCATTTCCTGGCCGAAAAAGGGAGGCTATCGAATGGCAAAATTCATCTTCGTTACTGGCGGCGTTGTTTCATCTTTGGGGAAAGGCATAGCGGCGGCTTCGATCGGATGCCTCCTTGAATCGAGGGGGTTCAAGGTCTCCATCCAGAAGCTCGACCCGTACATAAACGTCGACCCGGGAACGATGAGCCCGTTCCAGCACGGCGAGGTCTTCGTCACGGAGGACGGCGCCGAGACCGACCTCGACCTCGGCCACTACGAGAGGTTCACATCGCAGGAGAGCACGAAGGGCAACAATTTCACCGCGGGAAGGATATACCTCCAGGTGATCGAAAAGGAGAGAAGGGGAGACTACCTCGGCGGGACCGTCCAGGTCATCCCCCATGTCACGAACGAGATCAAGAGCGTGATCCGCGAGCAGGCGAAGAACGCGGACATCGCCATCGTAGAGATAGGCGGAACGGTCGGCGACATCGAGTCCCTGCCCTTCCTGGAAGCGATAAGGCAGATCCAGCTCGAGGAAGGCTCGGTGAACGCCCTCTTCATCCACCTGACGCTCATCCCCTACATAAGGGCGAGCCACGAACTGAAGACCAAGCCCACCCAGCATTCGGTCAAGGAACTGCTTTCGATCGGGATCCAGCCGGACATACTTCTATGCCGCACGGAGTACCAGATCCAGAGGGACATGAAGGCGAAGATCGCCCTTTTCTGCAACGTGAAGGAGGAGGCGGTCATCACCGCGAGGGATGTCGAGCACGTCTACGAATGCCCTCTCTACTTCTCGGAGGAGGGGCTGGATTACATCATCTTGAAGTACCTGGGCCTTCCTCTCCAGGAAAGGCATCTTGAAAGATGGGAGAGCTTCGTCGAGAGGCTGAAGCACCCTGAGGATTCGGTCACGATAGGCATCGTCGGCAAATATATCAAGTACGAGGATTCCTACAAGAGCCTGAAAGAGGCGCTGGTCATATCGGGAGTGGCGAACAACTGCGCGGTGGAGATCAAGTGGATCGAAGCCGAGGAGATCGAGAAGCAGGGCGCGAGGGAGGTCCTCGAAAACATACACGGCATCCTTGTCCCGGGCGGCTTCGGGGAAAGGGGCATCGAAGGGAAGATGGCCGCGGTCCGCTACGCCCGAGAGAACAAAGTGCCCTTCTTCGGCATCTGCCTCGGCATGCAGCTTGCAACGATCGAGTTCGCCCGCAGCGTGCTGGGGCTCAAGGACGCAAATTCCACCGAGTTTGACAGGAACACCGGCAACCCGGTCTTCTACAAGCTCAGGGACCTTCTCGGGGACGAGACATACGGCGGCAACATGAGGCTGGGCAAGTTCGAGTGCCTACTCAGGAAAGGTTCGCGGGCGGAAAATGCGTACGGCACGAACAGCGTGGGGGAGAGGCACCGCCACAGGTACGAGTTCAACCCGGCGTACAAGGATCTCTGCGAACAGAAGGGGCTCTCGATCACCGGCATATCGCCGGACAACAAGTTCGTCGAGATCGTGGAGGTCAGGGAACACCCGTGGTTCCTTGGCTGCCAGTTTCACCCCGAGTTCAAGTCCAGGCCTCTCTACCCCCACCCGCTCTTCAGGGAGTTCGTGAAGGCCTCCTACAAGAACCGGATCGAAGGGAAAACGGAGAAATAACCTTGGCAAGAAAAATATATGCCGAAATGGACAGGAAGCCTCTTTTCATTGCAGGCCCGTGCGTCATCGAGAGCAGGGAGCACACGCTGAAGCTCGCGAAAAAGATCTGCGCCTTCGCGGAGAAGCTCGGAGCGACGGTAGTTTTCAAGGCGAGTTTCGACAAAGCCAACAGGACATCCGTGAAGAGCTACCGCGGGCCGGGCCTCAACAAGGGGCTGGAGATCCTTGCCGCGGTGAAGAAGGAAACAGGCCTGAAGGTCCTTACAGACGTGCACGAAACCGCCCAGGTTGAACAGGTCGCGGAAGTGGCCGACGTGATCCAGGTCCCCGCCTTCCTTTGCAGGCAGACCGACCTCCTTCTCGAGTGCGCGAAGAGCGGAAGGACCGTGAACGTCAAGAAGGGGCAGTTCCTCTCACCGTGGGACATGATCTTCGTGGTCGGGAAGCTTGAGAGCGGAAGGGCGAAGGAGATCTGGCTTACCGAGAGGGGCGCGACCTTCGGCTACAACAACCTGGTCGTGGACATGCGCTCGATACCCGCGATGAAAGAGCTGGGCTACCCGGTGATCTTCGACGCGACCCATTCGGTCCAGAGGCCCGGAGGAGGGCAGGGTAGGTCTACTGGAGACGCCAAGTTCATAGTGACCCTGGCGCAGGCGGCAGCAGGCGCGGGAGCCGACGGATTCTTCTTCGAGATGCACGACAATCCGGCAAAGGCGCTCTCGGACGGCGCGAACTCGATGAAGATAGACGAATTTCCGGCGGTCGCCGCGAAGCTCTCGGCAATATTCGGCCTCGTGAGGAAATGAAGATGGAATTCAAAGCCGCAAGGAAGGTGCTTGAAACGGAAGTCAGGTCGGTGACGGAAGCCATGTCTTCGCTGGACGAGAGTTTCGGGAAGGCGATCGACATGATGCTGAGGTGCGAGGGCAGGGTGGTAGTGTCGGGCCTCGGAAAGAGCGGCCTCGTCGGAAGGAAGATATCCGCGACGCTTGCTTCGACGGGGACGCCCAGCTTCTTCCTGCACCCCTCCGAAGCGATCCACGGGGACCTCGGGATGCTGAGGAAGGGGGATGTTGTCCTGGCGCTTTCGAACAGCGGGGAAACGGAGGAACTGGTCAACCTCGTTCCGTTCCTGAAGAGGATCGGGGTTTCCGTCATCTCGATGACCGGGAACGGCGGGTCCTCCCTGGCCCTCAATTCTGACGTCCGCATTCTCGTGAGGGTCGGTGAGGAAGGATGCCCGCTCGACCTGGCCCCGATGGCTTCCACCACTGTCCAGATCGCGCTGGGCGACGCCATAGCCGCTGAACTGATGGAAAGGCGCGACTTCAGGCGGGAAGATTTCGCGAAATACCATCCGGGCGGAAAACTCGGCAAGAGGTTCCTTAAACTGAAAGAACTCATGCACACGGGCGACGAGCTCCCGGTAGTCTCTCCGGGGACCCCGATGAAGGATCTTATCTACGTGATATCGTCGAAGAAGCTCGGCGTGGCGATCATCACCGACAGGGCGAACTTCCTTAAGGGGATAATCACGGACGGCGACCTGAGGAGGATGCTGGAGAAGTACGGGGGGGAGATCCTGCAGAGGTCGGCCATAGAATGCGCCAACACGAGGCCTCTCGCCCTCCAGGAGGAGGCTCTCGCGGTTGAAGCTCTCGGCGTCATGGAGGATAAAAAGGTGACTTCGCTCGCGGTCACGGACCCTGACGGAAAGGTTACGGGGATCATCCACCTGCACGACCTGTGGCGGTTGCAGCTGATATAGGGTGGGCAAGCTTCGCTTCAATTGAAAATATTAAATTGAAAATTGAAAATTATAAAATTGAGGAATCTGTTTCCTTATTGACCTTCAGCTCTTCCGCCTTCAGCCTTCAGCTCCCGTGCAAGCTTCGCTTGAATTGAAAATTGAAAATTGAAAAGTGAAGATTGAAAAGTGAAAAGTTTAGGAATCAATTTCCTTGTTGAACTTCAGCTCTTCCGCCTTCAGCCTTCAGCCCTGCAGGCTGCGCCTGCATTGAAAAATGAAAGTTGAAAATTGAAAATTTTAAAATTGCGGAATCATTTCCTTATTGAACTTCAGCCTTCAGTCTTCAGCCCTGTAGACAGCCTTCAGCTCTTTTCGATGACATCCTCTATCCACTTGCGGATCGTTTCGGCGTCATTGTCGCGCTGATAAACGGAGGGTTCGCCGAGGAGGATCATCGCGTAGTCTTTGCCTTTCACTTCGAAGACGAGCGCCAGGCAGCGCCCCGCCTCGAGGATGTAACCCGTCTTGCTCATCTTCACGAGCCATTTGTCGTTCACCACTATATTGTTGGTGTTGCCGAAGTAGCGCCTGAACTTGCCGGTCCGGCTCGCGAAGAGCAGGTCGTCCCGGGTCGAGAAATCCCTGATCAGGTCCTTGCAATAGGCTGCTCTCACGATTCTGAAAAGGTCGGAGGCAGTGGAGACGTTCACGGGGCTGAGTCCTGCCGGGTCGACGAAGTAGCTGGTGTCAGCCCCTATCGTCCTGCACAGCCTGTTCATGTCCCTTACGAAGATGTGAGTCCCCCCCTTGTAATTCCTCGCGAGGCAGAGAGCTGCCCTGTTCTCGGACGACATCAAAGCCAGGTTGAGAAGTTCTCCCCTCGTGAATACTGCGCCGTGAGGTATATGGGAGCTCGAACCCTTGATCGTGTCCCAGTCGGCCTCGGTTATCTCGAGCTCTTCGTCGAGGTCCTGTCCGCCGTTCAGGACTGTCAGCGCCGTGACAAGCTTGGTGACCGAGGCGATCGACCTGGTCTCGTTCTCGTTCTTGGCGATTATTATTTTTCCGGAAGCGGTTTCGCCCACGATGACCGAAGCCGCGCTCAAATAAGGATTGATGGGGCTGAGGGACATCCTGGCGTCGGGGAAGGAGTATTCAAGACGATATCGGTAGTCTTCGAGAAAATTGAGATCCCGGACGGAGAGGAAGGAGAGGACGATCAAGATAGCGGAAAAGAGAGTTTTCATGGAAGATCGAAGGGGGGACCCTTAAGAGTCCCCCCTGAAAAGTCCTTAAAGGAACAGAGGTGCGAGAACCAGCGTGATGGTGGAGAGCAGTTTGACGAGGACGTGGATCGAGGGCCCGGCGGTGTCCTTGAAGGGATCGCCGACGGTGTCGCCGACAACTGCCGCCGCATGGGTCGGGTTCTTTGTCTTGTTGCCTTTCGCGTCGGTCAGGTACTTGCCGCCATGCGCTCCAGTCTCGATGTATTTCTTGGCGTTGTCCCAGGCACCTCCGCCGTTGTTCAGGAAGAGAGCCATGAGAATGCCTGCGATCGTCCCGACCATCAGCAGGGAGGCCACCGCTTCGGCGGAGATAAGCTCGTTGCCTTCGGAGATGAAGACCTTGAAGATGAGGCCGACCGCGAGGGGCGTCAGGACCGGAAGCAGGCCGGGGAGGATCATCTTCTTGAGGGCGGACTTCGTCACGATGTCCACGCAGCTTCCGTAATCGGGCTTGAAATCATCGGGGAACTGGATGATGTCGTTTTCCCTGGGGAGCTTCGCGTACTGCCTCCTGACCTCTTCGATGATCGCCTGGGCGGCCTTGCCGACTGCCCTGATGGCGAGGGCTGAAAAGAGGAAGACGAGCATGGCGCCTATGAGCCCGCCGACGAAAACCACAGGCTTCGCCAGGTTTACGGTGAAGTTGAAATCCTCGGCCTTGCCGGCGTAATTCTTGATCTCGTCCATGTATGCCTGGAAAAGGAGGAAAGCCGCGAGACCCGCCGAGCCGATAGCGTAGCCCTTCGTCAGGGCCTTGGTGGTGTTCCCGACCGAGTCGAGCCTGTCGGTCTTGATCCTCACTTCTTCAGGCTGTTTCGACATTTCAATTATGCCGCCCGCGTTGTCAGTTATGGGGCCGAAGGTGTCCATGGCGAGGATGAAGGCCGCAGTAGCGAGCATGCCCATGGTTGCAACCGCGGTTCCGAAAAGGCCCGCCCCGGGAAGGCCGCTCATCTCTCCGAGGTAGTAGGAGGCGAGAAGGGCCGCCCCCATGCAGAGGGTGGGCATCCAGACGCATTCGAGGCCGACGCTGACGCCCGTGATGATGTTGGTGGCGGGGCCTGTCTTGGAGGCCTCGGCGATGCTCTGGACGGGTTTGTACTTGTACTCGGTGTAGTACTGGGTTATGTATACGAAAGCTACGGATGTGAGCACTCCGATGATCCCGCAGACGAAGAAATAGATCCAGGCGTTGGGGGCCTTGTCGGTGTGAAGCAGCCAGCGTGAAGCCGCGCCGAAGCCGATCATCGCGAGGATGACCGCCACGTAGTAGCCCCTGTTCAGCGCCTGCATAGGGTCCATCTTCTCTTCCTTGTCCATCTTCACCGAGAGGATGCCGATGATCGAGGCGAGGATGCCGAGGGCGCGGGCGACGAGCGGGAACATCATCACGCCTACTACTCCCATGGAGAAGGCGAACCCCGCCTTTTCGGCGTGCGCGGCGAGCGTCGCGCCCAGGATCATCGCGCCGATGTTCTCCGCCGCCGTAGATTCGAAGAGGTCCGCTCCGCGGCCCGCGCAGTCGCCGACGTTGTCGCCGACGAGGTCCGCGATGACGGCTGGATTCCTGGGGTCGTCTTCGGGGATGCCTGCTTCGACTTTGCCGACGAGATCGGCCCCGACATCGGCCGCTTTCGTGTAGATGCCTCCGCCTAGCTGGGCGAAAAGCGCCACGAAGGAGGCTCCGAAACCGTAGCCGACGATCAGGAGCGGGATCCTGGTCTCCTCTACGCCTCCTATCGCGTAAACGAGCGCGTAGAGGCCGGCGACGCCCAGAAGGCTCATGGCCACGACGAGAAGCCCCGAGACCGCCCCGCCCCTGAGCGCGATCCTAAGCGCGTCGTTCAGGCTGGTCATCGCTGCGGAAGCTGTCCTGATGTTGCTGCGGATCGATACCCACATCCCCACGTAGCCCGCGAAGACAGAGCAGAGAGCTCCGAAGATGAAGGAGATCGTTATCCACATGGCCAGTTTCATTGAGCTGTCGACGGGATCGAACTGCCTGTGCTCCCTGATGAGGCCGTACCCCACGAAGATGAGTACCGCGCACACCAGTGAAAGCATCAAAATAGTCATATTCTGTCTTCTTAAAAATGCCTCGGCGCCCTCCTTGATGGCGTCCGAGATCTTTCTCATCTCAGGCGAACCTGTGTCTTTCCTCAGGACCCATTTTGCGAGGTAGGCTGCGGCGAAAAGCCCGAATACGCTGAAACCCAAAGTGAAAAGAATGAGTTGCCAGGTAGGGTTCACTTTAATTCCTCCTTTCCCAGTTCATGCTCGGAAGATAAAAAAAAGGCCAGAAGCCTTTGAATAAGAATGGTTATTTTAATAGAAAAAAGGCTCTTCTTCAAGAGGGTGTCCTGAAAAAGAGCCTTGAGCAGTAAAAAAAGATGTAACTAGTTCAGAACAAAGCCGATTGTTTCAACCTTACCCTGTCCCTTGGCCACGTCGATCGCCTTGACCACTTCCTCGTAGACTGCTTTGTCGTCCGCGTCGACGAAGAGGATCTTGTCCGGCCTCGTCGAGTAAATGGCGTTGAGCTCGTCCCCGAGGTCGTTGAATGTGACCGACTTCTTGTTGATGGAGAGGCCGCCGTTCGGGTCGATCTGAAGGACGATGACGTTGCTGGGCCCGGACTGCGGTCCAGTGGCCTTCTGGGGAACCTGCGAATCGAAGCCCTTCTGCATGATCGGAGTGATGATCATGAAGATGATCAGGAGAACGAGAAGGACGTCGATAAGAGGCGTTATGTTGGGGTCGGACTTGGTTTTTGAAGCGCCAACTTCCATAGACATCGTATCTTCTCCTTATTCGGCCATCTTCGCGGCCGCGGAACCGGAAATCACGTTGCCCTTTTCGTCCACGTGCTGGGTCAAAAGGGCGACCTTCTTGAAACCGGTGTCCTGGACTGACTTCAGGACCCTCTTGACTTCATAGAAGGGTATGGTCCTGGAGGCCTTGATGAAGACCGGTTTCGCCGGGTTCCTCTGGTAGTCCTCGCCAATTTGCTCCTTCAGAGCTTCGAAGGGAAGTCCGTCCTTGCCTATGTGATAGCTGTTCTCGGAGGGGATAGCTATGACAAGGCTGCTCTCCTGGTCGGCCTCAGGCTGGTCCTGAGGGTTCCTGGAGTTGGGGAGCTGGACCGGGACGCCTTTCTGCAACATGGGCGTGATGACCATGAAAATGATCAGCAGAACAAGGACAACGTCGCAAAATGGCGTTACGTTGATGTCGCTGTTTACAGATTTACCGCCGCCGACATCCATACTCATTGGGAACCTCCGTTCTTAGTTGCCCTCTGCGCCTGAGATCTTGATGAAGTGATCCACGAGCTCTGAGGATGAGTTCTTCATCTCGACTTCGAAGAGGTCGGATTTGTTCACGAAGTAGTTGAAGAACCAGACCGCGATGACCGCGACGCCGATGCCGAAAGCTGTCGTGACGAGAGCTTCGGCGATGCCGCCTGCCACCGCGCCGATGCCGCCCGAACCTGTCATCGAAATGCCCTTGAAAGCGTTGATGATGCCGACGACCGTTCCGAACAGCCCTACGAATGGGGCCGTGGAGCCGACGGTCGCGAGGAGGCTGAGCCACCTCTTCATTTCGGCCGTCGTCTTGACCGTGGCGCGCTCGATCGCCCTCTTTGCCGCCTCGATGACGTTGTAGCTTATGCCTCCGCCCTGTTCGGCCTGGAACTCGAGGATGCCGGCGGCGAAGACCTTGGCAATGTGGCTGTTCTTGAAGCTCCTGGCCACCTGGATAACGTCTTCAAGCCTGTTCTGCTTGATTAGGGGAGACGCCTTGGCGATGAACTGCAGAGACTGCTTCTTGGCCGAGAGGAAGAGAAGGAAACGGTCGATGAACGCCCACAGCGAGATCAACGACATCCCGAAGAGAAGGATGACGACCGCCTTTGCCAGAAAACCCATCGATTTCCAAAGTCCCATGATGCTTAGATCCATTGTTTCAACTCCTTTCTGAACTAGTTAAAGTATTCCTATCTTTTAACTTAAAATCCTATCCTAATTGCTCGATTTGAAGTTGATCGCCCTGATGAAGTAAACGGCGACCTTCTGGCCCCTTTCATCTGTAGGGGGCGAGAACTTCCACCTTCTGGCGGCCTCTAGAGCAGCGTCGTCGAAGATATGGTTGTTGGAGCTGAGGATCCTGGCGTTCTCGACCTCTCCGCTCTCGTTGATGATGACCTCCACGACCACTTTGCCGGAAAGGCCCATCGCGAGCGCGGCGGGGGGATAGACGGGCTGGTAGTCCCTGATCAGCTTCGGCGGCTTGACGGCTCCGATCTGCATGATCTTCCTAGTGGTGGTTGTCTCTCCTCCGAGGACTCCGCCGAGGACTCCGCCCTCGACTCCGCCTTCGACTCCGCCTTCGACTCCGCCTTCACCGGTGCCGGTGATCAGCTGGGCCGGAGGGATCTTGTCGGGGACGACGGTCGGGGTGACAAGCTTCTCGGGGTCCAGCGGCACGGGCGCCTGAACCTGCTTCACCTGCGCGGCGGGCGGCCTGGGCGGCGGCGGCGGCGGCGGGGGCGGCGGCGGGGGCGCTTCGGCCTGGAAAATGGAGACCATCAGGATCGGGGCTTCCAGTTCGTCGACAGCGTAGATGTTCCAGACGATCAGCACTGAAAGAAGAATGATGTGGGCGCCCAGGGCGATGGGGAAGGTCGCCAGGGCCCTCTTGGTCTGCCTCTCTCTCTTCGTTTCAACAAGAGTATCGAACATTCATCACCTCTCTATTTCGACCCTTCGGTCTTGCCGGAGGACGCGGGCTTGTTCTTCCTTATTTCCTTGGCGATGTCTCTTTCGGCGTCCGCTTTCTTGAGGAAAGCGTCGGCTTCGTCCATCAGCTCTTTCTTTTTCCGCCGGTCCTTCTCGTCTTCGGCCCTCAGCTTCGATATCTCGGCGAACTGGCGGTAGAGAAGGTTCTTGTAAACATGCCCTTCGAAGCTGTTGTTGTCGAGGGAGAGGGCCTTGTCGACCATCTGCATGCCTTCGGCCACCAGCTTCTCGCGCTGTTCCTTCGGCAGGGGGTTGAACTTGTTGTAGGATCTTTCCCAGCAAAGCGCCGATATGAAGATGTACCCGGCCGGGTCGGTCGGGGTCAGGTCGGCTTTTTTCTTGGAATACATGAGGGATTTGTCGAAATCCCCGAGCTTGCCGTACATGACGCTCAGGGTGTAAAGGATCCTGGGGTCGGTCGGGTTCTCGGCGAGGAGGCTTTCGTAGAACTTGACACCGTCCTCGATCCTGTTCTGGTTCAAATACAGATTGATTATGTAGTCCTGGATCGCCGGATCGTTCTTCACTATCTTCAGGTAGTTCTGGAACGCTTCGAGGGCGTTGTTGGTGGCTTCCACGTCTTTCGGCTGGCTGGAGCCCGGCTCAATGATGTTCCAGTAGCAGAATCCCAGGTGTTTCCAGTTCTCGGGCCTGTACTGGTTTATCGCCAGGGCTTTCTTGTAATTCGTTATCGCTTCGTCCCAATGGCCGGCCTTGTAGGCGGCCGCCGCGTCCTTCATCGCCAGGTGCTCTTTGAACGACGCGCAGCCGGTCAGGGAGGAGAGCAGCAGGAAGAACAGTAGAAACGCCGCCAGACCCGCAGAAAACCTTTTCACCTTTTTGTCAATCACCATAACTGAGCCTCCATTTTGACGCTGAAGAGGGACGGCCCCGGCGGTTCCGATTCCGCGAAAGCCTGTGCAGGCGGGGTGAAAATCCGGCGACCGTTCATAAACTTCCTTTTACCCCCGGGTGCCCGGATGTCACTCCGAACACTTGAAAGGCGCTATTATAGCTTTTTTATTTTTGTTCGTCAACAAGCCCGTCCGTCCTCCCGAAAAAGAAATACCTGACCTGGGAAATGACGATCCCGGCGAAAATGAGCAGCCCGCCCGCGACCGTCCTTCCCGTTATCCGCTCGCCCCACATGAAGTAGGCGAAAACGCCTGCGAAGATCGGCTCCAGGGTGAATATGAGGGCCGCCTCGGTGGCTGAAGTGACCTTCTGGAAGGTCGTCTGGACATAGTAACTCAGGGCTGTGGCGAAGACCGCCGTCAGGAGGATCCCCTTCATCGCCGCGGGAGGCACGGGGGCAAAATGAGCCCTTACCATCAGGGCGGCCGCCAGGGAAAGCAGCGACACCGTGAAGACCTGGAGGAAGGCGAGGCCGAGGGTGTCGTGCTTCTTCGACCAGCGGTCGATCAGGATCAGGTGGAAGGCGTAGATGATGGCGCAGATGAGGCTCAGGAAGTCGCCGATGTTGATCCCTTCCGCGCCCGGGTCGTAGGAGAGGACGAAAAGCCCGACGGTGGAAAGGACAAGAGAAAATACGACCGCCGGGTGAGGCTTCCTTTTAAAGATGAACGATTCGAAGACGGGCGTGAAAACGACGAAAAGCCCGGTTATGAACCCGCTGTGAGCGGGAGTGGTATAGAGGAGCCCCGTCGTCTGGAAGGCGTAACCGCCGAAAAGAAAAAGGCCCAGCATGCATCCGGCAAGCATGGTCGACCTGTCCATCTTGAAAATGGACCTTCCAAGGAACGCTGCGAGGATCACCGCGCCGAGGAAGAACCTGAGCGAAAGGAACGAGAAGACGGGATAAACCGATACGGACTCCTTTACGATGACGAAGCTCCAGCCCCAGATGGCCGTGATTGCCGTCAGGAAGAAGATCGCCGCCGGTCTCGAGAAAAGAAGCTTTTTCATCCGGATATCAGAAGGGCAGCCCCTAAGGACTGCCCTTTCTTCATGGCATCGGGGAATAGTTTCAGGCGAGGACCTTGCCGATAGTCGATACTGCCCAGTCCACTTCCTCGGCGGTTATGGTCAGCGCGGGGGCGAACCTGATCACCTGTTCGTGAGTGTCCTTGGCGAGGAGCCCGTTCTCCATCAGCTTCATGCAGTAGGGGCGCGCCTTTCCCGCCTCGTTCTTTATGACGAGCCCGATCAGGAGACCTTTCCCCCTGACCAGGGCGACTTTGGGGTTGTTGAGTTTCCTGAGGCCTTCCATGAAGCGGGTTCCCATCTCCTCAGCCCGTTCGGCCAGCTTTTCGTCCCGGAGAACTTCGAGGGCTGCCTGCGAAACGGCCGCGGCAACCGGATTTCCTCCGAAGGTCGAGCCGTGGTCGCCCGGGTGGAATACGCCCATCACCTCTTCGCCGGAAACGATCGCGGAAACAGGATACATCCCGCCGCCGAGGGCCTTGCCCAGCACCAGGATGTCGGGCTTGATCCCTTCCCACTGGGTAGCGAACCACTTGCCGGTGCGGCAGAAGCCCGTCTGGACCTCGTCCGCGATGAAGAGCACCTTGTTCTGTTTGCAGATGTCGAAGCACTCCTTCAAGTAGCCTTCGGGAGGCACTACGACCCCCGCCTCGCCCTGGATGGGCTCGACGAGGAATCCGACCGTGTTCTTGTTTATGGCTTTTTTGAGAGCCGCCGGGTCGCCGTAAGGGATCGTTACGAAGCCGGGCGTGTATGGCCCGAAGCCGTCACGCGTCTGCTCGTCGGAGGAGAACCCGATGATCGTGGTCGTCCTTCCGTGGAAGTTCTGCTCGCAGACGATGATCTCCTGTTTCCCGTTCTCGACGCCCTTGACGTATTTTCCCCACTTGCGGGCGGCCTTGATCGCCGTCTCGACCGCCTCGGCGCCGGTGTTCATTGGGAGCGCCTTGGGGTAGCCTGTGAGCTCGCACAGGAGCTTCAACCAGTCGCCCATCCTGTCGTTGTGGAACGCTCTCGAGGTGAGAGTGACCCTGTCGGCCTGGGCTTTGAGGGCGGCCACGATCTTCGGGTGGCGGTGGCCCTGGTTGACGGCCGAGTAGGCGGAGAGGCAGTCCATATACTTCTTTCCGTCGACGTCCCAGACCCAGACTCCCTCGGCCTTTTCGATGACGACCGGGAGGGGGTGGTAGTTGTGGGCGCCGTATGTTTCATCTGTTTTGATAAAGTCCTGGGTTCTTGACATGTCTTACCTCCATTTGAATTTTCCGCGGTTTTTACTGCGGAGAAGGCTAATTGTATCTGATTATTGGCAAAATGGCAACACGGTGCCGGCCTTGCCGGAATCGAGAATATAAAATTGAAAAGTGAAAACTGCAAAATGGATGTAGGGGCTAACGGCTGTTCGCCCAATTAGCCATAGTAAGGGCGCAGGGCGATGCTGAGCATCTTGCCAGGCATCGCTTGAGTCTCTCTGTGAGCAAGCTCACTCGGAGCCTTCAGCTCGCCTTTGTCCGCCTTCGGCGCCCCCTGCTGCGCCACATAACATCCCCCCCCCCCCACCCAAACACACGCCGACGGCGACGGACCATCTACGTTGTCAGACATCGACGTCCGCATCCTCAGAGTACATCACAGTACACTTCCGGTGCGGCCGTCTCGTTTTCCTAGTAGCTGGCCCATCGGCGTCTATGCGTCGGCGGCTTCGCCGCCGGGCTCAAATATTGGGCATTCTGCAAATTTCTACGATTTGGGATTATAATTTGATTGCCCAGGATGAAGGGGGAGAGATGTTGAAGAGAGTTGTTGCGCTGAGTCTGCTGATCCTGCTTCCTGTCGTCTCTTTTAACGCCAAAGGCAAGCCTATAAGTAAAAAAGAACTCAGAGAGTATTTTGCCGATGAAAAAGTTGTGGAATTGATCCTCGCCGCGAACAAGGGTGACATCAAGAAAATCGACTCGCTCGTGTCGCAGGGAGCGGATGTCAACTATATCGGAAAAGATAATGTGACCCCGCTTATTGCGGCATTTTCAAGTCTAAATATTAAGGGGTTCAAACGGCTGCTGGAACATGGCGCCAACCCTAATATCGCCACATCTGAAGGCGAATCCGTAATCTGGTTTGCGGCTATGGGTGGCGAAATCTCCAAGGAAACTCTTCCCTTCCTCGAACTATGCCTTCAGCACGGCGGAGACCCCAATTGGGTTTTCCGCAAACGATACGAAGATGGTGTCAATCATTTTGACGATGGTCGCCCGCTGATAGCTGCTGTGATCATGTACAATGAAAGGGCGATGGAGGCTTTGAAATTGCTGTTAAATTCCGGCGCTGACATAAATATGAAGGACAAAGATGGAAATAACGCTTTATGGCATGCCGCTGGCGGCCACTATGAAATTCTATTATATTTATTGCAAGCTGGTGCCGATTATGCTGCCAATAATAATTATGGGAGAAGCTTTATCTGGGATTTGGAAAAATCTCCAACGATCTCATTTGGCGACGAAAAAGATATGGCCCAACAGAAAGAATGGAAGAAAAAAGTCATCGCCTTCCTCAAAGAAAAAGGAATCGAGGTTCATCTTAAATATCCGGATTGATCGAAATGTCTCCGTTTTGAATGTTAGCACTTCGATCTAATGTTTATCCTCCCCGCTCTTAAGGGCCACCCGTTTTGCTCAAGGGGACACGATCCCGATCCAAGAAGCCGAATCGAGTCATGTCCCCGCAAAACTTCGCACTTGCGTTCTTCCCGTCTTTCGCTTTTACCCTCATTTGCTATTTCCCATTTACCACTTAACTGGTTCTTCCGACCGCCTTCATTTATGGTAAAATTCTTGCGGGAGGAACCGGACAGTGGAGATCAAGACCGTACTGGATATCTACGACCATTACCTCGACAGGCTGGGGGGCGAGAGCTCTTTCGGCCACCACGACGGCAAAGCTTGGAAAAGCATCACGGGCAATGAATTCCGGGAGAGAGGCCGGAGGTTCGCGGCGTTCCTGTCGAGCATGGGGGTTTCAAAGGGCGACAAGATCCTCCTGATCTCCCACAACAGGCCGGAGTGGCACCTCACCGATTACACCGCCCACCTCCTGGGAGCGGTCCTCGTTCCGGCCTACCCTACGCTTACGGCCAAGGACACGGCTTTCGTCGCCGTCCATTCCGAGGCGAAGGCAGCCATCGTTTCTACGCCCCTGATCGCGGAGAAGCTTTCGGAGGGCAAGACCTGGGTCGGAGACCTCAAGGAAGTGATCGTCCTCGAACACTCCGGAGCCCCGCATGAGGCGCTTTTTTATCTTGACGAGGCGCTGAGAAAAGGGGAGAGCCTGATAAGCGAAGGGTTCGACCCGGCAGGAAAGGACAGGCCCGAGGCTTCGGACCTCGCGTCCATAATATACACTTCCGGGACGACCGGTGAGCCGAAGGGAGTCATGCTCACCCACGACAATTTCGTGAGCAACGCGAAAGCCGGCCTCGCAAGGTTCGAATTCAGAGAGAGCGACACCACTATCGTTTTTCTGCCTCTCGCGCATTCTTTCGAAAGGCTTGCCTGCTACGCCTATATCCTTGAAGGGCTGAAGATATCCTACGCGGAAAGCATTGACCGGCTCCTGGCCAACCTCCGGGATGTCCGCCCCACGGTCATGTGCGCCGTCCCGAGGCTCTACGAGAGGATCTACGGCCGCCTTATGGAGAACGCGTCGAGGTCCAACTACCTGAAAAAATATTTCATCCACGCGGGGGTCAACATTGCCGAAAGGTGGGCAAAGGCCAGGGTCATGGAGAACAGGAAGCCGTTCTTCCTCTCCATTGCGAGAGAGTTCTTCGATCTCCTTTTCTACCGGGGGATCAGGACCCGCACAGGAGGCCGGATCAGGTTCTTCGTCTCCGGGGGCGCGGCGATAAACCCCGACCTCGAAGCATTCTTTTACGGCGTCGGCCTGAGGATAGTGCAGGGTTACGGCCTCACGGAGACCGCTCCGGTCCTGACGTCCAACAGCGAAAGCCACATCTGTTTCGGTTCGGTGGGAGTTCCGCTGGACGGTGTCGAGATAAAGATCGACACCGACGGCGAGATCCTCGCGCGCGGCCCGAACATCATGAAAGGCTATTTCAAGAACGAGGCCGCGACAAGGGAGTGCTTCACCGAGGACGGCTGGTTCAGGACGGGAGACATCGGCCATCTCGACGAGAAGATGAGGCTGTTCATCACGGACCGCAAGAAGGAACTGATAGTCACCGCTGGCGGAAAGAACATCGCCCCGCAGCACATTGAGAGCGTCCTGGCGGAGAACAACTACGTCAACCAGTCGGTGGTCATAGGAGACGCGCTTCCTTACCTGAGCGTGGTCATCCATCCCAACTGGGAGAACGTCAGGGCTTACGCCGAGAGGAAGGGGGTGGCCGTGACCGCCGTCGAGGAGCTTATAGTCCATCCTCAGATAGAACACCTCTTCGACAACGTACTCAAGCGGGCGAACGTCAAGCTGTCGCGTTTCGAACAGCTGAAGGCTTACAGGCTTCTTCCCGGTGAGCTGTCGGTGGAAAGCGGCGAACTGACGCCGACCCTCAAGATAAAGAGAAGGGTCGTCCTGTCGAAATACAAGAGCCTTATCGACTCCATGTACGAGGGAGGAAGAGGCGGGCTGGGAAGGGAGAAGAGGACGGCGAAATGAGTCCCATCCGCTCCCTGACGCCCCGTCAGGCGGCGAAACTGTCCAAGGCCGGCATCGATTCCCCGAGGGAGCTTCTGTACAATTTCCCCTTCCGCTACGAGGACAGGAGGAACTTGAAGCCCGTCTCTGGCGTCCGCGAAGGCGAATGGGCAACGCTCCTCGTCACCGTCCTGGACAAGAAAGGCCGCCGCAGCTTCAGGAGCAGGGTTTCCGTCTTCGAGGCGCTCGTGACGGACGGGGCCTCGAACCTTCACGTGGTGTGGTTCAACCAGCCGTGGCTCGACAAAACCCTGGAAAAGGGCAGGAAGTATTATCTTTACGGAAAGGTGTCGCTTTTCCCGACAAGGAGCGGAAACCGCCTCCAGATGGAAAACCCGGACATCGAGACTTTTTCCGAAAAGGAAGAAGAATCGATCCACACTAACAGGATCGTTCCGGTTTACAGGAAGATCGGGAACTTCGGCACGAAAAGCCTCAGGGCGGCCATGTTCAGGGTCCTCGCGGACGATGAGATAGTCGAATGCCTGCCGTCGGCGATCCTCGAAAAAGAAAAATTCCCCGAAGCAGGAGCGGCGTTCGGGGAGATACATTTTCCGAGGGATGATAAGTCGGCGGCGGAGTCGGCGGGGAAAACATCTCCCGCGATAAGGCGTTTTATCTTCGAAGAGCTTTTTTCCTTCGAGACGCTTGTGCTCCGGGAATCCGCCAAGAGGAAAAAGGAGAAGGCCAGGCCGATCAGGAAGTCGGCCGAGATAGGGGAGCGGCTCAGACAGGCACTTCCGTTCGACCTCACATCCGCCCAGAAAAGGGTCTTCCGGGAGATGGCGGATGATCTTTCGTCAGACATGCCCATGTACAGGCTGCTCCAGGGAGACGTCGGAAGCGGCAAGAGCATCATGGCTTACCTTGGAATGCTCTGGGCGGCGCTGTCGGGGTTCCAGTCGGCCTACATGGCGCCGACGGAGACGCTCGCTTCCCAGGTGTTCCTGGGGCTCGGCGGAATGTCGGAGAAACTTGGGCTCGAAACGGTGCTGCTTCTTTCCTCGACTAGGGCCTCCGAGAAAAGGAGGATCCTCGAAGGCCTTGGAAGCGGATCGATCAGGCTTGTAGTGGGGACCCAGAGTCTCTTTCAGGAAGGAGTCGGATACAACAACCTCAACTTCATCGTCATCGACGAACAGCACCGTTTCGGGGTGAGGCAGAGGGCCGCTCTGGCCTGCAAGGGGGTTAACCCGCACATGCTCGCCATGTCGGCCACGCCGATACCCAGAAGCCTCGCGCTGACCCTACACGGGGACCTGGATATCTCCGTACTTGACGAGATGCCCCCGAACAGGGAGAAGGTCGTCACTGCCGTCAGGAACGAGTCGGCGAGGGATAAGGTCGAGGATTTCGTCCGGCGGACGATGGACCAGGGCAAACAGGCGATATTCGTCTTCCCGCAGATCGGGGAGAACGAGGCGGTCGACATGCGGGCCGCTTCCGAGGCGTTCGAGAAGTTCAGGCTCGGCCCCTTCCGCGGATATCCGCTCGCCATGATCCACGGCAGGATGGCCGCTAAGGAGAAGGACAGGGTCATGGAGTCGATGAGGAAGCGGGAGACGCTCCTTCTCGTGGCGACTACCGTCGTGGAGGTGGGGATAGACCTTCCCAGGGCGGGCGTCATAGTGGTCGAGAACGCCGAAAGGTTCGGCCTCGCCCAGCTCCACCAGCTCAGGGGCAGAGTGGGGAGGGGAAGGGAAAAGGGATACTGCGTCCTGATGACCGGGGAGGGCAGGTCGAAGGCATCCTGCGAGAGGCTCAGAGTGCTCGAGGAAACCTCCGACGGCTTCAGGATAGCGGAGGAAGACCTGAGGCTGAGGGGGGCCGGGGAGATCGCGGGGACCAGGCAGTGGGGGATATCCCAGTTCCAGTTCGCCAACCCGGCGAGGGACCTCAGTATGCTCGAAAAAGCGAGAAAGTACGCCGAAAAGATGCTTGCGGGAGAGCTTTTCAGGAACGACGATGAAAGGGTGAGATTCGAAGAATGGCACGGCGAATTCGCGAAAAAATTTCAATTCTTGTCCAGAAGCGGCTGAGCTGGAACGCGTCGCTGTTCCTCTGGGTGGCGTTCTGGTGCGCGTCGCTGCCCCCTTACGGCATCCCCATCCTCGCCGTGGCGGCTTTCGTCTTTCCCCTGTCGGCGATTGACAGGGCGGACAGAAGGGAAGTCCTGCTTTGGACTCCTTTGTGGACAGCTCTTTTCGAGGTCGCGACGGTCTGGTGGATAGTTCCGACCATACACAGGTTCGGCGCGATCCCGTTCCCGGTCGCCGCGCTGCTCGTCCTCATGCTCTGCGCGTACCTCGGCTTTTTCAGCTATCTGTTTTTTGTCCTCGTCAAGATCCTGACCGTCAGGCTCGGCCCCGCTGGCATCTGCTTCGCCCCGCTGATATGGGCGCCGACGGAATGGCTGAAGGGAAGGCTCTTCGGAGGGTTCTCCTGGTGGGGGCCGGGGTACGCCGCGTCGATGTACGACGAGCTCCTTCAGAACGCACATGTTTTCGGCGTCCTGGGCCTTTCATTCCTGTTCGTGATGGCGGCAGCGAGCATCGCCCTTCTGCTGACCGAAAGGCGAAAGCCTGGCACGCTGGCCTATTCGCTGGTGGCCGTCGCGCTGCTCGCGGGAGCATTTCTCCACGGCGCTTCGTACGGAAAGCAGGACCTGACGAAGTATACACGTTTCAGGGCGGGCGTCGTTCAGCCGTCCATACCCCAGGACATGAAATGGGACGAGGGCTTCAGGGAGGAAACTATGGAGAGGCTCACGGGGCTTTCCATCAGGTTGAGCGGCGAATCCCCGGAGCTTCTTGTATGGCCGGAATCGTCCATACCTGTCGGGTGGGGCCAGGACCGGGCGTGCGACGAAAAGATCCGTCAGACCGCAAAGGAAACCGGTGTCCCTATGCTGTTCGGGACCGTTTTCTCGGATGAAAAGGGGACCTACAACGGCGCGATACTTCTCGATCAATGGGGAACGCCTTCGGGAAACTACAAAAAAACACACCTTGTCCCGTTCGGAGAGTACGTTCCCATGGAAAAGTTCCTTTTCTTCGCCTCTCCCCTCGTGGAGACGGTCGGAAGCTTCGAGCCGGGGGACGATCTCTCGCCGATAGACCTGTACGGCGTTAGGTTGGGGGTGACCATATGCTACGAGGCTATCTTCCCGGGGCTGATAAGGAAGCAGGCCAATTCGGGATCGGATATCCTAGTCAATCTGTCAAACGACGCCTGGTACGAAGGAACCCCCGCGATCTACCAGCATTTCCTCATGGACCGGGTAAGGGCTGTCGAGAATTTCAGGTATATGGTCAGGAGCGCCAACGGAGGCTATTCGGCCATCGTAGACCCGCATGGAAGGGTCGATTCGGTCTGCGGCCCGGGAAAGGCCGACGGCTGCGTCGGCATTACGAGGATAATAAGAGAAAGGTCCGTTTACGGAAGGTTCGGCGATCTCTGGCTGGCTCCCGTTCTGCTCATGTTCCTCGCATCGTTCTTTCTACCGGGAGTTCGGCGCATGGAAGCTTCCACCTAAACCCCGGTGTTCCCTGGAGGCGAATCCCTCTCTTTCCCCCGGGGATCAACGATGATCGGTCAAACGCCGGAACACATCCCGTGCCCGTGGCGATCTCAGAGGGCTCGTTTCTTAACGATCTGTTTGATCACGGTCATTTCGCAACGATGGTCATGTCTCGCCCTCACCCATTGTGTGGTGCAGCTCACGCGGTCGGATAATCCCGCGGGGGACCCGTCGGGCAGCGCGGCCTGACGAATGCACTTTCACCCAGATCGGAAGTCGCATGATGCCTGCATGTCGGCATGAATGGCCGCGGGGTTGGTCGGGGCCTGTAATATTGAACAGGCAAGTATTGGATAGCTGTCACTGGATTAAAAAAAGCCCCGGACGAGCCGGGGCTTTTCCTTTAACGATGTGGCGGGATGAACTAGAAGCTCATCTTGAAGCCGACCTTGGCAGAGCGTCCGCCCTGTCTTCCGGTCGTCTGTCCCCAGATGGGGAGCCCGTTCCATGTGGTCGTGCCGTAGTAATCGACATAATCGAACACGCTGGTCGCGGTCTGGTTGTTGGTGACGTTGAAGATATCCGCGATGACTGCCCAATCCGTTTTCCAGATCTTGAATGAGTATTCGGCGTGAAGGTCGAGGGACCAGGTAGCGGGAAGTCTGCCGCCGGCTCCACGAGGGATAACGAACCTGGGCGCGCCGGAGTAGTTGTTGTAGTTGAAATCGGCGTCGTAGATCTTCAGCTTGTCGATGGGGCGTCCGGTCTGCAGGTCGAAGGACGTTCCGAGGGTGAGGCCCCAGTCGAACTTGTAGGAGCCCTGGATCTTCATGACATGCCTTCTGTCCGTGGGAAGGAAGCCGTAGGAGTTCTGCTGGAGAACGCCGTCCGGAACGTCGTAATACTGCGAAGCGTGGCTGTTGCCCCAGGCCGTGGAAAGACCCCTGCCGCCGCCTTCAAAGTTGCCTTTGAGGGAGGAGAGGACATAGTTGGCGTTGAGGAACCAGTGATTGGAGAAGCGCTTGTTGGCCTTGATCGTGAGAGCCTTGTACCTTCTGACCGGCTTCGCCCACGGAACCGGCGTCCCGACGACCGAGCCTGACCAGTTGGAGATGGGTCCGCACTGATCGGGGTAGGTGCCGTCAGGGTTGCCGATGAAGTAGTTGATGAGGCCGTCGGAGGTCATGTAGCCGATGTCTTCGATGACCTGTTTCAGCTCGCGGTACTGGGCGACCACGCTGATGGCGAAATCGGGGGTGACTTCGATGTCGAATCCGCCCGCGAGTTCTTCGGCGTACTGGTTGCCCGTGCCGGGAAGGACCGTGGCGGGGATGCTGCCGGAGTAGTCGATGAACCAAGGGTTGTCGCCGCGGTAATACTCATAAACATAACCGCGTCCCGGTTCCATCGAATTGATGAACCCGGTGGGGATCCTTTCGACGTAACGGCCCCAGGAAAGGTAGAACTTGGATCTGCCGTTCTTCCAGGGATCCCATGAAACGGAGACCCTGGGGGACCAGCTGTCCAGGTCGAAATACTGGCCGCCCTCGGGCTTCATGCTGTTCCTCTCGAAACGCATTCCGAGGTTGATGAGCAGGCCTTCCCTGAGCGTCCACTTGTCCTGGGCGAAGAAGGCGAAGTAGCCTCCCCTTTCCTTGGACCAGGGGTTCTCGGGATAGAGCCTGTACCAGTAGCTGTAGGCGTTCCTGTCCTTGGTGAGGGGGTCGCTGGTGTTGGGTCTTACCAGCGTAATGTAGGCGCCGCCGGTGGGACCCTGCTTGGTCGAGGAGAGGTTGTTCTCCTTGTCGAACCCGATCTTGAACTCATGTTTCTTTGCGATGTATTGGACCTTCGCGTAGATCTGCGACATGTCCCTGTCGTTGAAGGAATAGAATCCAGGAGTGTTGTTCAGCTCGAGGCCGAGGTAATAGTTCTGAACCGAGGGGATGCCGTACTGCCAGTCGAACCACGGGATGATGTCCAGCCTGGAGTGGTTCTTTCCGTAACCGACTTCCGAGAAAAGGTTGTTCGTCCAGGTTCCGTACCACTGGACAGAGGTGTTGTAGCCGGACTGGAAGCGCTTGGTCATCCTGGCTGTGTCGTAGGGGCTGAACAGCGACCCTTCGTTGTACCAGATGTGGGAAGGATCCGAGCTGATGCTCGCTTCGACATTGTGCCTGTCGGAGAGGCGGAGGGTGAACTTGGCAGACCACATCCACGATCTCCAGACGTCGTCGTAACTGTAATCCTTCGTGTAGCTCTGGGGGCCCCAGCTGCTGGTTGAGCTTCCTTCGCTGTGGTAGGAGGAGAAGTTGGGGTTGTATCCGACGAAGAACCAGAGGCGGTCCTTCATAATCGGCCCGCCGACGTCGAAGCCGTAGTCGTAAGACTTGTACTGTGCATCGCCCGCGACGCCGAAGTCGGTCGAATGGGGCTTGGCGTTGAACGAGTCGTCAGTGTAATAGAAGAAGACTTCGCCGTGGTACTCGTTGCTTCCGCTCTTGGTCAGCATGTTGAAAAGGCCGCCGGTCGAGCCGCCGTATTCGGCGTCCATCGAGCCTGTGGAGACCTCTGTTTCACGGATGAAGTTGTAGTTGACGTTGGTTCCGAAAGTGCCCGTGGCGGGATCCGTGGTGTTGATCCCGTTCATAAGGTAGATGTTCTCTCCGGCAGTTCCGCCTGAAACCGACGGGTTGCCGCCCGAACCGGAAGCCACGACGTTCGGGGCGAGATAGAGCGTGCTCTGATAGCTCCTGTCCACGGGAAGGCTCTCGAGCTCTTCCTGGGTCAGGTTGGTCGACACTTTGGTCTCTTTCAGCGTGACGACCGGGGGACGACCGGTAACGGTCATCTCTTCGCCGGCGGTGATCAGGGTCACGAGCGTGTTGGTGGTGGAGCCCAGGTTGACGACAACGCCGGACTGCACGACCTTGCCGAAGCCGGGGGCTTCGACCGTTAGCTTGTAATCGTTGGCCGGGGGAAGGAACGGGATCATGAACTCTCCGTCCACGCTGGCCTGTGTGCCCCTGGTTCCCTGAAGGTAGTTGGAACTTACGACGACTGTTGCTCCGGGAATCGGTTCGCCGTTCGGGTCAAGGACCTTGCCCGAAATGGATCCCGTGTTGCCGGACTGCGCCCACACTGCGGTGACGGCAAGAATCGCCACCAGGACCGTGAGCAGTTTCGTTACGACCCTCCAATTCATTTGCGTACCTCCTTTCAAACCTCTAACTAGAAATTTACAACCAAAGGGAAAAACCCTTTCTCCACGAACGATGAAATTTTACCATTATAAAAAGGGCCGTGTCAATGGCTTGTCAATACTTGTTAATCTTGTTTCTTTTTAGTAAAATCCTGTCTTGAGGTAGACGGCGATGGCGAAGAAGATCCTGATCGTTGAAAGCGGAATAACGGTGATCCCTTTCGAGGAAACCCTTCTTCTGAGAAGGGACCACGATGTGAAGAGGGCTGCGAGCGGAAAGCAGGCCCTTGAATATTTCGCAAAGGAAAAGTTCGACCTTCTGATCATGGACGACAGGCTGCCTGATTTCAAGGCGGAGGAACTGGTAGACAAGATCAGGTCCGAACCCTACGGGAAAGATCTTTCCATTATAGAGATGTCGGCCGAACAGGAAAGGCCGCCTCGCGGGGTGAACAACCTTCTCAGAAAGCCGATCGAGAGCGGCGAGTTCAACGAGACCTGCAAGAAGCTTCTCCAGGTAGAAAGCCGCCGCGAGAGCAGGCTCCTCGTTTACGTTCAGGTGCAGGGTTTCATCCAATCGAACTTCTTCCTGTGCAACTCCAGGAACCTCTCCAGTAGCGGGATCCTCATTCTTACCACCAAACACCTCAAGCTGGGGGACAACGTGCAGCTCCAGATCACCCTTCCCAGAGAGAAGGAGAAGGTCAAGGCTTTCGCCAGGGTCATCAGGGAGGCCAAGGAGGTCGATTCGAGGCTCAACGCCTACGGCCTGCATTTCACCGAGATCGCGGAGAAGGACAAAGAGAGGGTCCGGAAGTTCCTCAAAGAGCTCAGGGAGGAGAAGGTCTAGGGCGAAAGCCTCTTCAAAGAAAGCCTCACGAGATCCTCGGTTCCGGCTTCGGGGGTTTCCTTCACGACATCACCCACGACTTTGTTGGCTTCTGAGGTTTTATAGCCGAGGGATTCAAGAGCGGCGACGGCGTCCTGAAAGACATCCGGTTTTCCGGGAACGAGCCCCCCCGGGGAGTAGGATTCGACGAAAGACAACTTTTTTTCCCTCAGTTCCAGCAGGATCCTTTCCGCCGTCTTCCTGCCTACCCGCGGGATCCCGGTGAACCGCCCGGGGTTCTGCTCCCTGACAGCCCTGCAGAAATCCTCGGGGGAAATGCTGGAGAGGATCGCCAGGGCGGTCTGGGGGCCTATGCCCTGGATATCCCTGAGGAGCCGGAAGAGTTCCCTGTCCTCTCTGTTGACGAACCCGAACAGCTGTATCGCGTCCTCGCGCACCTCCGTCTGGATGAACAGCTCGGCTTCATCGCCGGCCAAAGCGGCGCTGGCGGTGACCGGGACAGAGACAAGGTAGCCGACTCCGCCCACGTCCACTACCAGATAGGTGGGGGTTTTTTCTATTACTCTCCCTCTCAGCCTCGATATCATGGATGGATTTCCTTTCTTATCAGGGCGGTCACGGCAAGCGCGAGGGCGTCGGACGCGTCCTCGGAAGAGGGCTTCGCATCCAGCCCGAGGATCTTCGTTACCATGAAGGCGACCTGTGTCTTCTCGGCCCTGCCGTAACCCGTCAGCGCCGATTTGACAAGAGTGGGCGAGAACTCCCTGACGGATATCCCCCTCGTTCCTGCGGCGGCTATTATGGCGCCCCTGACTTGTCCCAGCTTGAGGGCGCTCTGGGCGTTCTTCGCCATGAAAATGTCCTCGAGCGCCATCACTTCGGGTGAGTACTTTTCAAAAAGGGATGATACTTCTCGAAAGATGAAATCGATGCGGTCGGTTAGTGGAAGGCCCTTCCCGGGCCTGAGCGCTCCGAAATCCACGGCCTTGAGGCAGCGGCCCTTTTCTTCCACGAAACCGAACCCCGTCGAGATCGAACCGGAATCAATGCCGACGACCAGCATCAGGTCTCGAGGGTTTCCAGTTCCTTGTCGTCTATGTCGAAGTTGCACCATACGTTGGCGACGTCGTCGTTGTCCTCGAGGGCGTCCAGGAGTTTCAGGACGCTCTTAGCGCTGTCGCCGGAAACCGGGACAGTCAGCACCGCAGTGTAAACCGGTTTGACCGATGAAGGCTGAAGCCCCGATTTCACGAGCCCTTCCGCCACCTGGTTGAGCGATTCGAAGGTGGTGACGACCGTGAAAGTCTCTCCGTCGTTCTGGACGTCCTCCGCGCCGCTGTCGATGGCGATCTCCATCAGCTTCTCTTCGTTCGTCTGGCTGGCCGGGACCGTGATGTGTCCCTCTCTCTTGAAGTTGCGGGACGCGCATCCCGGGACGCCCATGTTTCCCGCGTATTTCCCGAATATGTGCCGTATCTCTCCCGTGGTCCTGTTCCGGTTGTCGGTCTGGGCTTCGACGAGGATCGCGACTCCCGAGTGACCGAATCCCTCGAAAAGGACCTCTTCTATCGTGAGCGCCCCCTCGGCGCCGGTACCCCTTGCGATGGCTCTCTTGATGTTGTCGCCTGGCATGTTCAGCTCTCTGGCGGCCGCGATCGCGTTCCTCAGCCTCGGGTTATGGTCAGGATCGCCCCCCGCCAGCTTCGCAGCCACGATGATCTCCTTCGCGACCTTGGTGAAATGCTTGCCCCTCTTTGCGTCCTGGGCCCCTTTTCTCGCTTTGATGTTCGCCCACTTGTTATGACCGGACATGGAATCGTTCCTCCTTCCGAACATGCTTTGAAAAACACATTCTACACGAAATCACCATCCGATAAAAGAGATATTTTCGGATGTTTCCGGGGGCGCGGGCAAAAATGGTAGAATCGCTCCATGGTGGAAATTTTCCGTGGCCTGCCGGTCTTCAGCGTGTCGGAACTGGGGAGCCTCCTCGACAGGGAGCTCGAGCGTTCCTTCCGCGACATTTGGGTCGAAGGCGAAGTGAGCAACTTTTCCGTCAGCCCTTCCGGGCATTGCTATTTCAGGATGAAGGACGGTGAGGCGGTCGTGCGGGCCGCTTTCTTCAGGCAGCACGCCGTGCGTCTGCCGTTCAACCTGGAGAACGGGATGGCGCTCCTGGTGAGGGGCAGGCTCGGGTTTTACGGGAAATCCGGCGAACTCCAGCTGTACGTTTCCCACGCAGAGCCCTACGGGATCGGCGCCCTGCAGATGGCTCTCGAACAGGCAAAAAAGAGGCTGCACGCCGAAGGACTGACCGATCCGTCAAGGAAGAGGGCCATACCGAGGTTCCCCGAAAGGGTCGGGATCGTCACTTCCGCGGAAGGCGCCGCCATCAGGGACATCATATCCGTGCTGGAAAGAAGGTCCGCCCCTTTCGAGGTGATCGTAGCCCACTCGCCCGTCCAGGGCGGGCAGGCTCCGGCGAGGCTCGCGGCCGCGATGAAAAGCCTATTCAGGACCCGGGGGGTCGAACTGATAATCCTCACGAGGGGGGGAGGATCCTTCGAAGACCTCAGCGCCTTCAACGACGAGGCGCTGGCAAGGCTCGCGGCGGCGTCGCCGGTCCCCGTCATCAGCGCGGTGGGCCATGAGACCGATACGGTGCTGACGGACCTGACTGCGGACCTTAGGGCGCCCACGCCCTCGGCGGCGGCTGAAATAATAAGCCAGCCAGCTCTAGAGGCGAGGTCGAGACTCGCGGGGATGATCGGTTCGGCCGGCGCGGCGGTAAGCGCCCGACTGTCGCTCGCCCGGGAGAAGCTCCTCCTTTTCGACCCGGGGCGGCAGGGCCTCTCGCTTTTCAGGGAGATCGACAGGCTGGAGGAGTCGAGGGACAGGACCCTCGCGCTGATCTCCGGAAAAGAAGAGGGCAGGATGGGCTCCGCGTCGGCATCGCTGAAACTCTTCGCGGCGCAGCTGCATCCTTCAAGGCTGCTTGATTCCCTTTCCGGGTCTTCGGACAAATTTTATTCGCTGATATCCGTTCTTTGCGATTCGGCGGTCAGGATGACGGCTGCAAAGGAGCGCTTCGTCGACATGTCCCTGTCGTTGATTAACGAGAGGAACCCCCTGTCGATCCTGTCCAGGGGCTATTCGGTGATAAGGAACGGCGCGGGAAAGGTGATCGGCGATTCTTCGGAAGTGGCCGAAGGAGAATGCCTGTCGGTGATCCTCAGGAGGGGGAGGCTGAAGGTCTCGGTAGACGAAAAAGAATGAAACGGCCGAGGCCGGAAGGCCGATTGACCGCGCGCCCCCGCGAGAGTAATATTACCGATTGGAGGTCGAAATGGAAAAAGGCAAAAAACAGGAGCCGTTCGAGATCAAGATCCAGCTGGATGATGCCACCGCTCAGGGCATATACGTTAATTTCCTCTCGGTGCTGCACAACAAGTCGGAGTTCGTCCTCGATTTCGGAAGGATAGTCCCGGGCAAGCAGGACGTGAAGATACAGAGCAGGCTGATCACGAACCCCGTAGCCTTCAAGCAGGTGGTCAAGACGCTGGTCGAGAACCTCGAAAGGTACGAGGCCCATTTCGGCAAGATAGAGGCCGATTTTCCGCCCCCGCCCAAGGGGATCATCCAGTGAAGAACAGGTACCCCCTCATCCTGCTGATACTCCTGACCGGGCTTTTCTGCGGCTCCGTTTTCGGCGACCTGGTCGGCAGGATCGTGCCCGCTGGGCCTGTGAAGACCATTTTCTTCGAAAGCGTGGGGATCGGGCTCAGGGACCCGCTCAGGCTGGACCTCTCGTTCGTCAGCCTGGTGCTCGGAGGCGTGCTGAGGGTAAGCTTCTTCTCGCTGCTGGGCCTTCTGGTCGCATCCATATTCGCCTACAGAATAAAAAAATGACAAGGATCGTCCTGGCTTCGAAAAGCCCGAGAAGGAAGGAGATCCTGGAGAAGCTCGGCCTCAGGTTCGATGTCCGGCCGTCAGGGATCGACGAAACGCTCGACCCCTGCGGCGATCCCAGGGCGGAGGCGGTCAGGCTGGCGAGAGAGAAGGCCCTGGATGTTTCCGGTCGCGACGGATCGCCGGACAGTCTCACGATAGGGGTGGACACGGTCGTTTACCTTGACGGCAGGATCCTCTGCCAGCCGGACGACCACGGCCACGCCGAGGAGATGCTCGGCAGGCTGCAGGGAAGGACGCACGAAGTTTACAGCGGCCTCTGCCTCGTGACCGGGGGAGGCGGAGAGGCGAGCGGCTGCTCCGTGAGCAGGGTGACCTTCCACCCGATGAGCGAAAGGGAGATATCGTGGTACGTGAAGGACGGGGAGCCCATGGACAAGGCGGGGGCTTACGGCGTCCAGGGCAAGGGCGCCCTCTTCGTCAAAAGCATCGAGGGCTCGTTCCACAATGTGATGGGGTTCCCGGTGGACCTCTTCTATTCGCTCCTGCGGGAGCTCGGAAAGGACTTCGCCTCTCTTCAGGCGGCTCCCCGGACTTGACGTTGCGCGGGAAGCGCCGGAAGCGAGACGGCCAGGCTCCACCTTCCTCGGGCCCAGTTCCAATTGAAAGAACCGTTGCCGTTCTGAAGTACCGCTTCCAGGAATGGGAATCCGGGATAAGCTCCGGAGCCATCCTCGTTGTCCCAGGACAGTTTCTGGCAGAAGGTTTTCAGGTCGAACCCGTCGAACCCCGACCTGAAGCTGAAGACGGCCTCCACTTCATCTCCCGACTCTCTAAAAACCAGCGTGACACGGGCTTTCGTTGCCGTCTCAAGAGCCCCCATCATGCCCGTCAGCGCGTCCGAGAGATCCGAAAGGCGCAGCGGGATATATAGATCCCTCCTTACCCTGATTGATGCAATGCCGCGGGAAGACCTGCAGGACATCTCCTTCTTGAGCTCTGAAAGTAGGAACGGTCTCGGCGAAGGAGCCCTCAGCACTGCCTGCCTTCTCTGGAACCAATGGAGGATGCCCTCGATCCTGCCCACCCTTTTTTCAAAGGCTTTTTTCAGCGGGGCTCCTCCTCTTTCGCGGATCATTCCCTCGAGCTGCCTGAGATCCGCCAGGGCCGCGCTTACCTCCGAAGAGAAAAAGAAGTCTTCTTTGAACGCTGACATGCGCCATTCTCCTTTTCATTTAAGCGAACAGGAGCGGCCAGGCAACCCCGCGAGGATCCATTCGCGCTGTCATTCCGCCGTCACCACCCCAGCCCCATCCTTGCTTCCTCGCTCATCATCTCGGGAGTCCACGGGGGCGACCAGACAAGCTTAACATTGGCTTTCTCCACCCCTTCGACCTTCAACAGTTCGTTCTCGGCCGACATCACCATCTGGGGAGCGAGCGGGCATCCCGGAGAGGTGAGGGTCATATCAATGTTCACCGTCGAGCCTTCGGCCTCCAGCCTGTAAACGAGCCCGAGGTCCACGATATCGAACTGCAGTTCCGGGTCTATGACCTTCCGGAGGGCTTCCCAGCATTTGTTCATGTCAACGGCGACATTCCCTGTCATCATCTCTCCTTTCCCTGGAGCAACGCTCCGGCAGATCGTTTTGTTCCGCCGCCTTTTTAGGATAGAATCCCTCACTGGAGGTGTCAATAGTGGCTACGGTGGTAATAGTGGGCAGACCCAACGTCGGGAAGTCCACGCTCTTCAACAGGCTGATCGGGAAGAGAAAAGCGCTCGTCCACAACGAACCCGGCGTGACGAGGGATATCAACTACTCGGAGGCCGAGTCCGAGGGGAGGAAATTCCTCCTCGTAGACACGGGAGGCATCCACGGCGCCTCCGAAGACCCGCTCCATTCTCTGGTGGAGGAGCAGGTCCTTCTCGCCATCGAAGGGGCGGACCTGGTTCTTTTTCTCGTCGACGGGAAGGAAGGCGTCCTTCCGGTGGAGAAAGAGCTTGCCAACCGCCTGAGAGCCTCGGGAAAGAAGATCATCCTTCTCGTCAACAAGATCGACGAGGAGAGTCACAGGACGAGGGAGCACGATTTCTACACCCTCGGCATCCCGTCCATGGTCGCGGTATCGGCGGAACACGGCCGCGGGATCGAAGAGGTCCTTTCCCTCGTCCGCAACGCGATCCCCGAAACGGAAACGGCGGAGGAGGGAAGAGACGACAGCAGGATAAAAGTCGCCATAGTCGGCAAGCCGAACGTCGGCAAAAGCTCAATACTAAACAGGATACTCGGGGAGAAAAGGGCGCTCGTGTCCGAAATCGCCGGGACCACCCGGGACCCGGTCGATTCCCTGATAAAAATCGGCGGCAGGGAGTTCGCGCTGGTCGATACTGCTGGCATCAGGAAGAAGAGCAAGACGGAAAAGGGGGCTGAGATACTTTCGGTGATCCTGGCAAGGAAAGCGCTGGAAAACTGCCACGTAGCCCTTCTAGTGGTGGATGCTTCCAAAAGCCCCTCCCACCAGGACGCCTATATCGGGGGGATCATCGAGAGGGCGCAGAAGGCCGGCGTTCTAGTCCTGAACAAGTGGGACCTAGTCGAGGGCGAAAAAGAGAAGAAAGAAACGGAGCTGCTTTTCAGGGAGAAGTTCGCCTTCGCTCCCTACATGCCTTTCGTGAAGGTCTCCGCACTTACGGGCAGGGGAATGAAGAACCTTTTCCCCAAGGCCGTCTCGGTATACGACAACTTCGAGAGGCAGTTCTCCACGTCGGAACTGAACCGTGTCCTGGGCGTCATCACGAGGCAGGTCGCTCCCCCGAGCGTGAAGGGAAAAGAATTCAAGATCCGCTACGGGACCCAGATAGGGCACGGTCCGCCGAGGCTGGCGCTCTTCGGCAATTCGGACGCACCCCCGCCGGAATCATACATGCGATACCTGAAGAACCGGCTGAGCGAAGTCTTCGGCCTCGAAGGTACTCCGCTGATACTGCATTTCAGGAAGGGATGATTTTCACTCCGCCTTTCGCCGACGAAAGCCCGGCCATCTGGGCGGCCGTCAGCCCTAGAACGGGATGTCGCCAATCCGGGCATATCTCGGCGAGAGGCGCCAGGATGGAATTTCTTTCGGGTATTGCCCTGTGGGGGATCGTCAGCTCCGGAGAGTCCATTACGAGGTCACCGTAAAAAAGTATGTCGATGTCGATAAGCCTCGGCCCCTTGGGGACATCCCTGGTCCTTCCGATCGACTTTTCTACTTCAAGGCATCGGGCGAGAAGCTCGGCGGGGGAGAGGAGGGTCTTTCCCGCTACCGCCATGTTCAGGAAATCAGGCTGGGGAGGACATCCGACCGGTTCGGTGAGATAGAGGGAGGAGAGCTTCAGCCCTTCGAAGATGCCGCTGGAGTTCAGGGCTCGAAGAGCCGCCTCCAGGTTGGAGCGCGTGTCGCCCAGGTTGGAGCCGAGGGAGAGAGCTGCTGGCAGCGGGTTCAAAATTCGAGGACCATCTCCTCGTAGGCGGAGTAGGATTCCGGGAATTCTTTCCTCGCGAGCGATTCCTTCTCAAAGACCTGTTCGTCGTCGTGGAAAGGATCATGATGGAAGAGGAGCAGCTTCTTCACTCCCGCTTTCTGCGCCACGCCGACGCAGTCCTTCCAGGTCGAATGGCCCCAGCCTTTACGGTCCTTTTCTTCCTCGAGGGAGTTGTTCGAGTCCATTATCAGCAGGTCGGCCCCGGCGGAGTGGCTGACGAGGATCTCGTCGAGCCTTCCTCCGTCCGGTTCCGTGTCTGTCGCGTAGACTATTACTTTTGCTTCCGCCTCGATGCGGTAGCCGATGCAACCCTGCGGGTGGTTCACCTGGAACGGGGTTATCCTCGCGCCCAGCAGTTCCTCCGGAGATTCGAGGTGGACCGCCTCGATCTGCGCGGGAAGGGCGCCGAAAGGCACCGGGTAGAAGGGGGTGATCATCTGGCTGGAGAAGACCTTTTCGATCTCCTCCTTGCCGTAGATGTGGATCTTCGCGTCCCTGCGAAAGACGGGCTTGAAGAAGGGGAGGCCCTGGATGTGGTCCCAGTGGAAGTGCGACAGGAAAATGTTGATGGTCTCCGCGTCCTTCGGCCTGTGCTCGGACATGTGGTTGCCCATCGAAACGAGCCCGGTCCCCGCGTCGAAGATCAGCCTTCTTTCATGCCCCAGGCTCAGTTCGACGCACGGGGTGTTCGTCCCGAAATGGTTCTTCTTCTTCGAGAAACAAGGAACGCTTCCTCTCGCACCCCAGATCCGGATCTTCATTCTCCACCTCTCAGGACCGGTTGTCCCGTACCATGCCGCGTCCCTATTTTACTACTTTATCCTGAATCGTTTCAAAGAGGCCTTGAGGGACTCCTCGAATATCTCCAGGGCCGCCTTTGCCTGCGTCCTGTCGATCACCAGCGGCGGGCAGATCCTGACCGTGTTGGCGCCGCACCCAAGGACCAGGAGGCCTCTTTCGAAGCATTCGACCTCCATCCTGTCCCGCAGTTCCGGGAAACGCTCTTTCGACGCCTTGTCCTTAACCATCTCGACGCCGATCATAAGCCCCAATCCCCTTACATCGCCGATCACGGGGTATTTCTTCTCCATCTCCCTGAAGCCGTCAAGGAGGAACTTTCCCTGGATCCTGGCGTTCTCGATGAGTTCCTTTTCCAAGAGATCTATCGTCGCTATGGAAGCCTTGAGAGCCACGGGATTCCCGCCAAAGGTGCTGGCGTGGGCTCCCGGCGGCCAGGACATGATCTTCTCGGGGGCGACGACGGCCGAGAGGGGCAGACCCGATGCGATCCCTTTTGCCATCAGCACCAGATCGGGTTCAACGCCGAAATGTTCCATCGCCAAAAATTTTCCCGTCCTTCCGAAGCCCGATTGTATCTCGTCCGCGACCATCAGGATGTGATGCTTGTCACATAAAGCCCGGACCCCTTCGATGAATTCCTTAGGAGGCACGACGTAACCGCCCTCGCCCTGGACAGGCTCGACGAAGATCGCGGCGACTTCCGACGGGGGGACGATGCTCTTGAATATGGACTCGATGTTGCTTACGCACTTCATCTTGCACTTTCCGTAGGTGAGGCCGAAGGGGCACCTGTAGCAGTATGCGTAGTTGACGTGCGTGACCCCTCCCATCAGGGGGAAGAAGTGTTCCTTCTGGATCGACTTGGAGGCGGTAAGGGAGAGTGCTCCGATGGTCCTGCCGTGGAAGGCGCCCAGGAACGCGATGAACCTTTTCCTCTTGGTGTAGTGCTTCGACAGCTTTATCGCGCACTCGACCGCTTCCGCGCCGGAATTGCCGAAGAAGACCCTCTTTTTCTTTTTCCCCGGGACCATGTTGGCGATCCTCTCGGCAGCTTCCGCCTGCACCGGGTAATAGAAGTCGGTGCCGCTCATGTGGAGCAGCTTCTTCGCCTGCTCCGTGATGGCGCCGACCACCTTCGGGTGGCAGTGGCCTGTCGAGCAGACGGCGATCCCCGCCGCGAAATCCAGAAAATAATTGCCGTCGGGGTCCTTAACCACCGCGCCTTTTCCTTCTTCCGCCACGAGCGGGTAGCCGCGGGTGTAGGATGTCGAGGTGTAGATAGAGTCCTTTTTGATGATTGCCTTGGCCTTCGGTCCCGGCAGGTTCTTGGAGATCTTGGGTAGTTTCGGGAAGCTCATTTTCACGACCTTTCTACGGCTTCCATGGCGATGTCGCCCCTGAAAGCCATTCCTTCAAAATGGATGCAGGAAAGAGCCCTGTATGCGCTCTCTCTGGCCGTTCTCACGGTTCCCCCGAGCGCCGTCACGTTCAGGACCCTTCCTCCATCGGTTACGATTATTCCGTTGTTATCCCTGGTTCCGGCGTGAAAAACGATCGCGCCCTGTTTTTCCGCCTCCCTGATGCCTTTGATTTCGAATCCTTTGGGGTATTTTCCCGGGTAGCCCCCGGAAGCCGCGACGACCGATACGGCGGCCTCGTCCGATACTTCCAGCCTGAACCCTTTGATCCCTTCCTGCGCCGAAGCCGCCAGCAGTTCGAACAGGTCGCTCTTGATCCTCGGTACTACCACCTGCGTCTCCGGGTCGCCGAACCTGGCGTTGAATTCAAGGAGCTTCGGGCCTTCGGCGGTCATCATCAGCCCCGCGTAAAGAGTGCCCCTGAAAGGGCTGCCCTCCGCGGCCATCGCTCCGAGCGTCCTGTCGATGATCTTTTCTTTGATGATCGGAAGGTCGCCGTCCCGCAGGATGGGAGCCGGGCTCAGGGATCCCATGCCGCCGGTGTTCGGCCCCTTGTCGTTGTCGAGGGCGCGCTTGAAATCGCGTGCGGTGGGAATGATGAGGCCGTTCTCGCCGTCGCAGACGGCCATGACGGAGGCCTCTTCCCCCCGGAGGAACTCCTCGACGAGAAGCCTGCTGCCTGCCTCGCCGAACTCTCTGTCCACCATTATCGCCTTAACGGCCGCGAGGGCTTCCGCGAGGTCGCAGGCTATTATCACGCCCTTTCCCGCCGCGAGGCCGTCGGCTTTAAGGACGATCGGGAAACGCGCTTCGGAGCTTCTCAGGAATTCCGCGGCTTTCACGCTGTCCGTGAAGACCTTGAAAAGCCCGGTAGGTATCGAGTTCCTGACGCAGAACTCCTTCGTGAATATCTTGGAGCTTTCGAGCCTCGCCGCGTTCTTAGAAGGGCCGTAGGCCTTTATCCCTTTCGCTTCCAGCATGTCCACGAGCCCCAGTGAGAGAGGCGCTTCCGGACCCACCACGACGAGGTCTATCCGTTTGTCGACGGCGAAATCGGCCAGTTCGGTTACGGAATCCGGCGAGATCGCGACCCGCTTCGCGAGCCCTTCCGCTCCGCCGTTGCCGGGAGCCCAGAAGATCTCGGAAACATGGCTCGATTTTTTCAATTTCCAGACGAGGGTGTGCTCTCTCCCTCCCGCGCCCACTACGAGAAGTTTCACAGGTGGCCCCTTTCTAAAGTTCTTATTTTAAAGGAAAAATGCCTTTTTGGCAAGTGCGGGGGAGTCCGATTCTCCCGTTCTTGCGGTCAGTTCGCGGGCTTCCTCCGCGAGGATGCGACCGAAGCGGCGGTCACCGCGAGGATTATTATCGCGCCGCCCCAGACGGCGTTCGGGCCCGGCGATTCGCCGATCGCCAGGAATACCCAGACGGGATTGAAGACAGGCTCGATCACCGCTACCAGGGTGGCCGAGACCGCGGAGACCTTTTTGATGGCGAACGCGAAGAGGATGGCGGGAATCCCGATCTGAATGACTCCCAGCACCATTATGGCCACGAGAGACCCCCGGCTTGCTGTCGGTGCGGGCAGGAACAGGGATATGAGAAGGCAGACGGCGGCCGTCATCCAGTGGGCGAGCAGGTTCGATTCGAGAGGGGAGCCGTCCTTCTGCATCCGCATGAAGATGAAATAAAAGCTGAAGGTGAAAGCCGAAGCGACTGCTATGATGTTTCCGAGGAGCCTTCCCCCCGAAAGCTCGCCCGAGAACATCAGGAGCATCCCGAGAGCTACAAAGGGGAAAGCGGCGAAGTGCTCCGCCCGGGGCTTTTCCCTGAGCAGCTTCGCCCCGATGAAGGCGGTCAGCACGGGGGCTAGATACTGCAGGAGTATCGCGTTCGCCGCGGTGGTGGTCTTGTTCGCGGTCACGAAGAGCATCATTGTCAGAGCCAGTGATACGGACGCGGCCACCTGGGGAAAAGAAAAGTTGAACTTCGGGCGTCTCAGGTAGAGAAGTATGACCAGCGATGCTATCAGGCTTCGGGTCCCGGCTATCGCTATCGGGTTCCAGTCGATCTTCTTGATGACGAGGCCGGCAATGCTCCAGAGGAAGGCGGTCGCCGCCATCGCGAGGATCCCGGCAAGCTTGCCCGAAGACTCTGAAGGGGATGCACCCGCCCTTATTTCCATTCGGCGATCTCGTCAAGGGAAAGCCTCGGCGTTCTTTTTTCAGGCGCGGAAGCAGGTTTTCCCAAAGCGATCAGTGCCTGAGGCTGGATCTCCCTCGGCCAGCCGATTATTTTCCGGACCTTCTTAGGCTTGATCCATCCGATCCAGCATGTGCCGTATCCAAGTTCTGTCGCCTGAAGGACGGCGTGTTCTCCCGCGATCCCGAGATCGATGAGGGGATAATCCACATCGGAAAGCATCGGGGCGACCTTGTGCGTTACGAGCGATCTCTTCATCCCGAGGACGAGGGTCACGGGAGCAACCTTCGCCCAGTCCATGTTGATCCCGGGGAGTAATCCCTCTTCCAGAAGCCTTGTCCTGAGAGACTCTTCGGTGATCACCGCGAACCTCCACGGCTGCTTGTTGCATGCCGAAGGCGCGAGCCTCGCGGCTTCCAGGATCCTTACGACATCCTCTTTCGGGACCGGGTCGGGAAGGTAACAGCGGCACGAGAAGCGGGAAGAGACAAGATCCAGGAAGTCATTCATCGTAAGTCTTTTTCCAAGCAAAGTATTTGAAAGCATCTGTCATAATTAATCTTGATCCTTGAATTATCTTTAAACTTCAGCCGTCAGCCTGGCAGGCTTCGCCTGCATTGAAAGTTGAAAAATGAAGATTGAAAAGTGAAAAATTAAGGAATCATTTTCCATATTGACCCTTCAGCTTGGCAGGCTTCGCCTGCATTGTAAATATTAAATCTGAAATTCTAAATTGCAAATTTGAGGAAACCATTTCTTTGTTGAACTTCAGCTCTTCAGCCATCAGCCATCAGCCTTTTTTCTCCCCCAGCGCCCTCGCTATCTCGGCGCCGATCAGGAAGGCGATGTTCGAAACGTAGAACCAGATGAGCAGGGCCATCAGTGATCCCATCGCCGCGTAGACCGAGACGGAGACGGCTCTCGCGAAGTACCAGGTGAGGATGAAACGCCCTGCCAGGAAGAGCGCGGAGGCGAAGGTCCCTCCCACAGCCGCGGCCCTCCAGGGGACCTTTGCTCCCGAAAAAAGGCGATAGGACAAAGTGAACGCTATCCCGCCCACGATCAGGGACATCACCTCTTCGATCAGAACCGAATAGATGCCTCCGAAGAAGGGAAAGGCGGAAAAGAAGGCGTAAGCCCACAAGAGCAATATGGCGAGGGTTCCGTAAACGACGACGCCCGTCAGGGCGTGGCCCTTGCGCCCAAGGAAGCCCCTGAAACCTTCCCTGTCGGGGACGCCCCATATCCTGTGAAGCGCGAACCTCATCTCCTGGAAAAGCGACGACGAGCCCCAGAAGGCGATCGCGGCGCTGAAGATCAGGGGGTAGTGCCCGCCGTGCGTCTTCGCGTACGCAACGGCCCGTTCGAGAAGTCCCGCGGCCTCGGTCCCGATATAATACTGGAGATGAACGAAGAGCTCTCCCTGCATGGCTTGCTTCCCGAAAATGATCGCCGCGATGTATGTTATGACGACCAGGAGCGGGGCGAGGGAGAGCGCGCCGAAGAACGAGAGTGAGGCCGCCAAGTTCGGCACCTTGTGCGCCGTGTATCCCCTGGAGACGTTCGAGAGGAAAGAAAGGAACCCGGCGCGATCTTCGGCCGTCGCCTTCTTTCCTCCCTTCGTCTTCATCCGTTCGCTCCCTGGACCTGAATAAAAACGGCCGCGATCTTATTTGCCGGTCTCGAGGAGTTCCATCGTCATCTTGGACTGTATCGTATTGCCGCCGGCGTTCATGGTCGAATCGGTGACCATCTTTACCATGCCGTTGACGGGGACTTCGGGGCACGTCCAGACCGTGGTGACGCTTTCGATCTCGCTGGGCTTGCTGACGACGACCTTGACCTTGGCCCAGTGGCAGGCGTACGACTTCCCGCCGACCGTGAGGGTTTCGTTGCCTTCTCCCATCGGGGTTACTACCGCGTCCGTGAGACCCTGCTTGTAGGGCTCGTAAGGCTGGTTCAGCATTATCTTCACATCCTGAGGGGGCATCTTCATGCCCATCGCGGTCGTTTCGGTCCGCAGAGTGACCGAAACTTCGTCCTTCTCTACCACCGTCTGCTTCATCTGCATATCCGTCTTCGTGCCCATGGATTCGGTCGTCATCTTGAAATTGATGAACTCGCCCACCTGGGCTTTCTTCAGCGGGTTGTCGGCGGTCTTGGCAGCTTCAACCGCTTTCTTGACGGCCTTCACGGCTTTCGTCCCCTTGTCCACGTTCTCCCGGACGTCCTTGCAGGCGATCATCGACAGCAGCGCCGCGGCGATCAGCAACATTAAAACAGGGTAACGCTTCATCTGTTCTCCTTTCCTCCTTCCCGCCATGCCACCTTCGGGTCAAGCGCGGGGCAAAGAACATTCTACATTAAAAAATAACTCTCAGGCTCTCCTTTTGAAAAGGTCCGTGCTGAGGTATTTCATCCCCGAGTCGCACATCAGGGTGACTATGACAGCTTCGGGCCCGAGCTTCTCCGCGACAAGGGCCGCTGCAGCCGCATTCGCCCCCGAGCTCGTTCCCGCGAAAAGCCCTTCTTCCTTCGCCAGGCGCCTCGCAGTCTCTTTCGCCTCTTCGGTCCCTACGGAGATAACCTCGTCCACCAGGGAAGGCTCCCAGAGAGGCGGAATGTAGCCGATCCCGACTCCTTCGATCTTGTGGGGCCCCGGCTTTCCCCCCGACAGGACCGGAGATTCTCCCGGTTCCACGGCGACGATCTTTATCTTCGGGTCCTTCTGTTTCAGGACGGCGGCGACGCCTCTCAGGGAAGCGGAGGTCCCGACGGAATGGACGAAAGCGTCCAGCCTTCCCTCCGTCTGCTCCCAGATCTCCTCGGCGAGGCGGTGATAGCCGGTAATGCTGTCCTCGTTGTGAAGCTGGTTGGTCCAGTATGTGCCCGGCCCGGCGCTCATTGCCCTGGCCGCCTCGATCATGTCCAGGATCAGTTTTTTTGTCGTGAGCCCCCCTTCGCTGGGAACGAGGGTCAGCTCCGCGCCCATTGCGGCCATCTGGTTCCGCTTGTCTTCCGAGAACGCGTCCGAGGTGACTATCCTCAGCCTGTATCCCCTGGCGAGGCAGACGAGGGCGAGGGATATACCGGTGCTTCCGCCCGTGTACTCGACGACCGTGTATCCCGGCTTTAGCCGACCGTCCTCCTCGGCCCTGGAGATCATCGCCGAGGCGGCGCGGTCCTTCATGCTCCCCGTCGGGTTCTCCCATTCAAGCTTGGCGAAGATCTTTCCCGCTCCGGTAGGAACGATCCTGTTCAGCCTTACCAGGGTCGTGCCGCCGATCGCTTCAAGAACACCCGAGCATTTCTTCATCGATCCCTCCCGCGCAAGTTGTCCGGAGGTCCAGGTCCCGCCGCTGTTTACTTGGGGTCGAACCCGAGAAGGTGCAGGCCTTCGAAATAGAACCAGAGCATCGAGGCTACGGAAGTGTATATCACTCCGCAGGCGATGACGCCGATCAGCCACTTGTACCAGGCTTCCTCTTTCTTTCCGGCAAGAAGAACTTCCGTCGCCCTCATCAGAATGTAAGCGCTCACGGCGAAAAGCGAATATCCCATCTTTGCCTCCTTCGGACACCTCATAATTTACGCTTCACTCTTCGGCAGGTCAAGAAGGGGCGGAAGGGGGAAAAGTTTTCTCTCTTGAAAGGATCCTTCCTATCTCGAGGGCGGCCCTCGCCGGATTTACCTGGAGGACCAGATGGGGGCCGGGGATCTTTTTCACGACGATGTCGGGGCGGACCGCGGTTATCTCCCTTAAGTTCTTCGATGGGACGACCCTGTCGCTCTCTCCTCCGATGAAATAGATCGGCGCCCTTACCGATTTCAATTCTCTTCCCACATCCACTGCAAGAATCTCCCTCGCCCTTTTCGCCATGACCCTTGCTTCGACGTCGCCGTGAGCGGACCGGAGCAGGGCGTTCAACCCGGGGCTTCCGTAACCCGAGAGAAGCGCTTTTAAAAGGATGAAATGCCTCGCGGCATGAAAGACTGGAGTGACCGCCGCCAGGCGCGCGCAGGAGGGCAGCCAGGGAAGGGGATTCTTGATAAAAGTGGAAACGAGTACGAGCGCCCGAAGGTTCCCAGGCGCCTCGGACGCCAGCTTGATCGCAAGCGGCCCGGAGAACGATTCTGCGAGGAGGAAGAACGGCTCCCCTGAAGGCAGGGCGCGCCTTACCAGCGGAAGAAGTTCGTCGTAGGACAAAGGCTCGTCGGCGGGATAAGGCACCACCCACGGAGATATCCGGGGATCGAGTTCGCCGAGGAGAGGCGCGAACAATACCCCTGTCCCGTCCATTCCCGGAAGAAGGACCAGGATGTCTTTCTCATCGGGGTCGTTCGTCCCGGCACTTATCATTTATGGCTTTCGATGTAGCGGTCCAGTTCGCGGTGCCACTCGTCGGGATCAGTGGTCATCGGGATCGTTTCCTCGTTGAAGATGAGGTCGATCATGTATCTCGGCTTTTTCGATCCGACGAACATCGCCTTGCTGCATGAAACGCAGTAGACGGCGATTTCTTCCGCGGGCATCTCCGACGCTTTCTTTTTCATGAGCGCCTGGACCCGCTCCTTCGGTACCTCCCCGTAGAAGCTGTCCCCGCAGCAGGTGCTTCGAGTCCTTGTCAGAGGAGGTTCTATGATCTTGACTTTCATTTTTTTAAGGACTGCGCGAACCGCGTCGTGAACCCTCGCCTGGTCGCGCGTGGGGCAGGCGTCCAGTATGGTCATCTCCCTTCCGCCGTGGTCGGGAAACGGAAAGGCGGAGCTCTTCGCCATCAGTTCCCATACCGACACGGTCGAGCTTTCCGTGTAATTTTCGCGGTAACGCCTGTCGCAGCCGGGGCAGACGTTTATCATTTCCGTTCCCGGGGGCAGGGCGGGGATGTGCCGGCAGCACTTGTCGAACATCGAACATGGGCCGAATTCCCTGTCGAGGACATTGAGGAGTTCTTCTGCCAGATGCGGCTTGTAGAGCATCAGGGCGCAGCCGGGGGCGAACAGTTTTTTCATCTCTCCTCGCGCTCAATCATGACATTCGAAAGCCTTTTCACTCCTTGCTCGTTCAGCCGGCGGTTCGGCTCCACCGGCAATTACATTATGTCACAGCGGCGATTGGAAAGTAATCCCGCGCCGTGATGCGGCTCCCTCTGTTCAGGAAATTTGAGCTTTTTCATCGCGGAAGGTAAAATATGGCTTCTTATGGAGGATCAAGATGAAAGTCAAAAGAGTCGGTATGGTTTTCTCCGGCGGCCCGGCGCCTGCCGCCAACAGCGTGATTTCTTCGGCCACGATATCCTTCCTGAAGAAGGGGATCGAG
>JAKQCT010000030.1 GCA_029559035.1 Acidobacteriota bacterium
GCTTCCCGCGATCCCGAGATATCAAAAACAGATTGCCAGGCCGTCCTTGGAAGAATTGGCCGGTGCGGGCGATTTAAGCGAAATTGGAAAGAGGGAAAGATTCATCCGGAGCGCCGTTGATGACCAAGGATACAGCCAGAGCGAAGTTGCCAGGTTCCTCGGCATCAATCAATCGACCGTATCAAGGATACTTGGAGGAGGTAATGCATAATGCATGGCCTGACCCCTTTTTTTGTTAGCCATCAGCGCTGACAACCTCTGAGCCCTCCGCGGCCCCTGTGGTAAAATAATCTTTGTTTTAAGGAGACTTTGATGGCACTTCTTGCTGGAATTATAGGCCTTTCTCAGAGCGGAAAAACGGCGATCTTCGAGGCCCTCACATCCACAGGCCACGACGGGGCCGGGTCCTCGTCCAAGCATCCGAACATGGCTACGATCCACATCCCCGACCCGAGGCTGGACGACCTCGCGAAAGTGTTCAAGTCGAAGAAGACAACTCCTGCGACGCTTGAGTTCGTTGACATCCCGGGACTCAGGAAAGGGGCGACCGCGGACGAGACAAAGAACCTTCTGGCCCAGGTGAAGGAGGCGGACCTTTTCGTCCACATCGTGAGGTGTTTCGAGAACGATACCGCTCCCCACCCCGAAGGTTCGCTCGATCCCTTGAGAGACATCGAGGCGCTCAACTTCGAACTGGTGATTGCCGACCTCTCGACGGTCGAGAGACGGATCGACAGGATCAGCAAGCTTGCCAAGAGCGGCGACGAAAAGGCGCGCGCAATCCTCGCCCTGATGGAGAAGCTGAAAGTGTTCCTCGAAGAGGGAAAGCCGCTGCGCCTTTTCCATTTCAAGGAGGAGGAGCTGAAGCTCATCACCGATGTCGAATTCCTCTCGGACAAGCCGGTGATCTACGTGGCGAACCTCAACGAGGACGATACAGAGCGGTCGGAGAAGCTCTTCAAAATTGTCGAGGAAAAGGCCGCTTCAGAATCGACCCACGCGATGAAGATCTTCGGGAAGGTGGAGGCGGAACTCGCCGAACTCTCTCCACAAGACAAGAAGGAATTCCTCGCTTCCTATGGCCTGGAAAGCTCGGGGCTCGACCGCGTGATCCAGGTGGCGTTCGACAGGCTCGACCTGATGACCTTCCTGACAGCCGGGGAGGATGAGACGCGCGGCTGGACCATAAGGAAAGGAACGAAGGCGCCCGCCGCCGGAGGCAAGATCCACAGCGACATCGAGAGAGGGTTCATCCGCGTCGAGATATTCACCTACGACGACTGGGTGAAGTGCGGCAGGGACGAGAAAAAGGTCAAGGAGAAAGGCCTCTTCCGCGTCGAGGGCAAGGAATACGTGATCAAGGACGGCGACATCTGCAACTTCAGGTTCAACGTCTGACGATCGCGGAAAACATTCGCGAAAGCGCGGAATACGCACGCAATGAAAGAATGATCGCGCTGCCGGACTACTTGAATGGCGGCGCGATAAAGAAGAAACGGAATTCCATCATTTTTCACTTTTCAGTTTTCAATTTTACTTTTTCAATTCATAGCCCTGAAGTTTCACCACCTGCAGTACTCATCCCACTCGCCGTTCTTCAGCCTGTAGATCCTTATCCTTCCGTCTATCCCCGCGACCCGCACCGCCCAGCCGTCATCACCGAGCCCTTCCATGATGTAAAGGGTTCCGGGCGTCGCGGTAGCTTTCGGCGTGAATGTGAGGATATCGCCGCTGCCGAAGCGGATAGCGTCCTGCCCTTCAAGCGGTTTTCCCGAAGGGTCCTTCTTGACCCCCGTCGGTATTGCGATCGAACTGCCTTCATTCCCCAGCTTTTCAGCGGCCGAAACAGGCCTGTCGGTCCCCCTTCTGATATCGTCCCGGAGGACGCCGTCACCGTCGCCGTCCTTGAAAAGCCTCACCGTGACCCGCCCGGCCGAGTCGTCGAACACCAGGCCGTACCTGACGGTTTCCGATATGGCCCTGCTCCTCGCCTCGGAGCTGACCGCCTGAAAGGTTGTAACGACCGCTTCCGACGCCGACCGGTCCTTTATCGCGCCTATCGCTCCGACCGACACCAGAAATAGGACGGAGAGGACTATCAGTGACGCCATCGCCTCGATGAGGGTGAATCCCTCCTCCATGTCGCCTTCCATCATCTCTTCTCTTTTCCTTATCTTTCCGTTCATCTTCTCCTCCATAAGAAAAGGGGGCGGCCGGGCCGCCCCCGTGATCTTCGCCGCTCAATTTCAGATGGTGACGTAAGGCTTCAGGCCTTCGAATATCTTGGCGCCGATCCCCTTCACGTTGCGGAGCTCCTCGACCGTCTTGAAGCTCTTCACCGAGTTCCTGTACTCGACGATCTTCTTTGCCATCGCGGGGCCGACCTTGGGGAGCTTCTGAAGGTCCTTCTCCGAAGCGGTATTGATGTTGATCTTGCCCTCGGGGAGAGCTTTCTTGGCGGGCTTCGACGCCTTGGGCGTCTTCTGCGCCGTCGCCTTCGCTCCGTCATCAGAGGTAGTTCCGGCCATCACCGGGAGGGACGAAACCATCAGCACCGCGAACAGGCAAACCACCGAGAGAACCAATCCGACTCTTTTGATCATTCCTTTCATCTTCTTCTCCTTCTGCCTTCTTGAGGCTCAAAATCTTCTTCTTGTCCTTTTCCCGTTCACTTCTTTCTTCTTTTCTCTTTCGCCGGCCGCCTTTCCCTTTTTCTCATCGCCTCCTTTCCGCCGGGCAACTTACCTATGGCACGGGGCGTGCCAACTCCTAAAAACAGGGATAACTTCTTGATCCGTATGGAGATGTTCCGCAACAGCTGCCGTTTGTTGGAAAGCCGAGATTCCAGTTTCCTTTCGTTGAAAGATTTCTCTTTGAAATTGAACAAGTTACAGCGTCCGGAATTGTTTACCGCGGTTTCTTTTCCTGTAAGACCGTGGTAGGCGACAAGCATTTGATCACAAAGGAGATAATTCCGTCCGGCGAGCTTAGATCCAGTGGCGGCGGGCGTTTTAGAGCCTATACGTAAATAGGGCATAGTCGCGCGCGTGGCGCCGGGCCAGCAGGACAAGACGACCGACCGAAGTAAGGCTGGTCTGCCTTTCAAGGGAGGTCAACACAGTCATGCGAAGCCCGCCGCCCGCGCCCTTCGGGACGGGGCTGTCGGAGCGTCCGGCTTTGTCAGCTCGCTCATCCGATGCGCCAGACATCGGCCTTCGTTCGCTTCCGTGCCATGCATCTCCGACAACTACCGTCGCGGCCATGTCTTATTT
>JAKQCT010000052.1 GCA_029559035.1 Acidobacteriota bacterium
CTCGATGACGAGCATCGGGGCGATCTCCACGTTGACGAGGAAAGGATTGAGGTTGAAGGTCCCGTAGAGAAGCGGGTCGTGCTGGAGGCCTATGCGCCCGCCGTTGTCTATGAACGCCTGGAAGTCCTGGTAGTTGTTGTGAAGGTTGTTCTTGTTCTCGAGAATAACCTCCATGAGAGCCCCGTCGGTGGTATCCTTGTTGCTTTCCAGCTTCTTGATATCCTCGAAGCCTCCGAGCCTGCTCGCTATGTCGCCCGCCGAGAGAGGATCCCCGTCGTTCACCGTGACGATGCCCACAACGTCGATCGCCCTGCCCGTGTCGTCGTGCCTCGGCTCGATGCAGACGACGTTGAGCTGGTCCGGCCTCAGGCCGAAGGAATCGGGGGTAAGGATCCCGCCGCGCTTTTCCATCAGTTCGCGGATCTCGGGGGCGACCGGCACGCCGTAGACCTGCTTCTTGGTAATGACGAGGAAGCCCACGGGATGGATCGGGATGAGCGAGCCCGGGCAAAGGACGGGACGCTGAACGCCCTTCTGCCCGCCCTGCTGGATGAACCACCTGAGGCTCGAGAAGTTTCCGAACTCGTTCTTGTAAACGGCCGACTTGGCGCCGATCGGCAGGGGCTGGCCCACCTGCGCAATGACCACGCCTATCTCTCCGGCGGGAACCTGCACCCACGGATGCTTCTCGATGACGTATATCGGCCAGAGCTTGAAGCGGAGGCCCGGCATGAGGAGCTCTTCCTGGTATCCCGGCTCGCCGTTGAAGGCGATCGGGTTGTCGTTGACCAGCTTCTTGAACGACAGCCGCTTGTTCACCAGGCCGATCTCCGTCGGCCCGATGCTCTTGAACGATTTGAGGACGACTATGAGAATGACGAATGCGAGGAACCCTACCACCGGGACCATCAAGCCGCCGATAAGTGCCGCGTGACCCGTTTCCATGGAAACCTCCCTTTTGCCCTATCAGGATATATTTTTTCGACCCAAGTGGGAATTTTATCACATTGGGAAAAAACGGCAATCAGGAGGGCTGACAATGGAGCTGAAGTTCAACAAGGAAATGATTCACCAATTTTTCACTTTTCAATCTTCATTTTTCAGTTTTCAATGAAAGCGAAGCTTGCCCCGCCGGGATGCGTGCGTTTCGCATAATTAGGTGGCTGTCCCTATTATCAAAAAATTTTACACTTATTGGCATAAAAATTACAATTGGACTCTTGGAATTCGCCCTCATATTTCTCTTTCGTTTTTAGCTCTTTCCTTCTTCCACTCCATGATCCTGGCGGCGACGCGCTTCCCGACGATCTTTTCGAGCTCTCCTGCGGGAGCATTCATGACGTTCTCGGTGGTCAGGTATCTCTTGATAAGCTTCTTGACGCTTTTTTCCCCGAGGCCCTTGACCTTCAAAAGCGGCGAGGTGAACCTGTTTTTGTTTATCTGTCTGCGGTTCGCGGATATAGCCGTCCTGTGCGCTTCGTCCCTGATGCTCCTGACGATGAGCATCGACGGGGAATCCTTGGCGAGCGGCAGAGGCTCTTTCCCGCGCGGCAGGAAGAGCTGTTCCTCTTTTTTGGCGAGCGCCACTACGGGAATGTCAGGCGCTCCCGCAAGCTTCAGCCCCTCCAGCGCGGACTGCCCCTGGTTCGGGCCGCCGTCTATCAGTAGGAGGTCGGGGAACGCTCCGCCCTCAACCAGGAGCCTCTTGTACCTTCTGGAGACGGCCTCCTTCAGCGCGCCGTAGTCGTCGCCGCTTTCCGCCTCCTTCAGCTTGAACTTCCGGTAGTCCGTCTTGACTAGCCTTCCCTCCTGCCAGGCGACCATCGAGACGTAGGCCGCCTCCTTCTGGAAATGGGAAACGTCGAACGCCTCGATCCTCCTGATCTCCTTTTTCAGCGAAAGGAGCTTCTGGAGGGGCGCGAGTTTCTGGCTCTCCCTCAGGTTCAGTCGGAATTCCATCTCCGCGTTCCTGAGGAGGGTTTTCAATAGCTCGCCGTTCTTTCCGCTCTTCGGAGAGAAGACCTCCACCTTCTTTCCCTTTTTTTCGGAGAGGAACTGGGAAACGAGGGATTGCCCGCCGATCTTCTCGGAGATGTAGAGAGCGTCGGGGATAAATTCGGAGTTCGAATATATCTGCGTCAGGACAGTCTCGAAAAGCTCTTCCCGTGAAAGCTCGACCCGGTCGAATCTGCGCTTCGTTCTGTCCACAACCTTGCCGTCGAGGACGATGAAGGCCTCGATCACGTACCTCTCGCCCTCGCCGTAAAGGGCGTAGTAGTCGGCGTGGCCTGACGCATTCGTCACGATGCTCTGGCTGAGCTCGAGGCTCTGAGCCGCGGCCAGAAGGTCGCGGTAGTGCGCGGCCGTTTCGTATTCCTGCGCCGCAGCCGACTCTTTCATCCTCTTATCGACCAGATCAACAAGCTCTTTGTCCTTCCCTTCGAGGAAGAGGACGACTTCGTCCATCCTCCTTCTGTATTCCTCCTTCTTCACTTTTCCCGTGACGCACGGGGCGAGGCACTTTCCCATTTCGAAGAGCAGGCACGGCCTCGGCCTCGACCCGTCGAGGGGGTCCCGGCAGGTGGCGACCATGAAGAACTCCTGGATCGCCTTCAAGTTTTTCCTCGCGTAGGAGGAGGGGACGAAGGGGCCGAAGTAGAGCGCGCCGTCCTTTTCGATCCTCCTGGTGAACTCGGCCTTCGGGAAAGGCTTTTTCATGTTGATCTTGATGAGAGGGTAGGTCTTGTCGTCCCTCAGAAGGACGTTGAACCTGGGGTGGAACTGCTTGATGAAGTTGTTCTCGAGCAGGAACGCTTCCCATTCGCTGCCCGTGACGACGAAGTCGAGATCAACAGCTTCCGCGCGCAGTTTCCTGACCTTTTCCGAAACGTGCTTGAGGAAATAGGACGAAACCCTCGACCGGAGGTTCTTCGCCTTGCCGACGTAGACGGGCTTTTTGTCGGGACCCCTGAAGATGTAGCAGCCGGGCGCTTCGGGAAGCTTGATCGGCGCTTTCTTCAGCATACGGCTACTTGAGGCTCTTTAAGACCTTCTTAGTCGCCTCGATGAACCTCTTGTTGCCTTCCCTCTTGCAGATGGTCACCCTGATGGAGCCGGGGAACCCGCTCATCGCCATCGGCCTCACGATGACGCCTTCCCTGAGGAGCGCCTCAAAGAACGCCTTTCCCGAGCCGGGAACGTCGACGAGGATGAAGTTGCACACAGAGGGGGTGTACTTCAGGCCGAGGGAAGAAAGCTCCTTCTCGAGGTATTCCATCTCGACGTAGTTCAGTTCGACCGACTGCTTCACGAACTCCCTGTCGTCGAGGGCGGCGATACACGCTTCCTGCGCGACGAGGCTGGTGTTGAAGGGAGAGCGGACCTTGTGGAGCGTCTGCAGAAGCTCGGGGTCTCCGAATCCGTAACCGATCCTGAGTCCCGCGAGGCCGTACGCCTTCGAGAAAGTCCCCAAAACGAGGAGGTTCTTGTGCTTTTCCAAAAGGCAGGCGGCGCTCTTGTAGTCCTCCTTGCGGACGTATTCCTTGTAGGCTTCGTCGACTATGACGAGGACCGTGTCGGGAACAGATTCCATCAGCTCCTTGACTTCCTTGAAAGAGTTGTAGGTCCCGGTCGGGTTGTTCGGATTGGCGACCAGCATCAGGCGGGTGTTTTCGTCCACGGCTTTGGCCATCGCCTTGAGATCGTGGGTCCTGCCCGCCATCGGGACGACCTTGACGTCGCCATCCATCGCGAGGGTGGCGATCCTGTACATCGCGAATGCGCCGTCGCTGAAGACGGTGTTGAGGCCCTTCTGAATGAATGTTTTCGCGGCGATCTCGATCAGTTCGACCGAGCCGTTGCCGAGGATTATCTGTTCCTTGGCCACTCCGTAGTACCTGGAAAGCGCTTCGCAGAGGTAGAAGCCTCCGCCTTCCGGGTAGTAGTGGACTTCGTTCAGAGCCCTGACCGCGGCCTTGACGGCGCCGGGGCACGGCCCGAGAGGGTTCTCGTTCGAAGCCATCTTGATGGTGTTCTTCAGGCCCAGCTCCCTTTCCACCTCTTTGATCGGTTTCCCGGGCTGGTACGCTTCGAGTTTCCGGATGTGTTCAGGTACAGGAATCTTCATTTCTTTTTCCCCTTGGCTATTTCAAGCCCGGCTTCTTCGCGAAGCTGGGCGATCTCTTCGACGAGAAGCGGGCGGATCTCACCCGATCTCATCTTCCCTATCCTGATGCCGCCGATGGCGACCCTCTTGAGTTTGATGACGGGGTGCTCGATGCGGAAGAACATCTCCCTGAGCTGGTTCTTTCTTCCTTCCATCATTTTCACTTCCAGCCAGGTGTGGTGGGTCTCCCTGATGAAAAGCCTCTTTATCTCGACGGGAAGGGTTCTTTTCCCCTCGAGGATGATGCCTCTTCTCAGCCTGTCGAGCGATTCCTTGGGCGGGTCGCCCTTGACCTTCAACTGGTATGTCTTCATCACCTTGTACCTGGGGTGAAGGAGGCGGGCCGAGAGCTCTCCGTCGTTGGTTATGAGCAGAAGCCCCTCGCTGTGGAAGTCGAGCCTTCCGACCGGGAAGAGGCCCTTGACGCCCCTGGGGAAGAACTTCGTTATGCATACCCTTCCTTCCGGATCGTCCATCGTGCTTACCACTTCCTTCGGCTTGTAGAAGATGTAATAAGAAAGCCGGGAGGGAAGGCGGACCTTTTCCCCGTCAACGAGCACGGTGTCTTTGCGAGGATCGATCTTTATCCCGAAGGTCTTCGCCTTTTCGCCGTTGACTATGACTCGGCCTTCCTTTATCAGCTCCTCCGCGTGGCGCCTCGATGACGCGCCCGTCCTGGCGAGGAACTGGTTAAGGCGCATGGTCCCGTCTTCACTGAACATTCTGCGGATCCGTTTCTCCGGCGCCCACCAATTCACCGGCGTCCTCAGAGGAGGCATGGACTGCCGGCTCTTCGGGCGAGGCTTCAACTTCGCCGGTTGCCGGCGGGGCCGTGGCCGGCTGTTCGTCGTCCCTGACGTCCCTGAACAGGGTCTCCTGCTTTATGTTCTCGTCGAAGACATCCTCGAGTTCTTCGAAGCTGGGGAGGTCGGCGAGCGAGTTCAGGCTGAAATGCATCAGAAATTCCTTCGTCGTAGAATAAAGGAGAGGCCTTCCTATGACCGCCTTCCTGCCCGAGATCTTCACCAGCTTCTTTTCGAGAAGGCCCTTGATCACCTGCTGAGACTCGGTGTTCCTGATCGTGGACACTTCCGCCGCCGTGAGAGGCTGCTTGTACGCGATGATCGCCAGTGTCTCCACCGCCGCCTGGCTGAGCCTCCTGAGGTTGTGTTCCTTGAGGAAGTTCTTGACGAAGACGGCGTGTTCCGCGCGGGTGACGAACTGATAGCCCCCGGCGGTCTGCCTGAGGGAAATGCCGAGGCTCGTCTCGTCGTACCTTCGCTCTATGTCCCTCAATATGCCCGCTATCTCGGCGGGATTTGCCTGCCCGCCGAGCGTCCTCACAAGATTGTCGACCGTGACCGGTTCGGAAGTGACAAGCAGGATAGCCTCGATGGCGCCTTCCAAATCCTCTCTTTTCATGAAAATACCTCCAGATGCCTTATTATAGCTTATAAATGCCTGATTTGAAAGTACTATATATTGTTGTCGGGAAACCCTGGAAACGCTTTTTACAGGCCAGAGAAGACGCGCGCGATCCTTTCCCGCCGTTTGACAATAAATGCCCGAATGCTATAAAATTTGTTTCTATTCCTTTAAGCGGGGGGTGGTTGCGAATGAGAAAGATCCTTCTCTACTGCGAGTACAAGCATGTGGAATTCTTCAGCAGGACCATCCTCAAGCGGGAAGATGTCCTTTTGGAACACGAATCCGACATGAGCCTTGCCATGAGGAACATCTTAAAATCGCCTCCGATGCTGTTCATGGTCCGGGGAGTTTACGAAGGACTTGTGGAGGTCCACCTGCAGAGCCTCGCCCAGTGTTATCCGAAACTGCCTTTTCCGGTCGTCCTGATGAGCGATGTCCGGGACCGGGCCAAACTCCCCGCTTTCGTCAAGAAAGTTATCCCCGTGGATTCCGGAATCGATGCCTTCAACGAACAGGTTGCAGGACTGATGGGTGTCCCGACAAGAAGAAGCGCGAGGCTTCCGATCCGCATCGGCCTGGACCTGTCCCAGCAGAACGCGACCACCATCGCGAACACGGTGAATGTCAGCGGGACGGGAATGCTGGTGGAATCCTTCAAGCCTTTGATCCCCGGCAAGGTTTACGAGTTCCGTTTCATGGGGCTTCCCAAGACGGTCGAGTTCCCTCCGATCTCAGCCAGGATAGTGAGGGAGGAAGCGGGCCGGGTGATGTGCGACACCACCCGCAATTACGCGGCGGAGTTCGTGAACATACCTCCGGCGACAATGGAATCGTTCATCAGCAGGATCCTGGCCTAGAGGGTTCGCCGGGTCCCGATCGTCGCCCAAAAAAGTGTTGTCTTGAAGAGAGGATTGTCGCCCTGTGGCCCGGGTTTGCCGGTTCAGGGGGAAGGCTTATTGCTTTTATGGAACGACCACCTGTAATGCCTGCTCATGGCGGGGCTGTACCAGTAGCCTCTCTGGAGGAGGATCTTCGAATCTACCACGCGGAAAATTGTGCAGCCCCTGTAACCGAGGAGGTCCCTTCCTTCGAGGACGACCCATTCACCGTCTTCGAAGATGTTTTCGATCACCCATTCCATCTTCAGCCGCCCCGCGGCCTCCGCGACCATCTTCCCGATGGCCTCCCTGCCGTAGATCGGCTGTTCCGAAACCTGATGGCAGATGGCGTCCTCTCGGAAGAAAGCCAAAACCGTATCGATGTCCCGCTTGTTGAAGGCTTCTACGACCTCCTTCACGACATCTTTCGGCCTCAATTTTTTCTTCATTTCTCCGTTCCTTTTGATCCCGCCTCTTTCCCCCGGCTTTTAGGCTTTTCAACAATCCGGCGCGCCGTGTAATTCCTCACTGGGGCGGAACCCTAACTCCTCGCGGCTCCAAGCAAAGCATTAATTATACTTTTTGATGGGGAATTTTAAAACAGGAGAATGACAACCACTATCGAACTTCGGCCGTCAAAATTAGGACGGGTTGTTCACCCCGGGAAGCTCGCTCTTGGGAATATCCTCTATGACCCTCATTTCCCGCCACTTTCCGCTGAGGAACCGGAAAAAGAAGACGAGTCCGAGCATCGAAACCTGGATCGTCAGTATGACCCAGGTCGCGTAGATCCCGGCGTCGAACAAGAAGATGGCTATCGCTGTCGGGATCACCAGGACGAATGTGGACATGGCGAGGATCACCTTGAAGATGAAGCGGGTGTCTCCGGCGCCCCTCAAAGTACCCGAAAATATTATGTTCAGAGTGTCGAAGACGCAGTAGGCCGCGACGAATCTCAGGAGGACTGCGGCGTACTCGCTGATGAGCTCGAAGCCTTCAGGGTTATTGGCCGCGAAGGGCTCTATGAACAGGTTCGGAGCCGCGACGTAAAAGAGGCAGAGAATAAGCATGTACGCGTAGGCCATCCAAAGCCCGGACCAGGTGGACCTCGCGGCCCTGTCCGGATTCCTCTCGCCCTGCGCCTGGCCTACCAGGACGGAAACCCCCAAGCCGAGGCCCAGGAGGGGCATGAAGGCGAGGTTGTTGATGTTAAAGGCTATCGTCGTCGCCGCGAGGGCTTCAGTTCCGAGCCTTCCGATGAGAAGAAGGAATGCGGAATATCCTGCGATCTCGACGAAGAACTGGACCCCTGCCGGAAGGCCGAACCTGAAGTAGCGCGCCATGAGGTCCCGTTTTATCCCCGGGTCCTTGAAGAAAGGAGCCCGCTCGCTGTATCTTTCCCGCGTCATGAGGATCAGGTAGAAGGCGCACATCGACACGAACGACATGTCCGTGGCGAACGCCGCTCCCATGACCCCCCACCTCGGCATCCCGAAGTTGCCGAAGATCAGGCACCAATCGAGGAAAAGATTGACCGCGGTGCCGATGAGGCTTGCGGCGAGTATCGGCCAGGTCCTTCCCTGCCCGGAAAAATAACCTCCCAGCGCCGACCCCGCGATAGCCGGAAAAGCTCCCCAGCAAAGTGTGGTGTAGTATTCGACCTCGTAGGCCGCCACCGTTTCGGGGTGGCCGAGCCAGCCGAAGAACATCCCCGCGAAAGGCAGGGTCAGCACCACGAACAGCGCGCCCAGAAGGGAAATGTAGACACCCTGCCAGACCGCCGGGCCGATCGAATCAGAACGAGTTGCGCCGTAATACTGGGCGACGAAGGTCGATGAGTATCCCGCCGTCCCGATGAAAATGCTGAGGAGGGTGAACTGGAGCATTCCGGCCGGCATCGCGGCCGCTATCGCCTCGGGCGAGAACCAGGAGAGGAAAAGCCTGTCGATGAAGTGCTGGAGCGAAGCGGCGGAAGTGGAAAGGATGAGCGGGAAACTTACCGCCAGCAGCTCTTTCCAGCCGCCCCGCCCTTCCCATCTGCTTTTCAGCGCTTCGCTGATCCCTTGCATCGCATGCTCCCTGCAATAAAATACGAACCCCGTTCCCCGGAAAAAGAACGAACTGGATCGGCTTATTCAAACGGCTCCAGTTCTTCCTTGAAATGCCATCAAGCGGGGCGTAAGGAAAAAAGAGATGATACCATAAGCATTGGAGATCTTAAGACACGTGAAGGAGGGCGGGCTATAAAAGTCCTAGCTTATGTTCCTGTAAATGCGGGGAGTAGTGTTGATGAATATCTATTCAGCAAACCATCCACCTTTGCTTTTCTTTTTCGGGGGCTTGATGTCTTTCTCGTTGGGGAAATGGTCATAAAGCAATTGGGGGTAGTCTTCTGCTCTTTTCCGATTCAATATTTTCAGAATCTTATACTCGGACAAAGCCGAATCTTTATCTTTGAGGTCCATGTATATCAAGCAGAGTTGGGCGTGTGCTTGAACATCTTTTGGATTGTGAAGTAATGCCTGGCTGTATGCTCTTATCGCATCTTGATGTCGTTGTAACATCTGAAATGCGTGTCCTAAAGCATCATAGTGCTCAACTTCTTCGGGGTCTAGAATTATTGCTTGCCCATATGAATTTACCGCATTCTCGTATTGCCTCATAAGACAATAACAATCACCGAGGCAATGAAACGACCATGAACTATAAGGATTTAATCTTATTGAATTTTTAAATGCCTCTATTGCGTCTTGATAGCCTGATGGACTATAGTCGTACATCAAACCTAGCAAATAAAAAGCTTCTTGGTAATCATCAGGATTGTTAGCGACAGCTTGTCTTAATGCATCTATGGACTTCTGACGATACTTACTGTAATCGCACAAATGCCAGTAGCTCATTCCGAGATAATATAAGGCATCAGCATAATCAGGCTTAAGCACCAGTGCTTGTTTGAATAGATTAGTTGCAAGTTCGTAGTCCGATTTCCAATAAGCTGACAACCCCTGATGAAACAGGCGTTCCTCATCTCCTGGCATTTCAATACCTAGGTTATTGGCGGTTTCATTGATTAAAGCCGCTTTATCAGGGTAGCGTTTTATCAGCCAAGAGAAATCTTCTTTAAGGATATCTTTAGGGGTCGGCTTAAAGTTTTCAATGAACAGCTGGTACTCTTTATTAGCCTCTGCTATTTTACCTTGAAGCAAATAAGCATGCCCTAGATTGGTGTGCAGAGCAACATCTGAAGGAAATAGCTCAAACCCTTTTTTTGCGTATTGTTCTGCATCTTGAAAATTGGTGATAAAAAGGGAAAGCCAGGAAGCAGCTAAATAGTCGCCTAACTTTGGAGTTTCATTAATTTTCTTTTTTTGAATTTTAAGGGCATAGGAATAACATCTAGTAGCATTGCGTATCTTTCCGCAACACAGAAGAATTCTTCCTTTTTTTTCAAAATAATCAATACTGTTGGGCTTAAGTTCTATTGCCTTATTGATGCTTCCTAATGCTGGTTTGTAATCAAATAGCTTCAAGAAGCAACTACTGATGTTGTTATAGAGGCTAGGATAGTAAGGGTAAAGCTCTTTTGTTTTCAAATATTCAGAAAGAGCTCTCCCATATTTTTGTTTGGCAAGGTAACAATTCCCCCGCATTAAATATCCCTGTGGATAGTTGGGGTAAAGCTCAATAGCTTTTGTATATCGTTCTATTGCCTCATCAAATTCTCCTTTTTCATAATGAATATTCCCTAGGTTAAATTGAGGGGAAAGAAACTTCGGATTAATTTCAATAGCTTTATTATAGTCGGCTATTGCCTTATCCAACTCACCTTTATCTTTGTAAGCGTTTCCACGGTCGTTATAGCTTTCCGCCATAGATGGGTCAAGTTCTATTGCTTTTGTAAAATCTATTATGGCGTCACGGTAATTACCTTTTTTCTCAAATGTGACTCCACGACTATAATAAGCCCCAGGAAAGTCGGGTCTTAACTCTATCAACTTGGCATAATCTGCAAGAGCATTATCATAACATCCCTTTGCATAGTAGGAAGAGGCTCGGTCGTAGTAGGCTTCCCAATAATCAGGGTCTATCCGAATTGCTTCAGTGAATTCTGTTATGGACTTATCATAGTCATGTTTGATTCGATACGATACGCCATACCAGTGATGACTGCTTGCACTCTGCCCGAATACCTGGAAGGATGACAAGACAACTATGAAGACCAGAAATACCGAGTATCCCCTTACCTTCATTTTTCCTCCTTTCTCATTATATCCCCCGATCTTTCCCTGAACAACACTTCCGTCCATCCGGCGGCAAGATCACTATAAGGATTCAGAGTTATCTTTATCCGGAAGGCTAAGAATTCGACGGGGAAAAAGCTCAAACTCCCGAAAAAGCCGCCAAATCCTTTATAGATGAGGTATTAAGAAGCAAAAAGGGCGGTTGCCCGCCCTCTAGGTCTCACTTGGTAGCCCGTACGGGACTCGAACCCGTGTTACCGACGTGAGAGGCCGGCGTCCTAACCGCTGAACGAACGGGCCGGAAAAAGTTGGCTGGGGAGGGAGGACTTGAACCCCCAACATCCTGGTCCAGAGCCAGGCGTTCCGCCAATTGAACTACTCCCCAGTACCGAGGAACGCACATTTTATTTAATGTCGGCCTGATTGTCAAGTGAACCTTTTCCCCACAGCAAGTTACCCCTTTTGAATATCGTTGAAAATAGGCTAGAATTCTTCCCTGGAGTTGAGATTGAAGAAGACCATCATTCTTATCGTCGCTATTTCGACAGCCCTGGCGTTCGCGGCGCAGGAGTTCCAGCCGGTACTTGACGACGGAAGCGGACGGAAGCCTTCCGCCTCCACTGGGCAGCAGCCTGCCGAAGGTGCCGGCCCGACCGGAACAGCCCCTGCTCAGGAAGATCCTGCAGGCTCCAAGCCCAAAAAAAGCAGGAACTGGTTCTGGAAAAAGAAGCCGCAGGGAGCGAAGCCGGAAGAGAAACCCGCCCCTTTCCAGCCTGCAGAAGAAGCAAAACCGGAACCGAAACAGGAGCTCCTCCCCGAACCTCCTCCGGAAGCAGCCGTCCCGCCAGCGCCCGGGATCTCCACATACGCGCTGAAGCCCGGGGTCGAGGTGAGCGACATCGGCGAGGAAGAATCCCCTCCGCTTCCCGAGGCGCCTCTCGTAAGGATAGAGAAGGTGAGGATCCCGTCGGGAAGGGACAAGGTGAACACGGAGATCTTTTACCCCAACCATGCCGGGCCATGGCCGATAGTGGTCCTACTGCACGGAAGCCATCCCCAGAGGACCGACGCTTACTATGACGTCATGGCGCAGGACCTGGCGATGCACGGCTACCTTTGCCTGTTCCCCCATTACTTCGAGAGAGGCAGGAAGGGGCGCGGCAACAGGTCTCAGTGGATGGCGACCGTGGGCGACACGATAGATTACGCCGAGACGATCCCGAACGTCGACAAGACGAGGGTCGCCCTCGTCGGGTACTCTCTCGGGTCGTTCCTCGGTCTGGGCTACGCTCCGACAGACACGAGGGTGACTTGCCTGGTGGCTTTTTACGGAGGGCTTTCGGGATGCTACCTTCCCTCGGCGTCGGAGCACATGCCCCCCACGCTGCTGATCCACGGCATGAAGGACAGGACCGTCCCCGCGAGAAGGTCTCTTGAAGCGTTCAAGAACCTGAGGGAGACGCGCAAGCCCGTCAGCGTCGTGCTTTACCCGGACGTGGGGCACGGTTTCACGCTTCACAGGCGGGGGGAATGGGACGACAGCGTCAGCGAGGACTCCTGGAACAGGACCCTCACGTTCCTTAATTACAACCTCAATTACCCCGCGTGGACGCCAGAAGTCCCCATCTACCAGCCGGAGCTTTTCCAGGTCGGCAAGGTCGTCATGCCCCGGCCGGATGACGACGACGACGGCCTCGAGGACGAATTCGAGGAGGACAAGAAGCTTCAGACGCCCTACCTCGACAAGCTCTTCGATTGCGGCGAAAAGGTGTATGTCGATCCCACGGGCGAGGAGTTCGCGAAACTGCTCAAGGAGAGCCAGCCTCCGCCCAGGAAGAAGCATTCGCACAAAAAGGGGTCTTCGGGAAAAAAGAAGATAATTCCCAAGAAAGCCGTCAAGAAATAGCATGAAAGCGGAAGAAATTATCGAGCTTCTTTCTCTCAAACCGCTTTCGTTCGAAGGCGGCTTTTTTTACGAGACATACAGGAGTCCCGGAAAACTGGAAACGGGGGCGGGGATGAGGAATTTTTCCACCGCCATCTATTATCTTCTGCGCGAAGGCGAGAAGAGCAGGATCCACAGGCTGAAGTCCGACGAGGTGTTCCATTTTTACCTGGGGAATCCGGTAGAGATGTTCCTGTTCAAAGAGGACGGTTCGTGCGAGAAGAAGATCCTCGGAGCAGAGCTTCAGAACGGCGAAGAGCCGCAAATCCTCATCCCTGCAGGATGCTGGCAGGGAGCGAAACTGAGGGAGGGCGGAAAATTCGCCCTGATGGGGACGACCGTTTCGCTTGGATTCGACGAGGCGGACTTCGAAGCGGGGGCCCGCGAAAATCTTGTCTCGGCCTACCCCTCGCACAAAGAGATCATTGATCTTCTGACCTGACTTCTTTCGAAATCGAATTGGCCGTTTCTTTTATCTTCTGATAGATGGATTCCCCGTAGAACCTCAGCGTCCAGGCAAGCTTGTTGTGGTTCAAAGGCTCCGCGAGGCCGGTCTTTCCCGCGCACGCATCGCCGTCCGGGGTCCCCGGAATGGGGGAGAACTCTGAAAGACGCGGACGGACCTTTCTCGACTCCAGGAAGCGCAGGGTCTCTTCGATCATTTCTGGGCTTATGGCGGGGTGTCCCATGAGTATGTAGGAAGAGATGCCTTCCGGTTCCGCTCCCGCCGAGAGGAGGTTTCCCAGCGCGGCGTCGAACATCGCCCTGTCAGCCTTCCGGTCGGTCCGGTCATGCCACAGCTTGTTCGTCGTTTCCAGGGAGAGGAAGAAAGTCTTGAAGTTGGCGGCGACGAGTTTTTTCGCCACTTCCGCCGTCAGGTGCTTGAGGTGCAGTCCGTTGGGCGTGTGGAATCGGATACTTTTTCCTTTCGCCGCAGCTTTCTCCAGGAAGGGGCCGAGGCCATTGTCGAAATTGAAGAGCAGTGCATCGTCGTAAAAAGCGATGTCGATTGCTCCCGCGCCGAGAAGCGCTTCGTACTCCTTTTCCACGAGGCCGGGCGCCCTTGTCCTGAATACTTTGTCGATCCTCTTCGACGCGCAGTAGGAGCAGGAATAAGGACAGCCGGTCGTTATCTTCATGACTCCCGAGGGAACGGTTCCGCCGCATAGGTCCCATCGGGGTGTCGGGTAGTCCTTCTTCAGGCCGAGAAATTTGGTGAGAAGGTCGAGGTCGTTCCCCTCGACGACCAGGTCCGCTCCGAGAGATGACGCGTGCGAAGGACAGAGCGTCGGGTATATGCCGCCGAGCACGATCGTTGTTTTCGCGTGGTGTTCCCTGATTGCCGTTATCACCTCGGAAACCCCCGGATACCAGTAGGTCATTCCGCATCCTATCAGCGCGACGTCGAACGGCCCGTTCGCTTCAAGGAAGTCGGCGAACAGTTCCCGGGGCGCGCCGAAGCGGTGGAACGGCCTGGGAATGTCCTTCAGGGGGGCGGGGGTGTCGACCTTCTGCTTGATGAACTTGCCGACGCCGAACTCCTTTTCCGTCTTTTTTCCGTCGGCACCGAGGAAATCGAAAAAACTTATCCTTTCGGAATCTATCCTTCCCGCGATGTTCAGGAGTCCATAAGGCTTGAGCCAGAAATCGAAGGCGGTGAAATCGTAGATGGGCGGGGAGACCAGGAGGATGCTACCGGTCACGGAGACATCCGGACGGCTGGCGCCGTAATTGAAAATATTAAATTGAAAATTGAAAATTGGAAAATCGTGGAATTAATTTCCCTGTTGAACTTCAGCTCTTCAGCGCTTCTGATCTTCCGCTCTGCCGTTCCTTCAGCCATCAGCCTTCAGCCTGTCGTCAGCCATGTGGCTGGCGCCGTAATTGAAAATGGTCAATTGACGAAACCTGTTCTCCGGGAAGTTCATCACGACTCCCATGCAGAAATGATTTTACTACTTTCGCCCGTTATTTCAAGAAAGAAATAGAAGCCGGTGCGGCAAAGAGCCTATCCGTAAATAGGGCATAGTCGCGCGCGTGGCGCCCGGGTCAGCAGGTCAAGGCGGCCGACCGAAGTAAGGCT
>JAKQCT010000063.1 GCA_029559035.1 Acidobacteriota bacterium
AAACTCGCAAATCCCGAACTGAAAGTCGTCGTAATAATGGGCGATGGCGACGGAACTGCAATCGGTGGCAACCACCTTATTCACGCCGCCAGGAGAAATATAGACCTGTCAGTCTTGCTGCTCAACAATAATAACTACGGCATGACTAGCGGGCAAGTCTCGCCTATGACCCCGCACGGGGCATATGCGAGCACAAGCCCCTTTGGGAATATGGAGCATGTGTTTGAGCTTTGCGATATGGTTAAGAGTGCGGGCGCAACTTACGTAGGCCGCACAACGGTATACCACTACCCGCAAGCTGCAAAGCTAATTGCAGAGGCTATGGCACACAAGGGTTTTGCGTTTTTGGAATTCTACTTCCAGTGCCCGACATACTTCGGCAGGTTCAACAAGTGGGGCAGCGCCACCGAGATGATGGACAGGTACAAGGCGATGACCTACAACGTCCGGCTTGCGGACCAGATGCAGGCGGAGGAGAAGGCCGGGAAGTACCCCGTGGGAGTACTTCACCAGGAGGTCAGGGACGAGTTCTGCGAGAAATACGAAGCGCTCAGGCAGAGCCTTCAGAAGAAAGGCGGGGAGGCTTAAATGGCGGAACGTTTTGAGATAAGACTTGCCGGTTCGGGCGGCCAGGGCCTCGTGCTCGGCGGACTGATCATGTCGGAAGCTGCGGCCATATTCGACGGAATATACGCGACACAGACGCAGTCCTACGGCCCCGAATCGAGGGGCGGAGCTTCCAAGAGCGAGGTCGTGCTGTCGAAGGAGGAAGTGGATTACCCCAAGGCCACCAACCCTGACGTTGTCCTGCTTTTCACCGAGGCGGCCGCGGAAAAATACCTCCCGATGTGCAAGGAAGACGCCATAGTGATCGCCGACGCGGACCTTGTCAAGACCGAGATCCCCGATAAATACAAGAAGAAGGTGATAGTCCCGCTCACGAAGATCGCCAAGGAAGGCGTGGGAAGGGAGTTCGTCGCGAACATAATCGCGATAGGCCTCATCAGGGAGCTCACCGGCATCGTCACAGAGGCGTCCCTGGAAAAAGCCCTCATGGAAAGAGTCCCGAAAGGGACCGAGGAGATGAACAGGAAGGCGCTCGCCCTCGGCAAGGAGGCTGCGCACACTTACGGAAAGCATGTCCTCGACATGAAGGGCAAGTGATGAAGGAACGCACGCTTACCATCATCAAGCCCGATTCCGTAGTGAAGAAGACCTACGGCTCGATCCTTCAGATCCTTCTCGACAAGGGGTTCGACATACTCAAGCTGAGGTGGATCAGGCTCACAAGAGAGCAGGCTCGGGCGTTCTACGAAGTGCACAAGGGAAAGCCCTTCTACGGAGAACTGGTCGAGTTCATGACATCAGGCCCCGTCATAGCCGCGGCGCTGGAGAGGGATAACGCGATCTCGTACCTCAGGGAAGTGATGGGAGCGACCGATCCGAAAAAAGCGGATCCCGCGTCGATCAGGTCCAGATTCGCGGAATCCATTCAGCGCAACGCGATCCATGGAAGCGATAGCCCCGAGAACGCCAGGAAGGAAGTCGCGTTCTTCTTCGCGGGCCTCGAACTTGAACAGGCCTCAGCTGCAGCTGAGGCCAACGACGGGAAATGACCATTTCTTTTCGGGAATTCCCGGGCGTTCTGAAAAAACCCGATGAAATGGCGGGCCCCCTCTCTCTTTCCCTTGCCATCGGGCGCATTTCGGTCAGGGTCGAGGGGCTTTCCGGCAGGATGCACGAAAAAGCGTCGGAGAGGTACTCGGCGAATATCGTCAAAGAGGGGCAGGCCCGGCATACGGTAAGCCTGTTCAAAGGAGCGGAACGGTATCTGGAAAAGCCTTCAGACGGGTTTCTCAAGATAGAGGAAGAGTTCCGGGGTGACAAATTCGTCATGATGTCGCACGATTTCGCGGCGGCCGCGGATGCAGATCTGCGCGAAGGTTGCCTTTTGCTGTCGGATCCCGATGACGCCTCATCCTCATCGATCGCCCTGGAGAACTACCTTCTCAGGATATTCTCCTGGCTGGCATTGAGGGCGGGAGGGTTCATGCTCCATTCCTGCGGACTCGAGAACGATGGCAAAGCTTATATATTTTTCGGTTCCTCGGGTTCAGGAAAGAGCGCAGTGGCGACCATGACCCCGGGTTTGAGGATCCTTTCGGACGACATGGTCCTGGTTTTTCCGGAGAACGGCCGCTACATGGCGGCGTCGACGCCTTTCTGGGGCGCCCTGGCAAGGCTGACCAGGGAGAACATCGTCCTTCCGGTGGCGGGATGTTACAGGATAAGGAAATCCACCCGCACGGAATGCGTCGATGCGAACGGCCCGAAAGCCCTTGGAATGCTTCTTCCATGCTGTCCTTTCCTGGTCGGCGAAAAAATTAGGAGCGACCTGCTGGTCCCGAATCTCATAGGGTTCATCGGAAAAACAAGGGTATGCGAGCTATACCTTCCGCTGGAGCCTGAGTTCTGGGAGATGATCAAAGAAAGGCCGGAGAATGACCATGACTGATATCAGGGCGACGAGGGAGGAGCTTCTCGAATATATTCCCGCCGCGGGAGACCCTCAGCGGTGTGAGGACCTGGGCGGGGGGAAGATCTCGATAGGCTTTCTCGATGCGTCCCTGAAAGTGTCCGGATTGAGCGCCGGGCTCGAGGAAGCCCTGCGTGGGAAATATCAACCGTTCATCCGTGAACAGGTCGGAGAAGCGGCGTGCGAAGTGCGTGTCCTTTCGGGACATGCCTCATACATCGAGCCGGGCGACGGATTCCTGAGGCTGGAAGAGACAGCCAGGGGGAAGGAAAGGATCCTTCTCTCGAACCATTTCGCCGGAACGTGGCAGGACGACGCGCGGTCGGGACGCCTGTTCGTGTCGGAAGGGAGCAACGTGACCACCGCGCTCACTTCTTTCGAGAACTTCTTCAGGTGGCTTGTCGCCAACCTGCTTGTCGAAAGGGGAGGCTTCGTCTTCCACTCGGCCGGAGTTGTCAGAGATGAACGCGGGTACCTGTTTTTCGGCCATTCCGGTTCGGGAAAGAGCACCGTCAGCGGGTTTTCGCCAGGCGCGAAGCTCCTCTCGGACGACCTGGTGTTCGTTTTTCCCGAAGGAAGGAGGTACCTCTGTTCCACGACTCCTTTTTCCGGGGTGATGCCGCAGGATCTCAAGGACAGGGGCTCATACCCGGTGGCGGGATGCTTCAGGCTCAGGAAATCCGACGAGGTCAGGAAAATGTTGACCGCGAAGGCCGCAGCGTTCGGTCTGCTCGTGCCGAGCTGTCCCAACATCATTTCCATGAAGAGAAGGACAGAGCTGCTCTATCCCGCAATCAGGAAATTTCTGGATATTGTCCCTGTTTATGAGTTATTCTTTAGGAAGGATGGCGGCTTTTGGGATGTCGTCCTGGAAAAAAGCGCCGAAGGAGAAGAGAGATGAACAGCGATCTGAAGAAGAATCCCGATGTTTCGTGGCAGATGGTCGAGGGGCAGGCCGTCCTGATCCACAACCGGCTGGGTGAAATAATGGTGCTCAACGAAGTCGGCTCGCTCATCTGGAAGAACATAGAGGATGGCCAGGAAAAGACGGCGAGCCTGATAGTTCAGGAATATGAGGTTTCGGAAGAGCAGGCCAGGTCAGACATGGCCGACTTCCTCAGGGATCTGGAGAACTGCGGGGCGCTCGTCCCGGCAAAATGACGCTTCCTCTTGACAGGCTCTTCGAAAAAGCTTACCAAGAGAGACAGCTCCTCTATGTTTCGCTTGAGCTTACCTACGACTGCAATTTCGCGTGCAGGTTCTGCTACAATCCCGTGAAAAGGACGGACCAGGAAAGGGAAACGCCCGGCGGAACCGATGAAGAACGGTTGCGCCCGGAGGAGATATTCCGCCTCCTTTCGAGGCTGAAGGAGTCCGGAGTGCTGTTCCTCACTCTCACGGGGGGGGAGCCGCTCCTGCACAGGAATTTCTGGGAGATCATGGAAGAGGCTGTCAGGCTTTCCTTCGCCGTCAGGATCTTCACCAACGGGGCCCTCATAGACGAGAAGGCGGCCGACAGGTTCGAAAAAACCAGGCCTTACTGCGTTGAGATGAGCATCTACGGGGCCTCTGAGAAGGGGTACGAGGAGACCAACGGCAGAGGTAAAGATTTTAAAAAGGTGATAGAAGCGTTGAGAATGCTGAAAGAGAGAGGGATAAACACGTTCCTGAAGTGCGTTCTCACAAGCATAACCGAAAAGGAGATGGAGGCGATCCAGGAACTGTCGGATGATCTTTGCCTGCCTCTTTTCTGGGACCCCGTCATAACCCCGTCGGAGGACGGGCTCGGTTATCCGCTTAAATACAGGGCGTCCGAAGCCGGCCTTGAAAAACTAATAAGCGATCCGAGGTTCAGGGTGGGCGTTTCACCCTTCGACCGTGGAGAAGGCGATTCCGTCTGCAACATTGGCAGGATATCGCTCGGAGTGGACCCGTACGGAAATGTCGTTCCGTGCATGCAGTGGAAGGAAACACTCGGTAACGTGCGAAGGGACGATATCATAGAGGTATGGAGGGAATCTCCCAGGTTTCCGGAACTGATAGCCCTGTCTGGAAAATGCCTCGAGAACATAAGGAAATCCACCGAACACCACGCCTATTGCTTCAACTGTATGGGAAAATCGAGGCTCCTTTATGGAGATCCCACAATTCCGGACGAATACGAGCTGAAAATCGCGGCATTGAGGAAGAAGTACGACCACGGCCGGGGAAGCTGATGCCGCGCGATCAAGCACGGAGAGGTCCGCGATGAAAAAAGGAACACTCGACATTAGGGTCGGAGGCGTCGGCATCCGGCTCGAGGTGGCAGATGAAAGTCTCCTGGAGGCGTGCACGAAAACATACGGCCTCTTCATTCCGGGCGGGGCTGCTGAACCTGAGCACAGAGTGGTGATAACGGTGTCTGATTCGCGGCAGGACGTGAAGGAAGGGGATTTCAGTATCGGAAGGGTGCGGGGGAACGAGGGATACTTCATCCTCGCTCCTTATTTCAGGGGAGAATGTTCATGCGATTTCTCCGAAGGGACGCTCGAGATACTATTCGCCCCGAACATGGAATACCTGGAGCGTGCCGTTGAAAATTATATCCGATGGGCACTCGCCAACATCCTCCTCACAAGCGGAAGGGGGCTGCTCCTCCACGCTTCGGCAAGCGTGCTGGACGGACAGGCCCACGTGTTCCTTGGACCTCACGGGTCAGGAAAGAGCACCGCGGCGATTCTTACCACGAACGGGCTGATGATAGCCGATGACGTACTACCGCTCCTCATCGAACGGGACGGGGTGAAGGCCGCCGCTATGCCCGCGGCAGGAAAGTTCGGGCAGGGCCGCGAGAGCTCAGGCTCTTATCCCCTCGGGAATCTATACTGGATAAGCAAGTCGGAGAACAACTGTATTGAGAAGCTCGGGAAGGCTCCCGGCGTAGGACTGCTCATGGCGTCGGCCCCCTTTATAAAGGAAACCGAGGATTATCACTGCAAGCTTTTTGAGAGCGCCTCCAAAATACTCGAGAGCGCAGTCCTTTGCAATCTCCATTTCAGGAAAGAAGAGCGATTCCTGGATGCCGCCCTAAGAAACACCGCGAAGGAGGACAATCGATGAACACGCCTCTTGAGGAGATCGCCCGAAAGATCGGCTCGCGGAGACGCCTTTTCTACGCCTCGCTCGAACTGACCTATGCCTGCAATTTCGCCTGCAGGTTCTGTTACAACCCGATAGGGAGACCGGGGCAGGGAAGGGATCACGACAAATCCTCTGAACCCGGTGCGGGCCTGATGTCGCTTGACGAGATCGTAAAGCTGATGAACAGGCTGCGCGAAGGCGGCGTCATGTATTTTACCCTCACCGGCGGCGAGCCAATGGTCCACCAAGATTTTTGGGAGGTTGCGGAGAGGGCAAAACAGCTCGCTTTCGCGTTGAGGGTATTCACGAACGGGTCCCTAATCGACAGGGAGGCCGCCGACAGGTTCGAACGCCTTATGCCGAATTGCGTGGAGATCAGCATTTACGGAGCATCAGGCAAAAGCTACGATGAGTCCTGTGGAAGGCCCGAAGCGTTCGAGAAAGTTCGGGAGGCAGTGAGGATGCTGAAGGATCGCGGCGTCACGGTTTTCCTGAAATGTATGCTCACGCGTGTCACGGAAAAAGAGATCGAGGCGATCCAGGATATGGCGGACGGATGGGGATGCCCGCTAAACTGGGACCCGGTCTTGCGCAGATCGGACGACGGGCAGGCTTATCCGCTCTCGTTTTCCCCCGGCAAGGCGTCCATCCACATATTGCTGTCAGATCCCGGCAGGTTCAGAATGGGAAGATCCGCGTTCGAAGGAGGGGATGGCGACGGAGCGTGCAACATAGGAAGGAACCTCCTCCACGTAGATCCTTTCGGGAACATATACCCGTGCATAGAATGGAAAGAACCGCTCGGGAATGTCAGGTCGGCGGACATACTTGAAGTATGGGAAACCCACCCCTTGCTCCCCGACCTCATGTCTATCTCCAGGGAGATGGAGGAGACAATTGGAGCCTTGCCCGTCAAATGTCACTTTTGCATGGGGCAATCGATGAGCAGGTACGGAGATCCCAGAAGGATCGATGAAGACGAACTGGAGATCGCCCGGATCCGCGAGGAGCTTGCCCGAGGGAATGAAAAACCTGCCCGGCAAGGCTTGAGTGATCGGCGAGGCGATGAAACAATACTCAGTTAGCGGGGGACTTGACACGGGATTTTTGGTTTGCTAAAATCCAGTTTCCCTGAGGGGTCGCTTTTTCGGGGATACTTTTTTGGGGAGGTTGCTTTTTTTCAGGCACGATTTGGCGGACTTGACAAACCGTTTTTATTGATTTATATTTGGTGAGGGTAACGAAAGGAGGAGCAATGAAGAAGCAGTATTCGAAGCCACAGATTGTTCAGAGGGAAAGAATTGAAGTTCTGGCGGGTTCGTGCAGCAAGATGGTCGCCGGATGCGGCGGCGGTGCAGGAGCGGCCAGCTAAGATCCTTTGCCCCCTTTCTTTCGTGAAAGGGCGCGATGTTGTTGTTACCAATAGTTTTGGGTGCCTTCAGACGAGGACATCAGGATGTGCGGGGAGGTTCTATTAGAGTAGCCTCCTTGTGACGGAGAAGGCATATTTATGAGAGGTAGCGCGAGGCGTCTAGTTCCGCTTATTTTTCTGTTCTTCGCTGTGATGGTCAAGGCGGAGGATTTGAAGTTAAGTTGGAGTGCCTCGGAGAGCGACAAGGTTCTTTGGCAAGGCGGTATTTCGGGAACGGGACCGGAAGGTCCCGTTCTTTCTTTTAAGATCATTCTTCCGGAATCGATCCCGACGCCGGATATAAAGATCGTATCTTCAGAATATATGTATCTGAAAGAGATACCTCCGGGAGCGATTCCGTGCGGGAGACTCGTGAGTTGGGGGCAGAGTAGTTCGTTCAGGGGATATCCTTATAAAGAACTTTTGGTCTTTCCACTTCAGTGGACAGAAAATTATGGTGCTGCCAAACTTCTGACAAGGCTGGAAGTTGAGTTTCCCGGGATTCCAGGACCGGACGGCCAACGCGCCATGGGACACGGATGCGATCCACTCTCCTTGAAATCGTTGTTTTTCAATTACTGGGACGGATGCAAATATGACAAGAGTCAAGACAAAAATGATTCGCGAACAAGGTCGTTGCTTCCGGAATCTTTGACCCCCATATACAGCATAAAAGCCAATGAGGACGGGATCATCAGGCTTACCAGGTCATATCTTGATTCTCAGGGAGTGGATCTTTCAACGTCACTTCCAGTCAACTACCATATAGTCTCCCGCGGAGTGGAGATCCCTTTTCTTTTTGAAGACGCCGACGGGGATTTTTCCGATCCAGAGGACGCCATAGTGTTTTTCGGGCAAAAGCTTGCCGTCAAGAACAGAAGCATCTGGAACGGCGGCGATTTCACCGATGAAAACGTCTACATGCTCTTCGGGAACTCATCGGCGGGGCTAAGGATGGACACGGTAGACGTTTCGGACAAATCATATCCATCTTACACAACGTTCGTTTCCAACGCTTTTTTCGAATCGAACGATTTCATGGATTACGCGAGCCACATGCGGCCGAACGGGGAGCTCTGGTTCTGGGGTTCCTACATTACACACTTCGCGGGAACGGGAGATACGAGCAAGACATTTTCTCTGGACCTTCCGCATCCGTCCGCTGGCGGGACGAGCTTCATCCTGACATTTCAACAGGGCGGGACCAATAACATCCTTCACAAGGTTAAAGCGAAGTTAAACTCGGGATCCTATACATCCTTTGAGTTTTCGGGAGTACAGGTCGCCACCCTTTCAGCAACATTCACACAGGCCATTCCGAGCGCGGCCAACACGCTGACGCTTACCATACCCTCCTCTCAACCGTTCGACAACCAGGCGCTGGACACGGTGACCGTCTCCTATCTCAGGACCACTGACGCTGATAACAGCACTTTGATGATCGAAGATCTGGGAGGCAACAAGAAATACACCGCGGGAAGCCCGACATACCCCTTTTCCAGCCGGCCTCTGATCCTGGATGTTTCCGAGACAGATTCAGCCACTGGCCTGTTCCTTCCCAAAAACTGCGTGAACGCTTCTTTCAGCGGAGGGGTCGCCACTCTTGATATTTCAGGCGCGGAAGGGACCCCGAGGAAGATATTCCTTTCATCGCTGGTGACGGTTACGCCATCCGTGGAGGAAATGACAAGAAGGGACCTGAGCGAGGGATGCGACCTTCTGATCATCACCCACCCGGATTTTCATCCCGGCGGGATCGATGCTTTGTGGCAGGAGTACCTCGCGGCGAAAGAAGAAAAATATTCCGTCCTGGTGGTCGACGCTCAGGAAATATACGACAACTATTCTCACGGAATATTCGATCCGACCGCCATGAAGGATTTTCTTGCCGACGCTCATTACACGTGGGATATCCCTCCCTCATACGTTCTGCTCATTGGGGATGCTTCCTTCGATTACAAGAACTACATGAACGACGCGGGCTTCAAGAACTGGGTGCCGACGATGTGCGTCGAGAATGTTGGAGACACTGTGTACCAAGGGTGGTTCGCGTCGGACAGCTATTTCGGCGACGCCGACGGCGACGGATATCCGGAGACGGCAATAGGAAGGATCCCTGTCAGAAGCTACAGCCAGCTCGAAGGTGTTCTGGGAAAACTCTTGGAGTACGAGTATCAGGTCCCACCGGAACCGTGGAGGAGGACGCAGCTTTTCGTGGCTGACACCTACAGGGAACCCTGGGAACAGGAATTCGAGACTTACAGTGATTTTCTTCTATCGAACTACTCTCAATATCCTTATGCAAGCTCGACGGTCTATTACCACGATGCAGAACACGGGGGAGGGACGGATGACGACGCCTGTGCCGAAGATGTACGGGGTGCCTGGAATGGTTCGATACTGCTTCATTTCGCGGGACACAGCGGAAGGTGGTACTGGGGGTATGAGAACGGGATGTTCTCCCTCTCCAAGCTGAGGAACGGGAGCACGCAATCAGACCTTGATCTCCTTACCGAGGTGACAAGTCCTGTCACCCTTCCTTTCCTAGTCAACAGCACCTGCTACACCGCAGGATTTGCCCATCAGTCGAGCCTGGGGCCGACCCTTCTGGAAGATCTATTCACCGCACCGGACAAGGGTTCGATCGGATCGACAGGCTTCAGTTCCCTCTCTTATCTTTACGAGCAGGAGCAGTTCGCGACGCCGTTCTATGAAAATATTTTCGGGATGGCGAAGGAAAGAACGGTAGGCGACGCGGTTGAAACGGCCCGCTTCAATCTTCCGTCATCGAATTCGAGGCCGATCCTGAGCCTTGTCCTGCTTGGCGACCCGACCTTGGAATTGCGCCTGCCCGTTGTTCCGCCGCCTCTTTCCCTTTCCGGAATGCCGGGTAACCAGATCGCGTCGCTCGAGTGGGGTCACCCTTCTCCCGCGCCTTCCAAATACGACATATACAGGTCGACCGATGGAGGAGCGACCTTCCAGAAGCGCAACTCGTCGGAAATATCTTACCCCGTTTCCACTTACATAGATTCGGGCCTGACGAACAACCAGACCTACGTTTATTACACAGTTTCTCTTGACGCCTCCGGTTTTGCGAGCGCTCCGTCGAATCTTGTCACCGTAGTTCCACTGAACCCTTCAGCTCCGGCAGCCCCTACGGGAGTCATCGCCACGGACCAGGGGACAGGCGCGTCTCTTCGCATTCAGTGGAACGCCAACAGCGAAAGCGACCTTAGCTACTACAAGCTATACAGGGGCACCTCTCCGGGCAGTTATTCTTACAATCAGCAGTACCCCAAGACAACGACTTCGGTGCTGATGTCGGGCCTCGATGAAGGCGTCAGGTACTATTTCGCTGTTACTGCCACTAATACATCGGGAAAAGAAAGCCAACTTTCGGCCGAAACTTCAGCGGTCCCGACCAGTTCTCCGATAGCCGTCAAGGTCCCCGCGCTGATTACTGATCTGATAGTAACCAGATCGGGGGCCGCCGACTTGCTTCTTTCCTGGTCTAAGCCTCTGGTCGATATAAAGGGGAACCCAGTCACAGTGGCTTCGTTCGACATATACCGCGTCACGCAAGATCCTGTGACGAACCCGTACACTCCTTACAACTATGATCTGGATCTCATCAGCAAGGCCAACCCCAACGCAAAGATTAACGTTCCCGCAATATCAGGCCAGACGGTTCATTCATACACGGATCCGGGTGCGGTCAACCTCTCCCCGACTGTCACCTACCTGGTCGTGGCGATAGATCCCTCCGGTAACAGGGGACCGGCATCTCACGATCCCCCGGCGGCGGTCATGTCGCTCATGGTGACGAAGAACTCTCCCGTGAGCCCCACTCTGATAAATTTCAATCCCGTGACCACGACCCTGAACGGAGCGCCAACGGGGCTGATAACCGGCTACAGGCTTTTCGGTCTGGACCCTCCAATGGTTACGAAAGACCATGTATCTCCTGCCAGCCCGGTCTTGACCGTGAACCTCGGTCCTTCTCTTGACAAGTCCTCCTGCGACGGGGGAATGGCGGTTTACTGCGACTCCAGTACCGACCCTCCGATGCTTTACACTGTCGTTGCGGTGGACAACCGGGGCAATACAAGTCTATACTAGCTCCGCATGAACGGGGCAGATTCTGACAAAATCGTTCTTCTCAGGGAAGCTCAGAAAGGCGACGAGAAGGCTTTCGAACAGCTCGTGAAGGCTTGTTACTCCTCGCTTTACAGGACTGTCTTCCAGATGGTGCCCAACGGCGCGGACGTGGAGGAGATTCTTCAGGAGACTTTCTACAGGTTCTTCCTCTCGCTTAAAAAAGTCAGGGAGACAGACCCCACGCCTTACCTCAGGCAGATCGCCATAAGGAGGACCTATACGTTTCTCGGAAAAAGAAGAGCGGAGATATCCTTGGACGACCTGCCTGAAAATGTCCCGGAACTGATCATAGAGGGAAGAGGATTCGACGTTAGGGACCTTTACGGGTTCTCTTCCAAGCTTCCGCCGAAGCGGAGGATAATCTTCCTGCTCAGGGAGGTTCTCGGATTCGACGACGCCGAGATCTCGAGGGAGCTGGGCATATCCGAAGTGACTGTCAGAAGGCACGCCCAGATGGCGAAAGAGGAAATGAGGAAACAGATACCCTGAAAACGCGACTTTTGCCTTAAGAAGCTTTCTCTTTTATAATAATAAGGTTGAGGAGGTAGCTGTGGATTTAGCGAAGATCCGGAAAAAGGCAAAGAAAAAGGAGCATGCCGCCCCGGAAAGTATCAGGAAGCCACGGAAAGAAAAAGATCCCGCCGCTGTGGAAGCAAAGCCCGCAGTTGAGGCTCCTGAGACAGAGCCGGTCCGGGAGCGGAGGGAACCCCAGTCGGGACCAGGACCAGCTGAATCTTACGAAACGGCGGCTCCGGCGGCCTCCTCTCCGAGGATAGAGGTCCCGGTGAAGATCGAGACTCCGTCCCAACCGGAACCAGAGCTTCAGAAAGGCAGGGATAAAAAGCTCGAAAAACTTCTCGTGTTCAGAGTCGGAAGGAACAGGTACGCGATACCGATAGATGACCTTTCGCAGATCATAGATGACAGGATCCTCACGCCCCTGCCGCACGTGCCGCCTTTCCTGAAGGGTATATTTTCGCTCAGGGGACACATAGTGGGCGTCCTCGACGTTTCCGAGAGGCTCAAGCTTCCGCCCCTTCCGGAATCGATTCTCAAGAAGATCGTCGTCATAGAAAAAGGCAGCGACCTTTTCGGGCTCAGGGTCGAGAACATTGAACACGTAGTCGAGGTCGATCTTTCATCCTTGGAAGCGCCTCCGGAAAGCTTTGACGCCGCCCAGCAGGAGTTCGTAATGGGGGTTTTCCACTTCAGGAAAAAGACGGTCGCATTTCTGAACATCCAACAATTCTTGGAATTCGACGTAGCCGGGAGAAACTGATGATCGTACAGTGTCCTCAATGTCTTAGGAAGTACCGCCTCCAGGATACCCAGGCGAAACTGCTGAGGGTAAAATGCAGGAGCTGCGGCAGCCAGTTCCTTGTCAGCCCTTCGGAAAAAAGCACGCACGAACTGACCCAGGCCAGCGGAGCCGAGCTCGCGATCGTCGCCGACATACAGAGGGATTTCAGGAACTTCCTCCTGAGCCTGCTAGCATCCCAGGGGTTCAACATACTCGTGGTCGACGACGGGGAGACCGCGCTGGAGCTCGTGAAGACGAGAACCCCCGGGATACTGTTCGTGAATCCATACTTGCCAAAGGTCATGGGTATTGAACTTATACAACAGCTGAGGAACGGAAAAGAAAAGCTCCCGGTGATCTTCCTCCTTGGAGCGATACATAACAGGAAGCGTTACAGGAGGCGGCCCGAATCCCTTTACGGCGCCGACGATTACATCGACGAGAGCGCGACGGAAGGCGTCCTGCTTCAGAAGCTTTCATACCACCTCGGCGTGAGCGCCCGAGGCGACGGGGGCGGTTCGAACGAGAACGAAGCGCTCAGGCTTGCCAGGTCGATCTTTGCGGACTTGCTGGTCTACGAGAGCGAGAAGATGTCCAAGGTGTCGAAGGTGGAGGATTTTTTCACTGCGTTCTCGGATGAAGCCCAGGAAGGGCAGCGTTACCTCGAGGAGTCATACAGCGGAAGCAGGAACCTTCTGCGTTTCGTGGTCGCCGAGTACCTTAAGAAGAAGACCCACAAGCAGGGAGGATGAGATGGACATAGGGGCCATAAAGTCTCTGGCTGCCAGCGGGGAAGTGGAGGCGCGGAGAAAAGCCGCACTCTCCCTTTCGGGGGAACCGCCCGGGGAAGTCCTTCCGGTTCTTGCCGGGCTTCTCGGCGACAATAACTGGCGGGTAAGAAAAGCCGCGGTGGAATCAGCCATTGTCCTGCCCTGCGACAAATCGGTGCCCGTTCTCATATCGGCCCTCTTCGATCCTGATAACGCAGGCTTGAGGAACTCGGCGGTGGAAGCGCTGACAAAGATAGGGACTCCCGTCCTTCCATATCTTTACGAAACGGTCATAGAGGAGGACCCTGACGTCAAGCTTGCCATAATAAATCTTTTCGGGGAGATCCCCAGCAAGGGATCCACTCCCCACCTCATATATTTTCTGAGCCATACCAACAAGAATTTCGTGTCAGCCGCGGTCGGCAGCCTCGGGAAGCTGAAGGACCCTGCAAACCTGCCGATACTTCTTGACATGACGGACAGGGCTGACGAATGGGTCCTGTTCCACCTCATAGACGCTCTCGCCGAAATAGGCGGGTCCCAGGCTATCGAGAAGCTGATGGACCTCTATTCCAATCCGAGGCTGCAGAAAGCCATCATCCGCGCCTTCGGCAAGATGGGAGACCTGTCTGTGATCCCATACCTTTTCGAGAGCGCGGAGGTGAATGATACTCCCGTCCTCGAACTCATGGCAACAATCGGAAGGCTCTATTACGCTCCGTTGCCAGCTCTTTTCCTGGAGAACCACAGGGCCGAAATGGGCAGGCTCATCAGAAAGGCTTATCCTCTTGAACTCTGCGAAAAGCTCACCCAGCTTTGGGGAGACGCGAAGGTGCCGGAGAAGAGGGGCATAGTCATCGTTTCTGGTTTCGTCACCGACATGACCCTCCAGCCGAACCTGTTCGACGAGTTGCTCAACCCCTACCTGCAGAGGGACGTTCTCTGGGCGATCTCCCAGTACGGGGCGCTGGCTTTCTCAAACATATTGAGAAGGTTGTCGCAGACGCAGTCCGAAGAGGAGAAGGTGAGGCTTCTGGAGCTTCTGGCGGAGACCCAGAGCCCGGAAGCCGTGGCTCCGATCCTGGGTTACGCCAGGGACGACAGCGATGTGGTCAGGAGGGAGGCTTTGTCCGGCCTGGCAAAGGTGGACGACATCCGCTCGATCAACGAATTGCTGTCCGTCCTGCAGGAAGAGGACGAAACCCATCACGAGACCGCCCTGAGGTCGATTAAAATCCTCATGAGGCGGAGGCAGGAATACAAGAACAAAGCGTTCGAAAAGGCAAGGGCGTTCATGCAGTCGGAGAACTCGAACCTCAGGCGCGCCGGTTTTCTCATCCTGGGAGAGGACCGCGAAAGGACAAGCGCGGAGCTGCTGTCCGGCGGCCTTCAGGACCCGACTGCGGAGGTGCGGCAGGTTTGCGTCCAGCTCATCGCCCAGATCTCGGGCAAGAATTCCATTCAGAAGCTTCTAAGCCTATTCTCGGACGAAAGCCCCAAGGTGAGGAAGGCGGTCATCAATTCCCTGGGAAGGGATCTTCTGGAGAACCATTCGGACGTTCTCATCGTGGCTCTTCAGGACCCCGACGTGTGGGTCAGGGCCGAGGCGGCGTTTTTCCTCGCGCAGAGCACCGATCCTTCCATCCCGCGAGCGCTCCTGGACCTTTTGGAAAAGGACCACCTTCCTGCGAAACTGAGCGCCCTCAGGGGCCTCAGCGAGGTAGGCTGCGGAACGCTATTCGACGAAGTTATAAGGATATCCAACGAGGACCCGAGCCTGGAAGTCAGGCGCACCGCGCTTCACGCCCTCGCGAAGTCCGGCAGGCAGGAGGGAAAGAGCGCCCTGATCTCGGCGCTCGCCGACCCTTGCTGGGAAATAAGGTCCGCGGCGATAGAGTGGATGGCCGAATCAGGCGACCGGGGATTCGTGGCTCCCCTTCTGAGGGAACTGGAGAGGGATTCGGACAATTTCGTGAGGCAGACCATCATCCAGGCGCTCACGAAATTGAAGGCGCTCGAGGCTGTGCCGAGGCTCCTCCACTACCTCACTCACCCGGACCTCAAGGACTCGGTTTCGGAGTATTTCCTGTCGCTGGAGAGAGAACACGTGCCGCTTGTCGAGCACGAAGCGCAGTCGGTCGATTTCCAGACGAAGCTCGTCCTGATAGAGATACTGAAACACCTTGAGAACAAATGAGCGGCGGGGATGAGATTTGACGATATGAGCGCCAACCAGTTCGGCGATGATTTTTACAGGCGTATATCGGCCCTGATATACGACAGGACGGGCCTTTCGTTCAACGAGAGCTCCCGGTTCTTCCTCGAGAAGAGGCTTGAGACGAGGATATCTTCCCTCGGGATGACGATGCCTGAGGACTATATCAGCTTCCTGATGTTCGACGGGGATTCCGAACGGGAATGGGACGCGCTGATAACCCTGATAACGACGAACGAGACTTATTTCATGAGGGAGGAAAGGCAGCTCAAGTGCTTCAGGGAGGACATCCTCCCCGAACTCGCCAGAAAGAACCCGGGGAAAAAGATCAGGGTTTGGAGCGCGGGCTGCTCGTCCGGCGAAGAACCCTATTCGATAGCCATTCTCGCGAGAGAATGCAGGCACGTGACCGACCAGATGATCGAGATCTTCGCGACCGACATCAATTCGAGGGTCATCCAGCGGGCCAAGGACGGCATTTACGGCGATTCCTCCTTCAGGGCGGTGGACGAGGCTTTCAAGTTGAGGTGGTTCGTTCCCGAGGGCCAGCAGAAGTGGAAGCTCAAGGAGGAGATCAGGAAAAAAGTGACCTTCCAGAGGTTCAATCTCTTCGACATGGACAGGTATTCCATCTTCGCGCCGTTCGACGTTATATTCTGCAGGAACGTGATCATATATTTCGATCTGGAGGCCAAGGTGAGGGTCGTCGAAAGGTTCTACGATAAGCTGGCGGAGGGAGGGTATCTCCTGCTGGGCCATTCGGAGAGCCTCATCTCGGTCACGGAGAAGTTCAGGCTGGTCCACCTTGCCAACGATCTCGTTTACAGAAAGGAAATCAGATGAAGGAGAAGATCCGCGTCGTGGTCGTGGACGATTCGCCCTACAACAGGAAAGTCATTTCCGAGATCCTCGAATCGTCCGACAGCGTGGAGGTCGTGGCGAAGGCCTTCGACGGAGAGGACGCGATAAGGAAGATAGTCGCCTGGGAGCCCGACCTGATAACTCTCGACCTCGAGATGCCGGGGATGGACGGTTTCGCGGTGCTCCGCTGGCTGATGGCCAACCGCCCGGTCCCTGTCCTGGTAGTCTCCTCGAAGGAGAGCAACAGATCGGTTTTCAAGGCGCTCGACCTGGGGGCGGTGGACTTCGTCGTCAAGCCCAGCAGGAGCGCGTCTCCCAGGCTCAAAGAACTGGAGCAGGAGCTTCTTTCCAAGGTCCTTTCGATACCTTCCCTCCATTTCGACAAGATCAAGGAAAGGGTGATGCAGGCTCCCAAGATAGAATTTCCCCCGCTGATGCCTCTTCCCAAGGGAGAGCACTCCGCGGAGATAATCGCGATAGCGGCTTCGACCGGGGGGCCTCCCGCGGTCCAGTTCCTCCTGAGCCAGCTTCCCAGGACCCTAATGTCGCCCATAGTCATATGCCAGCACATGCCCCCCATATTCACCTCGCTTTTCGCGGAGAGGCTCGGCGCCGTGACCCGAAAAAGGGTTAAGGAAGCAGGGGACGGAGACGAACTGGTCCCCCACTCCATCTACGTGGCGCCCGGCGGCAAGCAGATGTCCGTGGTCTCGGAGAGCAACAGGAACTTCATCAGGCTGTCGGAGAAAGCACCCGAGGACAGGTTCGCCCCCTCGGCCAACAACCTCCTGAAGAGCATCGCCGAGAACTACGGCAAGAGCGCAATAGCAGTCATCCTCACCGGCATGGGAGACGACGGGAAGGAGGGCGCTCTCGCCCTTCACGCCGCGGGCGGGAAGGTGGTGGCCGAGTCGGAGAAGAGCGCCATCATTTTCGGGATGCCAAGGGAGGTGGCGAAAGCCGGGGCGGCGGACTCGATCCTCAGCCTGGAGGAGATCCCGGATTACATCTCCAGGTGGGGCATTTTCGGGACGGAGCAGTTGCAATAAATTGTTTTATATGTTAAAAATAGCCTTTGGGGAGAGAGTCCTATGGTTGAAGACCAGGGCGATATTTTCAAGAAAAGCCAGGAATTTCTCGAGCTCGTGAACCAGCAGAAGGATTTCATCCAGGAAGTCCTCAAAGAAAACGAGAAACTCCGCCAGTTGCTCGCCCAGGCGAGATCCCAGAGCCATGACGACGGAAGCCTGGTCCGCGAGGAGATAGAGGTCCTCCGCAAGAGGATAGAGAGCCTGGAAAAAGAGAAGCGGGAGTTCGAGCTCCGCCAGCAGCAGGTTGAGGAGGAGAACAAGGACTTCGCCCAGAGGTACATAGAGATCGAGGAACAGAACAACAACCTCGCCAATCTTTACGTGGCATCCTACCAGCTCCATTCCACCCTTGATTTCCAGGAGGTTCTCAACATCGTCGTCGAGATAGTCATCAACCTCATCGGCGCCGAGGTCTTCTCGCTCATGCTCCTGGACGAAAAATCCAACGAACTGGTGGTCCTCGGCCACGAGGGTTACGAGTCGGACTTCAAGTTCCCCAACCTGAGGATCGGGGACGGAATAATAGGAGATGTCGCGAAGACCGGGGAGCCCTACTATATCAACCAGGCCGGGAAGAACTACGAGGTCGACTTCGAGCATCCCATCGCCTGCATACCGCTCAAGATAAAAGAGAATGTCATCGGCGTCATCAACATACACAGGCTGCTGGTCCAGAAGGACGCTTTCACCGCCGTGGATTACGAGCTCTTCTCGATGCTCGCCGGCCACGCGGCGACCGCTATATTCTCGAGCCGGCTGTACTCGCAGTCGGAAAGGAAGCTCACGACGATCCAGAGCTTCCTCGACCTCTTGACCACGTCACAGAGTCAGGGATAGGATAGAGGCATGGAGAACCTGCGCTTTCTGATCGTCGAAGACTCCCCCACGATGAGGCAGCTGATCTCTTTTTCCCTGAAACGGTTCAAGGGCTGCAAGATAATCGAAGCGGTCGACGGGGTGGACGCCCTGAAGAAGCTCCAGGCGGAAGAGGTCGACATGATCCTCACCGACATCAACATGCCCGTGATGGACGGGCTCAAGCTGGTGACGCTCGTGAAGAGCAACCCCCGCCTCAGGGATATTCCGATAGTGATAATCACCACGGAAGGAGCGCAGGAAGACCGCGAAAAAGGCCTCCAATTGGGTGCGGACGCCTATGTCTCGAAGCCGATCCAATCCTCCGGGCTTTTGAAGATCATCACTGAAATCCTCGAAAAAGAAAAGCCAAGCTGACAGTTTGACCACCGACCCCCCCAGGATAAAGATAGACCTTTCGTTCGTCGGGACGGGATTCAACGGCTTCCAGCTCCAGAAGAAAGGCCGGACGGTACAGGGAGAGCTCGAATCTGCTCTTGATGAAATAGGATTCCCTCCTAAAACCGTGGGTTGTTCAAGGACGGACGGCGGGGTTCACGCGAGGCGTTACACGGCTCACTGCGCCGATCACGAACCGGGCAGAAAATGTTCGGAGATCCTGAAAGGGCTTAACAGAAACCTTCCGGAAACCATACTAGCGAACGCCGTCTCGCGCGCCGCGCCGGGTTTTCACGCGAGGTACTCTTCCCTGGAAAAGACCTACCGTTACTTCATCTATGTGGGGGACGCTGCTCCGCCTCCGGTCGCGCCCTTCGTTAACGAGATGCGCCGGCAGGCGTCGGCGAAGAAGATGACCGAGATCCTGCCCCTGTTCATCGGGGAACGGGACTTTCGCGCGTTCACGACTTCCGACGGAAGGAAAACCAATACGGTCCGGGGGATTTCGTCGGCGGCGGTCCTCGCTCTGGAACCGCTCATATGCATAGAGATCAGGGGGAGGTCTTTCCTTCACAGGATGGTGAGGTTCATCGCCGGAGCGCTGGTCGCCTATTCCCGGGAGAAGGTCACGGCCGGTTTTCTCGCATCAGCGCTTGCCGGAAGGGAAGATGTCCTTCCGTTCCCGGCGATGCCCGCCATGGGCCTGCATCTTTGGGATGTGGACTACGGAGATCTCAAAACTTCGGAAAAGTACGACAACACCTGCCCTCTTGAGCTTTGGCCCTTCGAGGGGGCCGGGTTCAGGACCGTCGGCAGGGCCGGTCCGCAAGACCATCCGCCCCGTTCCTGAATCCTGAAAGCGAAGCGCGGAACCGTTCCTCATCGTCTTCCCCGACCCCGCTGAACAGCCTTATCCCGGCCGATCCGTAGGCACCCGTTTCCTTCACTTCCCTTATCCTGCCCAAATCGATGCCCCCAAGAGCGATGACCGGAATTCCGCACGAGGAGCAGATATTCTTCAGCTTCTCGATCCCAATCGGTCTGATGATCCCCTCCTTGGAAGGGGTTGCGAAAATAGGCCCTACGGTCGCGCAATCGGCGCCCTCGGTTTCCGCCTTCAGGACATCTTCGAGATTGTGGCAACTTTTGACGACCAGGAGTTCGGGGAAAAAAGACTTCACCATGCCCGCCTCCATGGAATCAGAAGGGAGCTGGACTCCAATGGCTCCTGAGAGGGAAGCGATGTCGGCCCTGCCGTTTATAAGGACCTGAATGCCGGCTGCCGCTGCCTTCTTTACAGCGGCGCCCGCCGTTTCGAACAGCTCTCCGTCGGGAAGGTCCTTTTCCCTGATCTGTATCCAGTCGACTCCGAGCCTGATGTATCTGTCAATCTGGTCGGCCAGGCTGCACCCGTTTTCCCGCTTTCTGTCGCTGATGGCGTAAAAGATCATCTACCTGTCGATCTTTCCCTGGACGAAGGCGCCCCGGGCTATGCGCAGCTTCTTCGCTGAAAATTCCCCCTGGATGCTGCCGGTCTCTTCCACGGTGAGGGTTCCCGACACTTTGGCCGTTCCCTTGAAACTGCCCCCGACCGTGAAGGCGGGAGCCATGACGGTCCCGTCGAGAAGGCCGGAAGGAGTAAGCAAGATGGCCGTTTCGCTCCTGAACGACCCCCTCGCATCTCCGGCCACGCGGATCTCCCTTTTCGAGATGGCTTCTCCGTCGAAGATCGTTTCCCTGCCTATCTCCGTGAAAGGCGGGGGAGGCTCGGGCTTTTTGCTGAAAAAGAATCCCATGAGATTTCTCCAGCTGACTATTTTAGCACGGGAGAGGGCTCATGCCGCCCAGTTGTCCCAGAGAAGCTTGCAGGCCAGGACGACCGCAACGAGGATCATTACCGGCCTGATGAAACGCGATCCTTTTGTCAGTACTAGCTTCGTCCCGATCCAGCCGCCTATGAACTGCCCCAGCGCCATGGCCATCCCGGGCATGAAGTGGACGGCTCCCTTGTAAAGGAAGAAGGCGAGGGATACGATGTTGCTGGTGAAGTTCATGAGCTTCGTCGAGGCTGTTGCCTCTCTGAGGTCCCTGCCCAGGAGCCAGACGAACGCCATCGCCCAGAAAGTGCCCGTCCCGGGGCCGAAAAATCCGTCGTAGAACCCGATCGCGAGGCCGAAGACCGCCATGAATAGGGGCACCGCCATCCTGGGTTTCCCGGGTTTCAGACCGAAATTCTTAGCGAAATAAAGGACGACTGCTATCGCCAGAAGAAGAAAAGGTATGAACTTCTTGAGCCAGGGGGAGGGGACTATCCCTACCACGATCGCGCCGGCGAGCGCACCGACCGCAGTGAACAGAACGCCGAGGATCAGCCCTTTCCCGATCTTTCCGGCCCTCCAGAAATGGAAAGTGGCGGAGAACGAGCCGAAGGTCGACTGGAACTTGTTCGTTCCGAACGCTTCGAAAGGCGTCCAGGGGAAGGAAAAGAGCACCGGGACGGTTATTAGGCCGCCTCCGCCGGCGATGGTGTCCATCGTTCCGGCGACGAGGCCGCTCAGGAAAAGAATCGCCAAGGTCAGAAGGCCGCCATCCATGACCCGTCAATTATCTCACAGGAGCAAATGAAAAGGGGCGGTTTCCCGCCCCCGATCTTGATAATCGAACCGAGATCCCGGTTCAGCAGTCGCCGGGAGCCTCGTTGACGGCGTCGTTGCAGTAGTCGTAGGTCGCGTCTATGCTTCCGTTCGAACCTTCGTCGATGCTGACCGTGCCGTTGGAGTTATAGATGATGGTAGCGCTTCCGAGGGAGCCGCTCACGGAGAGCCTTCCCGAAATGGGGCAGTCCGAACCTGTCGGTGTCACCACCGGTTCTATGGTCGTTATGGAGAATGTCCCCGTGAGGTCCGTGGAGGCGTAAGTCACCTGTCCGTTCACGGTGCTTTCGCTCTGCGCGTTCGTCGAGTGGTCGGTGAAGTTGAAGTTGTCGTAGGTCGCAGTGAAATTCTTGCACGCGTGCTGGGAGTTGGTGAAGGAGATCGTACCCGCGATCGTGCCGGTCGTGGTCATGTCGTCTTCGGTTCCCGTCATGGTGGTATCGATGTGGAGGTTCGTCATAGAGGATGTGAGGGTCGTGTTCGTGGCGTAATCGGTCCAGACGGTCACTCCCGTGATGTAGATCCCCATGTCCGAAGGCGTCTCCCCGTTGTAGCCGAATATCGATATGTTCATGGTGTAGTCTGAGGAGTTCATCTCGATGGCGCCCGACGGGCCGTAGTAGGTCGTCGTGTAGTCGGGGGAAGTGTCGGAGGAAGGGTTCCCGTCCCCGGCCTTCATGAGAATGGCCGAGAGCTGGTAATCCGTGTAGCTGTCGTTGAGATAGGTGAGGTCCATGCTCATCGCGCCGTTGCCTTCGTAATATATCCCGTTCGCCTGGTCCACCCAGTTCTGGCACTTGTTGTAGGTGAACTCGACCTTTATGGGCCTCGCGTAACTGTCAAGATAGTAGTTCATAGTGAAAGAGCCGCCCTTGGAGCAGGGGAAGGTAGTTTCGGGCTTCCCACCGGCCAGCATCTTTATGATCTCGCCCGCCTGCCGGAGACCTTCGGACTGCATGCCTCCTCCCGAAAGTCCGGTTTCGAAGGCGCCGAACATCGAGTTGAAGACATACTCTGTCCCGGAGTAGGCCGCGGCGGCCGCCGCTCCGACACCGCCGCCCGCCGCTCCTCCGGAAACCGTGATGGACTGGACCACCTTGTTGTTCGATTCGCTGATCTCCGTGATCGCGTTGGCCGGGTCGGCTTTCACGGTCATGGTGTAGCTGCCTTCGTTCATGGCGCCTACGCTGAACGATGTTTCGTATGAACCGTCCGGCTGGATGGCCGGAATGGCGTTTTTAATCTTGAAGACCTTCGTCGTGCCCTTTGTTATCTTGAGCTGCAGGTAGTTCGCCTTGGAAGCCTTCACGCCGCTGTTGTGGACCGTAACCGTGACAGTGAACGGCGAGCCGGCGGCGGGAGAGGCCGGTGAGACGACTACGTCGGAAGCGGAGACAGCGAGGTCTATCTTCGCGGCGAAAGTGCCGCAGCTTATGAACAGGACCAGCGCGGAGATCATGAGAAGCCTTTTCATTGTCTATTCCTCCTTCGGTGAGATTTTACTATACCGCCCGCTGTTGTCAAGGCTGGGAAAACGAGCCTTTTCCTTGAAAATCAAGGCCAATGCTCTTATAATTTCGCTTTTGGAGGTCCTGATGGATTCTTACCTGCTGGCAATGAGCATAGGCGACCTGGTGAAGCACTCGGGTTACGTTGCGAAAGGCGTCCTCGTCACGCTGATGATCTTCTCGATACTTTCATGGAGCGTCATCCTGGACCGCTACCTCAACTACAGGAGGTACATGAAGAGGGCGCGAGCTTTCTACGACAAGATGAAACACTCGAAGGGCGTCAACGAGATCCTCACCTTCGCGAAGAGCTACCCCGACAATCCCCTCAAGGAGATGTTCCTCGAGACCTACCGCGAGCTTCACGAGCAGGTGACAACCCCAGCCCCCAACCCGCAGGCCGATTCGATAGCCACGATCCGTTACGAGGACAACCTCGAAAGGACTCTCCAGAGGGTCATGCGCGGCCAGACGATGCACCTCGAATCGGGGCTCGCGTTCCTCGCCACGACCGCCTCAGTCACTCCTTTCATCGGGCTCTTCGGGACGGTGTGGGGGATCATGGAAGCCTTCAGGGCGATAGGGGAGTCTGGAAGCGCGACCCTGGCGTCAGTGGCCCCGGGCATTTCCGAGGCGCTGATCACCACGGCGGCCGGCCTTTTCGCGGCCATCCCCGCCCTCATCGGCTACAACCTTCTGGGAAGGAAGATCAAGGCTTTCGGCTCATACATGGAACAGTTCGGCCTTGACCTCATCAACCTGTTCATCAAGAAGTTCAGCTGATAATAATGGGGCCAGGTCTTTATTCTTGAATTTTGAAAAAGAGTGATCCGTGAAAATCAAGAATCAAGACCTTACCCCATATCTCGACCGGCTCTACAAGGAGTTCGGAAGAGAGACGCTTTATTCCGACCCTCTCCAGTTCCCCAGGCGCTACAAGAGCAGGAAGGACCGCGAAGCGAGCGCGCTGATCTCGGCGTTCTTCGCCTACGGCAGGGTGGGGAACATTATTTTCCACCTCGAGAAAGTGCACGCCTTCCTCGGAAGATCGCCTCACCGAGGACTCCTCGAAGGGAAAGAGTGGAAAGGGGGCGCGTACAGGTTCCAGACGGAAAAGGATATCTGCTGGTTCCTCCTGGGGCTGGCGGGCATCTATCAGGATCACGGTTCGGTCGAGAACCTTTTCAGGTCGTTCGACGGGGACGCTGAGACAAAACTACGGTGCATGGCGGATGAGATCAGGAACAGGTTCAGCCCTTTGACAAGGGGGCTCGACCATCTCGTCTCCATGCCGTCGGACAAGTCCCCCGCGAAAAGGTGGAGGCTCTTTCTCAGGTGGGTCGTGAGGGAGGACGACGGGCTGGACCTGGGGATCTGGAAAGCCCTTAAGCCCTGCGATCTCGTGGTCCCGCTGGACACGCACATCGCGAAGATGGCGCAGACGCTCAAGTTCACGAAGAGAAAGAGCAGGGACCTCAGGTTCGCGATCGATGTGACGGAAAAGCTGCGGGAGATCTGCCCCGAAGACCCGTTGAAGTACGACTTCGCACTCGTCCGCCCCGGCATCCTCGATAACTACTTCAAGAAAGAAAAATAATCGGTAGCCGCAGGTTTTCAACCTGCGTTCTCTATAAATAGCGCAGGGCGATGCTCCGCATCTTCTCAAGGCTTCGCTTGAGTCTCTCTGTGAGCAAGCTCACTCCGAGCCATCAGCTCGCCCCTGGTCGCCTGACGGCTTACCCTGCGCCTGGAAAGATCCACCCCCCCACGCCGTTGTAAGCGCCGACGGCGACGAGGCGAACTGCTTTGTCAGGCTGCTGGGTCTAAGGCCCTCCGAGTACATCCCAGTACGAGTCGGGCTTAGTCCCCTTGCCTTCCTCGCATGCCGCCCATCGGCGTCGGGACGCGGCAAGCTCCGCTTGCCCAGCGTGTTTCAACCAGCCTGCAAATTGGAACTAATTTATGTCAGGAGATGACTTGGCGATCAAGAAATCAGTATTGTTTTCCCTTAATTCCCGGAATTCCGTATTGTGTCCCCCGAATTCCTAATTCCCGGAATTCCGTATTGTGTCCCCCGAATTCCAAAAACGTTTAAGATGTGGAAGGAGACTTGGGCGGCATTTTCATTGATATTTCAATAATAAAAGTCGTAACCTTTGATCGTGAATTTGAATTCATCTTCTCCGGATGCCGTTATCAATAGGCCGCCATAATCAGGGTCTAGGACTATCTTTTTTACGATCTTGAAGGGGCTGCCCGGCTCGGGGCTGCGGAGTAGAACAGAACCCAATTCCCTATGGAGAGGATTTGGGGTAGAACAGTCAAGAGAAACATCAAGCAGGACCTCGCCGATTCCCGTTTTTTGCAAAGTTCTATTTATAATTCCATCCTGATCTTCGGTAGTAATATCGCGCAATCTGGTCTCGACGGCTAAGACAGGGCGTAAGCTCAGGTCTGGCGAGATATGGTAGTAATGATAGACGATGGCATTGTACACGGTTCCGTTGTGCACCCGTTCCTGGATGACGCATTCTTCTGTTTCATCACCGTCGATGTCCTCGAATGAGGCGAGCGGCTTCTTTAACTCGGCACCCCAGGCTGGTCCCAACATCCACTTGGCGTAGATGCATGGCGGCATCTTGGTCACCTTGTTCGTTTTAGGGTCGAAGAGGATGAAATAGTAAAAATACACGCCGAGGGGGCCGGTCTGGAGAAACACATAGAGCTCACGACCGCCCGGTGCTGTAATACGAAAAACATTGCCATAGAAATATTCTTCTGAATACTCGCGTTTAAGGCTTGGTTCGAGATTGGCATAAGCTTCGTTCACAAGACTCTTGATTTTTTTGGCAACGGCCTTTGGGACAGCGATTTCTCTGCCTTCGGGATGCTCGTCAGTGGTGAAATCGTTATCCGCGGTGACTATGGCTTTTAACTCTCTATTGGGTGAATTAGCATGCAGGGGGATAAAATTGAAAAAGCAAACAATAACTGCAAGCATCATGCAGCGGGTGTAATGAGTCTTCACCACTTCTGATTTGAGCATCCATCCCTCCACCGCTCAATTCTAGGCTTGCACCCAAGGAGAGTCAAGGAGATATGTCCCATTCACTTA
>JAKQCT010000067.1 GCA_029559035.1 Acidobacteriota bacterium
GCCCTCGGCGCGTGGACCAGGTCGATGAAGGGCTGGACGATCTCTTTCAGCGGATTCTTGATCTCTTTGATCTCTTCGCTCATGTATCCCTCCAGAAAAATAAAATTAGTGCGTAGTGTACCCGAAAAACGCTTTTATATCAATTGGTTGTGAAGGTCAGACGGATGCCAGGCCGAAGGCGGAACAGTTGGAATGCCAGGAAGTTGGGATGCTGGCAAGCGAGGAATGAAGGGTTGTCTGGAGGGGGCGCACCGCAGTGTATCCAGCACCCCCCCCCACGCTTCGCTCTCCCCCTTTGCAAAGGGGGAATAAGGGGGATTTTCCACAATTTTTCACTTTTCACCCTTCAATTTTCAAGACCGCCCCGGGGTCAGATCTTGAATTAAGAATTTTACCCTACCGTTAATCTTTATAGATTATTGCCCGGGACAATGAAAGCGGGAATTATGGGGGAGCTTAAGTTTTTTTCGTGATCCCCAATTTCTTTGCCCGCTGGTAGAACGCCTGTCTTGAAAGGCCGGCTTCCTTCGAGGCTTCCGCGAAGTTGAAGTCGTGTCTTTTCAGAAGGTCGGCGATCATCTCCTTTTCGGCCGATTCAAGCTTCTGCTTTAAAGACAGGGGGGTGGAGCGCGAAGCCCTAGCCTTACGAAACTCGATCATCGATTCGTCTATCTTCCTGTTCCTGTGCGACGCGACAAGGAGCCGTCTCACGTGGTTCTGCAGCTCCCTCACGTTCCCCGGCCAGTCGTGCGACATCAACCTCAGGTAGACCCCTTTTTCCACCTCGGGCCTTCTTATCTTCTCCTTTTCCGATTCGCTTTCGAGGAAGTGGTCGAAGAGCTGCGCCAGGTCCTCCTTCCTTTCCCTGAGCGGCGGTATCTCGATGGAGATCACCTTCAGGCGGTAGTAAAGGTCCTCGCGGAACCTTCCCCTGCCTATCTCCTCCTCGAGGTTCCTGTTCGTGGCGGCGACGATCCTCGCGTTGGAATTCCTCGTCACGTTCGCGCCCAGCGGCTGGTAGGAGCCGTCCTGCAGGAACCTCAGGAACTGCGCCTGCGTTTCGAGCGGCAGCTCGCCTATCTCGTCGAGGAAGAGAGTCGAATCCTTGGCAGCTTCCACCAGGCCTTCCTTGTCCGAATCGGCGCCGGTGAACGATCCCTTCTTGTGGCCGAAGAGCTGGCTCGTCGCCAGCGTGGGGGTGAGGTTCGCGCAGTTGAACGCGGTCCACGGCTTTCTTCCCCTGCCGGAAGAGAAGTGGATCGCCCTCGCGCACACCTCCTTGCCGGTGCCCGGCTCGCCCGTCAGCAGGACGGGGAAATTGAAAGGAGCCGATTCCGCCAGCTTTTTCTTGAGGGCGGCCATCACAGGCGACCTGCCGATCAGGATCGAATCGAACTGGTCGAAGGAGGCCGCCTCGACTTCGGCCCTCTCGGAATGATGATCCCCGGGCCTGTTTATAGAGAGCCAAAGCTTGAAGAGAGATGCCTTTTCCGGAGGAAGGGTCTCTCCCGAAATGACCGCGCCCCACGCGCCACCGCCGCCCGAAGCGCAGAATATCTTCGCCTTCCGGAATGAGTGGGCGCCTTCCTTTCCCGCGAGGGCCACCGCTTCCCTCCTTTCGGGTTCGCCGCAGCTCCCGAAGAAGAGCGGCGGGGAAGGCGGCATGACTACCAGGATAGCTTCGGCTCCGGCCATGGCGAGCATCTCCGCGGCCGTCTCGGCTAAAGGGCGCTCTCCGGCCTCTGCGAGGAATTCGATCTCCGATCTCTTTTCTTTCTTGTCCATTTCCTTCTTTCTCTCGAACAGCGGCAGCAGTTCCGCCTGCTCTCCCGTGATCCTGTTCTCCCTTATGTAAGCTCCGATCCTGCGCGCCTCTTCCGGTTCGAGGCGGGGAACCTTTCCCAGCTTTTGAAGGACCGCGAGCGCGCCCGCCATCACCTGCAGGCTGTTTATGTTTTTACCCGTTTCGTAAGCCTTCAGTGCCGCCTCTTCCGCTTCTCTGCCAGCCGAAGTCTTCGCCCTCGCGAGGTGGTATGCCGCGGCGGAGACAGGCGAAGCTCCGCGGTAGAGCTGTTTTTCATCCGGGATCGAAGCTGCCGATATCCTGCCGATCTTCAGCATTTTCGAGAGCATCAGGAGCGCGGCGTATTCCATCGCCAGGTCCGGCTCTTGAAGCAGTGTCGCCTCCTCTCCGGCCAGCTTCCCGAGGATGATGGAGAGTGCCTTGTAATCGTTCATCGAATAGAGGATTTCTCCCTTCAGGATCATGAGCGAGATTCTGAGCTCGCTGTTACCCGAGGAGCCGAGGATCATCAGCCCCCTGTCTGCCTCCCCGGAAGCTTCGACAAGCCTGCCTCGCAGAAGGAGTATCCTCGAAAGCCAGTAGTTCTCGACGGCGGTTTCGAGAGGCGAAGCCTTGACCGTCCTTGCTTCCCTCAAGCCCCTGATCTCCTCCTCCGCCCTGAGAAGCCCGCCCGCCTCGATCTCGGCGACTATCGCGTCGAAACGCGCCGTCTCTTCGAGATTGGAGAATCTCAGCGCCCTCGCCCCCGAAGCCGCCTTCAGGAGAAGCGGGAGCGCCTCGCCCGACCTTCCCAGCAGCCTCAGGATATTCCCGGCCTCGACATCGCTCCATGCTTCAAGGAAGAAGTAGCCTCCCTGCCCCGCGTGGGCCGAGGCTTCGCGGAAAAGGGCAAGCGCGTCCTCAAGGCGGTCCGCGACCCTCTCCAAAGTCCCCGAGTGGTGGCTCAGGAGGAACTTCTCGAACGGCCCGGGCTCGAAGCGGAGGGTAAGGTCCCGCGCCTCGTTCAGAAACTCCCGCGCGAGGAAGGCGTTGTTGGAGTTGAGGTAGTGCATCGAAAGCTGGCAGAGAAGGCGGAACCGGTCCCGGGGAACGGCCTCCTTTTTCAGCATCGACTGAAGGATCTCCCTGCCGCCGTCGAGCTTACCGGAAAGCCACAACGCCTGCGCCTTCAGAAGGTCGAGCGTCCATCGGTCGCCGGGCGGAAGGGGCGTCTTTATCTTCGCCTCCTCCTTCAAAGCGCCCGAGTGGTCTCCCTGCCGCGACAAGGCGAGAGCCTTCAGGAAACGGGCTTCGCTACTCTCCTTCTTTTCGGGAGGCAGTTCTTCTAGCATCGAAAGGGCGAGGGCGAACTGGCCGGCTTCAATGAGCGCCCTGATCCTGAGTTCATAAGGCACGGTCTCGTTCCCGGGCGCGAACGCCGACGCCCAGGTTCCGGCGGGAGAAGAGCTTCGAGTTTTGCCTGTGGCTCCCACGGGTTCGGGAAATAGCGGCGCGAAGGCGGAGAAGTCGAGAGGAGGTTTCGACGAAACGAGTTCCGCCAGGTCTTCCGGGCTTTCATAGCCGAGTTTCTCGGCGTTCTGCATGTACCACTTCTCGCCTTCACCCGTAAGCCATAAAAGCTTCACCTCTTTCACGGCTCCGGCTTTTTTCTCTTTTCGATCGACACAGAGCGTCACGCCGGAGGCACAGGAAACGCACGCTCTCTGAAGTATCTCCCTCGAACGGGGATCGACCTCGCGTCCCCAGAGAACGGCGCCGGAGCATTCCGACAGCAGGCGGGAGACTTCCTCCGCAAGCTTGTCGTCGCCCGAATTGACGAGATTTCTGAGAGTATCCCTGCTCCCCGTCTTTTCTTGAGGAGCGGCGAGGGTCGAGAAAACCGGCTCAAGAGAAGCGTACGGGTAGGGCAGGTTGTTCTCCAGGTCGATGAAGGCCATTCCGTTCGCCGCGGCCCAGTTCTCAAGAGCCATGCGATGAAAGAGGCTCCCCGGGGAAAACGCGGCCGTCTCGCCCGGACGGGGCTGTATCGGCGGTTCCCACACGATCCCGGCGCTCCAGAGCGGGGGAAGGTCGGGCCTGAATCCGTCTTTCACGATCGCTTCCAGAAAATCCGGCAGGGAATCCCTCATCGCGGATCTTCCGTCACGGGCGAAAACCCTGAACCACCTGACGATGTTCTCCGTCCCCCTGGGGATCTTTCCCTTCAGCGGGTCTTTCCCGGGAAAAAGCACATCTTTCAGGATTTCATTGAGCGAAGATCCGCCCGCTTCCGATGACCCGGAGCGGTCTTCGGGGATGAATGCCGGAAGCCCTTTCCCGTCGACGAAGAAATTATCCGGCGCCGCTTTCCCGTCCGAAAAGCTCTCGAGGAACGCCATGCCCGAGATCATCCCCAGCGCGCACCTTATCCTGTCTGCGGCCGACGTGAGGTTCTTGGGAGAATAGAGGCCCTCCTTCCCGAATCTCCACAAAGGGTGGAAATTCCTCAGGAAGGGAACAAGGATCGGATCGTCTTTCGCCGAAACACCCATTAAATTCTCCCGGAACAGAGGATTATTCTACCATATCACGAATGGCAGACTGAAGGCTGATGGCTGGTGTCCTTCGGACTGGTATAAGGCTGAAGGCTGAAGTACCCCCTCGCCCCGGAGCGAAATCCCAAGGGCGGGGGATTTTTTTCGGGGGAAGGTATAGAATATTTAAGGATGAGGAAAATGAAAAGGACTTTCATAAAGAATACCGCCGCTTTGCTCTTTTTAATGACCATGTCCACATTGCTTCCAAAAGCAACCGTACCCGACACCCCTGACGATAAAATATGGAGGTGGGTCTCCACCTATCACGAAGATGCTCTGAATTTCTGGTTCCCTATGTCACCAGAATGCCGTGGTGAGTCCGCGGTTGTTTTCAGATTCCGTTCAAGTGGCAGTTTAGTAGAAGAAGAATACTGGTTCTGTATCTGGCGGAACAACGTTAATTACAGCTATAAGGCTGCGCTCCGCACCTGTAGAGGCGGTTCTCTCTATAAACTGTTGGAGGATGCCCATCGTGCTCATCCCGAACTTGAAGCTGATCTAATAATACGCGGCCTACCTGTAAAAGGGACAACGTTGACAGAGGTGCAATGTCCAAAACTTTCCTTGTACTTCAAAAGGCTTTCAAAGATGAAATTTCCTCTTGGTGAGCCAAAAGATTGGATCATTATTGACCCGCCTTACTATGATTTTCAATATACAGGATATGCTTCAAGCCACTATGAATCTCACGATTCGACATGTGCACAAGTACGCCAAGCAATTAAAATCTATCAGCAAATGCAGCAGTATGGTGATGCTAACTAAGTAGTATGGAAAGCTTATGAGCAGGTGGCATAAAGCGCGGGCTTGGATCAACAGGGATGACGGATCGTATTGGCGCGTAGACAACAGGAACCTAGGCCCCCTTTCGATTACCGGCTATTTTATGGTTATAGTTGCCCTTATAATTCTGACCCTGCATGACAAAGGAAATTGGGGTGAGCCATGGATCGGCTGGCTGGTTTTGGTGACGGGGTTGATTTGCACATACATTGGAGAAAAAGGGAAAACGCTTAAATGAGTCGCATCGTATCCGCCCTGTTATTGTTCTTTCTCCTTTTTGGAGGACTGCCTTCCAATATGCAAGAAAATATTGAAAGGAAATATAGTTGGTGGCATCCAAAATTATTCTCCCTTATTTCTTCGGTTCTTGAGTTTATGTTCGGCCTTGGACTGCTCAGACTGATTCTTTTAATGCATGGCCTTGGGAAACTTAATACAGAGAACGGAATCATTCTAGGGATCGTGGGAATATTCTTTCTTATTGAAGGCTTGATACGCATAGCTTCCACTCGCCACTTGAAAGTAACGGCCTTCCCTTTCTTGCCGGTTCTTATGCTTATTAAAATTGCTGAAAGATATTATAAGCCAAAGGAGCCCCCATGCCCTTAGCCCTTCTTTCTCCTTCTTCTTTATTAAGTGTCTCTGACGGCGATATGATTTTTCTTGCCAAATATGTGGATCTGGCGCCGTTTCATCCTTCGTTCATGATTTCTCTAGCCATTAGCTTTCTTGTGTCTATGGCAATAAATACGCTGATAATTCTTCTGGTCTTCAGAAAGCATAAGGTTCTCGGCATCATTTTGTTCATTGTTTCGTTTCTCTTCACAACAGTACTGTCTCCGTTAATACTCAATATTTCCTATAATCTTCTTGTTGAGAAGGTCACGAGCGTGGGCGTGATTCCTGCAGGAGGGCTCTTCATGCTATGCCCGCCAATTGCAGGGTTAATTCTTAGCATTTACCTGGCAAAATTAAAGCAAAAAAACGGATCGGCTCTTAAGCATTATTAAATCAAGGAGTAAAGCGCCGGCCCCGGCCATGCATTATTCCATTTGGGGGATAAGGTAGATTGCCGCGTTTGGCCTCCCGCGAAGGTTTGCTCGCAAAGACAATTTTCTTGGGGGTGATTCGTGAATCGCCCCTACGGGAAACCAACATTCCATGTTGAACTTCAGACTTCAGCTCTGATGTCAGCCTTCCGCACTGGTGACATCCCTTCGCCTATGTCTTTCATCATATCCTGTTCATCCTGTCCATCCTTGTAAAACCCTTTTCACTATTTTTTCTCTGTACCCTCTGCTTCCTCTGAGATCGAAGATATTGTTGCTTTTTCTTTTGCTTCGACGCGGGTTCTTCGTTGGAACACCAGAAAATAGTCTTTCTTCGTGTCCTTCGTGTCTTCGTGGTGAGACCTAGTATTTGACTCTAAAAACACGTCCTGCAAAGGGCGGGTTTCGAACCCGCCCCAACGTTCTGCTTTTAGAGGACGAACCGCCGTTCACCCCTACAGACAATCCATCAGCCATCAGCCATCAGCCTTCAGATCCTGTCTTTCCTGTCCATCCTTGTAAAACCAGGGTGGCCGGTGACAGCCATTTCCTCTCCCCGCCTGCGGCTTGATTGTTCGCCGATAAAATAAGATACTAAACCATTGGAGCGCCGATGGTGAAAGCCTGGGAAATTCTCGTTCAAAGGGGGTTCTTCTGGTTCGACGTGGTGGACATCCTCGTCGTGGCGGCGCTCATCTACCTTCTCATCAGCCACATACGCGGGACGAGGGCGGTGCAGATCTTCGCGGGGATCCTCCTCCTCTATGTGGGCTATGTCGCCTCGGGCTGGTTCATGATGACGGCCACCCACCGCCTTTTGGAAAAGACCTTCTTCTACATCCCCTTCATCGTCATCGTCCTTTTCCAGCCGACGATGAGGAACATCCTGGCGGCGATCGGGGGAATGGTGGTCGGCAGGCGGGGGACGATGGAGGCGGCGAGGAAGGCGTGCGGCGAGGTGTCGCGCGCGGCCTTCACCCTGGCTTCACAGCGCTTCGGCGCGCTTATCGTCTTCGAGAGAAGGCAGGGGCTGAAGAACTACGCGGCGAGCGGGGTCCCTCTGGGCTCGGCGGAACTTACTGCGGACCTTCTCCTGACCATCTTCTATCCCAAGACCCCCCTGCACGACGGGGCGGTCATCATCTCGGAGGGCTCGGTGCTGGCGGCCGGCTGTTTCCTGCCCTTGAGTTCTCTTCCCATACCGACTCTCTACGGAACGAGGCACAGGGCGGCGCTGGGCCTTACCGAGGAGACGGACGCGGTGGCTGTGGTCGTCTCGGAGGAGAGAGGCGAGGTCTCGGTCTCTTTCGGTGGCAGGTTGGAACGGGTAAAGAGCGAGGAGAAGCTGGAAGCGTACCTTCATGAACTCCTGGGAGGGCCCAAACAGTGAGCTTCCTCGCCCGAGCCAGGCTCTTTCTCAACAGGTGTTTCCCCGACAGGGTCTCGGTGATCTATTTCTTCGCGGCCCTCGCCTGCGCGGTTGCGTTCTGGACTGTCACCGTGACGGAGGAGAAAGAGGCGAAGACCTATCCCGTCCAGGTGAAGTTCTCGAACGTGCCTCCCGGATACGCCGTGGTCGGTCCCGACGTCCACTCGAAGGTCAACGTCGAGGTGGCGGCGCTGGGCGACATCCTCAAGAAGATAAGCGGAGACGACATCTCGGTTACGATAGACGCGGGAAAGTTCGTCACGGGGCCTTTCGTCCACGAGATCACGCCGGGCGATGTGGCCCTGCCTTCGTCGGTCTCGTTCGTGAGGGTCTTTCCGAAGATACTCCAGCTCCAACTCGACAAGAGGGTCAGGGCGAAGATCCCCCTGAAGCCGCAGTTCGTAGGCAAGGCGGAGGGCGGCAAGCGGGTCGCGGCATGGAAGATAGATCCGCCCACGATCGACGCGGAGGGGCCGCAGTCTGTCATCGCGGCTACGAAGTACATTCCCACCCAGCCGATACAGCTCGGCGGAAAACGGGACGATTTCTCTATCCCCGTCGTGCCGATGAACGACGATCCCGAGGTATTCGTGGATGTGGCCGTCCAGCCCGTCCTGAAGGTGACTCTCGCGGAAAAGATGGCGCAGAAGGTGGTGCGCGGGGTGGCGGTGGTGGTGGCCAAGCTTCCCGCGAACATCGAGGCGAGGACTGAGCCGAAGGAGATCGAAGTTGTTGTCGAGGGGCCGGCGCAGTCCGTCGAAAAGATAACCAGCGCGGAGCTCTTCGCGCAGGTGGACGTGGGGGCACTCCCCGCGGCCGATGTCCCTTACAAGATGAAGCCTGCCGTCCAGTTCCGCGATGGGGCGGCAAACGGCTTCGGGATATCGTCATCCTCCCCTCCCTTCGTCGAGGTGCTACTCAAGGAGAAAAGATAAAAATGGCCCGGAGACTTTTCGGGACGGACGGCATCAGGGGCGTTTACGGCGAGCACCCTCTCGACGGGGAGACCATCAGGCTGGTGGGTTTCTCGGCGGGAAGCATCATAGGCGGGAAAGGGTCGAAGGCGCTGATCGGCTGCGACACGAGGGAATCTTCGGGCGCCGTCAGGGCCGAGCTTGTAAGGGGGCTTTCCCTCGCGGGGGTCGTCCCCTTCGACGCGGGTGTCTTTCCGACGCCCGCGGTCGCCGCGATGGTAAAGGAAAAGGGGTTCGACTTCGGAGTGGTGATATCCGCTTCGCACAACCCTTATAAAGACAACGGGATCAAGTTCTTCTCGGGCGCGGGCGCCAAGTTCGACGACTCGAAGGAGGAGGAGATCGAGGCGCTTATCGAAGAGTCGAGGAAGTCCCCGATCTCCGGGAGCAGCGCCGAGTGCCGCGCGGTCTCTTTCGACGACGATTACCTTAAGTACCTTCTCTCGAAGGTCGGCGGCCTGAGCCTCAAAGGAAAAAAAGTGCTTCTCGACTGCGCGAACGGCGCATCGTACCGCCTGGCGCCCAGGCTCTTCCTGGGGCTCGGGGCGGAGCTCGCGGTGGTCGCCGACGCGCCCGACGGCAGGAACATAAACCTCGGCTGCGGGAGCCTTCACGCGGGAGAACTTGCTAAGAGGACGGCATCTTTCGGGGCGGATTTCGGCTTCTCTTTCGACGGCGACGCGGACAGGTGCCTCGCCCTTCACCCTTCGGGAAGCGTTCTCGACGGGGACAACCTTCTTTTCGCGGAGGCGAAGAGGAGGAAGAAAGCCGGACTGCTGAGCGGGAACCTCGCGGTCGGGACGGTGATGAGCAACTACGGCCTCGAGGAGGCTTTCGCGGCGGAAAAAATAGATTTCACGAGGGCGGCCGTCGGCGACAGGTATGTCCTCGAAGCCCTGCGCGCCGGGGGCGGCGAGCTGGGCGGCGAGCCTTCGGGGCACATCATCTTCCTCGACATGGCGGACACGGGCGACGGGCTCTTGACCGCGCTCGTCTATTCCCGGCTGTTCCTTTCCGAAGAAACGGCGAAGGACCTCTCGGAAGGGATCACCAGGTATTGCCAGAAGATGATAAACATAAGGGTGAAGGAGAAGCGGCCCATCGAGGGCGACGGCGAGATCGCCGCCTTCATGGCCGAAGCGGAAGAGACGATATCCGGCCAGGGTAGGATAGTCCTCAGGTATTCAGGGACCGAGCCCCTGCTGAGAGTGATGATCGAGGCGAGGTCGGAGGCGGTCGTCGAAAAGGCGGTGAACAAGCTGGCGGAAGACCTTAGGTCCCTGCTGACATGAGAACGGAGGAGTCAAGATGCGCCTTGGATTGAACGTTGACCATATCGCGACATTGAGGCAGGCACGGAAGGGAAGCGAGCCGGACCCGGTCTTCGCTGCCCTGCTCGGCGAACTGGGCGGGGCGGACGCGATAACCGTCCACCTGCGCGCCGACAGGCGGCACATCCAGGAGAGGGACGTGACCCTCCTCAAGGACGCCATCCAGACGAAGCTGAACATAGAGATGGCGGCGACGAACCAGATGGTGGAGATAGCGGCATCCGTCCAGCCTTACCAGGTGACCCTCGTCCCCGAGAAGCCGAACGAGGTGACGACCGAGGGCGGGCTGGATGTCCTTCTCAACGAGGCGGGCCTCAGGCAGGTGATCGCGAGGCTCTCTTCGCACAACATCAAGGTGAGCATCTTCGTGGACCCGCACCTCGACCAGATCCGGGCGTGCCACAAGATCGGCGCCCACGCGGTGGAGATCAACACCAACGCCTACGCCATGGCGGGAACTAAAAAGGCCGTCGAAGAGACGCTCAAGGCGGTGGACGAGACCGCCAAGATGGCATCGAAGCTGGGGCTCGCGGTCCTCGCGGGCCACGCCCTAAACTACAGGAACGTGGACAGGATAGTCAAGATCGCGGACATCGAGGAGCTGAACATAGGCCACGCCATAATCGCGAGGGCCGTCTTCGTCGGCTTAAGGGAAGCGGTCTCGGAAATGAAGGCGCTGATCAGGAGATAACCCTTGGCCCCCGTCTATTTCGAGCAAAAGGGAGCGGGCCGTCCGCTCCTTTTTATTCCCGGATGGACCCTCAGCCACCAGGTGTGGAACGATGTAGCCCCGCGCCTCGAAACCGACTTCGAGCTCGTCCTTCCCGACCTCAGGGGGACGGGCAAGTCGCCGACGGGCGGCAAGGTGCTTTCGATAGAGAACGATGCCCGCGACCTTATGGAGATCATGACTGGCCGGGGAAAATTCTCGGTCGTCGCCCACTCCCGGGGGGTGAAGGTGTTCCTCCTCCTCGCGGAGCTGATGCCGGAATCGGTCGGAAAGAGCGTCCTCGTCGGCAGCGCCGGTTTCTGGCCGGTCAACGAAAAGCTCGACGCCGAGGTCCAGCTCGTGAAGACGATGGCGCAGAAGGAAGGGGTCGAGAATGCCGTGGGCAGGATGCCGGAGATCGTAAGGCTCGGCCCTCTCTCGGGCGGGATCGAGAGCGTCAGGAAGCTTCGTAAGGCGAGAAGCGGCTACAAGGGGCTCGACCTCATGCAGGAGGAGGCGCCCAAGAAGCGCGACTACAGGGAGATCCACGAGAAGCTGAATATGCCCCTGCTTTTCATTTCGGGCGAGAACGACAGGCTCCTTCCGGACATCAGGGAAGCGAGCGGCTGGAGGAAGAACTGCAGGCTCGAGGTGATCCCCGGCGCCGGACATTTTCCGATGATCGAAGCCCCGTTAATCTTCGCCAGGATCGTCAGGGAATACCTGAAGAGGGACTAGGTATCTCCCTTTCCCAAAGAGAGACAAAGAGGTATTTTCCATCCGACAATCAAGGCGCAGGGCAAGACGCTGCGCTTCTTTCACGAACTTCTATAAAGTCTCTTTGTGTGCAAGCACCCACTAGACTTCATTTCGTTCTATTTCAGCCTTCGGCTTTCCCTGCGCCGGATAATAAAGAAACATCCACCCCCACCTAACCAACCACACGCCGACGGCGACGGACCATCTGCGTTGTCAAACTTCGACATCCGCATCCTCAGAGTACATCACAGTACACTTCCGGTGCGGCCGTCTCGGTTTCCTAGTATCTGGCCCATCGGCGTCGGGACGTCGGCGGCTTCTCCGCCGGACTTGAATTCATCCATTCTGCAAATTGGGGAAGAATAAGCAGGAAGGGTGACGCCAGGCTGAAGGCTGAAGATCTGAAGATTCATAAGGAAATAGATTTGTTGTCATTCCGAGCTTGATCCGGAGTCCATTCCAATTTGGTAGTATAGCCCCGAAGTGCGCCGTGATCTTTCCTGCCGGTGTGCATAAAGCATGTCCTGAACCTGTCGGTCTTCTACTTTATTCTTTGAGTCTCATGGATGGGTATGTTTTTCCCATTCCTTCCAAGTTTCTTTATCACCCTTCAGCCAATCGAAATAATAATCAAGGATAATACTGGACATGTCGTCAGGGTGCATAACTCCTCTGTCTAAGAAGTACTTTTGCAACCTGGAACCACCCCATAGACCCCAATTGTTTCGCATCCACATTCCTATACCGAAGTGATATCTTCCTATTAATTCTAATTTGTTTTTCACTTCCTTTATTTCTTTCTTGTCGATATCCTTAAGGATCTTGTCAAGCTGGTAAAAACAATCTTCCAAGTTCTTGGGAATGTATATTCCGTCAATGTTTTCTTTTTTGCACAATAATATATATGCTTCTTTTTCCTCCTTAATTTCCTTCTTCCTCTCTTTTTTCCCTATTCTTTCGTTCTCGTTTTTGAATCTATAGACTTCTTTATAATCCCACTCTTTGAACTGTTCAGGAATATTGCTCGTATCAAACAAGTTTTTTTCAAAAAAAGCTCTAATTTTTTCTTCAGGCATCTTGTCCCTGAAATCCAGCTTGATATTCTTTAGGTGACCGTTTCGTAAAATTGTGGCTTCAACAATGAAGGTGTATACTCGAATCTTCCCTTTTGTATCTTCACTAAAATCAGTTTCTATCAATCCCAGAATTTTCTCAAGTGCTACGACAGCACTCTCTCCGCTTCCTAATTTTTTTAATTTAAAAACATCTGTGCTAAATGTTAGTTTTTCTGTTTTAGTTTGTCTTCCTTTATCTATGATTTGGTCAAACACTTTATCCAATGGATCAGAACCAACGTGTTCACACTTCTTCAAATCAAAATAGTGAATCTGCTTCTTAGAGTCCACAAGGTAAACTATGTCATTATCACTGAAAACACTATATTGATAAAGGAATTTATCCAGCTCTGGCGCATGTTCTTTGAAAACCAAGTGGAATTCCTTAGTGCCATACTTGCTCTTTTCTTCATCGATCAAGGATAAAGCATTAAGATCGAAATATTCTAGTTCACACCTTTCTTCATTAGGATCACAGCCAGTTATTTCAGCTGTTGTGTAGCTTTTATATATTTGCCCATTCTTGTAAATCGTTACACTTTTCAAACCTTCAACATCATCCTCCGCGTAATTAGGAATTATATAAAGAATTACTTCTCCATCATTACTTAGGATCAGATGATTTGGTCCAATGCCGCTAAATCCTCTATTAAAGGAATACCTTGGGTTCTTTTCTTCTTTACTAAAAACGCTGGTCACGCCCCTCATGGTGGGTTCATAACAATTAAAAGGCGTTGAAACAAGATAGTATTCCTCATTTTGAGAATATACTTTTATCACATCTACAGCAGAAGATGAGATTTGTCCATGAATCTGAATATTAGTTGTCAGAGATAATAGAAGAACGAGCAGGATGAAATTAATGCCAAGGATTGATCTTATAGTCTTGCTCTCGCATCTCATCTTCCCCTCCCGACGATCCAGCTCACCCCGCCATCATTTCCCTTCATCTCTTTCCCGCCACTTTCAATTCCTCCCTGTCTGCGGATAGTTTACACCCGGAGGGCTGTTCCCAGAAAAATGAAAAATTGTGGAATCTCCCAATGAATTCTGGGGACACAATACTCAATTCCCATTTTCTTTTGTCCGTCTACTTTTTATAGGCATTTGAAATCTCAAGAATATGTTCAATCGCGAACATTCTCTTTTAATTAATCCTCCGCTTAGCATTCTACTCAAGACAAGTAGCAATATCAATACTTGAAGAAATATCTGAAAACAACAATGTAGCCATCATTTCAGGAAATCGGTATTGTGTCCCTAGATTTCCCATATTCAAGACTAAAGCCCTGACCCCCTTCTTCTTTCCTAATTTTGTTTCAACCATTCAAATCTATCACGTCCCTCGGATAACTCTAATAGAACCTTAATTGACTCATCAATGTCTTTATAACTTTTTCCTGTTTCGATCCTATGGCCATCATCAGTAACAAGGCAAATATTGTCACTGCCCATGCTGTCTTTTTCAAGATGAATAGAGTGTCCCGCATAATAGAGCGATTCTAATCCACCACCACCAACCTCCAGAACAGCTTTATTGGCTGATTCATAATAGCAGCTTTTAAAAGCATAATGTGCAATAGCATGCGGGCTATGGGAGAGAGGGTTGATGTTTTTTATATGAAGTGGATCACCTGGTTTACTCGAAACCCATCTAAAATAGTCTACATTTGTCCAGGGATTCTTCTTTATTGGTGGTTCAGGGTGTAAAGCTTCAAGATTATACAAATGTTGCATCTCCGCCAGAAATGCTTTTACTTTTTGAAAATTTATCGACTCTAATTCACTATAACTGAATAAATTCCATAAGGGAGTGCCAATTTCTATATCACATAAGTCACTTTCCATAAGATTGTCTAGGCTGGCTGGATGCTTCTCCTGTCCTTCGGCTAAAGTATAAAAGCAGTCACGCCAGAACCTGCTATAATTGTTTTTATTCAAGTAGTTTGCAATAATCATGGCTCCTTTTCTGTCTCTGTAAGCATAGGTATTGTTCCATAATTTGCGATAGTCACAAGCAGCCAATTCAAGAATTTTGTTTTCAACGATGTTTTCCATCGTTGTTTTATACCATTTCAAATCAGTTTCTAATCCTGGTTCCAATTGATATCTTATTTTTTCAATTAACTGAAGATTATCCTCATCATTTTTAGAGGGGCACTTATTTTTGTCACAACTTGCTAATACAAATAGAAATAGAGCAAAAATAATAGTACGCAGAAACCATGGGGTCATATCTTGCAATTTAGCATAATTTATCTTCATCTCTTTCCCCGCCACTTTCATTTCCTCCCTGTCTGTGGACAGTGTACACCCGGAGGGATGTTTTCATCCACAGAGCATCCTTCCTGCGCCCCATTTAGATTGTTACATATAATAATTCCGCTTTCAGATTGAACAAGCTTTGCTTTCATTGAAAGTTGAAAATTGAAGATTGAAAAGTAAAAAATTGTGGAATCAATTCCTTATGAAACTTCAGCTCTTCAGCCTTCAGCGCTGGCGCCTGTATCGTCTTCCTTCTTGAACGACACTTCGCGGAAGTGTATCCTGCCGGTAACCAGGTATAGGCCGCCCCACAGGACGCACGGAAGGAACATTACCGCGTGGCCGAGGATTGCGGCGGAGACGGCGTTGTCCTCGCTGAGTCCGTAAAAGACCACCAGCGCGATGTGTATCGCCTTGTGGACGCCGCCCACTCCTCCGGGCGTAGGCAGGGAAGCGCCGATGCAGACCAGCGTCAGGATGAGAAGGGAGGAGCTGGCGGGAAGGTCTATCCTTACTGCTTTTGGCGCCGCGTAGCAGGTGAATCCGATGCATCCCCAGGCTACCACCGAAACGAGGATGAGAAGGGCGATCATCCTCTTCTTCTGGAAGCTCTGGAGCCCCTCTGCGAAAACGAAGAAGTGATGGACCAGCTTTTTCAGGAGGGGGGACCGCCCAAGGAAGGAGCTTCCGTCCGCCATTTTCTTGATGTCCTTCCGTTTCTTCGCGAACCACAGGAGCGCGGTAATCGAAACGACTCCCATGATGAATATTGTCAGCGAGATGGCGTTGAGGGCGTCCATGTAGGGCTTGGAATCGGCAGAGATCTCTCCCGTCCCGGTAAGGAGAAAGACGAACCACAGGACTATTATCGCGATAAGGTCGAGGCCCCTCTCGAGGGCTATCGAAGCCACCGAGGTCGTCAGCGGGATCCCTTCCCAGCGGGAAAGGAATATCGGGCGCGCGACTTCGCCGAGCTTGGCGGGAGCGACTCCCGAGAGCGCGAAGGAGACGACCTGCGCCCTTAAAAGCGACCAGTAAGAGATCTTCTTGCCGCCGGTCTCCAAAGGGAGAAGGATGATCTTCCACCTGAGGACCCTGAAGAGGATGAACGCCACTTCGCCGCAGGCGGCAAGGAACACCCACGTGTAATCGGCGTTGCGGATCTCCTTCCACACTTCCTTCCAGTCGGCGTTGTGGGCGAAATAATAGACGAGGACCACGGCGAGGATGATGCTGAACGACCAGAGCAGGATGTCTTTGAGGCGTGATCTCTTGGGAAGAGAAGGTTCAGGAGCCGGCATCGCCCTCGCTTGACGAGAACTGGGTCTCCAGCATCCTGTATTCCTTGGGGCTGAGCAGGTTGTTGGGGTTGAGGATGTAGTAGAGCTGTTCCTTCACGGAGACTATCCCTTCGATGAAAGGCAGGATGGATTTGTGGATGACATGCGGGGTCGGACGGATCTCCTTGGGGGATGTTGGAAAGACCTCGGTCACCTTGTCGACGAGAAGCCCTATCATCTGGTTGGAGACGGTTATGACGATTATCCTCCCCTTCTTCTGGTGGACCGTGCCGAGGCTGAACCTTTCCTTCAGGTCGAGTATGGGAAGGATGTGGCCTCTGAGCTCGATAACGCCCTTCAGGAACGCGGGGGTCTGGGGAAGAGTGAATATCCTGGGAACCCTGAGGATCTCCTTGACGAAGTTTATGTGAAGTGAGTAGGCCTGGTCGGCCGCCATGAAGCCGAGGAAAAGAAGCTCCTCTTCCTCCTTCTGAACCGTCTTGAGCTTGCTCGAACTGGCAGTGAACTCTACCATTACTGCCCCTGGACCTTGAAGTGGCTCACTTCCCTGCCCGCCTCTTCGGCCCTTTCAGAAAGAACGTCGACCATCTCGCTCGATTCCCTTATGAAGTCCTGGTTCTCCTTGGCGATCTTGCGGAACGCCTTCATCGACGCATCGACGCCGTCCGCCGCTTTTTTCTGGCCCTGCGTGAGGGAGAGGACGCTGGACACCGAGGATGTGAGCTTGTCCATGGCCTTCTTGATGAGGGAAGAGCCGACGCTCTGCTCCTTGGTCGCCCGCTTCACTTCCTCAGCGAGGTTCCTGATCCTGTTGACCGCCTTAAGTATCTGGTCGCTGCCGGAGCTCTGTTCCTTCGTGGCCCTGCTCATCTGATGGGAGAGGTCACGAAGCTGCTCTACGGAACGGACGACGGAGGCCGCGCCCTTGCTCTGCTCCTGGATCGCCTTGTTGATCTCCTGCGTCATCATGACAGCGGGGTGGACGCTCTTCTGGATGCGCCTGAAGGAATTGGCGGTGGCCTCCGAAGCCTTGACCGTCTCTTCGACCAGGCTGTTCTGGGAGTTCACGAGGTCCACTGCCTTGTTGACCTCCCCCTGAACAGTGTCGATCAGGGAGGCGATCTCCCTCGTCGAAAGGGAGGTCTTCTCCGCGAGGCTCCTGATCTCGCCCGCGACGACCGAGAACGCCTTGCCCTGTTCACCCGCCTGGGCGGCGATTATAGCCGCGTTGAGAGCGAGCAGGTGCGTCTGTTCCATCACCTCGTCAATGACGCCGAGGATGTTGCCTATCTCCTCGCTCCGCTTTCCGAGGTTCTTCATCGCCCCGGAAACGGTCATGAACGACCCCTGCAGTTCGGAAATGGTAGAGGCGGTGTGCTCCACCACTTCGACTCCGCTGACCGCTTCCTGCGATGCGATCTCGACCGACTGCCTCGTCGAGGAGGAGTTCTGCTCTATCTGCCTTATTGAGGATTCCATCTGGGTCATCGCGGAAGAGGTCTCTTCCACGAACCGGTTGATCTTCTCGGCGGAGGCGTCGATCTCCTTGAGGGCGGCCGTGTTCTCCGCGAGGGTCGATGCGGATGTGCTGACCGCCTCTGTCAGGCCGTCGGCGCTTGAGGCTATCTGGTCTATGCTGGCGATCATCTGCAGGACCGAGGCGCTCACCTCTTCCGCCAGCTGGGAGAGGCTTTCCATGTGGCCGGAAACATCCCTTATGGAATTTTCTATGGTCGTCGTGTAGTCCGCCACAGTCTCCGTGGCTGCGGCCTGCTCGTTTGTGTTGGCAAGCGTTTTTTCGAGATGGAGCTTGACCGCCCTGGTGTCCACCTCCACCTTTTCGAAGGCGTCCCTGATTCTCCTGATCGTGGAGGCGAGCTGCTGGGACATGGCCTTGAAGGCGGTCATGAGCGTGCCGAGTTCCCCCTTCGCGACGAAGCCTCCCCTCATCTCGGTCAGGTCCCCCTGGGAGATCCTCTGTGCCAGCTGGATCGGGGCGCTGAAGGAACGCACCAGGTAGTTGGAGAACGCGTAGGCAAGGATGCCGCCGATGAAGGTAGAAAGAAGAAGTAGGATGAACCCGAGGAAAAGGTAGCTCTTCTGCAGGTTCTTGAGAGCGTTGAGACCGACAAGGATGCGCACTTCGCCCAGATGGCTGCCCTTGGCCGCCGGCTCGGCCGCCTGGGCTTCGAAGCCGAATTCGGAGGTCGTGGCGGCGGCTTCCGTCTTGCCCTGGATCACTCCGATCACCATGAGAGCCTTACCCGAGGAGGTAGAGACCTCTCGGGCGTCGCTGAGCTTGACGCCGTTCTTGCCTGCCTTTCCCATTTCGTGGCACGCCGCCCTGCAGGTGTTGATATCACCGAGCCCCTGTTCGGCTATGGTTTTCTTTAGAGAGCCTTCTCCCGCTATCGGATTTGAACCCGAATCGACGAACTCCACCCAGAGCAGGTTCGGGTCCGCTTCGGTCATTTTCCTGGCCAGTTCCGGGATCGCCTTCTTGTTGAACTGGATGTCGTAGGAGGCGGAACTTCCCACCATCGTCGCGAGGCTGAGGTACGATTCCTTCATCTGTTCCATGGAGATCGCCTTGGCGCGCGTGTAGAAGACCGTCGCGAGGAGGAGGGAGATCAGGAACGAAAGTATGACGATCATCGTGACGATCTGGTTACGGATGCTGCCGAAGACCCACTCGCGGATCTTCCCGCTTGTCTTTTCACTCATAAATTACCCCGATCTTCATGTTCGAAGGGATCTTGAGCTTGAGCGCCTGGAGGCATCCCCTGTTGAGCGCGCTCGCGCTCGCGTCCGGGACCTGCACCCTTACGGCGGGAACTCTCTGGTACTGCAGGAGCTCTTTCACGACCTGAGCGCTCTTCCTGCCTATGGCGTCCGTCGGGAAGTACGCGGAGAAGAACATCCCCGAAGAGACCATGTTCTCATTGAAGGAAACGGGCATGATGTCGCCCGAGACCGACTGCGTGACGATGAAGCGGACAGCGTCCGGGTTCTGCGTAAGGTTGTCGGGAAGGACCACCATCGCCTGGATCCGACCCTTCACGCTCTCGAAGGCGGAAGCGATGTCTTCCTGTTTCGCGACCGGGAGGTCGGCGACATCCACTCCCTGTGACTTCAGGTCGGCCATTATCGAAGAGGCGGCCGGCGATATCGAAGACGAGTACAGAAGCCCTATGCTTTTTATCTTCCTGAACATCTTGAGCTGGGATATCAGCTCCTTGGACGAGCCGAGCGAACTGACGACGACGGTTTTCGGGTCGGATATGATCCCGTCTATTTCAGGGTAGTAGACCATCGCGGCGACGATCGGCGTGTCCGGGAGGGTCTCCCTCATCTTCTTCGCCGCGAAGTAACCCACGGCGAAAACCGCGTCGGGCTTTTTTTCGGTGATCTCCTTGAGCACTGCGGCGTCCCCGGCTCCTCCATCGAGGTAGTAGGGCTGGGTGGAAAGTCCGGGGATCTGCTCGACGAAGGATTGCTGGACGAAGGTGTTCTTGACCTCATCGAACACGGGCGCGTCCCTGCGGATGACTATCACGACCCCTCCGGCCTGTGCCGGGAAAGGGACCACCGCCGTCACGAGAACGGCCGCGGCTGCCATCAGAAAGAGGTAAAGTTTCATACTCACCTCCATACACGGTTACGATTTAGAATATCACCCATTCCCCGCGAGGTCAACGAGGCGCTTCCTGAAACTCGACACGTAGACGGCCCCCGGCGTCTTTCTCACCCGCGTCAGGTATTTCGCCTTGGTGACGATCACCTCCACCTCGCAGCCCTCGGGAGCCGACGAGTGAAGAGCCGCGTGCCTCGCGGCGGCCATCTCCGTCTCGAGGGGAAGCTCATCCAGCCTGGACGGGTTACGGACGACAACATGCGCCCCCTTGTAGTCGGAGACGTGGAACCAGAAATCCTCGCCTTTCGCGATCCTGAACGAGACATGGTCGTTCCCGGCGGCGCTCTTGCCCGCGTATCCCTTGAATCCGCGCGGAAGTTCGAGGGGAACGACACTCTTCGGAAGCTTCGAATCGACCGTTTTTTTCTCTTCCCGCTTCTTTTTTTCGGCGGGAGAGGGGTAGAGGCGGGACAGTTCGGTTTCGCCGTCTATCCTTTCAGCCGCCTCCCTGAGCGCGGATATCTCGGCTTCGATCCCTCGGTCCCTCGACGGGTGAAGTTTCAGCCTCTCCCTGCCCTTTTTGGCAAGCTTGAACAGCTTTTCTGCGTTCTCGAGGATCGTAAGCTTCGGATCTATCTGCAGAAGCTCTTCCCGGGGATGATCTGCCGAATAATCGGTTATCCTCGCGGAGGCTTCGCCCCTCTTCTTCAGGTTCCCGGCGGAAAGGAGGGCTTTCGCCTTCGGTTCGGCTTTCAGCCATCCTTCGGCCTCCGCCGCCTCGGCGGCGAGCGCTTCCCTCTTTCTTTCAAGGCTCCTGATCTTCGAGAGGATCCCCTTCTTTTTTCTCGCCTTCGCCCTGTCGAGAAGGTATTCCGACAGGAGGGCGGGATTGGTCGTCAAAAGGTCCTTTTCCGGGTCGAAGGGCGTTTCATCCGCCGCGAAGGTCTTGGGAGGAGGGGGGCTCCAGGTCTCCGCCGGAGACCCCTGCCTGAACTCCCCCCGGAAGTTCCTCAAGGCCCAGAGGACCTTGTCGTCCGCGTCGAGAAGAAGGACGTTGGAGGAACGCTTCATCCCCTCCCAGACCATCTTCCTCTCGAGCGGTCCGGCGAAATAGAAGACCAGTGAAGGCTCGTTGTCGACGGCGGTCACCGATCGGACGACGAGTCCCCCGAGGTTCTCCCTCAGGGCGTGAAGTTCTTCCAGCCAGGGGGGATTTTCTTCCCTTACGGCGATAAGCGGAGCCGCCGGGTGCGTTGCCAACACTACGGCCCGTTTGTCGTCGAGAACGACCGATAGGCAGTAATCCTCGGTCCTGAAAGCGGACCTGACCTTCCTGCCCGCGAGAAGTTTTTCTAGCGCCCGCGCCCATCCGGCGACCCGGGACGGCGTGGGGGGCGTCACTGTATCCTCCGGAATTTCCTCTTCTTCCACTTGTACCTGAGTTCGTCGAAGGCGCTTTTAAGGTTCCACCACCTCCGGCAGTAGATGAAGGCGAAGATCATGCCTCCCAGATGCGCCAGGTGCGCTATATTGCCGCCTCCGCCGAAGACCGAGAAATACACGCTTACCGCCATGAGGAGATAAATGAAATGGCGGATGGGCATCGGAAGTATCATGAATACCAGCACCTTCGAATGGGGGAAATATACCGCGTAGGCTGTCAACACCCCCAGGACGGACGCGCTCGCTCCGACGATCCAGTAGCCCTTGGTGAAAGCCAGCGAGAGAAGCCCGCCTGCCATCGCCGAGCCTATGTAGATAACGAGGAACCTTCTAAGGCCGAGGTAGGCCTGCAGGGAGCCGGCGAAGAAATAGAGGCTCAGCATGTTGAAAAGGATGTGTCCGAAGCCTCCGTGAAGGACGGAGTATGTGAGGAGCGTGTGTATCCGCGCCGGGAAGACCTCGTTGGTGTGAAGCGCCAGCATAGGGGTGAGATCCGGGAAAACCTGCTGCAGGAGGAACATGGCCGCGTTGACGGCGATGATCACCCATACGGTCCCGGTCATCATGCCGCCGAAAGATACTCTCTGCTGGTACATCGCGCCTCCCGTGTGCCTGAAAACCCTTGGAACCGCTTCGCGTTCCAGTGAATTTCAAATTGTAGATTCAAAATTGAAAATTGTAAATTTCAGGAGATAAAGGCAGTTCGCTTCACCGGCAATGAGCCGCGCGGGGTCTCATCTCAACCTTCCGAAGAATTCCTTCATTAGGAGAGCCGCTTCTTCTTCCATGAGGCCCGCGTGGACGGGGAAGCTGTAAGGATAGCGCCCCTCCTTCCGTGCCTGTTCCAGGATCCCGATTCCGCCGAACTTCGGTTCGGGAGCGCCGTACACGAGCCCGCCTATCCTCGCGTGGACCATCGCCCCGAGGCACATGATGCAGGGTTCTACGGTGACGAAGAGCGTAGCCCTGCCGACCGCCTCCCGGCCCTTCTCTTTCAGCGCACGCTCCAGGACGATCAGTTCGGCGTGCGCGAGAGGCCCCTCCGCTTCGGCGCGGTTGTGTCCTCTGATCAGGGAGCCGTCGCCGAGATCGAGGACCGCTCCTATCGGGACCTCGTTTTCCGCGGCGGCCGTTCGGGCTTCTTCGAGTGCGATCTTCATTATTTCGACCGGGAGCAGGACGGTCATCTTGCCTCCACATATAGATAAGCCTCGGGATACTATTCGTATTTTCTATTATGGTGGATTATCCAGCCCCCCTGGTGGCTGCCGTTCGGATCGTGGTGGGTCCAGTGGACCACTCCGCCGAGTTCGTTGAAAACGTATTCACCGCTGACGACGATCGGTTCGCCCGGCTTGAGCCCGTCGATCCGCGGAGCGATGTCGATGTTGTGGGTCACCAGGACCGTCTGCCCGTTTTCCAGTTCGAGGATGAACCTCTGGTGTCTTCCGCCCTCGTTGTCGTCCCTCAGGACCTTGTCCACCACTCCCTTTAAAACGACAGGGATGTCGCTCCGCCTGTCGGAGTAGGCCTCTTCCAGGACCTGAAGAGGGGTGAGGATCGATTCGACGCTCTCATCCCGTGGGGCGCTTGAGCTGTTCCTTCCGCAACCGTCGAGGACCGCGGAAAGGCAGCTCGCGCAGAAGACGAGCGCTTTTCCCAGCTTCATTTTTTCAGGATGCGGAAAACGACAAGCAGGATCATGGCCCCTCCCACCGCGAGCAGCATGCTTTTAAAATCGAACCCCGTGAAAGTCCCCCAGCCCAGCCTCGAGCCGATGAACCCGCCGAGAAAAGCGCCTCCGATGCCGAGCAGTATCGTTATGATGCAGCCCTTCGGGTCCTTGCCCGGCAGAAGGAACTTCGCGATGATGCCGACGATGAGCCCCATGAGGATCCATGACAGTATTCCCATTTTATACCTCCGTTATTTTTCCGCGGCCGGTCCCTTTACGGGAAGCAGTTCTATCTCGCTCGAGAAAAGCTTTATCGCCGTCGAAGCCACTCTCGCAGTGTCGTAGTAGGCGAAAGCCCCGACGCCGACCGCGCCGACCACCGGGAGCCAGCGCGATACTCCCTTGCTGAAAGCTTTCTGCGATATTTTTATGCCTATTTTCCGCGCCACGGCCTGTATCACCTTTGTCGACGATTCCCTCACGATGAACCGCTGGGCGCTCCTGACCACGAGGTCCCTCACTGCCTGCGATGCGGCGTGGCGGAAGAGGCAGTAAAGCATCTGCTCCCTGCTGAACCCCGCCCGTTTCCCGTACACGGTCGCGATGTCCGTCACCATCTCCTTCTGGATCTTCCAGACGGCGATCATCTCGGGAAGGATCGTCAGCCATCCCAGGGGGCCGGGAGGAAGGGCGAGGGCGCTGGCCACGAGGGCGGCCCGGCTCGACGCCGCGCTCGCTATGTCCCTCGCCTGCGCGTCGGGGGAACCTTTAATTTTCAATTTGGAATCAGGGATCTCCCCGATAAGGTCGAGGATCGCGCCGGTGATCTTCGCGGACGCGTTCATTTTTGCCGGGGCAAGCGCCGTTTCTTTTTCTCCCACTCTTCCCTCTCCTTCCCTCCAGATGCTAGTTCTACTCCCTCGGGGCTCCCGTTGTCAAACTGGAGCTTGTTCTAAAAACAGACAGGAAGACGCGCTTTAAAAAAAGTTCCGGTAAGTTTATATTGATCTTTGGAGGATAAGATGAAAACTGCCCTGCTTCTTATCGACATCCAGAACGATTACTTCCCCGGCGGGAAGATGGAGCTTGTCGGCATGGAGGAAGCGTGCGGGAACGCCTCCGCGATCCTCGAAGATTTTAGGAAGAAGGAATTGCCCGTCTTTCATGTGAAACATCTCTCCCTTAGGCCCGGCTCATCTTTTTTCCTGCCGGGAACTGAAGGGACCGGGATCAACGAAGGAGTGGCTCCCGTGAGCGGCGAACTTGTCATTGAAAAACATTATCCGAACGCCTTCAGGGAGACCGCGCTTCTCGAAAAACTGAAAGAACAAGGGATCGAGGAGCTTGTCGTCTGCGGGGCGATGACCCACATGTGCATAGACGCCACCGTTCGAGCCGCCTTCGACCTCGGGTTCAAATGCGTCCTGATCGAGGACGCCTGCGCCACGAGGAACCTCCAGCACAGGGAGGTCGCCGTGAAGTCGTGGAAGGTCCATTCCGCTTTTCTCGCCGCCCGCGGATCAGTTTACGCGAAGGTCATGAAAACGGAGGAATACACTCAAAATGGAGGTTAGATCGAATTATTGAAGTATCATGCAGAAATGCACAATCATAGTCGGATGCTCAACACATTGCTTGACAACTATCTGTCCTAACTGCAAAAATAGTCTTTAAAAAGGGGGAAAGTTGATGTTCATCAAATGTAAAAATACCGCGATAATTGGTTTGTTGTTTTCTCTAATGTCAATGTTTGCCTTTTCCCAGACCAATCCTTCACCCGAGCCTCCCGTCATTTCCCGAGTATCGCAGGACAGGTTGATGGTCAATGATCTTCTGACCATCACCGGTAGAAACTTTATTCCTGCAGGCGATTTTCCGCAGACTTTTGTTGTCTTTAAGGACCTTCCACCGATCCTGGTTATTCCTCCGGCCAGCGATACTAAGATCTCGGTTCTTGTCCCGGAGGGAGCCAAAAGCGGAGACATCAAAGTCAAAACAGTCTGCGCTGTTGATGAAACTACTTATGAGCTTGAAAGCAACCCTCTGAAGATATTGATCCTCTGGAAAGAAATAAGCCTTACTG
>JAKQCT010000077.1 GCA_029559035.1 Acidobacteriota bacterium
GACGATGAACTGGACGGCCGACGCGAACGCTACGGGTTACAGGGTGTACCGCGGGCTTCTGTCGAACCTGTCGGCGCTTTGCGACGCGACGAACGACTTCTGCCTGAGGAACGACGGCGCGGGAACGAGCTTCGACGTGACCGGGGACGACCCTGCGGGCCAGTCGGGAAGGTGCTTCTACTTCCTGATCACGGGCTACAGCGGAGCGGGCGAAGGCCCCGCCGGGACGGCGACATGCGGAACGAGAACTGTCAACAGCTCGGGCGGCTGCTCCTGAGAAACAACAAATGAACACTGAACTGCGGCAGGCCGAAGTTCAGATGAAATGCGAAGGGGCCGGGAAACCGGCCCCTTTTTTTGAAGCGCGGAAAAAAGGGAGGAAACATGCTGAAAAAATTGACACTGTTGCTCGCGGCCGCGATCTGTATCGCTTTGGCGTGCGGCAACATTTACGCGGCTGACGGCGCGGATTTTCTTATCAGGGTGGAGAAACAGTCCCCGAAGGACAGAAACCTCCTGTTGGATGAGAATATATATCTGATAGGAGAATTGAGCAGGTCGCTATTTGTCCTGGGCGATAAAGACGACATGGACTTTCTTGCAAGGAAAGGATACGAAGCTCTTATCATCGACTCGGCGCCGACCTTAAGCGATTACTTCATCGTGGGGACAAGGCCGGATTCAGATATCGTCCTGTTGAAGGGTGCGGGAGAGATAATCTACTCTGAAGAGAACGTTCTTCTTTTAAGGGTTCCTTTAGGCTACGGCCTGGCGCCTTTGTACGACGCAAAAGTATTTGTTTCCCCCATGAGGAAAGAACCGGTAAGAAGGTCCCTTCGTAAAAATGAGATACAGAAAAAGCTGGATGGAAGAAATGAACTTTTCCATGTTGACCCGCTTGTTCAGAAAATGGTAAACAGCGTTGACACCGCTGACATCGCCTCCTACTGGAGCACGCTGACGACGACGGGAGGATGGACCACAAGGTACAGCAGCAGCGCGGGATGCGACAACGCCGTGACCTACAGTTACAACCTTTACTCCGGGTTGGGGCTTTCCGCTGAATACCAGGATTACAACCCCAGCTACGCTCCCAACGCCATCGGGACGATCACCGGAGCGGTCAATCCGGACGAGATCTACATCCTTGTCGGTCACATCGACGATCTTCCATCTTCGGGCGCCGCGCCCGGCGCCGATGACAACGCGTCGGGAGTGGTAGCCGGCTATGAAGCCGCCCAGATCATGTCGTGCTACGCGTTCAAGAACACCGTGAAGTTCATCGCGGTCACGGGAGAAGAGCAGGGGTTGTACGGAAGCGAAGCTTACGCCGCGGCTCATGAGGGCGACGATATCCAGGGCGTCATCGCTTTCGACATGCCCGGCTGGGAAGGCGACACTCCGGGCAGCGAGAATCTCGACCTCAATTACAACTCCGGGATCCCCGGCTCCCAGGCGCTGGGGCTGTTGTTCGCGGCATGCGCGGCCGACTATTCAACCGGACTCGTGGTTGACGCTTTCGATTGCCCCTCGCTTACCGCATCAGACCATGCGCCTTTCTGGGACAGGAATTTCGCTGCAGTCTGCGGGATAACGGATAACGAAGGCTACTGTGGACACGGAGGCAACTATCCTTACTATCACCAAGTCACCGATACCATCGCGAACTGCGGAGACCCGTCATTCTTTTACGCGGGAGTCAAAGCGACGATAGCGACGCTCGCGGAGCTTGGAGAACCCTTCAAGATAACGCTGGACAAGACATCATACGGGTGCACCGTTCCTGTAACGGTAATCGTCGGAGATCGGGATCTCAACACGAATTCTTCAACCATCGAGACAGCTGCGGTGAATATATGGAGCACGCGCGAAAGCACCCCCGAGAGCCTTGTGCTCACGGAACAGGGCGTGAACTCAATGATATTCAAAGGAACCATGAATCTTACCGGTTCGGCCCCTGTTCATGGAGACGGATACCTGAGCGTTAACTCGGGAGACACTATAACTTCTCAGTATGTGGACGCACAAGATTGCGACGGCGGGATGAACGTCACATATACGGCCACAGGAACTGTTTCCACGGACTGCACCCCTCCAGTTATCAGCAACGTCGCGGTGACGAACTTGACGGGAACTACGGCGACGGTGACGTGGACGACGAACGAGTCGGCTAACAGCCGTGTGACCTACGGGACTTCGATCCCTCCGGGGACGAACCGTGACGACCTCGGAAATTACGTCACGAGCCACAGCGTGAACCTCACAGGGCTCACTCCCTGCTCGCAGTACTATTTCTCCGTGACCTCGGCGGATGCCGTGGGCAATAGCGCCTCCGACAATAACGGAGGCAGTTACTACACCTTCTCTACTGTCGGGGCGAGCGTGACGGTGTGGAGCGAGAACTTCACGAGCGCGACGCCGACGGCACTTCCCGCGGGATGGTCTGAGAGCCACACGAGCGGCAACGCGTGGGTGACGAACGCGTCGGGATGCGCGGGGAACGCGTTGATGTACCCTTACAACGGCTCGGCGGCGGCGAACTCGTATGCCTACACTCCCGGGATAACGCTGACGGCGGGGATGACGTACACGCTGTCGTTCAACCAGAAGGTGTACAGCGCGAGCTACCCCGAGATCTTCGAGGTGAAGTGCGGTAGTGCGGCGACGCCGGCGGGTCAGACGATAACGGTGCTTGCTTCGGCGAGCTACACGAACACGACGTGCCAGGCGTTGTCGGGGAACTTCACGGTGCCGACGACGGGGACTTACTACCTGAGCTTCCACTGCACGAGCGTGGCGAACATGTGGAACCTATAC
>JAKQCT010000092.1 GCA_029559035.1 Acidobacteriota bacterium
AACGGCAGGTACACGATAACGATAGATTCGGGGTGCGTGCCCGTGTTCGGCAACATGAGCGCCTTCATATCGTGCGCCAGCGTGGAGAGGAACTTCGAGTGCCAGTCTGGCCTCTGCGAATCGAAGCGGCAGGAAGCCGCCTCCCGTTTGAACCGGTTGAAAACCTTTGACGGAATTGACAACAAGGGCAGACAAGCTGACAATAGTGACATGGACGCGACAGCGGATAAAGACAATCCTTCAGCCATCAGCCTTCAGCCTTCAGCCAGTAATCCCCGGGGTCAGGTCTTGAATTAAGAATTTCGGTAGCTCTTCGAGTTGTCCTGCATTCTCAAAATCTGAGATAATGGCTTCTTCTTCGGAGTTCACGGGCGGAGGATCAGGGATGCCTTATGTGCAGTACATCTGGGCTTTCGTGTTCGCGGTCTTCTTTTACAAGGTCGGCGACATGGAGTTCCGCCGGGGGTATCTCGCCTGCCTGGCTTCGATCGCGGTTTCGACTGTCGCGCTGATGTTCTTCAAATTCGGGTCAAGAGGACTGGTCCTGATGCAGGTCCTGCTCTTCTGCTTCATCTGGGCCGTTAACATATTCAGGGGAGAGAATGTCAGATCCTGGGACGATTTCAAGGCGATGTGGAGAAAAAATGAGAAGAATTAATCTTTCGATCGTTTTCTTGATGGTCTATCTGTTTTCGGTTGTCGGTTTCTGTTCCGACGGGGTTGACCGTCACAGGAAGTTCGGCCCGAACACGCTATATCTTTTCACCGAACCTTCTCCGGGGTGCGGCTACGCCGTCCTTCCGAAAGATTCCGAGGGCGGAGCCGACGGGACCATCGAGTTCCGCTGGGTGCAGGAGCACATGCAGGCGCTTGTCAGGGTCTGCGCCTACGAAACGGAAAAGGAGTTGGGCCCGGGCAAGTATCCCTTGACGATCTTCGACGGCTCTGCAGAAAACGGGGACACTCCCGTTGACTGGGAGCCTTCGCCAAGAGGCAGGCATCCCGGGAACAGCCACGACGGCGGGATAAACCTCGACCTCGGGTATTACCTGACCTCGCTTGAGGGGAAAGGGTTCACCCCTGATTACGCCGCGTGCACCGAACATTTTGAAAATGGCAAAGATGCCTGGATCTGCAAGGGCCCCGCGGACAGGCTCGATACGCCGAGGATGACCTATTTCTACATCCAGATGTTCTCGATCAACAGGGAGCTCTTCGGCGGCGCGCTCCTGGGCCAGATCGGCGCGGATTACTATGTCCGCGAGGCTGTTATCAATCAGCTCAAAAGTTGGGCAAAGGAGAAAAAACACGGCGCGACGCACGAGATCCTTGATGATTTCAAGAGAGTCGTCACCTGCGACGAATACGAAGGATGGGCGGGAAGCCACCATCACCATACCCACATCCGCCTCAACGATATCGACCTTTATGGCAACTTGAGGCCGGCAGTCGAAAAGTTGCTTCAGATGGAGAGGGATGTGGATCTTGCTCTCGCGGGCGGAAAACCTTTCCTGCGGGCGAGACTTCTTTCGTCTGGGCTCGAACGGGCGGTCGAGGCGGAATTGACAGGAAAAGTGGCCGTCGATTCTACTCTGCGATTTAATGCAGACGAGAAAACCTTCCTGTATGCTCAAAAAGGGGATCCAAGGAATAGAGCGGTGTTGACCATCGTGGAAGGTCCTGTTGCCAGGCAAAAACAGGTGACGATAACCGCAGAGATGCCTGACGGTAAGGGCGGACAAGAAAGATATTCAAAAGTAATCGCCCTCCCCGCCCAGGACCCTCGTCTCTATATCTCCATCGACCCGGCGCAGATTAAAGCGGAAGTTGCGAGGGTCAAGGGGGATTTCCTCTGCGAGATAACCTGGCCGGCGATATACGGGAAACTTGTAACGAAGGAGTTCTTTGAGGTCGTGGCGGAGGGAAAGACCCTTGAGTTCCTTGCGGAGCAGCCGGGAACTCAGGTCCGTTTTTCCGCCGGGTTCTTCAAGGCTCCCTTCATAATCAACGCCTGCGTGACCACCTGCGGGAGGAAGACATTCAGGATACCGGTGTATGTCGAGCCGGCTCCGGCGGCGAAGGCGGAGTAGGCCGTGCTGATCGAGCTGACGAAATGCTCTGTCCGCTCATACAGGCCCTCAGACGCTCAGTCCCTCGCGAAACACGCGAACAACAGGAAGGTGTGGCTCAATTTGAGGGACGGGTTCCCTCACCCTTATTCGCTCGAGAACGCCAACGATTTCATAAAGAGAGCTTTGACTATGGACCCCGAGACGATGTTCGCCATTTGTGTTGGCGACGAGGCTGTCGGAGGGATCGGCTTCATGCCGCGCAAGGACGTGGAGAGGATCTCGGCCGAGCTGGGTTACTGGCTGGGTGAGCCTTTCTGGGGAAGAGGGATAACCACCGAGGCGGTGAGGGCGGTGACTCTTCACGCGATCAGGGAACACGGACTCAAGAGGGTTTACGCAGTCCCCTACAGCTGGAACCCCGCCTCTGCAAAGGTCCTCGAAAAGGCCGGTTATGTTCTCGAAGGGGTGATGAGGAAGAGCGCGATCAAGGACGGAACGGTCCTCGATCAGCTTCTTTACGCGTATGTGGTGTGAAGGCTGGGGACACGATCCCGATTCAAAAAAAACGAATCGGGTCATGTCCCCAGCCAGGCATGTAAGCCTTTGTGGTTGGATGAACGGAAATGGAGGGTCAAGATGAAAAGATCGCCTGCTGCTGTGTTGTTCATTTGTTTTCTGCTCTGCGGCGCGGCCGCTTCCGCCCAGGAGGCTGTTTCAAGCTGCAAGGGGGACTTCGACGGCGACGGAAAGCAGGAGGAGGCCGTTCTCTCTCGGATCGCCGAGGATGGTTCTTTCACCCTTTCCGTCGGCAATGTCTCCGCGAAAGGGAAACTGGAGAACGGGGAAGCGGATCTGGTCAAGAAAGTGGACATCGACAGCTCGGATAAAACGAGGGAGATCGCCGTCCACACATCCGGGCCGAGCGACGACAACGAATGGCTTTTTTACCGCTTCGACGGGAAGTCCCTCGCCGAACTGGGCAGGATCTTCGGCTCGTGCGACATCTCCGGGAACGGGATAATAATCGCCGACCAGTGGATGGGTTTCTGGATAAAGAAGGAAAAATTCATCCTCGACGACACCGCGAAGAAGCTTAAAGCCGTCCCGCAGCAGTTCTATTTTGTGGGGGTGGAGGCGAAGGTGAAGAAGAGCTTCCCCATTTTCAGGACAAGGACATCGAAGGAGGTCGTGGCGAACCTGATGGAGGGGAGCACGGTGCTGTTCGTGGCATCCGACCTTTCGTCGGGGGATTACGGCGACGAATGGTACCTGATAAGATCCAAAACCGGCCTTCTCGGCTGGGCAAACATCGCCCGCATCCAGGAGAAGGTAGAAGGGCTGCCCTGGGCGGACTGACGGCCAGGATCAGTATCTATCCAGCGCCCTCCGCAATTTTTTCCTGACGCTTTTCCGAAGGCTTTCGGGCGAGACCACTTCGACGCCGTCTCCCCACTTCATTATGTCGAGAAGAAGCTCCCTCTCGTCGGAATAGGGGAATTTTAGGATGTAGGACCCGTCCTTGTCGAAGGACGCCTCCTGCTTCGGATGCCACATCTCGGAGGAGACCCACCTCGCCGCTTCGGGTGAGAACTTCAGAACGGCCCTCTCCTTTGACTTTCCGCCGAAGATGCCGTAGGACTCGGCGAAGTATTCCTCCGCCTCCTTCGCGGCTACTTTTTTCACGGCTTCTTCGAGGATGACGATCCCGTCTATCCTGTCCAGGCTGAATGTCCTCAGATCGCCCCGCTTGTGACAGTAGGCGTCCAGGTACCAGTTGTCGCGGTAGCGGACGAGCCGGATCGGCGAGATCACCCTGACCGAGAACTCCTCCTTCTGGCGGTCCTTGTAGCTTATCTCCGCCTTACGGTTGAGGGCCACCGCCTGGCAGATCAGCGTGAGGGTTTCCTTCGGGACGCTCCTGTAGCCGATCGGGATTATCTTGACCTTTTTCAGGAGCTCTCCCATCTCGCCCTTTTCGCTCCTGACGACATCCTCCAGCTTTTCCCTGAACGGCTCGATCCCGTCGTCGAGCATCCCGAAGGGGAATTCCCTGAAGGTCTCGAGCAGGGCGAGGAGAACGAGGACGTCGCGCGGGTTGAACCAGATGTAAGGGAACTTGACGCTCTTCTTGTTCTCTTCAACCCGCCACACCTTCTTTTCCTGGTCGAACGTGATGGGCATGTCGAAGTTGGCCCTGAGCATCGCCACGATCCGATAGAGCGTGTGCCTCCCGCATTCCATCTTTTCCATCAGGTATTCGGGCGTGCGTTCCCGGCATTCCAGGAAGCATTTCTGGAATTCTATGCTTTTTCTCAGCCTGTCCATCGCGTCCTCCCGGAATAATTATATCAGATGGACGGCTGACGCTTCGCTTTCGCTGCGCTTCCCAAAGAGAGGGGCGATCCTTGCTGCCTCGAATTCTACTATCTGCCTTAAAGCCCTTTAAGTCACTATCTTGAATTCTACGGCGCAATTTCTCTTAGGCTCTTCGCTCGCATACTCGCTGCGTTGAACACTCCCCTGGCAGGGAATGTGCCCTTTCGCGAAGTAAATTCGACTCCGGGCACAACATTTTTCGCCCTTCGGGCAGGAAGGCTTATGGCTGAAGACTGAAGGGTCGATAAGGAAATAATTCCTCAAATTTAAAATTTAATCTTTAAAATTTGATATTTAAAATTCAAGCAAAGCTTGTTCTCGCCCCCTTCATCTTGAACCCTCCCCCTTCCGGGTGTACAATCCAACCTTAAATATACGGACATCGGGGATGCTGTTTTTCGTTCGACGCGGGAGGCGGAAATGGCGAAGAGAGTGAATGAGCGGATCATCGTTTGCGCGGTAATGTTGTTGTTCGCGGTCCTGTCGCGGGGGCAGGCGTTGAACCCCGATCCTCCTTCGGAGACCGTCAAGCTTATCTTCATCCACCACTCGACAGGTGAGAACTGGCTCAATGATTACAACGGCCGGCTCGGCATCGCCCTCATGAACAACAACTATTTCGTCAGCGACACATATTACGGCTGGGGCCCGGACCTCGGCGAAGGCACCATCGGGGACAATACCGATCTCGGCCACTGGTACAGCTGGTTCTCCGGCCCTTACAGCACCGGGTACATGGCCTCGCTCTATCCCGAGAGCGACCAGGTGAGCTCCTACTCGCGCCTCGAGACCGACCCGGGAGGCGAGAACGGGATCGTGATGTTCAAGTCGTGCTTTCCCAACTCGAACCTGCTGGGCCCGTCGGAACCCGTGCCTCCCATCGGAAGCAACCCTCTGAGGGGACAGGGGTGCTGGTCGGAATACCACACGGTCGCTAACGCCAAGGGGATCTACATCGAGCTCAGGAACTACTTCGCCTCGCGCCCCGACAAGATCTTCGTCGCGATAGCCGCGCCTCCTCTCATGGCGGGCGACACGAACGAGGAATACGCCGCCAACGCGAGGGAGTTCAACGAGTGGCTGACAGGCGAATGGCTGGTGGGCTACTCCAGGCACAACGTCTTCGTCTTCGATTTTTACAACACTCTCACATCGAACGGCGGAGGCACGCGCATCGACGACCCAAACGTGAACGACCTCGGATGGATTGACGGCAACCACCACCGCTGGTACGGAGGCGCGATCCAGCACATGAGAACGGTACCCCATGATTACCTCGCTTACTGGAGCGGCGACAGCCACCCGTCCGAGGCTGGCAACCTGAAGGCGACGGGCGAGTATGTCCCTCTCCTCAACATCGCCTATAACTGCTGGAACGGCGGCGGAGGCTGTCCGCGCTGGCCTTCGACCGTTCCCCTTCGCGTCCCGTCGGGAACAAAACCTCTCACCCTGGCGACCGATAATCAGGGCGACGACATCACCGTAAACTGGGACGCCTCGCTGTGCGCTTCGCCCGGTTATCACATCGTCTGGGGTTACGGGAGCGGCCTTGCCACCTGGCAGGTGGCGGAGGGAGTCTGTTCGCTGGGCGTTACAGGGCAGTACACATGGACGGGCGTACCCGATCCGTCCGGCGATCCGAGACGCATGCTCTGGTTTGTCGTCGCCGGCGACGATGGCGCGGGGAACGAAGGCTCGTGGGGACTCACGTCGGCGGATGCAGAGAGGGGAGGAACGAATGCCAGCGGGACCTGCGGCTGCAATTCAAAGGTCCTCGCGGGCTCCTGCGACGCGCAGTAGGAAGGAAGGGACAGGACAGGCGCAGCCCTGACAGGCCGCGCCTGCATTTTAAATATCAAATTTTAAAGATTAAATTTTAAAATTGTGGAATTATTTCCTTGTTGAACCTTCAGCCTGTCCGCAGGACGCGCCTGCATTGAAAAATGAAAAGTGAAGATTGAAAAGTGAAAAATGGAGGAATTCATTTCCTTATTGAACTTCAGTCTTCAGCCATCAGCCTTCAGCGCTGACGTCAGCCATCAGCCGGACATGCTGCGCCTGCATTGAACAAAAAAAATGAAAAAGTAAGGAATCATTTATCCTGTTGAAACTCCGCGTTGCGGCAAATGTCGATGTCTTTTCTAACGATTATATTGCGACCCTAAAAAGGTGCTTTGTTGAACATCCTTTCGAACTCGCCGACTGTTTTTAAAATGTTCTCGAACCTGGGCGGTGTCCCGAAGAACATTTCCCTGGCCATCTTCGCGTAGTCGTCTGCCCAGTACGCCATGTCGCTTTGTCCGGGAGACAGGCGCAAAGTACCCTGTTTGAGAGTGCCGTAATCCACCCAGGCTTGTCCGAAGTATATTTGGCGGTGTAGGGAGATTCGCTCGAAGAGGCCTGTGGCTTTGACAGCTTTATCCGCAACCCCTTTTTCGATAAGGCATGCCAGGTCGTAATAATGACGGGCGAGGCGGCCTTTGCGCGGTTTGTCCGCGGGTCGAAAGGTTTCCTCATGAAGGAGCATGGCTTTTTCCCAAAATGTTCGTTCCGGGGCGACTGCCCGAAGAGTGAACTCGCTCGATGATCGCCAATCCTGAAATACCTCCGCAACATAAGGAACGATTGTAATAACCTCTGTCGGTTCAGTGTCGTCCCGGGCGCCAAGCTCTATCTTTATTTGAGGCTGCAGGTAACCGGTCCCCGAGGCGAACAAACCCGGGTATCGGAGCAACAATGTCTGCCCGTCGGGATCGTTCGAGTCTGCGGTCAGCTCCCACTGCATGGTTTCAGGAATCGCCGTCCGGCATGCTTCTTCCATGGAGGGTTTGAGAGAATTCATGATCTGATCTTCGCAGGCATGTTTCAGGCGTTTCAGCCGCCTCTGACAGCCGGTGCGGGTGCCGGCCATCTCCGGACTTTTCGCGCCTTCGAAGCCAAGAAAGCTGCGGTCTATTACGATGTCTATATCTTCGGAGAATCGTTGAATGAGTTTCCAGCCTTTGGACAGGGACGTACCGCCCTTGAAGGTAAGATGCTGTCCCCAGCCCTTAAGTTCAAAAAGCCGGCGCAACGTCCAGCAGACCCAAAAGTCTTTCTCAATGCTTGAAGGCGGCAACCCAAGCTTATTGCCTGTTTCTTCGAAATATTGCCGTTGTTCACGAGGTGCAAGCCTGAGAATGCCGCTCACGGGTCAATCTTTCCCCGCGTTTACTTGCCGGATGACAGCGGCGACCCATGCAGGAGCATAGCGGATATCCTTCATTATCTCGGCGCGCTCCTTCGTATTCAGTCGTTGCCTGAGTGTCCGAATGACTCCGGGAGTCGTGCCGCTCTGTCCCAGATATCTCAGGGCCTGAATTATCAGACCGCTCGTTTTGCCGGCCGTTGCCATGTTTCGGGGAGTGGTCCGCTTCAGATGAATTTCCTGGTTGCCTATGCGAACATGCCGACACGGCCCGTCAGTGAGGAATACGATTTTCATGGGGACATGGTCCGACAGGCCAAGAAGATTGGCCGCGTAAGCTCCTGATGGCTGAAGACGAACGGCATCTCGTCCCGCCAAGGCGTTTGCCACCGCCTCCGGAGAAGGGGAAAGCGTGCCCATTTTCGGATGTGTAACCGGATACTCGTAAAGGCCTCTGGAAAGCCGCCGGATCGTTCCCTTGCGGGATAGCCTGGTCAATGTCATTCCGACAGCATAGCCGGTCCCCAGGTCCATGAAATGTTTTGGAGTAAAGACCCAACCCCTGCCATGACCATATATGCGGCTAAGTATTTTATGGTCAATAGATAGAAACATTCGCGACCTCGCCTTCTGTTAAATATAGTACCCATAATTATTAACAATGTCAAGCTGCACCCGGCAAGCTGCGCATTAAAGGAAAAGTGGAAAATGGAGGAATTAATTTCCTTATCGACCCCTCAGCCTTCAGCTCTTCAGCTCTGGTGTCAGTCTTCAACCAGTCCGGCAGGACGCGTCTACTTGTAATACTTCCTTATTCTCTCCCTATCGCAGTCTTTGTCGTCTTTTTCCTTGTAATAGATCTCGATGAAATCGATCCTTCTCTGTTCTGGTAAATAGGCGTAAATGATCCTGATGCCGCTGCGGGCACCCTTTCCTTTCATGGCGGCGCATCTGAAATGCTTCACTTTGTACACTTCGGTCTTGAGCTTCAGGCCCGTAATTCGCATCACGAAAGGTTCATAACCTCTTGGATTGTCCCCAAGAACGCTCTTCAAAAGATCCAGGTCAGTTCGAAGACTTTTCCACTTTTTTAAAAGACGGCTGAACTCCCGCGAGAACTCCTTGGCTTCAGAAAAAGAGGTCAATCGTCACTCTTCCTTGTAATCCCTGACAGAATAGACGGGCGTCCTGTAGAAGACCAGCTCGTAATTGATGATCTCCTTGTCGCTTGAGCTTTTCCAGGGGGTATCTTCATGGGAATAGTCTGAGATCTTCGCCGCGTCCATGACGGAAAGACGGTTTACGACCCTGTCGATGACCTCCTTTTCCCTCGCGGAAAAGACCTTCAGGTCGGCCTCCACATTCGGCAGGTACTTTATCTGCCTCTTCCCGTGGTATTCGACCGCGATCTCCACGATCTCGTTTTTCGATTTCATCTCGGAGACGGCCCTCTCGAATTCGCACGGAGCCGGGCCGTAGGAGATCTTCCTGTAATTCGCTCCCGTGAGCGGCTCCTCGTAAAGCTCGTAACAGTCGAAGTCGCAGAAGTAGAGCATCTTGTAAAGCACCGTCTTGCCCACGTTAGGCCTCGCCCCGCAGCTCGCCAGGATGTACAGGACAAGCTGTTTGAATTTTTCCTTGTCGAAGGGGTGCTTCGGCTCCCTGACCATCATCTCCTTCCGTGGGAGGCTGCTGGTTTCCGTCCCCAGAAGGTCGTCGGCGGATACCTGGAAGAATTCCGCAAGCCTTTTCAGCTCCCGGGAAGTGACTTCCCTTCTGCCCGCCTCGATCTGCGAGACCGCCGGCCTGTGGATTCCCAGAAGCAGGGCCATCCTTTCCTGCGTGACTCCGTTCTCTTCCCTCAGCTTCCGTATCCTGGCGCCCAGGCATTTTGTACCTGTCTTCATCTTTTCCTCCGGGTAAGATGGTATGATATGTAAGATAATATGTCAAGAGAGGTAAGATAAAGATACTATCTTTTTTGACCATCCACGATCTGCCTGTTCGCAGGACGCGCCTGCATTGAAAAATGAAAAGTGAGGATTGAAAATTGAAAAATTGAGGAATCAATTTCCTTATTGAACTTCAGCTCTTCAGCGCTTCAGCCATCAGCATGTCCGCAGGACACGCCTGCGTTCAATGTCTTCCCCCTTTGCAAAGGGGAGAGCGGATGCGTGGGGGATTTTATTGATTGTCAAATAGACCTTAATCTCAGGGATACTTTTCGACCCTGTTCTTTCCCCCATCTTTCGCCTTGTAGAGCGCTTTATCCGCCTGGCGCACCATTTCCATTCCGGTGGTTTCTTCCGTGCCGTTGATGGACGAGATCCCGATGCTTATCGTGACGTGAAGATCCTCGTCGGTAAAATGCTGCAGAAACCCCCTTCTCAGCCGATCCGCCAGTTTTATCGCCACTTTCAACGTCGTTTCCGGGAGAATCACCGCCAATTCCTCACCCCCGAAACGGGACAAGATGTCCGTGCAGCGGCAATTCTTTGTCAGCAAAGCCGCAGATTCCTGAAGCACCAGGTCGCCCCTCTGGTGCCCATGGCGGTCATTTATTATTTTGAAGTCGTCGAGATCTATCAAAAAAAGGCACATCGGCCGTCCGAGTTTGGCATGTTCCAATATCAGCCTGTCGAGCATGAAATCGAACACTCCGCGCAGATACAATCCCGTAAGCGTATCCCGCGTGGCCATCTTTGCGGTTTCCTCGATCCTTATATCGTCCATTATCTTGGGATTCGTAATGTCCTTTGAGATATTGGAAAGATAATCCAGCGCCGCGACAAGCATACCCATGTCCCGCCCAAGGATCCTCTTGAGAGATTCCCTGTGATCCGTTATCAGGTGCCACAAATACTCCGCCTTTTTTTCGTCGTACCTTTCATAGGTCAAGCGGAACATGAGCTCCGAGAAAGTGTTGGTGATCGACGAGCCAAGGTATTCCCTGAGAAGGACGGGCTCGTTTCCCAGAGCCGATATCTCCCTCGAACTGAGGCGTCCTTTAGACTCGATGTCCACAAGTCTCCTCGTCATCTCCTTCGTGTGTTTCATGCCCGGCTTTACCTTCGACATACCTTCCCCAAACCTTCCGCCTGCAAACGTGTCGGCCAATCTGATCTCCTGTTCAATCTACTCCTAATAACATCCCCGGTCAAGGCGGAAAAGGTCGGAAGAATGCTTCCGGCAACAATGAGGAAGCGGAAGCGGGGCGAAAACCTGTTGCTCCAAATGACAGGGGGGAGGGAGTATAATATAAATCGTGGAGGATAAATGGGAATATCCGTGCCGGACAAGTTGAAAGAGCTTGTTGACCATTTCGACAACAACCTTTCCCAGATAAAATCACAGCAATACAACGAAACGCAGGCGCGGCGGGAGTTCATAGACCCGCTTTTCACTCTGCTCGGCTGGGATGTGGACAACAAGCAGGGTTACGCCGAAGCATATAAAGATGTAATCCACGAAGACGCGATAAAAGTCGGCGGCTTTACCAAAGCGCCCGATTACTGCTTCAGGATCGGCGGGACGCGCAAGTTCTTTGTTGAAGCCAAGAAGCCGGGCGTCAACATCAAGGAGGATATCGATCCCGCCTACCAGCTTCGCCGCTATGCCTGGAGTTCCAAGCTTCCCCTTTCGATCCTCACCGATTTTGAAGAGTTCGCCATCTATGACTGCCGCACAAAGCCGAATCCCATCGATAAATCCTCGAACGGAAGGGTCAAGTACCTCAATTACACCGAATATATCAACGAATGGGATTATCTTATTTCCACCTTCTCCCGCGAAGCCGTTCTAAAAGGTTCATTCGACAAGTATGTCGAGAGCAACAAAGCCAAGAAGGGCACGACCGAAGTTGACAAAGCCTTTCTTACCGAGATCGAAGCATGGCGCGACGCCCTCGCCCGCAACATTGCCCTGAGAAACCCATCCCTCTCGACAAGAGAACTGAACTTTGCCGTCCAGACGACCATCGACAGGATAATCTTTTTAAGGATATGCGAGGACAGGGGCGTCGAGGATTACGCCAAGCTGATGGCGCTTCAGAACGGCGATAAAATCTACTCCCGCCTTATGACTCTCTTCAGGAACGCCGACGAAAAATACAATTCCGGCCTCTTCCACTTCGAGCCGGAAAAGGGAAGGGAAACCCACGATTCCCTCACCCCCGGCCTCCAGATAGACGACAAGGTCCTCAAAGATCTTCTAAAGAGCCTTTACTATCCCGAAAGTCCTTATGAATTCTCCGTCGTCCCCGCCGACATCCTCGGGCAGGTGTACGAGCAATTCCTCGGCAAGGTGATCCGCCTCACCGCAGGACATCAAGCCAAAGTCGAAGACAAACCCGAAGTCAAAAAGGCCGGGGGAGTCTATTACACCCCCACCTATATCGTTGACTATATCGTAAAGAACACGGTCGGCAAGATCCTTGAAGGCAAGACCCTCGCCGAAATATCAAAAGCAGATCATCCGGTCAGAATTCTCGATCCTGCATGTGGATCGGGTTCATTCCTGCTCGGAGCCTACGAATATCTCCTGACATGGTATCGCGATGAATATGTCAAGACCGGGCCTGAGAAATACGCCAAGGGCAAAGAGCCCAAGCTTTACGAATCGGCGGGCGGCGCATGGAAGCTTACCACATCGGAGCGCAAGCGAATCCTGCTAAGCCACATCTACGGCGTTGACATAGACTCGCAAGCGGTTGAAGTAACAAAGCTTTCCCTTCTCTTGAAAGTCCTCGAAGGAGAAACCAAAGACAGCGTTTCAACACAGCGAAGGCTATTCAACGAACGAGCCCTTCCCGACCTCTCGAAGAACATCAAATGCGGCAACAGCCTTATCGGAAGCGACTTCTACAAAGACAAACAGTTGGACCTTTTCAATGAAGAAGAAAGAATAAGGATCAACGCCTTTGATTGGGAAGAGGAGTTCAAGGAAGTATTCAAAGGAGAGAACAAGGGATTTGATGCCGTAATAGGGAATCCGCCGTATAGCTCTAAGCAGTCCCTTGAAACACATGAGTTAATGAAATTCTTTTCAAGCGTAGAATATAAATGTGACCCTTATGCCTTTTTTATCGAGCAAGGACTAACAAGACTAAAAAGTGGTGGACAACTCGGGTACATTGTGCCTGTAACTTGGATGACCAACTATTATTATTTCAAGTTAAGAAAAATGCTAATTGATAGCAAATCTCTTAATAGGATTGTTCTGTTAGAAGGATTAGTTTTTGAAAAGGCTAATGTTGATACATGCATGTTATTCCTAAAAAGAAATGGAAATGATGCCGAGACCTTTGAATGGATAAAGACAGCTCCTGCTCAGCTTGGTTCATCTTTTACTTTCAGAGAATATTCAAAAATTCGAGCGGAAGAACGCTATGATATAGTTCCTAATGCCGACGAAAAATGGGACAAGATTCGAAATAAGATTGATAATATTTCGATCAAACTAGGTTCCATCTCAAAAATATCGCTCGGCATGAAATTAAGGTCAAATGACGAATTTGTTACTTTAGAACAAGATAACAAACACCCTGATGGAATTTATTTTGGCGCTGATATATCTCGCTATGGTGAATGCAAGCCGAGGCGTTTTTTTGATTTTTCTAAAGCTGTTATTGTTGGAGGCACAAAAAAACCGGAAATCCAAAGAGCCTATCCAAAAATATTGGTCCAAGCAATTAGAAACCTGAGTCTGGAACGAAGGATCGTTGCTGCTCTTGAAAAAAAGGGCGATTGCTTCGTTGGCACAGTGAATGGCATCACTTTGCTTGATAACAAATGGGAGATAAAGTACCTCTTAGGAATGATAAATTCAACTCTTGCTAATACCTACTTTAGCAAGAGATTTACAACAATATCCTTGACATCAGCATTCCTAGGACAACTCCCCATTCACACCATCGACTTTTCCAACAAGCCGGAAAAATCAAAGCACGACAAAATGGTCTCCCTCGTTTCTTCCATGCTCTCCCTCCACAAGCAACTTCAAACTGCCAAGACCGAGCAGGACAAGACGATCATCCAGCGCCAGATCAATGCCACGGACAAGGAGATCGACCGATTGGTATATGAGCTTTATGAACTCACTCCGGAAGAGATAAAGATAGTGGAGGGGGAGAAGTGAGCGCACGAGTATTACCCGTGAAAGAAATGAAGGCAATAGATAGTCTGCTCCCTAAGACTAGGAAAATTGAAAAAATTGTTATGAATTATTCGCCTCAAATGCTTGCACTCGCTTTGGGTCCGTCCAACAACCTTCCCAATGCTTGGACTTCCTTGCTATGGGCGGCCCACGCTTGCCAAGCGGCGCATTACCACTTATATCTTGCCCATCACGACCGTCTTTATTATTCCAAATACAGGCGACCCCCCAAACTGCCAGAAAGCAATATGATAGCTTCAATGTTTTTCACCTCATTTACTTTGCACGCAGTCGCAGTAGAAAATCATTTAGCTGTTGCCTGTCTTTTGTCCGTAGGGGAGACATTTCCAAAAAATAAAAATAACACAAAGAATATTAACTTTGGAACACGCTATGTAATAAAGGTTTTGAAAAAGAAATCTCGTGATCTTGTCAAGCCATTGCAACAACTAACAAAGAATCCATCAGACTGGCAATGGATTCGTGAATACCGTGAGCGATGGTTTCACCTTAACCCAGTAAGAATTAAGGAACTTGGAATTCAGTTTAGAGTTTCCGACGATTTACAGCAATTCTGGAGAGTAGATAAGAAGGCGGGGATACGGACTCTTGGTTTCGGTGGTGGTGATCCCAGCGAAATAGATGTCGATACTGTGCTTCAAAGAGGTATAAAGGGGTTTAAGATATTGACATCTTCTTATGCTCAAATTGTCCAAATAATGGAAGCCCAAGCAAGAAGCCAATGGCAGGTTGATGACCCTCTTAATAAGCTAATTAAGATCAAGAAACCCAGAAAAATTCGTACTCCAAGAGAACTGCTATGAAGTGCCAAATATTCAAGAAGCTTCAGTCTGCCAAGACCGAGCAGGACAAGACGATCATCCAACGCCAGATCAACGCCACGGACAAGGAGATCGACCGGCTTGTTTATGAGCTGTACGAATTGACCCCGGAAGAAATAAAGATTGTGGAGGGACAAAATGAGTACGCCATTTGAACATACGGAACAAACCTTTTTTAGAGGAAAAAGACCTTAACCGCTCGGGGTCAGGCTATGCATTATGCGTTTTCGGGATAAGATAGATCACTTCGTTTGAAATGCTTCGGGGGCTTTCTCGTGATGACCGGATTCTTTATCCTGCCGATCCTGTCCATCCTGTGAATTGTAATTGTCTTTCTCCGGGCTGAGGGTTCGGGGTCCATGCATCATGCATCCTCCAAAATCGGTTTCCTTCCCCCGCAAACGGATCTATAATATGGGCTATAGGGAGGACATGCAATGACCGATAACGCCCTGGCGGTTTTTGAAGATTTCAATATCCGTCGCCATTATGACGAATCAAAGGAGACCTGGTACTTTTCCGTCGTTGACATCGTGGCGGCGCTGATCCAGCAGCCAGACTACCAGACTGCGCGCAAGTACTGGAACAAACTCAAGGAGCGGCTTAAGAAAGAGGGCAGCGAGTCGGTGACAAAATGTCACCAACTGAAATTGCCTGCCGCTGATGGCAAGTCGTATCTCACCGATGTTGCTGATCCTGAAACACTTCTGCGAATCATCCAATCCGTTCCGAGCCCAAAGGCTGAACCGATCAAGCTGTGGCTGGCAAAGGTGGGGTACGAGCGCATCCAGGACATGAGCGACCCCGCACGCTCGCTTGATCGCGCCCGCGATTACTGGCGAGAGCACGGGAGGAGTGAGAAGTGGATTCAGCAGAGGATGATGGGCCAGGAAACCCGCAATAAGCTGACCGATTATTGGAAGGACCATGAGATCAAAGGCGAGGACGAATATGCGATCCTTACCAATATCATTCATCAGGAATGGGCGGGCGTGTCGGTAAAGAAGCACAAGGAGATAAAGGGGCTAAAAACGCAGAACCTGCGAGACCACATGAGCGAGGCTGAACTTATCTTCACGGCGCTTGCAGAGCTGTCAACTCGCCAGATAGCGCAAAGTGTAGAAGCCACCGGCATGGACGAGAACGCCGAGGCCGGTCAGAAGGGCGGCAGGATAGCGAGAAAAGCCAGACTGGAGCTGGAACAGAAGACCGGCAAGAGCGTCATTTCAGGTGAGAACTTCCTACCCACTTCGAAGCAGAAAAAAATGATAAAGGAATCAAAAGAGAAGAGAAAATTAAATAAATAGCAGGGCCAAAGGTTCACGCCATGCATTACGCATTTTCAGGATAAGGTAGATCACTTCGTTTGGAATGCTGCGGGCCTTTCTCGTGATGACCGGGTTCTTTATCCTGCCGATCCTGTTCATCCTGTCCATCCTTGTAAAACCTTTTTCAGTATCTTTTCTCTGCGTCCTCTGTTCCCTCTGAGGTCGAAGATATTGTTGCTTTTTCTTTTGCCTCGACGCGGATTCTTCGTTAGAACACCAGAAAATAGTCTTTCTTCGTGTCCTTCGTGTCTTCGTTGTGAGACCTACTATTTGACTCCAAAGAACACGCCCTGCAAAGTGCGGGTTTTGAACCCGCCCATACATTTTGATTTAAAAGGGCGAACGGCCGTTCGCCCCTACGAAAAACATGCCATTCCTTATTGACCGTTCAGCCCTGCAGGCTACGCCTGAATTTAAAATATCAAATTTTAAAGATTAAATTTTAAATTTGTGGAATTAATTTCCTTGTTGAACTTCAGCTCTTCAGCCTTCAGCTCTTCAGCACCGGTGACAGCCATCAGCCTCTCTTTGTCCCTTATTCTCTTTTAAGTTAGAATATCCCCATGGCGAAGATCCTGGTGGTCGACGACGAAAAGGGGATCAGGGACGCTCTCGATACGATACTTTCGAGGCAGGGGCATGATGTCGTCCCGGCGCAGAGCGTGGCGGCTGGGGCGAGGGAGCTCGAGGGCGGCCAGTTCGACGCGGCGCTCATAGACCTGCGCCTTCCCGACGGGGACGGAAGGGAGCTGATCCCTCTCGCGGTGAAGAAGAACGCGGCGGTGATCATGATCTCGGGCCACGCCAGTGTCCCGCTCGCGGTCGAGGCGGTGAAGCAGGGGGCGTTCGACTTCCTCGAAAAGCCGCTCGACAGGGAGAGGATCCTCATCGTCCTCAAGAACGCCGTCAGGGAAAAGGAGCTCCGCCTTCGGGACGAGCCCGCGATGGTCTTCAGGTCGAAGAAAATGGAGAGGCTGATCTCGGAGGCGGAAAAGTTCGCGAGGTCGAACGACCCGGTCCTGATCTTCGGCGAGACGGGCTCGGGCAAGGAAGTGCTCGCCCGCCTGATCCACAAGATGAGCAGGCGCTCCAAGGGGCCTTTCGTGGCGGTCAACTGCGCGGCGATACCGGAGAATCTCGCGGAATCCGAACTTTTCGGTCATTCGAAGGGGGCGTTTACCGGAGCTGTCGAAGCCAGGAAAGGCAAGTTCCAGGCCGCCAGCGAGGGGACGCTGTTCCTCGACGAGATCGGCGAGCTTCCTCCGCCTTTGCAGGCCAAGCTTTTGAGGGCCATCGAGGACGAGAAGATCGAACCGGTCGGCTCGGACAAGGGGATAAATGTCAGCGTCAGGATCCTCGCGGCCACCAACTCCGACCTCCTGAAATGGATAAAGGACGGCAGGTTCAGGCAGGACCTCTACTACAGGATCTCGGGATTGAAGCTGGAGGTCCCGCCCCTCAGGGAGAGGAAGGAAGACATCGAGCCGCTGGCGCGCTTTTTCCTCGAGGACGCTTTCCAGAGGGAAGGATGGGCGTTCCGCGAACCCGGGGGCGGCTTCTTCGAAAAGCTGAAGAGCCTCGAGTGGAAGGGCAACGTGAGAGAGCTGAGGCGGGCGATGTCGAGGGTGGTCCTGTTGTCCGGGGAGAAGGGGGATTTTTCGGACTCGCTGCCCGAGGAGACGGCGGGCCGGGAGGAAAAAGCGGGGCTCAGGGGGGCGAAGGAGGGCGCCGAGGCCAAGAAGATCGGGGAGGCGCTGAGGGAATTTTCCGGCAACGTCCAGAAGGCGGCGAAGAGCCTCAATATTTCGAGGTCGAGGCTTTACGAGAAGCTGGGCAGGTACAACATCAATCCCGACGATTTTCGAGGATAGAGAGTATCTTCTCGACCATCTTCTCTATCCTTTCAACTTTTTCCTTCAATTCCTTGAAAGCGGGGCCCAATGTCTGAAGCTCCTCGACTTCCCTGATTATCTCGGGAAAGACGGAAGGGGCCTCTTCGCCCATCACCATCTTTTCATCGAGGCCCGCGTACCTTTCGTTGAGGCACTCCCTGATGCTGGACTGTGGCGCGACCATCGGGACGACCGACAGGCCGGTCACCTTTTCGATCTCATCTACCGCGTCCATGTCCATCGGGTCGGACATGGCCACGAACAGCCTGTTCCCCTCGAGCTTTATGGGGAGGACCTCGAGCCTGAGTGCCATTTCTCTGGGCATCCTTGCGAGGACCTTCGCGGTGATCTCGATGTTGTGCAGGGAGACGCACGGCATGTCGAGCTGTTTCGACAGGAAGGCGGTGAGGACGTTCTCGTCGACGAAATGGAGGGCTATGAGGGTGGAGCCGAACTTCGTGCCGAGCCGCTTCTGCTCCTCGAGGGCGATCTTCATCTGGACTTCGTCAATGAGGTTGGCTTCTACGAGAAGGTCTCCGAGTTTGGGCTTGCTCATCTGCTCCTCCGCTGAAAGTGTATAGAAAAAAAGGCGGAAACGCAACAAATCCCCGCGCCCGGGTCCGGGCCGTCAACAGCTGTAACATGCTCCAAAACAAGGGGTTCGGGATCATTCTTGACATAAAGTTGGGCGGTATGTTCTAATCTACGCTTATTCGGGGGCGGGAGTTAATTTCGCCCATTGCTTAGGAGACAAATATGGCAGCTTATCTACCCTTGGGAATCCTTCTGCTGATAGCCCTGATCATAGTTCCGATGACGATGATCATAGGCAGGTTCATCAGGCCCCAGCGGTTCGAGGTGTCGAAGCTTCAGCCTTACGAGTGCGGCATCGAGGTGACCGATTCGCCCCGCGGGCAGATGTCGGTCCACTTCTACATCGTCGCGGTCGTATTCCTCGTCTTCGACGTGGAGACGGTCTTCCTCTTTCCGTGGGCCGTCGCCTTCGACAAGCTCGGGCTTTTCGGCTTCATCGAGGTCGGCATCTTCCTCCTCCTGCTGATCGTCGCCTACGTTTACGCCTGGCTCAAGGGCGCGCTGAGGTGGGAACAATGACGAAGAAGCTCACCGTACAGGGAACTGAATACCCGTCGTGGGTCGGACTCGTCAAGGCGGACGAGATCTTCGACTACGCCAGGAGGAACAGCCTCTACCCGCTCACCTTCGGCCTGGCGTGCTGCGCCATCGAGATGATCTGCGCCATGTGCTCGCGCTACGACATGTCGAGGTTCGGCTCCGAGGTCATGAGGCCCTCGCCGAGACAGGCTGACGTGATGATCATCGCGGGAACCATCACCAACAAGATGGCGCCCGTCGTGAGGAAGCTCTACGACCAGATGGCGTATCCCAAGTGGGTCATCGCCATGGGCTCCTGCGCCATCAAGGGCGGCCCGTGGGACGACTACGCCGTGCTCCAGGGGGCGTCCAAGATAGTCCCCGTCGATGTTTACGTCTCGGGGTGCCCGCCGAGGCCAGAAGCTTTGCTCTACGCCCTGATGAAGCTCCAGGAGAAGATCAGGAACCCGAAGAGCGCCGAGGAGCCCTCCTTCAAGGGACCCGACAAGAGCAGGCCAACCAAGAGCTGGATGGCCAAGGGCGAAGAGATACCCGAGGTCGTCGACGAAATGCTGAAACAGGGAAGGGTCGTCAACACGACCCAGATCTTCGAATAGGATCTGACATGGCTGACGAGAAAGAGACCACAGCGGCGCCGGCCGCGCCGGCTCCCCCGAAGAAAGGGTGGGAGCCCACCGGCGAGATCGCCGAGAGCGACGCTTCGAAGGCTCTGCTGGAGAAGTTCGCGGGCTTCGCCGCCCCGGTGAAGAACCTCGCCAAGGAACCGACGGTGATGGTGAAAAAGGAGAAGCTGGTAGAGGCGCTCGAGTACCTCAAGAGCGACCCTCAGCACCTCTTCGATTACCTGAGCGACATGACGGCGGTCCATTACCCCGACAACGACAAGAAGATTATGACGGTCTACCACCTCTACTCCACCTCCAGGAAGGACTCGATCAGGGTCAAGTGCGAGCTGGACGAGGGCGAGGCGTGCCCCACCTGCGTGGGAGTCTGGCCCGCCGCGAACTGGATGGAGAGGGAGGCGTTCGACCTGATGGGAGTCGCTTTCGAAGGCCATCCCGACCTCAGGAGGATCCTGATGCCCGACGAATGGGAAGGGCATCCCCTCAGGAAGGAGTACCCCCTCGGCGGCCCGCAGGAGGAGGAGATCAGGTCCAACAAGTACGGAAAGCCCCAGCTTCTCCCGGACGACCTGGAGGAGGCGAGGAAGATAATTGAGGAGGGAAGAAATGAACGCTGAGAAACCCTCCTACATGAGGGAAGTGCTCGAAACGAGGGAAATGGAGCTCAACATGGGGCCGCAGCACCCGGCGACCCACGGGGTCTACCGGGCGATCCTCACCCTCGACGGCGAGAGGATAATGAAGCTCAACTCGGTGGTGGGCTACCTCCACCGCGGGATCGAGAAATGGGCCGAGTACAGGACCTACCAGCAGGGCGTGCCGATCTACGACAGGCTCGACTACCTCGGGGCGGTCCTCAACAACCACGGCATCGTCGGGGCGGTGGAGAAGCTGCTCCAGCTTGAAGTGCCGAGGAAGGCCGAGTACCAGAGGGTGATCTGCGACGAGCTCCAGAGGCTTGCGAGCCACCTGATGTGGTTCGCGACGCACGCCCTCGACATCGGCGCGATGTCCGTCCTCTTCTACGGAGTGAGGGAGCGTGAGCCGATCATGGACCTTTTCGAGGCCCATTTCGGACAGAGGCTGCTTCCAAACGCCTACCCGATCGGCGGGTGCAGGCTGGACTTCCCCAAGGGGTGGACCGAAGCGTGCAGGAAGTTCCTCAAGGCGCTCAAGCCCAGGATCGACGATTACGAGACCCTCCTCACCGGGAACAGGATGTGGAGGCAGAGGACGATTGGCGTCGGAGTGATCTCGAAAGAGGACGCGATAGCCTACGGCCTTTCCGGGCCGACTTTGAGGGGCTCGGGAGTCTGCTTCGACGTGAGAAGGTCGATACCGTATTCCGCCTATCCCGAGTTCGATTTCGAGATACCTCTCGGCACGAACGGGGATGTCTTCGACAGGTACCTCTGCCGGATGAAGGAGATGAGGCAGAGCATCAGGATAATCGAACAGGCGCTCGACGGCATGCCGGAAGGCGACCTCAAGGGTAAGGCCCCCAAGATCATGAGGGCTCCCATGGGCGAGGTCTATTTCACGGTCGAGGCGGCGAAAGGCCAGCTCGGCTACTACATCGTCAGCGACGGGACCGACAAGCCTTACAGGCTGCACATAAAGTCCCCGTCCTTCATAAACCTTCAGGGGCTGAACAGGATGTCGGAGGGCGCCCTGATCGCGGACATGGTCGCCATAATCGGGTCGATCGACATCGTTCTCGGAGAGGTTGACAGGTGATGGACACTCTACTTAATTTATGGTCAACGATCGAATCCTGGATGCTTGCCTTCCCGGTGGTCATTTACCTGGTGAAGATCGGCATCCTGCTCGGCTGCGTCTTCGCCGTCGTGGCCTACATAACGCTCGCTGAAAGAAGGCTCCTCGGCTTCTACCAGTCGAGGCTCGGCCCGAACAGGGTCGGACCGCTCGGCCTAATCCAGCCGGTGGCGGACGGGCTGAAGTGCTTCCTGAAGGAGGACATCGTCCCGCTCAACTCGAACCCGCTCCTTTTCAGGCTCGCGCCCGTGTTCGCGTTCTTCCCGCCCTTCGCGGGATTCGCGGTCTTCACCTTCGCCCTCCCGTGGGTCATGCCGAACGGAAGGACCTATCACTACTCGGTGGCGGACGTGGACCTCGGCGTCCTCTTCATAATGGCGATATCGTCGCTGGGGATCTTCGGCCTCATCCTCGCGGGATGGTCGTCGGGATCGAAGTACCCGCTCTTCGGGAGCCTCAGGTCCGCGAGCCAGATGCTCGCCTACGAGGTGCCGCTGACGCTGTCGGTCATCTCGGTGGTGATGATGGCCGGGTCTTTCAGGCTGAGCGACATCGTGGCCGCCCAGCAGGCTTACAAGTTCTACTTCTTCATCCCCTGCATAATAGGATTCGTCGTCTATTTCATATCGTCGGTCGCGGAGATGAACAGGACGCCCTTCGACCTGCCCGAAGGCGAGAGCGAGATCATCGGCTTCCACACCGAATACTCGGGCATGAGGTTCGCGTTCTTCTTCGTCGCGGAGTACGCCAACGTGGTCTTCATCAGCATGCTGGCCCCGGCGCTCTTCCTCGGCGGATACGACATACCTTTCGTCAACGACCTCGCGCTGTACGGGGCGCACCCCAACATCGTCTCGATCCTGGGCGTCTGCTCCTACGCGGCCAAATCGACGATTTTCGCCCTGTTCGTGATATGGGTCAGGGCGACATTCCCCAGGTACAGGTACGACCAGCTCCTCAAGATAGGCTGGCTGGTCCTCCTGCCGATCGCCCTCGCGAACCTTTTCGTGGTCGCGGGGATCAAGCTCTTTCTGTTGAAGTGAGGAGACCATGGAAGCGATCTCGAAGTTCATAAGAATGATAACTTTCCCGGAACTCTTCAAGGGGATGGCGGTGACCGCGAAGTACTTCTTCCAGAGGAAGGTCACCGAGCAGTACCCGGACCAGAAGACCATCCTGCCCTACAGGACGAAAGGCAAGCTGCACGTGGACATAGACAAGTGCATTTCGCTCTGCAGGTTCTGCGAGAAGGTGTGCCCCGAAGGGTGCATCAAGGTCTTCCCGCCGCCCAAGGAACTCGCGAAGACAGACAAGAGGCCGGTCGAGTTCTACATCAACCAGGAGCACTGCCTCCACTGCGGGATGTGCGTCGATTCATGTTCGACCGGCGCGATCCACCACTCCGACGAATACGAGCTGGTGGTGATAGATTTCAAGGAACTTCTGGGGGACAAGGAAACCCTTCCCTACGACATGATAAAAAAGCATTACAGGTGGAACTACCTCGAGAACGTTCCCGTGAAAATAAAGGATTCTCCCTTGAAAGAAGAGGAGAAAAGCCAATGATGATGACCGTTCTTCTCATAATTGTCGGCGCGCTCATCGCCCTCTTCGCGATAGGAGTGGTGAGCTTCAAGCACCCTGTGGCCTCGGCCGTCTCCCTGCTCGTGGGGTTCCTGCTGGTCGGCGTCTTCTACCTCCTCTACGGGGCGGAGTTCGTCGCGGCCGTGCAGGTGATGGTCTACGCCGGCGGGATCATGGTCCTTTACCTGATGGGAGTCCTATTCACCGACAACGAGTGGATACACGTGACGCGCCAGACCCACCTGCAGGCGTGGATCGGCCTCGTCCTCATCCTCGCCTTCTTCGCGTTCTTCGGCCACAAGCTGTTCCACTCGGAATACCCGGCCATAGAGAACGTCGCTTCGCAAACCGTCGTCCAGAAGGAGAACAAGGCGGAGGAGAAGCTGGGGTACCTCAAGCGCGAAACGAACCCCAGGTCCGTTTCCGTCAAGCTGTTCAGCGATTACCTGATCCCGTTCGAAGCCGCCTCGGTGCTCCTCACGGTAGCGGTCGTGGGCGGCATCTTCCTTGCGAAGAAGGAGGTCTGAAGTGAGCGTATCTTTCGCGATTCTTCTCGGTTTCCTCCTCTTCTCGCTGGGCGTTTTCGGGCTGCTTTCGAGAAGGAACCTCATCGTGGTCCTTCTCTCCCTGGAGCTTCTGTTCGTGGCCGCGGGGATCAATTTCGTCGTCTTTTCGAACCTTCACAAGAATCTCGAGGGCCAGATCTTTACAATATTCCTGATAGCCGTCGCCGCGGGCGAAGCGGCCATCGGGATCGGCCTCCTGATCGCGCTGTTCAGGGTCAGGAAGTCCGCCAATGTCGATGAAGCAAAGTCTTTGAGAGGATAACGATGAACGCGGTACAACTTATCTGGCTGATACCTGTGCTTCCCCTCCTGGGCGCCCTTCTGAACGGGGTGATCGGGTGGAAGTTCGAGCCTCACGAGAAGCGTAAGGTGGTGACGGCGATCGCACTCGCCTCGACGGCCCTTTCCCTCCTGCTGGCTCTCTGGAACATCTGGTACGTTTCGACCTTCCCGTGGGACGCCCCTCCGCAGCTTCCCGCGTCGGTGACGGTGGACGCCGGGCACCATTCGCTTTCTTACACTCTGGGCGAATGGATCGAAGGCGGGGAGTTCACCACCGGGACGGGAGCCACGGCGAAATTCACCGCTGCTTGGAAGTTCGTCCTCGACCCGCTGTCGGCTGTGATGCTCTTCGTTGTCGCCTTCATCGGGTTCCTTATCCACGTCTATTCGGTCGGGTACATGGCTCACGACGAGGGTTACTGGAGGTACTTCTCATACCTCAACCTCTTCATGGCGATGATGCTCACCCTCGTCCTCGGGGGGAACTACCTCGTGATGTTCGTCGGGTGGGAAGGGGTCGGCCTCTGCTCGTACCTTCTGATCGGGTTCTATTACAGGAAGGACTTCTGCGCCGACGCGGGGAAGAAGGCGTTCCTCACGAACAGGATCGGCGACATGGGTTTCGCGGCCGGCCTGATGCTGATACTTTATTATTTCGGCACGCTGGACATGGCGAAGGTGAACGAGCTCGCCGCGAGCGGGGCTTCGAATGTTCCCGCGGCTATCATCACCGCGGCGGCGCTTCTCCTCTTCGTCGGAGCGACCGGCAAGAGCGCGCAGGTACCTTTGTACGTGTGGCTTCCCGACGCCATGGCGGGCCCGACGCCCGTATCGGCCTTGATCCACGCGGCGACGATGGTCACATCGGGGGTCTATCTCGTAGCAAGGTCGAACGGCCTCTATTCGATGAGCCCGACGGCTCTCGGCGTGGTCGCGGGGGTCGGCTGCCTCACGGCGCTCTTCGCGGCATCGATCGGCCTCGTCCAGAACGACATCAAGAAGGTCCTCGCCTACTCGACCGTCTCCCAGCTCGGCTACATGTTCCTCGGGGTCGGCGTCGGGGCTTACGCGGCGGGGGTCTTCCACCTTTACACCCACGCCTTCTTCAAGGCTCTCCTGTTCCTCGGTTCCGGCTCGGTTATCCACGCGATGTCCGGCGAGCAGGACATCAGGAAGATGGGCCAGCTCTGGAGCAGGATCCCCCATACCGCGAAGACCTTCCTTATCGGCTGCATAGCGATCGCGGGCATACCTCCTCTTTCGGGATTCTTCTCGAAGGACGAGATACTGTGGATGGCTCTCTCTTCCGACAACGGGATCGGCCACTTCCCGCCCCTTTACGCCAAGGCGCTTTTCTTCGTGGGAGTGCTGGCTGCGACGATGACCGCTTTCTACATGTTCAGGCTCTTCTACCTGACCTTTTTCGGGAACAAGAACATCGACCACGAAGCGGAGCACCATCTTCACGAGAGCCCGAAGGTGATGACGACGCCCCTGTGGATACTCGCGATAGGCGCGATCGCGGCGGGTTACGTCGGCCTTCCCAAGCTGTGGGTGGGCAAGTCGGGGAACCTCTGGGAGGGCTGGCTTGAACCCGTGATGTACAGGGAGGCGCACGAAGTCCACGCTTCCCACGCCCTCGAGTGGGGCTCGATGCTCCTCTCAATCGCCGTGGCCGTCCTGGGCATCTGGATCGCCACGAAGCTCTACAAGCGGTACAGCGAAACTCCGAAGAAGCTCGCGGAGAAGGCGGGAGGGCTTTACCGCCTTGTCCTCGATAAGTACCGCGTGGACGAGCTTTACTTCGCTACCGTCATCGGGCCCCTCGTCAAGATCGCCGACGCCCTCTCCTGGTTCGACAAGTGGATCGTCGACGGGGTGGTCAACGGCATAAGGCATTTGACGGTTGGCGCTTCGCACGCTTCCCTCGCCTTCGACAAGGTGGCGGTGGACGGGGCGGGCGTCAACGGCACCGCGGCCGCCCTGCAGTGGTTCTCGAAGCAGAACAGGCGCTTCCAGACGGGCGAGGTGCAGAACTACGCTCTCGGT
>JAKQCT010000100.1 GCA_029559035.1 Acidobacteriota bacterium
AAATGGTGCGGCGGTGGGATCGGGCAGGTTGACTTCGCGGTGACGCCGGGAACGGCGTATGTGGTCAAATCGACATCTGACGTCGCTGCCTGGTTCCCGGCCTATCAGTGAGGAGGGTAAAATGAAAAAAGCGGCTTTAACCGCATTGTTGGCTGTTGTCTCCTTCTCTCTTTTCGGCTTTTGCCCTATCGTCACGACACTGTCGAACGGAGCAATCCCTTGCGCTTCAGGACTTTCGTCGACCCCTGCCGAAGTTCAGGCCTATCTCTGGATACAGGGCAAGGCGGACTGGGCAACGAACGGGACTGCCCAAGTGTCACCGGGGTTCTGCACCGCCGGAGGCACGACCGGCGGATGCGACTCCGACGGCGTGGACATCATGGACGAGACCTGTCTGTTCGACGGAACTTCAATCATGGGGCCGTGGGATCTCTGCGCCTCGGGCAACCCCGGCGAATACTATCTTTTCACCGACTGGTCATCTTTAAACTACGACGGCTGTCCTTCCAACGATTCATCCGAAAGGGCGATACTCCTCATTTACGACAACACGGGAAAGTATGTCCTCCAGAGCAGGTCGCAGGGAAAGGACTGGGACAACTGGGACGAGATAGGGACGACGGCGGCGGCGTACCAGCTGACTGCGCCAGGTGTTTATTATTATGAAGGTGCGGAATTATCTTTGCCATATGTGCCAGGCAGTGTGATCTACGGCAGCTACTCGGCAGGAGACGCGCCTTCGGCCCCGCTCGTTACGGGAAGGAGGATCTATTATTACTTTGGATGTACGCCTCCATCTAAAGCCACATCAGTGTGGACCGCGGGGCCATCCTATCCTCTGGATACTACCTCCATCATGGATTACGATTTCCCAGCAGCCCCGGAAGGGCTGTGGGTTGCTTACACGCTGATTGTCGACGGACATGAACTTCCTTTTGTTTCAAATTACATCCAAGTGCCCTGGCATGTTGAAGGAACCGCCGTAGACGAGGATCCTTGCAGCTGCACAGGCATGACTCTCTATCCTGATCACGGCTGCTGGGATTGCGTTCCGTTCGTTGATGTTTTGATAGACGGGACAGAGCTTCATCAAAGCATTTTAATAGGTTTTGAGACGGGGGGCTGGCTCTACCACGGGACCTGCAATGTCCAACATTCGATCCAGTTCAGGGGCCACTATTATGGAGAAACCTATTCATGCTGGTCGGACCCGATATACGCTACCGATGCAGGGATTGAAACTCCCACAACTCCTGTCATCACTTCGATTACAGACAACGACCCCAACTCCAACTCGGGCGTTACGATAAACTACACTCCCGGAACGCCTGTTCTTCGCCACGACCTCTACAGGGATGGCTATCTGATCCAGACCAATTTTACATCAGGCTCGACTGTGACCGGCCTTGACTGCAACGGGTCCCACAGCTTTAGGATTGTTGCCATTAGCGATCCGGAATGCTGGACCGTTTATTCGGCACCAGTCTCCGCGACGGACGGATGCGTGGGTGCTCCGGGCGAACTGGCGTTAGGCGCCAATTCGGACGACGCTTTGATTTTCTCTGCCGACGAAACCACTGCAAGCTGGCCGTCATACACCGGCGCGACGGGCTACAGGCTTTACAGAGGCACGCAGGCAGATCTTCCAAATCTTCCCGGCGGAGCGGTGGACAACTCCTGCCTCAAGTATGACGGAGCATCCACGAGCATCGATCTCTCCGGTGATACGCCCACTTCGGGGAGCTTCTTCTGGTATCTCGTCACCGCCTACAACGGCTCGGGCGAAGGACCGGCCGGGACGGGAAGGATAATAAATTCAAGCGGGGCGTGCCAGTGAGAACCTTTGGAGAATCGATGAAAAGGGTGATATTTATTGCGATCGCGCTTTTATATTCAACCATGCCTTTTGCCTGGTGCACGGGCGGAGACTTTTTGAGTAACGGGGCAATACCATGCGCCTCCGGACTGTCATCCAACCCGGCCGACATCCACGCCTATCTCTGGATACAGGGCAAGGCAGATTGGACGACGGATGGATCCGGCGGTGTTGCCGCCGGGAACTGCACGGCCGGTGGCACCATCGGCGGATGCGATTCGGACGGAGTCATGAGTGCCCAGGAAGCTCCATCTAATTGTGATGTATATGGAGATTCGATTCTGTTAGCTGATCAGGCAAATTCTTGCGCTTTGGGACTTTCCGCGGGTGAATACGTTTTATTCACAGATTGGTGGACTAGCACGTACGACGGCTGCCCTTCGACCTCTTTATCTGAAAGGGCGGTCCTCCTTGTCTACGACGACACGGGAAAGTACGTCCTTCAGAGCAAATCGAAGGCCGGCGGCGGATGGACTGACTGGGACGAGATAGGGACGAGCGCGGCGATACAGGTACCGGCGCCCCAAGTAACCTACTATAGGGAATTTTATTCGGATATTTATATGTCTGGTATCGGCAATGTTTACGGCAGCTACGCCGCGGGCGATGCTCCGTCATCACCACTAATAACAGGTTTCAGGCTTTATTTTTACTTCGGCTGTTCTACCCCGCCCACTTTGGCAACCTCGGCGTGGGTCCCCGCCGAGTCATATCCGCCATACACCACCGAGATCCTCGACTATGACCTTCCCGCGGCCACCGACGGACTCTGGATCGGTCGAGCCCTGATCATCGACGGAAATGACGCTCCCTTCGTTACGGGGTACTCGCCTGTGCTTCCCCCGGCAAGCGGAACGGTTGTCACGGACGGTGATCCATGCAGTTGCACGGGGCTGGGCATCTATCCAACCGTAGGATGCTGGGACTGTGCGCCGTATGAAGACGTCCTCGTTGATGGCACTGAATTATTTCAGGGTATTGCAATGAGTCCCAGCGGGGCTCCATACCCGTATCATGGTACATGCAACGTCCAGCACTCCTTCCAGTTCAGGAGCAGGTTCGGGGACACGGCAACCTGCTGGTCAGACCCGATATACGCGACCGACACCAGCGTTGCCGATCCGCCTGTGATCACTTCAGTTGTCGACAATAATCCCTATCTTCCTTCGGGGTTCAACATTTATTTTACGCCGGGAACTCCCGCGATAAGGCACGACCTTTACCTCTGGGGGGCTGAAGGGCCTCTTTTAGCTACGGATTTTCATTCGGGAGATAAAACCCAGGCTTACACCTGTCATCAAAACTGGGGGTTTTCGATAGCCGCCATCAATGATACGGGCGAATGTCAAACCGTCTACTCAGGCACCGTTTACGGACATGAAGATTGCAACAAGCCTCCCGAGATCGCTGCCGGACTTTCAGAAAGCGACGCACTCCTTTGTTCGGCAGATAAAACTACATTCAACTGGCCGTCGTTCTTCGGCGCTACCGGTTACCGCCTTTACCGAGGAACTCCGGCTGACCTTGCCAATCTTCCCGGCGGAGCGGTGGACAACTCCTGCCTCAAGTATGACGGAGCATCGACAAGCATGGATCTCTCCGGTGATACGCCCACTTCGGGGAGCTTCTTCTGGTACCTCGTCACCGCCTGCAACGGCTCGGGCGAAGGGCCTGCCGGGACGGGAAGAATAATCAATTCGAGCGGGGGGTGCCCGTAAGTTAGGGTCGCTTTTCCGAAAGGAGTGGTGAAATGAAGAACAGGATAATTTTGGCGATCGCGACGGTTCTGATTCTGGCTATAGGATTGACGGCGGGGAACCATGTTCTGGAAGATTCCACCACGATCTATTTGCAGTTCGGTGTACACAAATTGATTTCTCTCCCGTATAATTTCTATCTGCCAGTCAACACGGCCTATTACCTTAGGCAGGCAATTGTGGAAGCCGGCGGTACAACCGTTAACATCTACAATTGGAACGGAATCGCGTGGCAAAGATGGAGCGGAGGGGGGATTGGCCAGATTAATTTCGCGATAGTTCCCGGTACGGGCTACATGGTCACGTCAGCAAACCCAACCCCCGTGGCTTGGTATGTCGAAGGCACTCACAACCCTGCCGTTTCGATATCTCTGACGGCCAATGTCAAGAAGGTGGTCGCTATCCCCTACACTTCACCTTCGACGACGGCGGCTCTTCTCAGGAACGAGATCGTGGCGGCCGGCGGTACGGGCGTCAGCGTCTATGATTACGATGGCGCGACGGGGCAGTATAAAAAATGGTGCGGCGGTGGGATCGGGCAGGTTGACTTCGCGGTGACGCCGGGAACGGCGTATGTGGTCAAATCGACATCTGACGTCGCTGCCTGGTTCCCGGCCTATCAGTGAGGAGGGTAAAATGAAAAAAGCGGCTTT
>JAKQCT010000095.1 GCA_029559035.1 Acidobacteriota bacterium
CCGCTCGCCCGAACCTTTCGAAGAGGGGGAGGCGAAAGAGATCGCGGCCATGATCAGGGAGATGAACAAAAGCTGCTACGAAGCCTATAACAGGCTGATAGAAAAGAACCTTGCGAAGGAGATATCGAGGGGCGTCCTCCCTCTGAACCTTTATACCGAGTGGTACTGGCAGATAGACCTGCACAATCTGTTCCACTTCCTTCAGCTGCGCCTTCACCCGCACGCCCAGTACGAGATCAGGGAGTACGCGAAGGTCCTTTTCGGCATCACAAAGAAGGTCGCCCCTATTGCGACGGAGGCTTTCGAGGCTTACAAGATGAACGCCGTCGTCACTCTTTCCGCGGAAGAGGCGAAGCTCCTCGCCGAGGCCACCAAGGACGACGATACGCTTCCCAAACTCCTCAAGGAAAAGCTGGTTCTTTAAGCAAATCGCTTAAAGTCTTGATCCGCCTTTCCCATTAAATCCAGATCAGTTCCTGAAACCAATAAGCGTCTTGATGTAATTGGCCCTCTCGAAAGCGTCCGGAGCGGCGCATTCCTTCTGGCTCAGGATGCCCTTTAATTCGCCGACGCCTCCGTATCCTTTCCTGCTCAGGTATGATGAAAGCCCGTCGACCAGGTCCTTGATATAATCGACCCCGTTTTTATAAAGAGCCGCGCATACCTGGACCGAGTTCGCGCCGGCCATTATCGCTTTGATGACATCCTGCGAGGTGTGGACCCCGTTCGTCGCCGAGAAATCGACATCGATCCTGCCGTGAAGAATGGCGATCCACCTGAGAGTGAGGCCCAGTGATGAAGAAGAACTGAAAGTCAGGCGCGGCTCGACATAAAGATCGTCGATATTGAAATCAGGCTGGTAAAAACGGTTGAACAGAACGAGGCCGTCGGCTCCGGCGTCATGAAGCTTGCCAGCCATGTTCGCGAAGTTTGAAAAATAGGGGCTTACTTTGACGGCTACGGGAATCTTGACCGATCTTTTAACCGAGCGGACCGTATCGATGTAGACGCTTTCGATCTGTTCGGAACTCTGGTCCAGCCTGGTAGGGATGAAGTAAATGTTAAGTTCGAGGGCGTCTGCTCCGGCCTTTTCAATTTCTCCCGCGATTTTTACCCAGCCGCCGGTGGATACTCCGTTAAGGCTGGCGATGACGGGGATCGAAAGGGCTCCCTTCGCCTTGCGTATGAAGTCGAGATACTGTTCCGGCCCCGACCTGTACTCGCCCAAACGCGGAAAGTATGTAACAGCCTCGGCAAAGCTTTCAGAACTGCCGGAAAAGAAATGGTCCAGCATGTTTTCTTCCTCGATGACTTGTTCCTCGAATAGCGAGCCCAGGACGACAGCTCCGGCGCCGGCTTTTTCCATGGCCTTCAGGTTGGCAAGATCCTCCGTCAGGATGGAAGCCCCGGCGATCACGGGGTTCTTTATATCCAGTCCGAGATATTTGGTTTCAAGATTCATTTGTCACCTCCTTCACATATTGTTTCAAACACAGTTGTTCCCCTGACAATTCCTTGCCGCGGATCCCGGACCGGGAAATTACTGAAACGGCCGTGTCTTCAAGATCCTTTTCGTCGCTGTCAGATAGGATTTTTGACCGGGGCCGGTAAACGCCGACCGCAGATGATCTTTTTCAGTTCTTCCCGGGTTTTAAGAAAAAAAAGGCGGGAGGTTTTCTCCCGCCTTTTCCTTTCGCTTTACAGGCAGTCGCCGCCGCTGTCGACGACCCTTTCGCCTCCGCTTCCGTTCCCTGCGGTACCCTCACCCGAGGCATTAAGGCCGGTGACGATGTACCAGTAAAACTTCCCGGGGACGATCGACGGGTCTTCCGCCAGGCCGGAAGCAGTGTTTTCTCCGGCGGAATATCCCCTGAATACAACGCAAGAATCTTCGCTGCTGTCAAGAAGAAGCGGCAGGTCGGCCATCGTTCCCCTGTAGAGGAGGTATCCGGAAGAACAAGATGAGTCCGCCGGCCAGGTTTGGGTAGTCGTTCCTATCCAGGACTGCGCGGTTTCAGGTGTGAGTCCCGGTGCTATCTCCCCGGGTTTCTGCGGCGGCTGGTCGGTTCCCTGCTCGACATTGGAGACGGAATAACAGTCGCCGTTCACCGCGCGCACCTGGAAATCGTGTAGAAGCGCATCTCCGGGGACAAAGGGATCTCCCGAAACATAGAAAGTGACCACTTGCGCGCCGTCCATGTATAGGTCGTGCCTCTCCGCGCCGCTGCCGGCGGTGAAGTTCACTCGCACTCCGTTGGGAAAGGACGGGTTTATATCATCGACGGAAGTTACCACAGGCGCTCCGGGAGTGCCGTTGATGTCCGTTCCGGACGCCGAGGGCGACCAGAGACCTGTGCAGACGGCGGTTCTTCCCCTGTATTCGAAAGTGTGGGGCAGACTGTCGCCGGGTTCAATTATCTTTTCCGTTCCTGCGTCAGGCAAAATGGTCGTTCCGTCAACCCTTATGTCGTGATAGGTCGCGCCAGGAAGAGGGTCGAAATAGACCCTGATGCCCGTCAGGGCGCAGGCGTTTAGGTCCGAAGCTCCCGGGGCTTTGTCCGGAACGGGCGGCCCGTCGGCCGAATCTTTCTCTTCCAGGGATGCCGTCCAATCCGAAACGCAGGATGCGTTCTTGGCCCTGACCCTGAAAGCATGCGTGTCTGTATCTCCTGGGACATGGACATAAGGGCTCGACACTCCCGTTATCGTGTTCGAATCTACCATCAGGTCATACCCCGTCGCCCCGGACGCCGCGCTCCAGGTCAGCCTTATCCCCGTCGGGTTGCAGGGGTCGTCGTCGCCGCCACCGAACGAAGATGGAACAGATACGCCATTATTCAGGTCGGCTTGTTCCGTGTTGTCGGAGCGGTCCCCGTCGCATGACGGGGATTTCGGCATGATCGAATAGCCGTGGACGGCAGTATCCTTGGGATCGAAGGCGTACGGGCTAGTGACGCTCGTGTAAACATCGCTCCCGTCAACGACAAGGTCGTATGTGGTCGCGCCGGGAACGGGGCTCCAGCTGACCGACACTCCTGACTGGGCACATGGGTCGATATCGGTTACCGAGGGCGGAGCAGGGGTTTCGAGGGTTATCCTGTCGATCCCCGCGGAGGCCGGGGAGAAATCGCCCTTGCAGGATGAGCGTATCGCTCTCACCTGGTAATTGTGCGTGTTAGTATTTCCGGGCAGGTAAACATGAGGGCTTGTAACACTGTTGATTACGGTGGTCCCGTCGATCATGAGATCATAATCCGTGGCGTCGGGAACAGCTATCCAGGAGACCTGCACTCCCGTGAGAGCGCAGTAATCAAGGTCTGAAACCGCCGGTACCGCAGGGGTTCCCGGTTTTAGGACCAGGTCCGCCGACGAGACCGTCGACGACCAGCTTCCCGCGCAGTTCCCGTTCTTCGCCCT
>JAKQCT010000043.1 GCA_029559035.1 Acidobacteriota bacterium
GGAGACGGAAGTGACCCCGACGGGTTTCGGGTGGAACGCGACGGACGCGCAGAGCTACAGGGTGCTGAGGGGCGTTCAATCGAACCTTCCCGCGCTGGAGACAGCGGACGCCGACTTCTCCTGTTACTCTTTCGGGGCGGCGACGAGCGTGAACATCTCTGCGGACGACCCGTCGGGAGAACCGGGGATGTGCTATTACTACCTTGTCCAGGGCTACAACGGGCCGGACCCGGACATGTACTTCGGCCCGGCGGGAAACTCGACAGCAGGCCCCAGGGTCATCAACACCCAGTCAGCCTGCGATTAGGTTCAAGCAAGAACTCTTCTGAGAGGGGCCGGGAGACCGGTCCCTTTTATCTTTTGCCACTTGTTCGTTTTCAAGAAGGATAAGCGTGTCGTGCGAACATAACTTCATGTGCGCAATGAGCTTGTTGACAATTTATCCTTTGTAAAATAGAATCCACTCGAAGGAGGCCTAAATGAAGAAGAATGCTTTCGTTTTCATTCTAGCGTTGATCCTCTTGATACCGGCACTGTCAGTGGTTGCAGCCAGTGGACCCATCAAGATCGGGGAACATGATTCCTCGCGTTCCCTTCAGACCCCCCATCCTTACCCGGGATCAAAATCCGGGAAGCCCGAAGCTGTTTGGACCGATATATACGAACACAAGGGAGCGAAATACATCGTCGTCGAGTTCAAGGTTTTCGAACTGGAAAACGGCGACTGGGTTGAAGTGAGCGACCTTAAAGGAGGGCAGGTCCAGGTATTCAGGGGCCTGGGTTTCCTTGAGAAGGGAGGCGATTTCATCACGAAGATGATATTCGGCGACGCTGTCAAAATAACCCTCTATTCATCAAGCGCCAAGCCTCAATGTTTCGGCTACCTGATCGACCGCGTCACCAGGGGATACAACGACGAGGAACTCTCGAGGCTTTACGGCTCGCTGCCTGAGCCTGAGGCCGTATGCGGAACAAACGACCAGAAAGACGCCGTCTGCTATGAGTCCTCGTATCCGGAAATCTACGAAACGGCAAGATCAGTATGCAGGATCGTGATGGACGGCAGCGCCCTCTGCACCGGGTGGCTGGTTTCCTGCGAGAACCATCTCATCACGAACAATCACTGCACCTGGGACGACACCGATTTCGACACACAGGCAGAGCTTAACAGGATGGAGTTCCAGTTCATGTACGAAGACCCGTCCTGCGGGGGATCGAGCCCTTCTTACGAATACTCGTTCATGGGAGGGACATGGCTGGAAAACCATCATAACCTCGATTACACGCTGATCCAGGCGCCCACCGGGGAGGATCCTGCCGCAACTTACGGCTGGGTGAAGTTCGATCTGCGGGTTCCCGACCTGGACGAACTGATCTATATCGTAGGCCACCCCAGCGGGCGACCCAAGGAGATATCCCTCGAGTCGAGCGACCCGAGCGACCCCACCGGATTCGCTGAGATATACACGCTGACCGCAGACGTTTGCGTCGGAGGAACCCACGAAGAGCTGGGGTACATGGCCGACACGGAGGGAGGCAATTCGGGCAGCCCGGTGTTCGCCAGATCCAACAACAAGGCCATCGGACTCCACCACTGCGCAAACTGCCCCAACAGGGGGCTCAGGATAGTCGACGTGTACAACCAGATTCAGGCGGCCGCCCCATATCTCCCCGCGTGCACAACCAGCGACGAGGAAGGAACGATAGAACTTAATTCGGACAGTTACGGATGCGATTCTACCATGACCATAGAAGTTACGGACGGATCCGTTCCCCCGAAAGGCGACGGATCTCTGACCATAGAAGTTTGGTCTTCGACAGAAACGGTCCACGAGACGGTGACGCTGACCGAAACTCCGGCGGATTCTGGCAGTTTCATCGGGACATTCCCTACATATTCGGGCGCGGCGCTCCACGGCGACGGCAAATTGTCGGTCGCCCACGGTGACACGATAACCGTTCAGTACATTGACGCGGACGACGGCCAGGGGGGTACGAACATCCCCAGGCAGGATGCCGCCACGGTCGACTGTTCGGCCCCAGTGATCAGCAACGTTCTGGCGACGAACGTGACGGGCAACAGCGCGACGATAACCTGGGACACGAACGAGAACGCCAACAGCAGGACGACGCACGGGACGTCGACGCCTCCCGGTACGAATACGGACGACCTGACGAGCTATGTGACGAGCCACAGCGTACTCGTGACGGGTCTTTCACAGTGCACGAGCTATTACTTCTCTGTCACCTCGGCAGATCCCGCCGGCAACAGCACGACTGACACGAACGGCGGTTCGTATTACACCTTCACGACGGGCATGAATGTAACCCCGACCTACGCCTCGACGGACGTGCCGGTGACCATTGACGGATCGGCGACGCACACATCCACGATCGAAGTGACGGACGACAAGGAGATACTGGAC
>JAKQCT010000047.1 GCA_029559035.1 Acidobacteriota bacterium
GCGATCCTCTCGTTCATCAGGTCGACAAAATACCCGGCGAACGGCGTCATTACAATCCACAGGCCTGCCAGGACAAGCAGAGCGAGCACGACCATCACAAACGACCAGGCGACGCCGTCATCATTCATGAGAGACTATACCTCGTGCGGTGTTATTAACATATCGTATTCCTCCATTCCATGACAAACAGATGCCGACGTTTGCCTTTAACAGCTAGACGGTACCTCTGTGGTGGTAGGGATAATAGTTCTGGTGGTGGTGGAGCCTTCAGTGCGCTGGTAACCGTTGATTGGCACCTTACTAGAGCAGTCAGGACAGGTGGCATTCTTGACCTTCTTGCCTTTGTAGTTCCACTCATGCCCACATATTTGGCATGTGAGTAAAACGCCTCCTGGTTTCCTCTGTCTCTTTTTCTCCCTCAGTTCCTCCTGTTTCCGGATCTTCTCCTGTTCCCTTGCCTCCTGCTGCTTTTTCAGATCCTCCTGTTTCTTCTTCTCTGCCTGGTCTTCCATCGTCTGGATCAGGAGCGCCTGCTCTTTCCGGAGCGCCTCGTAAGGTTCGATGAGATCCTTGCTCGGTAGGTACGCCCGGTATCGAATAATCTGTGTCCGGTTCTGGTTCAGGTATCGGTAATGGACGGTTTTCTGCCGGTACTTCCGGAGTGCCCGGAAAACCTTGACATCGGTGTAGCCAAGATCGTGGTGGGATTCGCTGACCTCGGCATAATATCGCGCGGTGCGGTGGAGGTTGACATCCAGCATTGCCCCGTCCACACCGGTCACGATCAGGATCGAGTTCAGTGTCCTAAACGTCTGGAGCACGTATCCCAGAGCCTTGTTATCCTGTTTCATGTAGTTTCGGGCGTCGTACGCGACACCCGCGTCATCCAGGATGTAAATGTTGTGGCTCTGCATACGTTTGACCAGGTCCTGCAACATTATGGGGTGGATGACCGCCACGTTGTCGAGCGTGAAATAGTCCTCCGGCTTGCCGCCGCGGAACCTGGCAATCCATTTTGCGCAACTTTCGGCCAGACTGAGCGCGGCCATGGATTTGCCGCTGCCGGGCTCCCCGAACATGGCAAAAATCACGTTCTTGTTGTATCTCGAACACACGCGCCTGGAGAGCATCTCGGCGAGGGAACTAAACGTCATCTCATCATTGGCATTACCATCAGAGTTGCCGCAGAGCGCGGCATACCTGTCGGTAACCTGGTCCCATTGCAGCGAGGATGGTTCGGACTCGGAATACAGGGGGTCAATAGTCTGTGTCGGGCGTCTGTACACTATCGGCATCTGTGTCGTCCTCCTCTGTTGGATCCTGCGTCATCGGCAGGATGACGGTGGTCTCTCTCAGCACATATTCCC
>JAKQCT010000055.1 GCA_029559035.1 Acidobacteriota bacterium
CATCGTCTTCACTAAGTGGTTTTACCATTGTAAACGGAACGCTCTATTTCTCTGCGAACAACGGAACAAATGGATCAGAGCTTTGGAAAAGCGACGGAACAGAGGCAAGCACTGTTCTTGTGAAGGATATATATAGCGGGACCTCATCGTCTCAACCATATTATCTTACCAATGTAAACGGAACGCTTTATTTTTCCGCGTCCAACGGAACAAATGGCAGAGAGCTATGGAAAACCGACGGGACATCTTCTGGTACTGTTCTTGTGAAGGATATTAATGGAACTTCGTCATCTTATCCATATAATCTAATTAATGTAAATGGAACACTGTTTTTTACCGCGACAGACGGCACTACCGGGTCTGAACTATGGAGGAGCGACGGGACGCAGGATGGGACAGTTAAGATCTCTCTTATAAACTCGGAATGTTCCACAATGGAATACTGTGAAATTGTTAGTACAGGAAATCGAGTATATTTTACGGCAGATTCAGACACATACGGACGGAGTCTTTGGGCTTACGATCTTTTGCCGCAGCCTTTATGTTCCGTGAATAATGCTGCGGACGACCTTTGCCCATGTGCCGACACGGGGGTTCGGATATCCTGGCCGCAGGACCCGGAAGCATGGAACGATGGCAGTGTTGGTGTAAGGACTTATGATATTAAAAGAGACGGAATAACAATAGCTAACAACCTTCCTTATGGGACAATGGAATATGTTGACACGGAAGGGAACAACAATACGCCATATTTGTACCAGGTTAGTTACAGGAACGGAAATGGCGCGGCAGGATTGACCGACGGGGTCATCGTAAATGACTTGTTATCACTATCACCGACGATCTCTTCAAGCATACCTGCATGTCCTACGGTGAACCTCACAACTCAAAACTACTCTACATATCAATGGTACAGAAACGGAACAGCTATTTTCGGCGCAACGAACCAGAGCTACGAGGTGGTGGCGCCTGGAAATTACTCCGTATTCGTGACAAATACAAGCTGTGAAAATTGCTTTCAAATGAGCCCCGCAGTTACTGTTTACAATAATCCCGATATCCCCGCCATAACTGGAGATTCTGCCGGATGCGCTTCCGTGATGCTCTCCACGGGAATGAACGTCGGCTACCAATGGATAAAAGATGGCGTGGACATCTTCGGCGCCACAGGCCAGCAATACTATGCGACTGAAAGCGGGACTTTCAGCGTGCGCGTTAGTAACTCAGAAGGATGCACCGCGACATCTACAGGGAAGAGCATTGTTATTCATCCGTTGCCGGTTCCAATCGTGGACGGTCCATCTTCCGGGTGTGATCTTGTTGTTCTTTCAACCGGAAGCTTCGCGAGTTACCAGTGGAAGAAAGATGGGGTTGATATTTCCGGGGAGGTAAATCAAAACTACACTGCGACGCAGAGCGGCACATTCAGCGTGAGAGTAATAACGGGTGATGGATGCACAGGAACTTCAACCGGTAAATCCGTCGAAATATCCAGCACCCCAACCCCCACTATTATCGGTGAAGCAAGCGATTGCGGATCAGTAATCCTTTCGACCGAATCCTTTAATAGCTATCAGTGGATAAAGGAGGGTGTTGATATTCCGGGGGCCACGGCCCAGTCATTCACCGCATCTGAAACAGGAACATATGCCGTGAGAGTGGGAACCAGTGAAATCTGCGAGGCCACCTCTCCAGGGAGGAGCATCGAAATATTTCCGTTGCCGGTTCCAATCGTGGATGGCCCATCTTCCGGGTGTGATCTAGTTGTTCTTTCAACCGGAAGCTTCGCGAGTTACCAGTGGATTAAAGATGGGATTGATATTCCCGGAGAGGTAAATCAAAGCTGCACTGCGACGCAGAGCGGCACTTTCAGCGTGAGAGTGACCAATGCCGACAGCTGTGTCGGCGTTTCTTCAGGAAAGGCCCTCACCGTGTTTTCATCCCCATCTCCATCGCCTGCTGTTGATGGTTTGGACAGCGGGTGCGGCACCGTTATCCTCTCCTGTCAGAGTTACGCAGCCTACCAGTGGATCATTAATGGAGGCGATATTCCCGGCGCCACAGCGCAATTCTACAATGCCCCGATAAGCGGCAACTACTCGGTCAGGGTATCAAACAGCGATGGATGCGTATCCACATCCCCCAGCAGAAGCATAACCATATTCCCGGTCCCCGAACCTAATATTTCCGGCGATCATTTCAACACTTGTCCGGCAACTTCTATCCCGCTTTCGACGGGAGCCTTCGATTCATACCAGTGGTACTTAAATAACAACCAGATTCCCGGCGCTGTTGATCAAATGGTCAATGCAGGAACTTCAGGCAGCTACAAAGTTCAAGTTACGAATCAGGAGGGATGCATGGCATTTTCCAGCAACTTCCAGGTTTTCATCGACTTCTGCCCTCAATCGGAGGTTTCCCCTTCAGGTGCGGTATATCCTTTGATCTTGGCAAAGGATTCTGCCTCATCAACGGGGTTCTACATTTACTTTCAGCGGCTCGATACTCTCGACGGTTACAACATCTACGAGGGAGACATCGTTTCTCCGTGGGACGGGATCTATCACCATGAGAACAAGCCGGGCAACATCTGTCAGGCAACAGTTGAGGATCTCGGAATAGGGAAGATGCGGGCGGAGATCAGCCCCGGCGAAGGCAATCATTACTATCTCGTAACTGCGCATGGCGATGGAATTGAAGGTCCCAGCGGGTATGATTCTCAGGGTGTCGAAATAGATCCTCTTCAGAATACCTGCACACCCTAGAGATAGCTTTTTAAGGAACGGGAAAAGAAAGCTACCCGAGCTGGGCCGTAGGTACTGCCGGAATTGAAAAAGGAAAAGTAGCCGCGCCCTTCACGGGCGCGCCTGAGGTCATAAAAAGACTTGCCTACCTTCAGCCTTCAGCCTGTATTAGCCAAAAGGCGACAATGTTGTGCCCAAAGACGACTTCACGTCGCGAAAGGGCACATTCCTATCCAGGGGGGTATTCAGCGAGCGAGCTGGCGAGCGGAGCGCCTAAGAGGGGAGCGGAGCGCTCCCTTCTTGGGAACGCTTCACACTTCCAGCATCTGGATGGTGACCTCGCGCCTGCGTCCTTCCACGAGGCCGTAGGAGAGGGTGCAGCGGGGGAGGGGAGCGGGCTCGGCGAGCCTGAGCCCGAGCAGCTCGCGGAGTGAGGCGAAGGCGAATCCTTCCTTCGATGCCTTTTCCAGGAACCCTGCGAACTCTCCTGCGAATGCGATCCCGTCGTAAAGCGGGCTGACCTCAAGCACCGGGTATTTCTGTATTGACGATTCCTTCAGGATGAACTCGTAAAAGGATCTTTCGTCCCCGTTGCCGGCGGCGAGCCACTCGGTGACCGTCGGCAGGGTTACCGGGACCTGCGGGGTTTTCATCACTCTCGGATCGATCACGGGAAGGAACGGGTCGGTCCCCCTGCAGTCGCTCGCGAAATCGAAGGCGAAATTCTCCTGCAGGAGGATGGTCGCGTTGGAACAAAGGAAGAAGGGGGCGGCGAATGAACGCGCCCTGATACGGAGCAGGTCTTCGAACTCGGAGAGGCCCCGTTCGTAATTGAGAGCCACGGCGTCCTCGTTTCTCGAAGAAACGGCGGACTTCCATTTCGCGGGAGAGAAACCGTAGAGACCGGCATCGTGCCCTTTCCTTATTATCTCGGAAGCGGCCTCGGACAGCCCACCGGAAACGGGGCGGGGAGGGGAGAGAAGCCCCGAGTACGCCGTTTTGAATCCTTCACGCCTCACTTTTTGTGTTCTCGAGTTTTCCGAATGGAATGAAGGATCGAGGAGAGAGAGGAAGGATTCGCCCCTCGAATCGTTGCCGCATGCCATGAAGAAGGACGAGAGGGCCGAATTGGCTCCGTAGATGTCGAGAAGAGGCCTTACTCCCTCTTCGAGCGCTCTCCTGGTGTCGACGACCGTCTTCAGGCCGATGACCTTCTTTCCGCCGAGTCCCGGCCTGAAGGGGTACTTGTCCTTCGATTCTATCTTCACGTCCTCGAGCTTTCTCTTCTTCTCTTCGCGCCCGCCCTCTTCGATCGGCGGCTGGTAGAGGCTCTTCCTGATCTTCTCCTTGTCAAGCGGTTTAAGGCCGAAAAGTCTCCCGAACATCCTGCTTACCTCTCGTCAGATTCTTTTTCGTCGCTGCCGGCGCCGTTCTGCGACAACTCGTTCTCGTTCTCCTCGCGGTCCAGAAGCGAGATGGAAAGGCCGCCGCCGCTTCTCTCAACGAAAACCACCCCTTTTTCGTGCCACAGCGGGTCGAGCGCCTTCATGGCCAGGGGTTCCGCCACCTCGCGCCTGATGACGCGGGCGAGGTTCCTCGCGCCGTATTCGTAAGAGTACCCGGCTTCCGCCAGGTATTCCCTCGCCCCCGGGCTGAGCCTGAGATCCTTGCCCTCGTTGGCGAGCTTTCTCAGGAGCTCTTCGAGCTCGAGGTCGATTATCCTGATGACGTCGCCCTGGGAGAGGGGGTTGAAGACGACGATCTCGTCTATCCTGTTGAGGAACTCGGGAGTGAAGAACTGGCGGACCTCCTTCATGATCTGGGCCTTCTCGTCCGTCATGATGTTCCTGGACTGGAAGCCCACCTTCGACCTCGTGAAGACATCAGTTCCGAGGTTGCTGGTCATTATGACAGTCGCGTGGTTGAACCTGACCGTACGCCCCCTGCCGTCCGTCAGCCTTCCGGCGTCGAAGATCTGGAGGAAAAGGTTCAGCACCTGCGGGTCGGCTTTTTCTATCTCGTCGAAGAGCATCACCGAGTATGGGTTCTTCCGTATCTTATCGGTGAGCTGGTTTGGGTCGTAGTAGCCGACATATCCGGGGGAGGTCCCTATGAGCCTGGAGGTGGAGATCCTCTCCATGTACTCGCTCATGTCTATCCTTATCAGCTTGTCCTCGTCCCCGAAGAGCACCTTCGCGAGAGTCTTGGCGAGCTCGGTCTTCCCGACGCCAGTGGGTCCGACGAACAGAAGCACTCCGTCTGGGCGGTAAGGGTGGAGGTCGTAGCCGAGCTTGCATGCCCTCACCACCCGCGACACTTTGCTTATGGCGTCGTCCTGCCCCACGACGCTCTCGGCCAGGTTCTGTTCGAGCGAGGCCAGCCGCTCGGGGGTAAGCCTGGAGAGCCTTTCGTAGCTGATGCCGGACATTTCGGAAAGAGTCTCGAGAATGTCGGATTCGGTTACCGTCGCGGGAGACCTGCCGACGGATGACGAAAGGGCGCAGGAAGCGCAGGCCCTGTCCATCAGGTCTAGCGCGCTTTCGGGGAGCATCCTGTCGCCGACCGACATTTTCACTAGCTCGACGCATCCCTCGAAAAGCCCGTCCGGGACGGTCACGCCGTGAAAGTCCTCGTATGCCTTCTTCCTCGACGAGATTATCTCCCTGACGACATCCTGCGGGAGCTCTTCCAGGTTCATAGTGTGGAAGAACTTGAGGAACGCGGGGTCCTTTTCGCGGATGTTGGAATACGCTTCGGGATCGGTCGTGCCGATGACGGTTATCGTTCCTTTCGCCAGGAAAGGCTTTATGAGGGAGGAGGAATCGAGTGCCGAGCCGCGCGAACTGCCCGAGCTCACGAGCTGGTGGATGTTTTCGACGACAAGGATCTCGCCCTGTTCCTTGATCTTCTTGACGACCTCCAGGACCCTCTCTTCGAACTGCCCCCTGAAGCGAGCTCCGGCAATGAGGCTCCCGGCGATCAGCAGGAAGAACTTCCTCCCCCTGAGAGAGGCCGGTACCTCTCCGGTAAGGACCCTCTGGACCAGCTCCTCGACCAGGGAGGTCTTGCCCACGCCTGAGTCTCCCACTATGATTGCGTTCTTCTTGTCCCTGCAGGTAAGGATCTCGATGAGTATGTTCAGCTCTTCGCTCCTGCCGACAAGGGGTTCCCTCTGTTTCAAGGCTATCACGGAATTGAGGTTCTCGAGGAGGTCGTCGGAGGGGGGCTCCGGCCTTTCGATGCCGGCGGGCTTGGCTTCGGCCTTTCCCCTGAGAATGGTCCTCTTGGCCATCACTCCTGGATGGTAGGGGTTTATCGAGAGGCTTTTCTCGTAGGCGCGGTTGGCTCTCGCCCAGTCTCCCTTCGCAGCGAAAATGTCGCCCAGCGTCACGTAACCTTCGTCGCTCACGGGGAACCTCTCCAGCAGCTTGTTGATCACCGCCGCCGCCTGCTGGAGGCTGTTGCCCGCTTCGTAGGATCTCGCCAGTTCGTGGTAGAGGACGGGGAGGTCCGGCCTGACCGCGAGGGCGAGCTCGAGCTCGGCCGCCGCACGGAGGTATTCCCCCTCCTTGTTCAGCTGAACGGAGTTGATGCAATGTGTGAGCGCCGACGCGAAGATAAGGACCTCCCTGTTCTGCGACCCTCCGAGGCGGTAGAAGGCGAGGGCGTCATCGTAGGCGCCCTGCCTGAACAGGATCTCTCCGAACTCTATGAGCAGGCTCGGCGAAAGCAGGAGCCGGTAGCCGGGCTCGTCTATGCCGCGGTAGAACGCGCCCTCCTTCGTGAGCATCCTGAGGACGAAAGAGTGGCCGTTCTCGTTGTGCAGGAAAGGGTAGAGGCAGAGGGGCTGCCCCACTTCCGGGACGAAGTAGAGGCCTTCCTTGACCTGGTGCGATACGGTCCTGATCTTCGATACCGGCGGGCCGTCCTTCGACAGCGGTATGACCTCGGGGCCGTCGGGCACATTCTGGGAAGGCTTCAGGTGAGCCACGACGGGGGTCCAGTTGTTGACCAGGAAAGTCATGGCCTCGAATAAGATCCTCTCCGCCTCCGGGGCGTTCCTCTTGTCGCGTTCAAGAAGCGAGAATTGGTTGAACTCGTCAAGTATCTGGAGGTACTTTTTCAGGTAGAGGGGTATGAGGTCCTTTCCGGGGAATCTTACGGGAAAGACCTGCCCGAAAAGAGGCCTGTACCTGGCGAAGAGCTGCGACTGGAACTTCACTATGTTGGGTACGGAAGGGTCGTGCAGGAAGGTCGTGGCGGATTGGGCAAGCTCTCTCGCGTAAACCCGCCTCTCGAGGTAGGCCGCAAGGCCTTCAAGCGCTATGAGATGGAACGATTCCGAGAGGACGCCGAAGCAGTTGTCGTGGAGGGTCCCCTCGTCGGCGTTTTCCGCGGCGAGGATGGTCCTGCCGTGCCGGTCGCCGAGGGTTTTCAGGAGGGCTGCCAGGGCCGCGTTCATTCAGGCTCCGGCGTCACCCTCAGATCGTCGCTCCTGACGATGAATACCTTCTCGTTGTTGTCAAGCGGATCGGCGGGGTAGAGGAAAAAACCGCTGTTCTCCTCGGCGAGGTTGAGCACCCTTCCCTTGATCACCTCTCCGTCGTGGAACGCGACGCTGAAGATCCTGCCGGCCCTGGGAGAACCCTCGCCGAACTCCCTTCCCGCCTTGTAGTGCGGATTGCCGTCGAAGTCTTTCACGAAGAAAATGGCCTTCAGTTCGCTCAAGGGGAATTTAAGGACCTTTCCATCCTGGTCCAGAACCGTGATCTTGTGGAACGCGGCTGAGAAGGGAATCCTCGATGTACACCTGAGCATCGATCCGTCCCTTTTCCGGAGTATGAGCTTCTCGGCCATGGTATCCCCCTACAGGCTGTTCAGGACGTCCTCCAGAGTGGCCATGCCCGCCAGGGCCTTCTGGATGCCGTCCTTCTTCAGCGAGAACAATCCTTCCTTGTACGCCTGCGTCCTGACGGCCTGGATCGATTCTTTCGCGACGACCATCTTGTTCAGCTCTTCGCTCGGCTTGTAAAGCTCGAAAAGAGCGACGACACCCGAATACCCGGTGTTCTGGCATTGCGGACAGCCCTTCGCCTTATAGAAACGGGAGTTTTCCGGAAGCCTCAGCCCGAGCTCCCTCTGGATGGACTCGGTAGCCGGGTAGGCTTCGCGGCACGACGCGCAGAGACTGCGGACCAGCCTCTGGTTGATGATCGCCGTCAGCGACGCCGCGAGCAGGAAGGGCTGGATCCCCATGTCGACTAGGTTCTGGATAGCGTTCACGGTGTCGTTCGCAGTCATCCTCGCGAGCACGACTCTTTTCGCGAAGGCCCCCTGGATAGTCACTCGGGCTTCGCTCTCGTTCGTGATGTCGCCTATATACGCTATGTCGGGCTCCTGTTTCATGAGGGAAGAAATGGCTTCCGCGAAGGTGAACTCACTCTTCTCGTCCGGCTTGCCCTGCACCATTCCGGGTATCTCGTACTTGACGACAGGGTCGTATCCCATCGCGAGCTGGTTCGGCTTGTAGACTTCGAGTATCGAAGCATAGAGAGTCGTCCTTTTTCCTGAGCCCGGAGGGCCGGTGACAAGGTAAAGCCCGGAACCCTTGGCGAGGGCCTTAGTGTATTCGACCAGGACCGACTGCATTATCCCCAGCTGGGAAAGGCGCATCGTGGCGCTCTGCTTGTAGGAGATCTTGATTATTATCGCTTCGCCGAAGAGCGTGGGGAGAAGATGGACATAAAGCTCGAGCTTCTTTTCCCCCTTCTGGCTCTTGAAGAACCCGCTCTGGGGGATCTTGTTCTTCGTGATGTCCATGCCGCCTAGCACCTTGAGGCGGTTGGCCACGTTGCCTTTCAGCTTGTCCTCGACTTTTCCGACCTCGTGAAGGGCCGTGCCCTCCCTCCTTCGGATCAGGTATCCTTCGGGGCCCGGCTCGAAGTGGACTTCGGTGGAATTGGATTCGATGGCGTCCGCTATGATCTTGTCCACTTCCTGGATGACATTTTTCTCTTCGGCAGCGTTCTTGAGCATGCTGCCGGGTTCCATGGGTTTCTTTTGCGGTTCGAAAGTGATCTTATCGGCCATCTCTCCGCTCCTTCGTCACGATAATTATACCTCCGCAGGAAAAAAACCGCCATACCGGATTTATCCGGGGAAGGATCTCGATTGTCAAGTGATAACACGGGGAGAAAGGACTACTTGCCGGAGCTGTGTTTTTCTTCCTGCAAAAGCCTTACGCCGCAGTGTTTCAGGAGCGTCGTGGCGTAGGAGCCCTTCGGAAGGGAGAAGGAGAGGGCGAGGCGGCTCCCTTCCAGCTGTTCCATCCGAAGGCCGGACACTCTTATCCTCGCGGCTCTCCGGGTACCGGGCACTCTCGACCTGATAAGGCTCGCGAACGGCACGCCGAATTTCTCTACTGCCTCTTTTTCGATCTCGAGAGAGAGCCCGCGCGGGATGATCATCCTGGCGCCGATCATGGGGCCTGTGAAATGCGCATCCAGGGAATCTAGCTTGCCTGCCAGTTCCCCCGTCATCTCCCTGAAGTGGAACTCCCTTTCGGAACCGGGATCGAGAAGGACGTCGCCTTCGACCGGCACTGGGTAAAGGCCGGCTTCTATCCTTCCTTCGAGGTATGAATTGAATATGCGGGATTGAAAAACGGAAACGAAGAAGCGTCTCCTTCGCGATCCGCCCTTGGGTGCCTGGTTGAGGAAGATCCTTTTTCCCGCGACGAAAGAGTCTTCGTCCGAAAGTCTCTGCGGGCCGAAGAAATTGGGCATGCCCTCCCTTTCCAGGATATCAAGGCCGGCTCGCAGGTCGAGGGTATCGCCGTCTCTGTCGTGGTCGAGGAAGATTATGAACCTGTTCCCGAGCAGTTCTCCCATTCTCAGTTTCGCAGGCTGCCGGAATGCCGACAGGACCTCAGCACCGAGGGAGCCGAAAGCGCTCAATATCTTGGCTTCGAGCCTGGCGGGAAGCGAGAAGGTCTGGACGGAAGTGGAAAGCTTGTCCTTGTTCCCCGCGAAGCCTATCTCTTCTTCGCGGATCTTGAGGATCTTTCTCAGTTCTTCCGCCAAGAACGGCGTGGAGAGGCCCTTTCTCCTGAAAGTCACGTACAGGTGTTCGCCGCCCCCATCTTCTTCGAAAACAGGGATCTCCTCGACGAAAAATGTTTCAGGGGACTGGTTGAACGATATCATCCGGTTGCTTCTCTTCCGTCGTCAAGGAGGCTTCTTTTTCGTTCTCCGGGAGAGCGTCGTGCATGGCTATAAAAGTCGTCTCCATGAGCTTGTCCCGGTCTTCGTAGGTCATCCCTTCCGTCGGGATCGGGGGCAGGAACCTGACCTCGATGTTGGCCGGTTCGATGAAGAATCCGTGCTGTTTCTGGACATCCCTCGCTCCTCCGATCACTACGGGGACTATCTCCGCCTGGAGGTTCAGGGCGAGGATGAAGGCTCCCTTCTTAAAGGGAAGCAGGCCGGGGCCCTTGTTCCTCGTGCCCTCCGGAAAGATGACGACCTTCATCTTCTTTTTTTTCATCATCTGTTCGAGCCTCTGCATCTCCTTCACGGAGGCGGCGTTGTCCTTGCGGTCCACGAGAGGGAAGCCGGAAAGCCAGAGCGCCCAGCCGAAGATCGGGAGCCATCCGAGCTCCTTCTTGGCCACGAACCTGTAATAATACCTGTTCAGCGAAAGGATGAGTGCGTGGACATCGAAATTGCTCGTGTGGTTTGCGACCAGGACCTGGACCGTATCCTTCCCGAGATGATGTCTTCCGATGACGTCTACCTCTATTCCCGCCGCGACGGTCGTGAGAAGTGACCAGATGTACGCGGCCCTGGTGGGGAACCTTTTTCTGAAGAACAGGAGGAAAAGGATAACGAGCGGGCCGACAAGGAGCATCATCCCGTAAAGGGTGACATGGGTCAGCAGGCTCCTGACGATCCTGAAAACGAGGTAGGGGTATTTCAGGGGCCCGAGATTGTATCTGCTTCTCATTGTCCCGCTATCGAGGCCACGAGGGTCAACGGGAAGAAGACGAATGCCATCAGGAGGATGTTGAGGACGAAGTGAAGGATCGTCCCCAGGATGGGCGTCATCATCAGGAAAAGAAGTATCAGGAAGCTGAAAGGCTTGATCTTGTCGTAGGCCCGTGAAGCGGCGCCCTTCGGCAGGACGGCTTCGAGTATGTGGGACCCGTCCAGCGGGAATACGGGTATCGCGTTGAACGCGGCGAGGAGAAGGTTGATGGAGGCGAAGAGGATCATCAGCGCGGGGGGGGTGTATTCCTGGCCCAGCTCCGCCCAGAACCTTTCCCTGCCGACGACGATCAGATAGCCCGCCATGGCAACGGTGGATACCAGCGCGAGCATCAGGTTGCTCACGGGGCCCGCGGCCGAAACGAGCGCGTTGTCGAGGCGGTACTGCCTGAAATTCCTGGGGTTGACGGGGACGGGCTTCGCCCAGCCGAAGACCGGAAGGTTGAACAGGAAGAGAAAGACCGGGACGACCACCGAGCCTATCGGGTCGAGGTGTTTCAGAGGGTTCAGGGTGATCCTTCCGAGCATCCTGCCGGTGTTGTCGCCCCTCTTCTCGGCGATGAACGCGTGCGCGCTCTCGTGGACGGAGAGCGAGATCAGCAGGACGAATATCACATATGCGAAATTGAGTATGGACAGGGGCGAAAGGTCTGAACCCAAGGCGTTATCCTCCGGCTAGATGTTGTATTTGCCGAGCAAATCGTCGTCCCGGAGCGGCGTCACTTCTATCGTCTTTCCGCTGCCGTCAGGGAACGACAAGGCGATTTTAACACTATTTTCATTCCGGGCGTCCGTGTACCTCGCGAGTATCGATCCGCACAGGGTTTCCTGCCGGGGGTCCGGGACGCACTCGTCTATTATGCCGACGGGGCCCTTCGCGTCGGGCGCCTCCATTCTTATCCTTCCCCTCACGAACCTTTCCAGGGCGACATTCTCCCTGAACCTTCTCCCGATGATCAGTTTCAGCTTTTCTCCCAGCCTGAAATGCCTTCCGACCATCAAAAGCTCGACATCTTCCATCGTCAGTTTGCGGTCCGAATGGGCGAGCTTGTCCTGGAACTTCCTCGAGTAGCTCATGTCGGTCAGGAAGCAGCACGCGCCCGTGGGGGCGAAATTGTCCTTGAGCCCCAGTTCTTCAGCGAGCCTGATCTGCGGGCCGCGGCCTTTGCCGGTGAAATTCTTCAGTTTCTTCCTGTCGATGAGGCCGCTCTTTTCGGCGTCGGTCTCCTTCATGTACTGCGCGCAGAGAGGCCTGAGTAGCCTGCCCCTGAGGCCTGATTCCCTTTCGATCACGGGGAAGGTGTCCTTCCTCTGGGACATCGGCCTCTGGCCCAGCACTTCGCCCGTGGCGACCACGTCGGCTCCGGTCTCTTCCATTATCACCCTGGCCTTTTTCAGCATCAGGATCCTGCAGTCTATGCACGGGTTGGAATTGGCGCCGTAGCCGTGAGGCGGGTTCAGGACGACATCGAGGAAATCGGAGCTTATGTCGTAAGAGCGGAGAGGAACTCCGATCTCCTTCGCGACCCTCGACGCGGCGTCGAAGAGAGGGGAGAGTTCTTCGTTTGGAAGGGAGGTTCTGTGCCTGTGCTGATAGATGCAGAAACCGGTGGAGAAATTCACCGCGGTGACCGATACGCCTATTGATTTGAGAAGCGCGGCGGCTAGCGCCGAGTCGAGCCCTCCCGATAAAAGGACAATCGCCGAAGGGCTCTTCTTATCGGTCATTCAGAAATTTGTCTCTTGAAGCAGAGGATGGCCCCCTGCAGCTCCCGGCAGTGGGCGCCGGGATTTCTCACGTATCTTGAAGGGATTGCTGATACGAGTTCCCAACCGTCGTTTCCGTATACGTTCAGCGAGCCCTTGAACCTCTCAAGCGAGGGCCCGAATTCCAGCGCGTTGAAGTTCCTGTCGTCGATGACCACCAAGTACTCCCATTTCTTCATTTCATGCCTCCTCTCGTAGAACGCCCCCTTTGCTGCGAACGAACTTTATACATCAAACGGGCGAAAAATTCAACCATATCGGGGTTTATAAGAAGCTCAGGATCCTTCCGTCCCACCGCGCGGGCCTGTCGAAAGGTATGGTCCGTTTGCGGTCGACGTGGCCGCTCTTTATGCCCCTGATGACGGGTTTCCCTCCCGAGAGCTCCCACGCCCTCAGGTAGACATCCTTCTCGGTGCCGTCCTGCATGCCGGCGAAGCTTCCAAGGATCAGGCCGGAAGCTCTATCGAAGGCGCCGGAAAGGCTGAGATGGGTCAGCATCCTGTCGATCCTGTACATCGGCTCGTTGACGTCCTCGATGAACAGGAACCTTCCGTCGAGGTCGGGGAAATAGCGCGTTCCGGCAAGGGCGGAAAGCACCGAAAGGCACCCGCCGGTGACCGTGAACTCCTCCTCGTAGGGGTCGGAAGGCTTTCCCTTGAGGGAGAAGGGCCACCAGTCGATCGCCGCCCAGAGAGATTCGCCGTCCGCCGCCTTGCTGTCGGAGACCTCGCCGAAGGAGGGGCCGTAGAGCGCCCACAGCTTCGGGGACCTTGACGCCCAGCAGAACACGGCGGTTGAATCCGAATATCCGATCAGCGTCTTTTCCTTCCTGCGGTGGTAGCGGGGAAGGAGGTGAAGGAGCCTCACGGATCCGAACCCGCCGCGGGAGAACCAGATGATGTCGACTTCGGGATCGTCAAGCGCACCTGCCAGATCGTCCAGCCTCTCCTGATCGGTGCCCGCGAGGTAGCCCCTTTTTTTGAGCGCGCTCTTCCCGAAAGTCACCGAAAAACCCCTGTCTTCAAGATAGGACCTCCCGGCTTCGAGCTTTCCCGGGTCGCAGGGGCCGGACGGCGAAACGACCCTGATGTGTCTTCCCTTTCCGGCGTCTATCTTCATGAAGGTTCTTCCTTTCCCGCAGGGAACATTATAGCAAGAAGAAAACCCAGATAATAAAGGACGATCATCGGCAGGGCAACCACCGCCTGGGTGAAGGGGTCGCCGGAAGGCGTGATCACGGCGGCGGCGATGAAGGAGATCAGGACCGCCCATTTGGAGCCTTTAAGGAGCTTCCCGGGAGTGACCAGCCGGAGCCTGGCGAGCAGGAATATCAGGACGGGGGTCTCGAAGCAGAGCCCGATCCCGATGATCATGAGAAGTTCGAAGTTCCAGATTCCGGACGCGGTGACCACGTTCCTGTATCCCTCGTTGAGCGAGAAGAAGAACCTGAAGGTAAGGGGGAGCACCAGGAAATATGAGAATGCCATGCCCGCCATCATGAAGAAAGCGGTCCCCAGGACGAACGGGACCGCCAGCTTCCGCTCTTTCTCCCTCAGGGCTGGCTTCAGGAAGAGCCACAACTGATAGAAGAGCCAGGGGGACGACAGGAAGACGGCCGAAACGGCGGCCATCTTCATGTAGACGAAGAAAATGTCGGATATGCCCGTGTAGGCGAGCGCGCCCGATCCTTCGGGGAGGTACTCGTGATAGGGAAGGAAAACGGTTTCGGCGATCTTTTTCACGAAAAGGGAGCAGGGGACAAGGACCGTTCCGAAGCCCCAAAGGGCCATCAGGATCCGTTTCCTCAATTCGCCTAAATGCCCGAGGAGGCTCAGTTCTTCACTCACTTCGCTCCCCCGGATCCTTTTCGGAGGGAGGAGCGCCTTTGGGATCATCGTTTGTTCCGGCGGCCATCGCGTTCCTCACTTCCGCCTCCGCTTTTTTAAATTCTCTCGCGGCTTTTCCGAAAGCGCGGCCCAGTTCCGGAAGCCTTCCTGGCCCGAAAAGCAGGAGCGCTACAAGGAAGATCAGGAGCAGTTCCCCGGCTCCTATCGAGCCCATTTTACTTTCCGGCTTTCTTTTTTCTTTTTTCCATTATGGTCAGGACGGCTATGAGGAACGTCAATGTGGTGATCATCGAGTAAAGGGTCCCGAAAAGAGCGACCATCCCTACCGATTTGAGCCCCGGGAACGAGGATGTGTAAAGAGACCCGAATCCCGCGATGGTCGTCATCGCGGCTATGACAAGAGGCTTGCAGGTTTCGTTGATGAGGTTCCTGAAGTTGTTGCCTCCGGGATGGGTGTACCTGTGTACGACATGGACGCCGTAGTCCGATCCGATCCCGATTATCATCGTGGTGACGAATATGTTCATCATGTTGAGAGGTTCCCTCAACAGGACAAGTGTCCCCATAAGCCATATGAGTGATATCAGGAGAGGCGCCAGCGAGATGAAGGAAAGCCAGAGCGATTTGAAGTCGATCCAGATGATCAGAAGTACTATTATCATTCCCAGGATGAAGGATTTCAACGCGGAAGCTTTCATTTCGGCCCTCAGGGTCCTGGAAAGTCTGTTGATGCCGGTGACCTTGGCGTCGGGACAAGCGGCTTCCACCGCGGAAACGAGGCCGGTGGGCTCGTTCCTCTTGTAATCTTCCGAGATGTAGATGTAAACAACGCCACGGTAGAGGCCGTCAGATTTTTTTATTATGAACTTGTCCAGGAAGGGCTCGAGAGGGCTTTCCCTCAGCCTCTCGAAGGTAAGGTCCTCGGGGTCCAGCATCCGCCTGAGCGCTTTCAGGAAATCCCTGAAGTAGTCCGGGTCGAAACCGTCCGCGGCGCATGCCGAAAGAAAATCCGCTTTGATCCTTTCATAGTTCGTCCCTTTCGCCCTAAGTTCCTTGAGTTTGTCCATCACGGCTGCCTGGTTGTCTTCCGGTGGCAGGTATGTGGAAAGGGAATCGGTGAAGAGAACTCTTCCGTCCTTCCTGAGGCCGTCCAGGGAGTCGGAGATGAGCTTCGTCTTTCTCGCGACCTCGGCCGGGTCCTTCCCGTAGACCGTGGCCATCATGTAGGTGAACGAGGCGCCGAAACGCTGGTTGATCTCGCGCGTCACGCGGAGCCCGCTGTTGTTGGAGCTCCTGAGGGCGGTCACGCTGTCGTCCAGGGATATCTGCGTCGCGAGCGCGCCGAAAGCGACCGTCGCCGCAAGGATCAATATCAGCGCGAGCGCGGGGTACTTGTGCGCTAAGGAACTGATGTGGGAAAGGCCGAAAGAGCTGATCTTGAACCGCGGTTCGACGCCTTTTCTCCTCTTGTGGTGGTCATGGTAGGCGACCATCGGGGGGAAAAGCATGAAGTTCATGAGAAGGACGAGGAAGATGCCCATCGCGACAAGAAGTCCGACCTGCCTCATGCCGTTGAACGGAGTGACCATAAGTGTCATGAATACCGCCATGGTGGTGATCGCTCCCGTGAAGACGCTCTTGAAAGTGTGGCCCATCGTAGTTTCGATAGCCTCTTCGGTCGAGCTTCCGGCTCTCTTTTCGTGGATGAACCTTCCGTAAAGGACTGTCGAGAAATCGATCCCGAGGCCGATCAGCAGGGCTCCCACGCTAGCGGTCGCCGAGTTGAATGTCGCTCCGAACAGCCTCATGAAAAATAGAGTCAGGAAAAGAGCGGACAAAAGAGGGAGCCAGCCGTATACCAGGGCGCTCCTCGCCCTGAAGGCGAAAAAGGTCACCAGCATGACCAGGAACAGGGAAGAAAGGGTGTTGACTATCGCATCCCTTATCACGAGGCTGGAGTCCGACTGGTTTATGGCGTAACCTCCTCCGTATGAGAAGACGAGGGGAGCCGCGTCGGGGAAGTCTGACTTGAAATCGTCCTCCAGCGTTTCCAGCATCTTCATCAGCTTCTTTCCGAAGATGAAGTTCTGGGCGGGTTCCGTAGGCTTGACAAGCATCAGGAGCCCGGGAGCCTTCGGGTCGCCCGAGAGATAATAACCGGTGGAAAGGTCGACCTTCAGCCTCCTCGATTTACCGAGGAACTGGTTCTTTATAAGCGGAAGAAGGTTGAACGGGTCGAACTTTATCAGCTGTTTTTCATAGAAGGAGAGCGGGCTCTTCAGCTTTGCCCTGTTCTTGGCGCTGTTCTCGGCAATAGATTCTTTTGTAAAAGCCGTTGAAACCTGTTCAATGTCGTCGGGCTTTAGATAAAGGAAAGTGTAAGGGAGAAGGTCCCTTATGGCGGGTTCCAGGTCCTGGAGGCGGTATTCCACGGAGGTTATCATTCCGCTGGCTTTCAGCCGCTCGACATATTCGTCTATGTCGTCGAAATGGTCCTCCATCGATCCGTCTTTCGGGTCGAGTTTAATGAGGATGAAGAGGTGGTCGATGCTCTTGAAATCCTCGAGGGCGGACCTGAAATCCTGGACGACGGGTTCTTTTTGCGGGAGGAGCCCCAGGATGTCGGATTCGATCCGCGGCGGGTTGAAAGAGAGATAGACCGCGGCAGCCAGGAACACCAGCCCCAGGGACCACAGGACGACCCTGTAATTTCCGCTGAGGAAGCGTGCGCTGTTTTTGAAGAAGGTCTCTCTCATGTCCCTTTTTCCGCCCGGTTTTCGTTCCGGGTCAATCTTTGGCGAAGAGCTCGACTTTTTTCAGGAATATGACCACATATTCGATCATGGAGATGACCGCCACCGCGGCGACGAGGTACAGTATGGCGCTCCCCGTCTCCTGGACGAACTCCCAGCCTTTCTGGTTGCCCCAGATGATCAGGCAGATGGCGATGACCTCGATCACCATCTTGACCTTGCCAAGCCCTCCGGCGGGTATGACCACCTGGCGGCTGGCCGCGACCATCCGTATGCCCATGACGGCGAACTCCCTGGCGATTATGACTACGACGACCCATGCCGGGGCGAGCTGAAGCTCGACGAGGGAGATTAGTACGGAGCCAATCAGCAGCTTGTCGGCGATGGGGTCCAGGAGCTGGCCGAGAGTTGTCACTCCGTAACGCTTCCTGGCGAGGTAGCCGTCGAGTATGTCGGTCAACGACGCGATCAGGAAAAGGGCCACCGCTATGGTCTCGCGGTTGAAATAGAACCATTTCTCGAACTGGAACTTGGTCAGGAGGACAACGACGAGGAACGGAACGATGAAGATCCTCATGAGTGTCAGAGTGTTCGGAATATTGAGAAGGCGCCCGGTCATTTGGACGATCTCTTGTGCTGGCGCCTGTCGAGCCCCATGCGCTCGATCATCTTGATGAGCCCCCTTCTGGTCACGCCGAGTTCATCGGCCGCCTTCGTCCTGTTCCACTTGTGTTTCGAAAGGGCGTCAACGAGCATCTTCTGCTGGATGTTATCCAGGGTGTCCTTGAGCTTCCTGGAGTCAGAGGGGGACCTGACCAGCGAGCTGTGCTGTATGACCTCGGAGAGGTACCGCGGATGGACCGTCTCGCCGTCCTGAAGCAGTATGGCGATCCGCTCCATCTCGTTCTTGAGTTGACGGATGTTCCCCGGCCAGGCGTAGGTCGAGAGGGTCTCCAGGGCGTCGGGATCTATCCCGGCGTAGTGCTTGCCCATCTTCTGGCAGTAGTTCGTCAGGAAATGCCTGGCGAGAATGGGAATGTCTTCCTTCCTGTCCTTCAGGGGCGGCATCTTGATGGTGACGATGTTGAGCCTGTAAAAGAGGTCCTCCCTGAAGAGGCCCTTGTAGATCTGCTCCTGAAGGTCCTTGTTCGTGGCGGAAAGTATCCTGACATCCACCTGGATCGGAGTGTTGTCCCCGATACGCCTGATCTCCCCCTCCTGAAGGGCCCGCAGGATCTTGGCCTGCGAGGAAAGAGACAGATCGCCTATCTCGTCCAGGAAGAGCGTGCCGCCGTCCGCCGCTTCGAAAAGTCCCGGGCGGTCATGGGTAGCTCCCGTGTAGGAACCCTTCTTGTAGCCGAAAAGCTCGCTCTCCAGAAGGGTTTCGGGGATTGACGCGCAGTTCTGAGTGATGAACCTCTTGTCCCTGCGGGGGGATTTGGAATGTATGGCCCTGGCGACAAGCTCCTTGCCTGTGCCGCTCTCGCCGAGAATCAGGACCGACACGTTGGAAGGAGCGATGAGGTCCAGCGTTTCGAAGATGGAAAGCATCTGTGGCGAGTTCGTTATTATCTCGGGGTAGCTGACATCTCCCGAGGCGTAGTCGCTCAGGTAAACCTTCTGGCTCTCGACGGCCTCCATTTCAAGAAGATGGTGGATCACCGAGACCGAAAGCTTGACGAAAGCCTTGAGGAAGAGGTTGTCCCGTTCGGAGAAGGCCCCGGATCTCTTGCCGTGGTCGAGATAGATCGCGCCCAGGATCCTGTCCCTGTGTTCCAGGGGGACGCAGATCACGCTCAGGATGTTGTAATGGATGGCGCTTTCGCTGTGGAACCTCGGATCGGTCTGCGCGTTGGGCGTGACAAGGCCGTCCTTCTTCGACATCGCCTCTTCCACGACGGAACGCGCGATCTTCTGTGCGTCCACCAGATCGTCAGGATAGAGCGACTTGGCAGCCGTAGGGTAGAGCACCCCCGCCTTGTCCTTCAGGAAGATGACGCCCCTTTCGGCGTTGAGGTGCTCGATGGTAAGGTTTACCAGGTTTTCCAGCAGGCTGTGGGAATCGGTTAGGGTGTGCAGGAGGGATGCAAGCCGGAAGATCGTCTCGAGGTCTTTCCTGTCCTCGATCCTGGAAAGCTCATCTATCTGTGCTGCCAGTTCCTCGCGGTCCGGCATCGTCAGGCTTTAAGCTCCCTCACCCGCTCCTTGAGCCTCGATTCCATCTGATCGTTCTTCGGGGCCGGAGGCTTGCCGGGACCGGTGCCGGCGTTCGACTTCCTCGCGGACTCTATCTTCTTCAGCGCTTCCTCGTATGTCCGGGCGGCGTCGGCCTTCCTGCCCTGCCTTTCGTAGAATTGTGCGAGGAGGTTTAGGCCCATCGGCTCGGGAAGATCCCCGCTGTCCATTTTCGAGAGCTGTGTGTAAAGGGATTCCGCTTTGGCAGCGTCTTTCTGGGATTCCGCGATACGGGCCTTTAGGCCTATCACGACGGTCCTGATCGAGGAGTCTTTCTCGAGGCTGTCCAGTATTTTGAGCGCTTCGGCCTGGGATCCCGAAAGGGCGAGGTCCGCGGCCTTGAGGTAAAGGGCGGCTTTTTCCTGGTCGTCGGAAGCTCCCTTCGCGTAAAGCTCGTCAATTTTTTTCTTGAGCTCGGAAGACCTTTCCTCGGGGTTGGTAAAGACCTTCATGCCGCTCTTCAGATAGTCTTCCCTCTGGGGATCGCCGGGCTTGAGCACGGGGGCTTCGGAAGTCTCTATGACTTCGCTGAGGAGCGCCGAGGAAGCGTCGCTCCTGTCATGACTGTAACCGATGTAGTAATAGATGCCGGCCACCGCTGCGACGACGGCGATGAATCCCGCCGCGTAAGCCTGCCAGTGATGTTCGAGGCTGTTCTCCGTAATCGCGAACGTCCTCGCGAGGAACTGGCGGAACGGGTCGGTGCGCATCTCTTCCTTTTTAAGCTTTCTTCGGGCCATGAATATCTCCTTCAAGAGAAAAAATGGTGAGCCTGGCGGGACTTGAACCCACGACCCCCTGCTTAGGAGGCAGGTGCTCTATCCACTGAGCTACAGGCTCACGCGCGTCCAATTCAATATTCTATATCAAAACCGCTTCGCCGCTCAAGCCCCCCGGGAGCGTCCAGCGGCCTGACGTCGTAAACCGAGGCCTGGGGAGGACCCGTCCACAGGGCTTTTTCAAGCGCTCCCACGGCTTCGGGAAGGCCGAGCGCCGCCACCTCCACCGAACCGTCAGGCATGTTCCGGACGTATCCCCTGAGGCATAGGGCGGATCCCTGCCGGAGAACGAAATACCTGAACCCGACTCCCTGGACCACGCCCGATACCCGCCAAGCCCTGCTCTCCATGCCTGCTCCCCGCAATACATCATAAGAACAGAAAAAACTTGAAAAAGCAACGGAAATGTGCTAAAAAAACAGCTTGTGAACACAAATAGGAGGAAAAAGATGAAAAAAGCCCTAATTCTCGCGGTAGCGGTGAGCCTCGTCCTGATGTTCGGCTGCAAGTCGAAAGAGTCGGCCGAGTTGGCCGCGCAGATGAAGCAGGTACAGAAGATCGCCAAGCTGGAGAAGCAGATCACCGAGAAGCAGGAAAAAATGAACATGCTTATCAGGCAGTACGCCCAGGAGGGCGGAAAGGACCTCGGCCTGGTCCTTGACCAGAGCATGGGTACCGACCAGAGGGAGCTCCTGGAGAAAAAGCTTCAGAATGAAGAAGGTATCGGCTACAAGGACCTCATCTCGGACATTCTCAAGCAGCAGAAAGAGATAGAGGATCTCAAGGTCCAGGTCCAGGACCTGGAGAAGAAGCTTCCTGCGCCGACCCTGGTGAAGAGGGGCGACAAGCACTTCGACATCGGAATGCAGTACCTGACCAAGGAGAAGGGGCTGGACGAAGCCGCCGCCAAGAAGCTCATCTACCAGACGAACATAATGGACGAACTGGTGCCGGGCTTCAAAGTCTGGAACTTCTACGATAACGGAGTTTACGGGACCTTCGTGACGCAGGGCGACGCGGCCGTGAGCCCTTACGGAGTGATCCAGGCGGCAAAGAAGAAGCTCGTCGACGAAAAGAACACCGCGGTCAGCCAGAAAGAAGTCCTGCAGAAAGAAAAGACCACTCTTCTCGAGCAGGTCGACGACCTCCAGAAGAGAAGGGACCAGCTCAACCAGGACGTGATGTTGCTCCAGCAGGAGAGGGAAGAGCTTGTCAGGAAGCTCGCGGAAGTGAGGGAGCTCTCGGAAGAGCTGAAGTCCAAGCTCAACTCCGTTTTCTTCAGGGCCGGCGAAAGGAAAGCGCTGGTAGATTCGGGGCTGGTCAAGGACCCCGTCTTCGGAAGCGCCAAGATACTGAAGTTCCAGGACGAGAATTTCCCCGACAGGATAGACCTGAGGAGCCAGGACGCGATATCCATCTCGGCCGAGCAGTGCGGCGTCCCCTCGATCAAGAAGGTCAGGGTGGTTCCCACCAGTTTCAAGGAGGGCGTCGACTTCACGGTGGTGATCCTCGGGGGCGGCGCGACAGCGAACATCAACATCCTTAGCAAGGACAAGTTCCGAGCCGAAAGGACGGTAGTGGTCCTGGTGAACTGACGAGCTCAGATAATAAGAGAAGAAGGACGCCCGGCTTGAACGCCGGGCGTTTTTTTTATGAAAGGCTTCGACGGGCGTAATCCGCCAGATGCGAGGCCATGTTCTTGTAGGGGAGAAGGACTTCGTTCGCCCCGGCGGATTTGAGGGCTTCCCCGTGTTCTTCCGAGTCTGCCGTGGCAACTATCACTGAGTTCGGGGCGGCGGTCCTGCAGATCCTAACTATTTCTATGTTGCCGGTACCCTTGAGGAGCATGTCCGGGACGGTGGACATGATTATCTCCGCATCCGAAACTCCCGAGTGTTCAAGAGTGTCCATGCTGCTTATATCGCCGAACATCCCGTGGATCTTGCGGTCTTTAAGCTCCTTCAGGACCTCAAGATTGAAATCGATGACGAGTATCCCGTCCAGAAGCTCCGGGTACTTTTCTTCGACCAGCTCGACGAAAGCTCTCGCGGTCCTGTGAAAGCCGAGGACCACGACCGAGTAATGCTTCTCTTCATCTCCGGTCGAGGCTTTTCTAGCTCTCGACGGGAAGCCCAGCCTGACGAGAAGCCTGTCGTAAGCGAGGTAAGCAGAATGGTTCCCGTTGATGAAATAGGAAGAAAGGACGGAAGTTATGGCCATGGCGTATATGATAAGCGACATCAGCCTCTGCCCGATATGGCCGTATCCGACTCCGAGCGCCGCGACGACGAGCGAGAACTCGCTGATCTGCGACAGGTTCAGGCTTGCTATGAAGCTCGTGCGTCTTCCTCCTCCCGCGAGCGAGATCAGCGGATAGACGGTGAGAAAACGCGACGCGACTACGAAGGCCACTATGACGACGGCCATGAAGAGCATGGGCGCGTCCGGTGCCGGTATCTTCATCCCGATGGAAAGGAAGAACAGAGTGAGGAAGATGTCCCTCAGGGGGAGCACCTTGGCGGTGACGTGCACGCTGTAAGGGAAAGAGGAGATGGCCACGCCAGCGATGAGGGCTCCCATCTCCATGGACAGGCCAATCGCTTCTCCGATCCCTGCCATGAGGGCGCACCAGGCCACGGAGACCGCGACAACCATTTCCGGAGTACCCGAGATCTTTTCGAAGATCATCCTGAGAAGGTACTTGCTGAGGAGGAACCCGATCGCGAGCAGTGCCGCGCATTTGCCGAGCGCGAGGGCGATCAGGGTGATCTTCGGGTGGGTGAAGTGGGGCTGGACCGCGAGCACCATGATGGCCCACAGGTCCTGAAAAATGAGTATCCCCAGCGTAACCCGCCCGGGGAGCGTGTCGAGCTCGAACTTGTCGTAAAGAAGCTTGACGACTATCGCCGTGCTGCTAAGGGCGCAGAAGATCGCCAGGTAGAGCGCGTCCATTTCGCCGCCGCCGAAGCCGAAGCCGAGTAGGGCGAAAAAGCCCGTGCCGATCAGTATCCCCATCAGGAACTGCCCGATGCCGGCGTAAAAAAGCTGTTTTCCCGAAGAAAGCAGCTTTCCGGGGCTCAGTTCGAGGCCGATGATGAAAAGCAGAAGTATAAGCCCGATCTCAGAGATCACCTGTATGTTCTCCGGGTCGGTTACCAGCCTGAAGCCGATCTCCGGGCCTATTATGGCCCCCGCGAGAAGGTATCCCAGGATCACGGGCTGTTTTATTAACTGGAACAAAAGTCCGACGGCGGTGGCCGCGAGTATGGAGACGCCTATTTCAAAAAGGATGCCGTGCATCAAGCAACTCTGACGGGATCGCGCGTCCGCCCTTGCGGGAATGTCATCTTTTCCTCGCGAGGACCAGCCTGTTCCTGCCCGTTTTCTTGGCTTCGTAGAGTGCGGCGTCCGCCGATTCCAGGAGGTGCTTTTCCGAGGGGGTGGTCTCGGGGAACGCCGATACGCCTATCGAGATGGTGACCGGTATCTCCGTTCCGGGCATCAGCTTTACAGCCGCGTCCTGGACGGCGCACCTGACTCGCTCGGCGACTTCGGAAGCCTCCTGGATCCTGCAGTTTGGCAGGATGGCCGCGAACTCCTCCCCGCCGTAGCGGCAGAGGATGTCGGTCTCCCTCAGGTTGGCCGAGAGCCTCTGCGATATTTCCTTCAGCACCGAGTCTCCCAGCGGGTGGCCGTGAGTGTCGTTTATCTTCTTGAAGTGGTCAACATCGAACATCATCAGGGAAAGGGGTTCCGCCGAGCGCTCAGCCCTCTTGAACTCCTTGTGGTAGGTCTCGTCGAAATACCTGCGGTTGTAAAGGCCGGTAAGGCCGTCCTTGATGGCAAGTTGCTTGTTCTCGAGGTTTATCATCGAGAGTTCGATGAGGGCGGACGCCTCTTTTAGGAACAGCTGGGCGGAGTCCCTGTCCTCCGGCGCGAAAGGCTCCTTTTCCGTCGTTACGGCCCCTGCTATGCCCAAAATGTCGTCGCCGCTTTTGAGTTTCTGAATGAGAGCGATCCTGTCGGCGGGAAGCTTCTCGTCCCTGCGGAGGATCGGCATGGGAGTTTCTTTGGCCGCGGAACCCTGGAGAAGAACATAGTCGTCCTGGTGGGCGAAAAGCCAGAATGCCCAGGTTCCCGGTTCGGGGCGGTTGAAGTCGTCGGGCGGGGGAGGGAAACCGTGAGTCACGAGGTAGGGGTATTCATGTTTCGAACTCAGAAGGAAAACAAAGCTGAACCTGCACCCGAGGATGTTGGCGAGAGTCTTGGCGGCGGCGTCAGCCATCTCGGAAAGGTCCTTTCCCCTGAGCATCTCGACTATTCCGGTGTCTCTTTTTTCGGAGCGGACGCGCAAGTACTCCAGTTTGCGGGACCTCGAAGCGAATATCTCGAGCTCGTCGAGGAATCGCGCGCCCCTCTTCGCGGAGAGAATGTCTTTTGAGGAGAAAGGCTCGGAAACGCCCCTGTGCGCGGCCAGCAGCCCGATGCACGACCCCCTGCGTATAACGGGATAGTAGATGACCGAGCATGGCTCCTTGGGGTCCTTCAGGTGTCTCAGCGCCTGGGGCTGGACGATCTCGGCGATGACCTCTTTTTCTTCGTTCATCGCGATGCCGTACAGGCCCTCCGAGGATTGCACGGCAGTTTCCCTTGTCTCGGTCCCGGGGCTTGCGCCGACAGCTATCAGGCCCCCGTTCTCGAGTCGAAGGTACACGACTCCGTCGGCGTTCAGGCTCTGCCTCTGGATGCCGAGGATCTGGCTGACGAGAAGGGAGAAGGATGGCACCCTGTGCTCTTCGTTTTCGTCGGGAGGAAGCAGTTCAGTCGATCGGCCGGCCTCTTCCGCGGCCCCCCGGACCTTTTTTCTGGACAGCATCCAGGCCGCGCCGGCTCCCGCGGCAAGCCCGGCAGTCCCGGTCGTCACGATCATGATGATGAGGAAATTATCCATCTTCATTGCCCCCGCGAGCTTTTTTTCTGTTCAGATAAAATGCCGCCATGTAAAAAGCGGCCAGGCCGCAGGCCGCCCCGATCAAATCGTGTCCCAGGTCGCTTATGTCAGGGACCCTGCCCGGGATGAAAGCCTGATGGATCTCGTCGGAAAGACCCCACAGCCCTGAAAGCAGAAAAGCGGCGATCCCGGAAGCCGCGGAAGGAACCCCAGGCTTCCCTCCGTGGATAGCCCTGAGAAGCAGGAACGAAAAAACGGCGAATTCGGGATAGTGAAGGGAATTGGAATCGATGTTGAAGGGCATGGGGGGAGAGCTCATCCCGGAAAGAGTGAACATAACTGCCAGGCAGATCGTGAAAGGCAGCCAGTAACGGACGAACCCGGCCAACTTATTTTCCCGTGAGGAGCATCAGGAAAGCGAAAGCCAGGGACCCCAGGACCATCCATGAAAAGGTCTTAAGAAAAGATTTGAGAAACTTTCTCGGCGTCGAATGGTAAAGGGTGGAGAAGAAGAGGGAAACCAGGGCCGAGAAAAGCAGAAGGCTGATGAAGTGGTCTTTAAGCATCACTCTTCCGCCTTCCTGCCGATGGAAATGTCGAAGGCGTCCATCATGAGAAGCATGTTCATGAGCCCCGCCGTTATCAGGAAGGTGCTTCCGTACCCGAACATGACGGAGGTCACGGTCTCGGGGACTATCCTGTTGACCCCCGAAAGGACGCAAAGCAGGTAGGGGAGCCCCATTCCGAGCTCCCCCGCGCCTGCGAGCTTGTAAAGCCAATTGGAACTCCTGAGCGTGAAGACGCCGCCGTCCATGAGAAGTCCGGCCAGGAATGTCGAACCGACGATAAGGAAAAACCCCGCGGCCTTCTTCCTCCTGCCGAGAACGAAATGGGACAGTCCCGGAAGGACGAGCGTCGGGAGAGATAATAGGTAAGGCCTGACGCCGGTTCTCATCTTCTCCCCGCCTTCATCGTTTCCGCCCGGGGGAGAATGCTACTCTTCCTTGGTAACGGTCAGCTTGACGACCGGGACCACTTCCTGGTGAAGCCTGATCCTGATCTCGAACTCGCCGAGCCTCTTGATCGGTTCGTGCAGGAGGATCTTCCTCTTGTCGATCTTGAATCCCTTCTCTTCGAGCAGGTCGGCGATGTCGGTCGGCGTGACCGAGCCGTATAGGAGGTCCTGGTCGCCCGACCTCTTCTGGACCACCAGCTCGACGGCGGATAGCTTCTCCGCCATTTCCTGGGCGTCTTCCTTCTCCTTGACCTGCTTGGCTTCGTACATCCTGTGTTCCTGCTGGAGAAGCTTCAGCGCGCCCTGGGTGAATTTCATTGCGAGGCCTTTGGGGATCAGGAAGTTCCTGGCGAAGCCGTCCTTGACTTCGACGACGGCGCCCCTGTTCCCGAGGTTCTCAACGGTGTCTTTAAGGATGATCTTCATTTTTCCCTCCTCAGTCCGTGGCGAATGGCAGAAGGGCCAGATGCCTGGCGCGCTTGACCGCGACGGTTATCTGCCTCTGGTGAAGGGCGCACGCGCCGGAGATCCTCCTGGGTACGAGCTTAGCCCTCTCCCTGAGATATCCCTGAAGCATGTTGACGTCCTTGTAGTCGACGTAAGCTACGCCGGTGTCGCACAGCTTGCAGTATTTCTTCCTCTTGAAGAGGGAATCCTTTTTGTAGAACGTTTTTTTCTTGTCCTTGTCCCTTGAATTACGGTCTCTGAATGCCATCTTTCACCTCAATCCATCTCGCCGTCTTCTTCGCCGAATCCGTCGTAATCTCCCGAATCCTCCTTCGAGCCGGATTTGCCCCTCTTGAGGAGCTTCTCCTTCATCCGGGCTTCGGACTTCTCTTCCTCGTCCCTGCGGATGGTGAGGAACCGGAGGATAGTTTCGCTGACCCTCAGGCGGCCCTCGAAGCTCTGGATTATGTCCTCTTTCTCGCTCTTGTAGTCGCAAAGGACATAGTAGCCTTCGGTGAATTTCTGGATGGGGTAGGAAAGGTTGCGTTTTCCCCACTTCTGGACAACTGCTTCACTCGCCCCGTGACGGTTCCTGAGCTCCTCCTCGTAGCCTTTGACCATGTTGTCGAGGTCGCTCTCTGAAACGTTCGGGGGCACAACGATCATCGTTTCGTAATGTCTCATCTTGCCTCCTTTCGGACATAACGCCCCTGCCTCAAAGGGCAGAGGAAGGATTTCGAGCGGCCAAATATAACACAAAAAAGAAGTTTTGTCCACAAGGGTGGGCAGCGGCGGGTGTCTTTATCTTCAACCGAAAAAATGTTATTTTTATAGTCCGGGCCGACCGGAAGGAGGGTCTCGATGATCGACATAGAAAAATACCTTGACGGGGAGCTTGCCGCAACCTCTCGGTCGAAACCGACCATAATTTTCTCCGAGTCGCTTGATCCGAGGGTGATCGAGGCCGCGTGTTTTCTTTCAAGGTTCTGCAAGCCGGTCTTTCTCGAAAAGGAAGAGAATGTGAGGGAGTCGGCCGGCAGGAACCTCCCGAGGGTCGACAAGACGAGGATAGACTACATGATCTCCGAGTCCGTGTTCGTGGACATCCCTTCAAGGAAAGACCTCCTGGAAGAGTTCGCTTCGCTCGTCGTTAAAACGGAGCTGGGGGGTTCGGGGAGCCGGGGTGAGGCCCTCAAGCTCGCCGCGGAACCGCCTAGGTTCGGTATTTACGCAGTGAAGGCGGGCCATGCTGACATGGTGGTCGGAGGAGCGGCGTCCGAACCGGTCCGTTTCTTCAGGCCGGCGCTCAAAGCGCTGAAAGAACAGGAAGTTCAGGCGGAGATCGGCGTGTTCTTCCTGCCCGGAGGATCGTCGATGGATGTCTTTCCCGGAGGGATAGCCGTGTTCGGTGATGTGGGGGTCAACGCGTCCATGAGGCCGGATTCCCTCGCCCGGGTTGCCGTCGAAACTTGCGCGGCCGCGAGAGATATCATTCCCGACTCGACGCTCCCGGAGATCCGAGCTGCGATGGTCTCATATTCCAACAAGGGTTCGGACGAGGGGGGATCTCCCGACCTGGTGAGGGAAGCTTCCAAGCTCGTGCCCGCCCTTCTGGAAAAAAAGGCCCTCGAAGACAAGAAGTACGGCTCCATAAGGATAGTGGGAGAGGTCAAGGTCAGCGCAGTGCTCTCCAAAAGGTCGGCGTCGCATTACCTCAAGAACGACAGAGGGGCGGAGGACCTGGCGGGAAGGTACAACGTTATCGTGTGCCCAAACATCGAACTCGGCAATTTCATGTACCATTTCTTCTCTTCCAATTTCCCTTACGCCGGCAAGATATCGGCGATCTGCGGAGCCGGCTACAAAATAGTGGACCTTGCCATGGACTGCACTGCCGACGACGTCAGGCTCAGCGTCAAAGCGAACCTGCTCCGCCATCACAGGGCGGGGAATTGGTCGGAGACTCCCAGGGACACTTTCTTCAGAAAATACAGGGTGCTTGCCGTAAATCCCGGATCTACCTCGACAAAAATCGCCCTTTACGAAGGGGACAGGGAACGCTTCACGGAAGAGATACAGCACGGCGCAGAAGAACTGAAGCCCTACGAGGGAAAGCCCATCGTCGCCCAGTTCGCCTTCAGGAAAGAGATAATCATGAAAACGCTGAAGGAGAAGGGGTTCAGGGCGGAGGACCTGGACGCCGTTTCCGGGCGCGGCGGATTACTCAGGCCGCTGGCTCACGGAACTTACGACGTGAACGACAAGATGGCCGAAGACCTGATGGCATGCGTAAGCGGTGAGCACGCGTCGAACCTCGGCGCTCTTATAGCGAAGGAACTCTCCTCCGGAACGGCTGCGAGGCCGTTCATCGTAGATCCCGTCGTGGTCGACGAGGTCCCGGTCAGGGCGAAGATAACGGGGGTGAAGGAGGTGCGCAGGAAGGTGATCAGCCACGCCCTGAACCAGATAGCCAGCGCCAGGAGGTACGCCGACGCGAACGAGACCTTTTACGAGCACATCAACGTGATCGTGTGCCACATGGGCGGAGGAATAAGCGTGGGGGCGCACAAGAAGGGCCGGTACATCGACGTCAACAACGCTCTCGACGGAGAGGGGCCGTTCACTCCTCAAAGGTCCGGTTCGCTGCCCGTGGGGGCGCTCATAGAGCTGTGCTTCTCCGGCAAGTATGACAAGAAACAGCTGAAGCTCCTCAACAAGGGGAGGGGAGGCCTGATAGATCTTCTCGGAACGGCCGACCTGAGGGAGGTCGAGGCCAGGATCGATAAGGGGGACACGGAAGCCGGGGAGGCTTTCGAAGCCATGGGCTACCAGATCGCCAAGGAAGCGGCCTCGCTGCTGCCGGCTTTCGACGGGGAAAAGGTCGACCAGGTGATCCTCACCGGCGGGATGGCGCGTTCAGGGAAGCTGACCGCGGCCATCGGATCATATCTCAAATCTCTCGGGTGCGGAATAACGGTCTACCCCGGAGAGAACGAGATGCTCTCTCTCGTCAAAGGCGCGATCAGGGTCCTAAGCGGCAAAGAAGAGGCAAGAACTTACAAAGGAGAATGAAATGAAGCCCATAAGCAGTCTAGATGAACTGATCTCAGGCCTGAAGGGCCAGCCCCCGAAAAAGGTCGTTGTCGCAGCGGGGCAGGACGAGAACACCATAGAAGCCGCCCACAGGGCCGCTCAGGAGAAGATCGCCGAAATGATCCTCGTCGGCGACGGGGAAAAAATAAGGAAGTTGTGCGCGGAAAAAAAGCTTGACCACAAGGCCTTCTCGGTGGTCGAGGAGAGCGACGATTACAAGGCCGGAGTCACCGCGAGGAACATGGTGAAGGAAGGCGCCGGCGACTGCCTGATGAAAGGACTCATCGGGACCGACAAGTACATGCACCTGATCCTGGACAAGGAGCAGGGGCTTCTTCCGAAAGGAGCGGTGCTCACTCACCTGACCGTCATCGATTCGCCCTTCTACCAGAAGAGCCACGGAAAGCTTCTTTTCGTTTCCGACGTCGCGATCATCCCCCAGCCGGACCTCCCCACGAAAGTGAAGATCCTCGAATACCTGATCCAGGCGGCCCACAGCTTCGGAATAGAAAAACCGAAAGCCGCCCTCCTGGCGGCCAACGAAAAGGTGTCGGACAAGATGCCCGCCACAACGGACGCGGCGATAATATCCAAGATGGCCGACAGGGGACAGATCAAGGGCGCGGTAGTGGACGGCCCCCTTGCGCTCGACGTCGCTATCTCTCCGGAAGCCTGCGAGATAAAGGGCCTGAAATCTCCCGTGAACGGGGACGCCGACCTGATCCTCTTCCCAAACATCGAGAGCGGGAACGTTTTTTACAAGACTGTAACGAACCTCGGGGGATCAAGGCTGGCCGCAGTCGTCGTCGGAACTGTGGTCCCGTGCATCCTTACAAGCAGGGCCGACGACGAGGAATCCAAGTTCTTCTCGATAGCCCTCGGCTGCAGGCTTGCGGCCAAAAAATGACAGGGCCTGAGGCGGCTTGACAACGGACCTGGAAAGTATTACTTTGAGGGTGTAAACAGAGCGGAGAAGCGGGAATGTTCGGCAAGGATGCCCAAGTTCCTATTATTCGCACCAACCCTCCTGATTTCGTCTACCCTCAACCGAAACTCGCGCCTCCGGGCAGTTAAACGACATGCTTTCCGCTCCCGCCGGCCCTCCGCACCCCCGGGGGGCCGGTTTCATTTTGCGGCCCGTTGAAGTTATAATTACCTCCGGAGGCTCGAATGGATTTCGAAGAACAGGAAGAAAGGCAATTCAAGGGAGAGAAAGGCGAGTACTGCGAGATGTGCGGGGCAAAGGAAAGGCTTATAACGCTGAACAAATGTCCCATGTGCCACAAGTATTTTTGCGAGAAATGCCAGATAAATTTCGGAGGCAAGACCTTCTGTTCCGATTTCTGCGGCCAGGAGTTCTTTTTCGGCGGGGACGAAGAGGATGAATAAAGACCATCAGGACAGCCTCGGCCCTCTTTTCCGGCCCAGGAGGCTTAGGGAAAACAGGATATTGAGAGAGATGGTCCGTGAGACGGCCTTGGGGGCGGCGGATCTTGTTTATCCCCTGTTCGCCGTCGAGGGGAGGGGCTGGAAAAAAGAAGAGATCCCGTCCATGCCGGGCATCTGCCGCCACTCCGTCGACTCGCTGCTCACCGAGATAGACGGCGCGCTTGAAGACGGCGTCAAGGCCTTCATATTCTTCGGGATCCCGTCCAGGAAGGACGAACGGGCCTCCCAGGCTTACGCCGGCAGGGGGGTGGTCCAGCAGGCGGTGAGGGCCGCGAAGAAACGCTTCGGGGAGGACGCGCTCCTGATCACGGACGTTTGCCTCTGCGAATACACGAGCCACGGGCACTGCGGCGTTACCGGCGGGAAAGGGGAGATATCTAACGACGCCTCGCTTCCTCTCCTGGCGGAAACAGCCATAAGCCACGCGGAAGCGGGAGCGGACATGGTCGCGCCTTCCGACATGATGGACGGAAGGGTGGGAGCTATCAGGGACGCCCTCGACCATTGCGGATACACGAGCGTTCCGATAATGGCGTACTCAGCAAAGTACTGTTCGAAGTTTTACGGCCCTTTCAGGGAGGCCGCCGGTTCGGCTCCCCAGTTCGGGGACAGGAGGTCTTACCAGATGGACCCGTGCAACGCCGTCGAAGCGCTCAAGGAGATAGCCCTCGACATAGACGAAGGCGCCGACATAGTCATGGTGAAACCCGCTCTGGTTTACCTGGACATCGTGAAGAAGGCTTATGAAACTTTCGACGTTCCGATAGCCGCTTACAACGTATCGGGCGAATATTCGATGATAAAAGCGGCCGCGAAGATGGGATGGCTGGATGAAGAGGGAACGATGATGGAAACCCTGACCTCCATAAAGAGGGCCGGGGCGTCGATCATCCTGACCTACTTCGCGAGGCAGGCCGCGCGGCTCCTGAAGCCTTGACATCCGCGTGAAAAGAACCTAACTTATTCATACCGTGGGGGCGTTTCGGTCTCGACGGGGTCGTACGGGAGGTGACGGCGCACCGAGTTCCGTGAACTCGTTAAACTCGCGGAAAACTTTAACTGCCAACGATAACTTGGCCCTGGCGGCTTAACCGCCACATCCCATCTGGCTTCTCCCGCGGGCCGCTTGGGATGTCGCTAGCGGGATGCTTTCGATTGCGCGCTCCCTGCAATTGAACTAAGACTTAGGGAGATAGCGGACCGCTGACTTGCCGGTACCAGTGGCGGCGAGCGAAAACTCAGGAACCGGATACGTGCGTAGATGTTGCCTTGGCCGGCCTCTCCGGACGCGGGTTCGACTCCCGCCGCCTCCACCAAGAAATCCCAAGAGGGGTGCGCTCCGCTCCCCTCTTAGGCGCTGCGTTCGCAGGCTCACTCCGCTGAACACCCCCCTGGAAATGAATACACCTACGCGTGGAGTGAATCCAACGCTCGGTGCAAGGCTTATTAGGGAGGGAAGCGAAACCGCGTCCGGAAGGGGGCGCGGGGGAATAGGCTTCCCCCGCAGTCAGTGCATCTTCGAAGGCGCGAGGGGGAGCAGAGAGCGGAGCGATCGTTGAGGGGGAACTGCGGAAAGTTCCCTCTCAAGGAGCGAGGGAAGGAGCGACGGATGCCGGTCGACTCCCGCCGCCGCCACCACGAGATGTCGGAAAGTGAGAAGGGTGAAGTCAGGGGATGCGGTATCGCTCCGAATAAAAATGGGAAAGAACAGCCAAAATAAAACAACGAGTGCTCAAGAAGCAGGTAAAAGCCGCGAACGACACGAATTGAATCAAGAAAAAACTCAGCGGTTTACTTGAGATATTTGAAGTTCAATGGAAAAGGACACGTAGAACATTGTGTTAAACCCAGGAAGGGAGAATACATCCTAAACCTGTCGTGAGATAAGTTATCGGATCAGTAAAAATAAAGTGGGCATTTACTATATAAAAAAAGAAGAATATCAAAATATCTCAATTGATGTTTTATGGAAGGAGCGTTTTTCACCATATATTATTGCAACTTTGCATGGAGGGTGAATTTAAAGTTGGATCGGGAGAATAATTATCTGATCCTCAATATTCCAGACCGTTAATCTGAAAAAAGCCCGGATCTCGGTTTAGTTTTTTTTGCGTCGTCCCCAGGCATCGAAGGCTCTTTCGATGATCCGTCGCCCATGTAGAGAGAGATTTTCATCGGAGGGGGCGTAGTGATGAAACCCGCACCGTTTTCGGCTTTTCTGATCTCGGTCAGGCAGTGTCTGACCTTGGCGTCCAGGTTGTCGATGTGATGAAAAAAGACAGCTTCGGCGGTGGAGGGATCGACCGGAGAACCGAAACCATCGGCACGCTGTCCCTGGTGGCTCAGTATCAGATGGATTATGGCTCTTTTCTTTTCCTGGGGGAAACTCTCCATGCCGTCTATGAGGTCCTCGGTCATCTTCGCGCCCATGTAGATATGGCCGAAGAGCTTGCCGTCAGTTGTATATTCGAACCCCGGGTCCGTGGATATCTCTTTCGCCTTGCCAGAATCGTGGAGGAAAGCACCCGCTGTAAGAAGGTCCTTGTCGAGTTCAGGGTAAAGAGATGAAAGGGCTTCAATGGCTCTCGCGAGTCCGATGGAGTGTTCGAGAAGCCCCGACAGCCAGGCATGATGGATCGATTTCGCAGCGGGAGCTATAGAGAAATCGGAGAAAAAAATGGAATTCTTGAAGGTTTTCAGCAGGTTTTTGTAATCATCATCCCGCATCGCTTCAATGATCGTGTCGAATTCCTCTGCCAGCTCTTCCTTTTGACTGTCGCCCTTGGGAAGAAGCGCTGATTTGTCGAATTCCCCATCAAAAGGCTTCACTTCGTGAATTATCAGCTGTCTGACACCGTTGTATTCGTCAGCCGTCGCCTTGACGGAGTAGGGGTTCTGAGGGACCAGAAGGCGCGCCTGATCATCCAGATGCCTGTTCTGCCAGATCTTGGCGGGGATGGGTTCCTTGTCAAGGATGAACCTTCCAGCCCAATAGGGTCCGTTCTTTCCCTGGACGATCTTGCCTTCAACAAGCCACATGACTTGTTCGATCCTGTCGCCTTTTTTCATTTCCATTTTCCACCTCTCATGGTTCTTCTCCGCATTTTCCCGTGGAAGACAGTACCCTGGTGAACCCGGTGCCTTGGCCGGCGCTGCCTTCGCATTTATCGAGGATCGCCGTCACGAGGTACCACAAAAGCTTGCCGCTCGCCGCCAGGGGATCGTCGCCTCCGCAGTCAGCGCATGCCGTCAGCGGACCTTCGTACCTTGAGCATCCGTCCGGCGATGAGGTCTTGAGATTCGGGAGGTCAGCCAGGTTCCCCCTATAGAGCCTGTAGCTTGTCGACTCGGCCACGGCGTCCCAGGTGTAATCCGTCATGTCCAGGAACGCGACCTCATCCGGCAACGCTTCCTGGTGGTCGACCGCCGATACTCCCGCTGTCAAAGAAGAAAGCCCGCATCCGTTGACGGCCCGGACCTGGTACAGGTAGGGAACCTCGTTCTCGCCTGTCGCGTCTGTATAGGATAGAGTAGTTTCGGCAAGGCCTGAAACGATAACCATTCCTTCCCTCAAAACCTCGAAAGACCTCGTTCCAGCGCCGGAATCTCCCCACAATCGAGGGGTTGCCCATGAAACTGTCACCCCCGTATCGGAACAGCCTTGGTCCGCCGCGCTGTTGTTGACGGGGAAGAGGGGCGCGGCAGGCCCTCCAAAGAATATCCCTCCGGTGTTCTGGCTTGAATAACCACCCCAGACCAGCATCATCTCTCCGGTCCATACAGCAGTGTGCTGGCTCCTTGCGGCAGGCACTCCGCTGCCTGTGGAAGTGGCGAGCCAGTTCCCGGCGGAGGGATCGTAGAAGGCTCCGGAATTTAGAGTACCCATTGCTCCTCTTCCGCCCCAGACTATCATTCTTTCTCCGTCCCAGGACGATGTATGTTCCGATCTCGCCTCGGGGAAATAGTCATCGCAGGGAGTCGGCATCCAGCTGTCGGAAGAAGGAGTATATCTGCTTCCGGAAAAGAGGCGGAAATTTCCCGTGGCCTCGATGCCGCCCCATATTATCATCATCTCTCCGCTCCAGACGGCAGAGTGGTAAGCCCTCTGCTCGGGGGCGTTGTTGTTGGTCGTGGACGTCCAGGTGTCCGACGAGGGCGAGTACCTTCCGCCCGTGGAGGTGAAGAAAGGGGTGGTCTCGGAGGTCCTTCCGCCCCAGACGATCATCTCCGCGCCTGTCCATACGGTTGTGTGCTGGGATCTCGCCAAGGGAACGTTTTCTCCCTCTGAAGTTGCGGTCCAGCTGTTCGTGGAGGGAATGTATCTTCCGCCAGAATTATATTTGGTCGAGCCGTAGCTCCCTCCCCAGATGATCATTTCCGTCCCGGTCCATGCTGCAGTGTGCATCGTCCTTGACGACGGACAGCCCGCTCCCTGCGATGTCGCCGACCACGTGTTCGATGAAGGGTTGTACCTTCCCCCCGTATTCGAGCCCGATCCCCAGACTATCATCTCCGCCCCGGTCCACACCGCGGAGTGGTAGTACCTGGCGGAGGGCACGTTGGCTCCCGTGGATGTGGGCAGCCAGCTGTCGGTGGCGGGGAAGTAACGCCCACCCGTTCTGAGAGACGTGGTGTTGACACCTCCCCATATGATCATTTCCGCCCCGGTCCAGACGGCGGTATGAAGCTGCCTTCCCGCAGGGGCGCCGGTTTCGCCGGAGATCTCCGACCAGTAGCCCTCGGACGGCACACAGTCGAGAAGCTCAGCCGTCGGGCGGGGCATTCGATACGAGTATTCGCTTGCCTGGAAAAGCTGTTCCAGGAACGCTTCTTCAGGCATTTCGCCGAGCCATTCTTCAAGCGGACGCTTGTACAAAGAGACAGCCTCTATCTCGATGGAAGCGGAACTTTCTCCGAGTGTCCTGAGCACGACGAACCGATCTTCCATATCGATCGGCTCCGATACACATCCCTCCCGGGGAAGACCCGACGCCATCTGCGCGAATATGCTTTCATCGATGTTCACCGGCGGAGGATATTCATCAGGCAGATTCTGAGAAGAGCTATCATTCACGAAGATTATCCTTTCGCAAGACAGTTCTCCGGAATAGGTCATGATCCGGGGATACCCGGCTCCGGCAAGGGTGGCTTCGTGAAGGACCTTGTCGCCGTAATAAAGGCCTGATATGAGCTTATCAGCAAGGATCGGCCTGACGAGGCATTCCGCGATAACGAAGGGATCGTCACCCAGGGCCGAGAAAAGCTCCCTGAGCGTGGCCGGGTCTTTTGAGGACGCGACCATCCTGTCCAATTCCTCCTGAAGCTCCGCGCCGGTTATCGTCCTGTTCCAGAAAAGCTTCAACGCGGCCGATCTTTTAATATAAGCCGCGACCTTTCCCCTTATGACGCTATCGGGAAAAGACTGCTCGAATGGAGGCTTGGGTTCCCGGTTCTCTGCCGGCCAGAGCCTGTGCCTGTCATAAACCCTCTCTATCGCCGCCTGAGCTTGAACCCGCTGTTCGAACGAAATGGACCGGGAGGCGCAGGCGCCCGCCTGTGCGGAAAAAGTCCATAAGCATACGATAAGGGATAATAAAATATAGAGGTACGGGCGCCTCATGGTCTCCTGTCTTTGGCATAAGCCTGTAAATATAAATTATAGAACAGATCGAGCTCTTTGTGAAAAAAAGGGGCGGAACATCTCCCGCCCCTTCACAAGCAATGCGCTTTCTATATTACTTTTTTCCTTCCTTCAGCGCGGCCTGGGCTGCCGCCAGCCTTGCCACAGGAACGCGGAAGGGGGAGCACGAAACATAGTTGAGGCCGATGGAATAGCAGAACTCGACCGAGCTCGGTTCGCCGCCGTGCTCGCCGCAGATGCCTATCTGCAGCTTGTCCCTGGATGACCTTCCTTTCTGGACGGCCAGCCTCATCAGTTCGCCCACGCCGTCACGGTCAACCTTCTGGAACGGGTCGGCGGGGAATATCTCTTTGTCAAGATAGGCCGGCAGGAATCCCCTGACGTCGTCCCTCGAAATTCCGAATGTGGTCTGGGTCAGGTCGTTCGTGCCGAAGGAGAAGAACTCCGCGTGCTTCGCGATCTTGTCAGCGGCGACGCAGGCCCGGGGCAGTTCGATCATCGTCCCGACGAGATAATCGACCTTCCTGCCTTCTTTCGCGAAGACTTCGTCCGCTATCCTTCTCGTCATTTCCGCGAAGAACTTCATCTCCGCTTCGGTGGCCACGATCGGTATCATGACCTCCGGCTTTACCTTCAGGTTCTCCTTGGCAACCGTCACGGCGGCTTCGATGATCGCCCGGATCTGCATTTCGTAGATGGCTGGGAAGGTGAGTCCGAGGCGGCAGCCCCTGTGGCCGAGCATCGGGTTGTTCTCGTGGAGCTGTTCGATCCTGTGCAGGATCTCCTTGCTGTCTGTCTTCAGCTCCTTCGCTATCGCGGCGACTTTCTCCTCGAACACTTCGGGTTTCAGCGCTTCGCGGGAGGGGAGGAACTCGTGGAGCGGCGGGTCTAAAAGCCTTATGGTTACAGGCCTTCCCTCCATCGCCTTGAATATACCCACGAAATCTTCCTTCTGCATCGGGAACAGGAAAGAGAGAGCCTCGTTCCTCTCGGCGGCGTCCTCCGAAAGGATCATCCTCCTGACGTAGTGGATCCTTTCGCCTTCGAAGAACATGTGCTCGGTCCTGCAGAGGCCGATGCCCTGGGCTCCCAGCCGGACCGCGATGGCGGCCTGCTTCGGAGTGTCCGCGTTGGTCCACACTTCCATCTTCCTGTACTTGTCGGCCCACGCCATCAGCTTCGCGAACCTCTTGTAATTGGGGGCGTCGCCCTCCTTCATCTCCCCGTTCAGGACCTGCAGGGATTCGCTCGGCCTGGTCGGCAGCTCTCCCTCGATAACCTCGCCGGTGAAGCCGTCTATGGAGAGGTAGGAGCCTTCCTTGAAGGCCTTTCCGGCCACTTTGAGCTCTCCCTTGTCGTAGTTTATGTCGAGGGAGCTGCAGCCGACTATGCACACCTTTCCCATCTGCCTGGCGACGAGCGCCGCGTGCGACGTCATTCCGCCCTGGGCGGTGAGGATGCCCTGCGCCGCGTTCATGCCCTTGATGTCCTCGGGGCTGGTGAACTTCCTGACAAGCAGGACCCGTTCGCCCTTAGACGCCCAGGATTCGGCGTCGACTGCGTTGAAGACGATCTTGCCGGAAGCTCCGCCCGGTCCGGCGGGGAGGCCCTTCGCAAGGACCTTGCCGTTCTTCACGGCTTCTTCCTTCGCCTTCGAGTCGAAGATGGGGGACAGGAAGGCGGCGATGCCGTCGGCTTCAGGCCTCGAAACCGCTTCCTTCTCGTCGATCAGTCCTTCTGATTCCATGTCCACCGCCATCTTGGCCGCGGCGAAGGGGTGCCTTTTTCCGGTTCTTGTCTGGAGCATCCAGAGCTTCCCGTCCTCGATGGTGAACTCGAAGTCCTGCATGTCCTTGAAATGGTTCTCTATCTTGTTCCTGATGGCGAAGAGCTCGTCGAAGGCCTTCGGCATCACATCTTTGAGCTTCTCTATGGGCTGCGGGGTCCTTATGCCGGCGACCACGTCTTCGCCCTGCGCGTTCATGAGGAACTCTCCGTACAGCCTGTTCTCGCCTAGCGCGGGGTCCCTTGTGAAACCGACGCCCGTGCCCGAGGTCTCTCCCTTGTTGCCGAACACCATCGTCTGCACGTTGACCGCGGTTCCCCATTCGGCAGGGATGTTGTAGAGCTGCCTGTAGGCGATGGCCCTCTCGTTCATCCACGAGCCGAAGACCGCGCCGATGGCTCCCCAGAGCTGTTCATAGGGGTCTTCCGGGAAGTCGACTCCCAGTTTCTTCTTGATCTCGGCCTTGTAAAGCCGCACGAGCTCCCTGAGGTCGTCGGCGCTCAGTTCCGTGTCGAACTTGACGCCCTTGTCGTGTTTCATCTTCTCGATGATCACTTCGAAGGGGTCCTCTTCCTTCTTGTTCTGGGGCTTGAGGCCCAGGACCACGTCGCCGTACATCGCCACGAACCGCCTGTAGGAGTCGTAGGCGAAGCGGGGATTTCCCGTCAGCTTCGCCATGCCTTCGACGCATTTGTCGTTGAGTCCGAGGTTGAGGATCGTGTCCATCATGCCGGGCATCGATGCGCGGGCGCCCGACCTCACCGAGAAAAGAAGGGGATTGGAGGGATCGCCGAACTTCCTTCCCATTATCTTTTCCACGCCTTCCAGGGCTTCCCTGACCTGCGGATCGAGGTCGCCGGGATAAGAGTTCTTGTTCTGGTAATAGTAGGTGCACACGTCGGTGGTGATGGTGAATCCGGGAGGCACGGGAATCTTGAGGTTGGTCATCTCCGCCAGCCCCGCGCCCTTGCCGCCGAGCAGTTCCTTCATCTTGCCTGTTCCTTCAGCTTTTCCTTCTCCGAAAAAATAAACCCATTTGCTCATTTTTCATACTCCTTCCAAAAAAATAAAGGTATTTTACATTAAAAACTTCTTTATGGCAAAAACCTTGATCCCGGCGGGCAGGAGCCGGTCCTGTTCAGATGATGTCTTTGACTTCGAAAAAGAAATTGGGCCTGGTCTTTATCTTGTCGGGAAGAAGCCTGCCCACGATGGTCCTGTCTCTCGAGGGAACTTCCTTTATCTTCGTGAAAGCGTCGAAGTAGAAGGCGGAAAAGGAATACCCTCCGGGCAATTGGATGTTCCATAGAAGGTGCTTGTCCTTAACGACGCGGGCGTCGGAAAGCGAGGCCAGTTCGAAGGCGAAATAGGGCGGCTGGAGCGAATGGTCTATGGGATCGAGCCCGCCCAGAGAGTTCCAGGCCAGTTCGGCCTGGTCCGGCTTCAGGAGGAAATACTCCATCCTCGAGGTTTCCGGGTCAGCGTTCTTCGTCAGGTTGTTGTCGAGGAAATCCCGGAGCTTCGATATGTTCTTCGTCTGCATGGTGAATCCGGCCGCCTTCTGGTGTCCTCCGAGGCGGGTGAATATCCCCTCCGACCTCCTGAGCAGGGCCGTTATGTCGCACCCGTCGGCGGCTCTCGCCGATCCCGTGGCGTTCTCGCCTTCGACCGCTATCAGGAAAACGCATATGCCCCTCTCCTGGGCGAGCCTGGAGGCGACTGGCCCCAGGAGGCCCTTGTGGAACCTGTCCGAAGCGCAGAAGAGGAAGGCGATGTCGCTTTCCGCGTCGAAATGTTTCTCCACCTCCTCGGCCATCTGGTTCTGAGTGAAGCGCCTGCTCTTGTTGAGAGCCTCCAGCTTGTCCACGAGAAGCCTCGCCCGTTCCTGGTCCCTTTCGAGAAGGATCTCGAGAACGAGGTTCCCGTCTTCCATCCTTCCCGCGGCGTTCAGCCTGGGCGCGAGATAGTAGGCGATATGGTGGCTCCGGAAAGGAGGCTGTGGGCATTTCTCGAGAAGGGCGGTCAGGCCGGGGCTGCGCGTCCCCGCGAGGGTCCTGAATCCTTCCCTGCAGAGCTTCCAGTTGAAGGGGCTTACGGGGACGACATCCGAGATCGTCGCGATCGCGCAGAGCCTGAGGAACGGTTCTTCCGGAAGAGGGACGCCCATGACCGCGGCCGTCTCCCTGAGGAGGAGGTACCCGACAGTCGCTCCCGCTAGGGTCTTCATCTCTTCGCTTTCGCCGAAGTGGGGGTTCACGATTATCCCCTTCACGAGATTGTTCTCTTCGGGGATGTGGTGGTCGCTGACCACGAGGTCTATCCCGTTAAGGGCCAGCGCTTTTTCTATGTCGCCCGCGTTCGTCCCGCAGTCGACCGTCACCATGAGGCGAGCGTTCTGTTTCTTCGCGGCTTCCACGCTTGCCGCGGAGAGTCCGTAGCCGTCATCGAAACGCGAAGGGACGAACGCGGCGACCGAAGCCCCGAGGGCGGTGAGCCCGCTGACCATGACCGCGGTCCCCATGAGGCCGTCGGTGTCGTAATCCCCGTGGACGAGGATCTTTTCTCCGTTCCTTGCGGCGAGGGCTATCCTCTCGGCGGCCCGGGCGATGTCAGGGAGGGAGGAGGACGCCGGGAAGACCAGCGGCTCTCCCGAAAAAAAAGCCGGTTCGAGGGAAGGATGAAGAAGCCTCGAGACGATCATCGCCTCGATGGAGCTAAGGTTCTTCTCCCTTGAAAGAGTCATCGCTTTCTGGTCAGGTTCGATCTCTTTCCAGTTCTGAAAAGCCATACTTTTCCTTTACGCGAAAAAGGAAGGCGCCGGCCTTCCTTCCAGGGATCGGACCCCTAAAAAAAAGAATTTGGTGGAGCTAGGGGGGATCGAACCCCCGGCCTCTTGAATGCCATTCAAGCGCGCTCCCAGCTGCGCCATAGCCCCACACAAGTCGGTTATTATATACGACTAGCCGCCGCTCGTCAACAACCGAGGGAAGCGCTTATCCGTCCTGGCTTTTGCCTGGACCGCCCGCTGTTCCGGACGACAAATCGTCGGCCTGTGTCACCTTTCCGGCTTTCCTGAGAAGCTCGGCGTAGTTCTTCCTGCAAGTCGCTACATGAGGATGGTTTTCTCCCAGTTCCTTCCTGAAAATGGCCAGGGCTGCGGCATAATGTGTCTCGGCGTCTGAAAATCTGTCCATCGAGGCGTACAGCGCTCCCATGTTGTTCATTATTATCGCGGATTCGTAATGGTCTCCGCTGAAGATCCTCCCGTGTATCCCCAGCGCTCTCAAAAACAGTTTTTCCGCTTCCGGGTATTTCTTTTCAACTGAATAGAGGCGCGCAAGGTTGTTCAGGGTCGTCGCCACCTCGACGTGGTCCTCTCCGTATACTTTTTCCTGTATCGCAAGGGCTTCCATGTAAAGGGATTCGGCCTTGTCGTATTTTTTCATCGATTCGCAAAGGACCGCGTAATTGCTGAGACCTCCCGCGTACTCGGGAGAATCGGTGCCGGCCGAATTCTTAACCAGTTCCACGGTTCTCTCGTAGAGAGGCTCGGCTTTTTGGTAGTTCCTGGCCGCGCGGTACGCCATCGCGAGGTTGTTGACCGCATTCGCGAGGGTGGTCTTGTCAGCGGGGCCCTGAGTCCCCTCGATGACCTTGACGGCGCGTTCGCAGACAGATATCGCCCTGTCGTATTCCCCCCTGGCGTAGTACACCCAGCCCAGGTTCGCAAGGCAGAGGCCCAGCGTAGGATCTTCAGATCCCAGCTTTTTCTCTTTTATCCGAAGGCTTTCCAGGTAAAGTTCTTCGGATCTCACGAGGTCCCCTTCCGTGGCGATCAGGTCGGCCAGGCTGAAAAGGACTTCCGAGTATTCGACGCTTTCTTTCCCGAGCTCCCTGCCGAAAGTTTCCGCGGCGTTTTCGAGAAGCGGCCTGGATTTCGAGAAAAGGCCAAGGTTGTAATAGACCTGGCCCATCGTCTGCATCAGCTTCGCGCTGGTCAGGGGCTCGTCCTTCAATTCTGCGGATATCTTCTCCGACCCCTTGTCCAGTATCTCCCTTGCGGTTATCGTGTTGCCTCTTGATTCGCCCGGATCGGATACCGTGAAGATGCTGACAAGAAAATCGGAAACTCGCTTCGAAGATTCGGCTTCCCTGTTGGCTCTGACGGCCTCCTTGTTCGCCCTGTCCGCTTCTTTCTGTATGCGGAAAGCCTGGAAGCTCATCACCGCGGCGAGGATCGTCAGGACCGTTACCGCGGCCGCCAGGAGAAGCATTTTAAATTTCTTCCGCGGTTTGTCCGCTATCAATTTGAGTTTTTCCAGTACGTCCATCGCCGCGGGTCTTTGGGCGGGAGCGAGCGACTTCATCCTCGTTATCAACGCCGCGGTGTCCGGGTCGATCCCTTCCGCGGGAAGCGTCTCTCCCTTCTGCGCCATCACGAGTTTTTTCATCGGGTCAAGGTTCTCGGGATAAGGCTGTTTCGAAGTGAACAGTTCCTGAAAGACCAGCCCGAACGAATAGATGTCGCTCGCGGTGGTGGCCTGCTCGCCGCGGGCCTGCTCCGGGCTCATGTAGGAGAGCGTTCCCATGATCGTGCCTGCCCGAGTGAACGATGTGTCGCTGGAAGGCTTGTCCTCCGATGAAGCGGGTGAGGCTTCTCCCACGAGCAGCGTCGGCTCTTCGGAGATGTCCGAGATCTCATTTTCATCCGGTCTGGTGTTCCCTGCACTGAAGCCCTGTTCGAATTTTCCCGGCTGGACGACCCCGGCCAGGCCGAAGTCGAGGAGCTTCACCGTGTTATCCGGAGTCAGCATGATGTTCTCCGGCTTCAGGTCGCGGTGGACTATGCCTTTACCGTGGGCGACCGTAAGGACTTCCGCGATCTGGTTGACAATGCTGGTCCTGATGGCATATTCGATCCCTTCCCTTGCGATCTCTCGGAGATTCTTTCCCGGGATGAGCTCGAGGATGATGTAATTGTTGTCATCCTCCTCGATCAGGTCGTAAATCCTGCAGATGTTGGGATGTTCGAGCTTCGAAAGGACCCGCGCCTCCCTCAGGAATCTCGCCTTGGCGCCGCTGTCAAACTTTTGCTCTCTCCTCAGGACCTTGAGAGCGACGTTCCGACCGAGGACCTCGTCCGCGGCGACATAGACCTCGCCCATGCCGCCCTTTCCCAGTTGTTCAGTAACCCTGTACTGGCGGATCTTTTTGCCGACAAGGCTTTCCGTCATCTGCTCCACTTGACCGCTTCGGCGATGGTGGCCTTGCCGGTGACCGCCGCCTGGTTGTCCAGGACGACCGTGTATGGGGTTCCCGCGTTGAAGGGGAAGCTACCCAGGTAGATCCAGGAGCAGTTATTGACGGTCTGGTCAACTTCCCTTGTTACGGAGCCGCCTTCATAATAGACCGTGTACCTGGCGATCGTCCTGTTGGTAGTCCCGGCCACGAACCTGACGTGGACGTGGTGATCACCCGTTACCGTCGGAGTGAAGCTCCATGCAGCCGTCGCTGTCACGCTGGACGCTGTCGTCGCGTACCTGTACGCCCCGGTCCCGCCCTGGCAGTCGGCGCTCCCGCCCTGTATCCAGCTCCCCGAATAAGCGGCGTCGCCGTAGTACCTGGTCACGGACCAAGGTGGTTCGCTGTTGCCAACTGCGTCAACCGCGCATAGGGAATAGAACCAACAATCTCCGGGATCAGGAGATTGGCCATCGGCATAATAGTTGTCGGTGATATCGTCGACGTAAATGCCGAAATCCCACGCTGTGAGGTCGGCTCCTCGCCATAACTCGTAATGCCCCATCGTTTCGGGATCGCCGTTCTTGTCGAGCGTCACCGCGTCCCATTCCCAGCGGTCGTTCTGCCATTTGAAGGATGAAACGGCGGCCGGAGCGGTAACGTCGGTGCAGGTCACGGTCAATACGTCGGTCGAGGAATTGTTTGCGGAATCGTAAGCGGTCACGGTAAGGATGTTGGTCCCGCTGTAAAGTGCTATGCCCGGGACGGACCAGGTCGTCGTCCCGTCGGCGAGGCCGCTGCCGCCCCTGCTGTTCTCCCACGTGACCCTGCTGACCCCCGAACCGTCGGACGCGGCGCCTCCGAGGTCAAGCGAGGCGGCGGAAGTCGAGTAGGTATCGGAGGAGGTCGGTGTCGTTATCGTCACCACGGGAGCGGTCGTGTCCGCCGAAAATGTCACATTGAGCGAGTAGGCTCCCGGGTGCTGCGTCCCTTCGGAATCGGTCCAAGTGTCGCAAACAAGGAAGTAATCGCCGGGCTGCACGAACGCCGTAAAATCGGTGTGATCCCTCACGATGCAAGCGTTGGTATTGCAGGTGGAAAGAAGATGAATGTCGATGTCCACAGGGTCCGTGCATGTCACCGTCACGCCGAGCGTCCCCGCGGAGAGGACCGTCAACTTGTAGACGATCTCCGGGCCGGCTTCGTTCGTTGTCGGCGAGCAGGAGTACCAGTTCATCACCGCTCCCTTTCCCGTCGTGTCGTTGTTCTCCGTGTAGGGGAAGGAGGTTATCAGGATCGGGTTCCCGCAGGTACCTTCGGCGGAGGCGGCGCAGGGAGGGTCCTCCTGTGTGACGCCGTAGTGATGCTCGATGCCCTTGGCAATAGCACCGGCGATCGTGCAGTTCCTTTCGACAGTATTGAGAAGAGCCTGCTCCTCCGGGTTCGAGATGAAGGAGGCTTCGGTAAGCATCGCGGGCATCGAAGTGTAGTGGACCATCGCGAAGTCGTCGCCGTGGACCCCGTAGATCGATGGCGAGCAGTTCGAGGAAACGACCCCGATGTCGAGGGCGGAGTCAAGCCTGAGGGCGGTCTTCGCCGCCATGTCCCTGGAATTGGCGCTCGCGGCGAGGCATCCGTTTGTTGATGTCCAGTAGACATGAACTCCCGTGTAATTCGCGGAAGGAGTCCCGCTGGCGTTGTGGTGATAGCTCACGGCGCGGTCCACCGGTATGGAATTGAAGTAGTTGTAGCGGGCGCTGAGGCTCATCGTGGCGTCGGTCGTCCTCGTCATGTAGACCGACGCGCCCTTTGCCTGCATCGCGTCCCTGAGCATGAGAGACCCCGTGAGGTTGATATCCTTTTCATTGAGGTAAATGGGACTCGGACCTATCGCTCCCGGATCGTCTCCGCCGTGGCCGGGGTCGATCCCGATGTCGATGCCGGACATCTCTCCCGACGGCGTGGTCGAGAACTTCTCTTCGATCGTGTTCCAGAGGTCGTCGTCGTAATTGTCGTAGTTGAGGGCCCACATCCCCGTCCCGCCCAGGTTGTTCGAGTTCACCTGGTCCCACTTGAGGCCGAGGCTCTCCTCGTCGTCATAGAAACACTGGTACGGCCCCGTGGTGATAACGTAATAAGGAACCTCGGCGTAAGTGTCCCACTGCCTTCCGTGGGTCACTGAATTGGCTTTCGCGACGCTGTAGGTCTTGGAGACACCCGTATCCGTTGTCGCGGAGGGAACCGTGGTGGATACCGTCGGCCACTCGAAGCCGTAATAGGGGAGCCCCAGGATGAACTTGCCGGCGTTCTCGCTCCCGCCGTATGTAAGGTAATCGTTGATCGTCCAGTCGACCGCCCTCGTTCCCCACCTCGTGCTGCCGATGGTCGGGGATACCGGGCCCGCCGTCGCAGAGCCCTTCCAGTAGTAGTCGTAGGCCATGATGAACATGCCGTCGCTGTTGATCGCGAGCTGGTCGTAGTCGAACGCGCCCGACCAGTCCACGGCGGGCGTGCACAGAGAAACATGAGAGCCGGGGATCGCCGCGTGAAAGGCGTCCGTCAGTTCGGTCATGAAAATTACGAGGTTTGTTTTCTGGGCGACGGGAACACCTTCGAAATCGATGCAGACCCCTCCCGCGTTTCCCGCCTGCGCCTGGGCGAGAAGGGTGTCGATGGCGTTCTGCCTGTTGGACGCGCTGCTCAGAAGCGTCGAGATCCCGGTAGAGCTGAAAAGCGTCGCGGTTATGGTCAGCTTCACCCCGTTGGCCGCGGCGGCGTTCCTGAGCGCCGTCACGTATGTTCCGTTGGGCCAGTTGTGGGTATTGGTAATGTTTCCCGAGCTGTCCATTTCAAGCGAGAAAAAGGCGACATGGGTGAGGAGGTCCCACCGAATGTGGCTGAGGTCCGTGTAGACCCAGTAGGGCATGAATCCGTAAACGGTGCGGGTCAGAGCTTCCTCGCGGGACTCTGCGTTCTCCCTCGCCTCGGGATTCACCCCGAAGAGGAGAGGGTATCCCGGTTCGGGGATGTCGCCGAGCCGGTTGTACTGTTCAAGCTCAGCCTGATGGATGGAAGGTGGCTGAACGACAGTCCCCTCGGGGATGCCGGCCGGCGGCTGAGTCGCCGGTATGAAGAAAGGAAGGGCTGATATTATGAGGATCGCGAGGAGTCTTTTCATTTCAGCCACCCCCTCATTATCCTGCCGTCAAGGTCGAAAAATACCGTGTGACCGTCCTCTGCCATCGACGGCCTCATCTCGATCTTGTCGGGCGTGTCCGTAAGGCGGTATGTCATCCGCGTGGAGATGGAGTAAAGGTAGATGTCCGAGGCGACGATCCGGTGGCCGTCGTCCAGTGTCTTCTCGTAAATAATGCACGAACCGTCCCGGGCGAAGCGCGCGGAGCTACCTTCCCCGATGTCCCTGAGCTCGTCCGAGCCCTCTTTTCCCAGATAGATGTGGCCGTCGAGGCAGTGGATCAGGAAAATCTTGCCGTCCTCAGAGTAGCGCGGCATGAATAAGACCCTGCCGTCTCCCGACTCGTTCCTGGAGGCCTTCATCTCGTTGTCGAAGGCGACCAGCGCTCCCGAAGGGTGTGGGAGCTTTATCCCCTTGAATCCGCCCGCGCTTTCAGGGCCGGCGCTCTTCAGGGTTGAACCGTTCTTCCAGTCCGCGAAGAGGACGAGGCCGTCCTTCCACGCCGGAAGAGAGAGGCTGTCCGAGAGGGCGCTCGATACCTCCACCGTGCCGTCCGGATGGCCCACGGCGATGAGCAGCTTCTTATTGATCTTGCCGAGGGAACCGCGGAAAGCCACGAGGTCGTCGGAAGGAGCCCACTCGAAGCCGAAGCCCGCCCCCTCCAGGTTCGTCAGCTCGCGGACCTTTCCGTCATCCAGACTGTAAAGCATGATCCCCTTGAAATTGTCGCCCGTGAAAGCCAGGTACTTGCCGCTGGGCGAAGGCGCGGGAGAGATCTGCGCCCCCTCGACAGGGATGCCCGCGTCCCTCACATCCGAAAGCAGGTGTTCCTCAAGGCCGGGCCGGTTTTGAGCCAACGCAGGCAGGGAAAGAAGCAGGATCACCGAAGCCGCGATTTTCATGATCTTCATTGTCATCCTCCGGAATGGTTTCATCAAGTTTCATATTGAAGCGAAAGGACTTATTTGTCAAGGAAATGAAGACGGGAGACATGACCCGATTCGTTTCTTTGAATCGGGATCGTGTCCCCGACTCCCGGACGGTCAATACCCCTTAACCTTAAGGGGGAAGCCGAAGGCAGGGGATTTTCCACCTGTTGCTCCAAATGACAGGGGGGAGGGAGTATAATATTGCTTCGCAGGGGATTAAGGCGGAAGGCTGAAGGCTGGGGGATTTTCCACCTGTCGCTCCAAATGACACGGGGGAGGGAGTATAATATTGCTTCGCAAGGGCTTAAGGCTGAAGGCTTAAGTCTGAAGTTGCAGGGAAAGGAGACAATCCTTGGCGAATTATAAGAATCTGATCATCTGGCAAAAATCCGACAGGTTGGCTCTCCTGATTTACAAGTTGACGAAAGACTTCCCGAAGAGCGAGATATTTGGCATCACCTCCCAGATCCGGAGGGCGGCCTTGTCCGTCCCCACAAATATCGTTGAAGGATATAACCGTAAAAGCAAGAAAGAACTCGGGAGGTTCATAGATATCTCTCTGGGGTCGCTGGCAGAGACCGAATATCTTCTGGATTTTTCAAAGAAGCTTGGATACATCAAGGGCGACACGGGCGAAATCGACGCAATGATTGCCGAGCTGGGAAAGCTCCTGTGGGGCTTCCAAGCTTCGCTTATCCGAAAGGCCAATGTCTGATGAAACTGAAACCTCAGTCCTTCAGCCCTCAATCTTCAGCCTTTAGCCTTAAGCCGCCCGAAGGGCTTGCCTTCCGCCATCAGCCTTCAGCCTTCAGCGCTGTCCGACTGATAAAGGAGGACCCATGGCCGAAATCCTAACCAGAAGGCAGATAGGAAAGCTTCCAATCGTTCCCTACCCGAGGATCAGGAAAGAGCTTCAGACGGGGGATATGTTGTTCGCATCGGGCAACTATGTGATCTCGAAGCTGATAAGGAAATTCACGAAGTCCCCGTGGAGCCATGTCGGGATAATCTTCCCCGTCAAGTCGCCCGGCGGCGCCCTCCTTCTTGAGAGCGTCGAAGACAAGGGGGTCAACTTCCTCCCCATGGGCCGCTACCTGACCGACTACTACAGGGGGAGGCCTTACAACGGCATCCTCGCCGTCGCCAGGGTAAGGAACCTCAAAAAGAAGCATGTCGAAGAGCTTTCCAAGTTCGGCATCAAAGAGCTTGCCCGCCCCTACGACCGCGACGAGATAATCAAGATCGTCGCCCGGATAATGGCCGGAATGGGCAAAAAGGAGCGCGACCGGGAGTACATCTGCTCCGAGCTGGTCTATGAGTGCTTTTTAAGAGCCGGGATAGAATTCAAGTACGACAAGAGGGGGTTTATTAGCCCCGCGAATATTTGGGAAGATGAGAGGGTGGAGATGGTGGGGAGGGTGCTGTGAAAGAAGAGAAGAGGTGGAAAAAGAGAGTGGGGAGGGTGGGGTGACTTGCATTTCTTTCATTGAGGCACTATATTTAGGTTGCCAGCGCTGGTTGGGCCGTGCCCCAATAACCGGCGTTGTGCGATGCAACCAGCCCGGTGGTTGACGTCTCCTTTTTAAAACAGATAAATTGGTGGAGCGCGGATTGCCACAGGTTGAGTGCTATATTGTTCATGAAAGGAGAAGTTGGTCATGGATAATGACGATCTTTCAAAGAAGCCGCCGAAAAAAGGGGAGCTTGTGAATCACGATGCTCTCAAGATAGGCATTCCATTGCCAGAGCTTCTAAAGATGACTCTGCCCGAGGGGGCAGAGTTCATAGGGATTTATGATAATGTTGAAGAAGCAAAGAAGGCGATTGAGGAGGCGGAGGAAGCAGAGGTAAAAGGTGAAGATAGGGAATAATACCAAGGTGGCTGCCCAGATGAGGGATATAATAAGTGAGGAAAGGGAATCTCGTTGAATGAGTTTACTTTAAATGGCAGAATAAAGCCCTAATGAACAAGGACATGGAGAAAATGGTCAGTAAATCAAAAAAAGAAGAGATTCCGAGAAAAACAAATAAGAAAGACCTGCTGGAAAATCAGGTAAAAGATCCTCTTTTCAGTCAAAATCTTCCTATCGTCAAGGATTTTAAAAAATCAGAATCGGTGGTTGTCTTTCCCGGTGATTGTCTGGACTTGTTGAAAACTATCCCGAACGAATCTCTCCAACTGGTCGTCACCTCACCGCCTTATAATATCGGCAAGGAATACGAAAAGAAGTTACATTTGGACTCGTATGTTGAGCAACAAGCAAAGGTGATCTCCGAATGCGTCCGCGCCCTTTCCCACAAAGGCAGCATTTGCTGGCAAGTCGGCAATTACGTTGATAATGGGTCAATAGTTCCCTTGGACACGATCCTTTATCCGATTTTCTCCAAGCTAAATCTGAAGATGAGAAATCGTATCATCTGGCATTTTGAACACGGCCTTCATTGCAGTCGAAGGTTTTCTGGAAGGTACGAGACGATTATCTGGTTTACGAAATCCGACGATTACTTCTTCAATCTTGATGAAGTGCGGGTTCCTCAAAAATACCCTGGTAAAAAATACTTCAAAGGACCAAAAGCCGGAGAGTATTCCTGCAATCCATTAGGCAAGAACCCTGGCGATCTATGGATTATCCCGAATGTAAAGAGCAACCATGTAGAGAAAACAGACCATCCCTGTCAGTTTCCAGTTGCCTTAATAGAGAGGTTAGTTCTTTCTCTAACAAAAGAGAAAGATTGGGTCTTTGATCCATTCCTCGGGACCGGAACCACGATAGTTGCTGCCCTACGCCACGGACGAAAGGGCGCGGGTGCCGAAAAGGTTTCTAAGTATGTTGATCTCTCAATTCAGAGAATTAAAAAGGAACTGGACGGTACATTGATAACCCGCCCATTGGACAAGCCGATCTATGACCCATACGAGGCCGGCAACAGTCTTACTTCCGCGCCTTGGATAAAGAGCGAACCAAAAAGCAAATATGAAGTTGGACTGAAATCCAGGAAATAGGGGGAAGCATGAAGATTGCTGAAACATACTCTCATTTGAATGGTCTGGAATTCCTGATTGTCCACAAGCCGAAGCTCTGGCAAGAAATTCAGTCTGTTATTAAAGCGGTGGATGCAGAGAAATGCCGTACCAAAGTTTCTAAAGAAAAAACAATGCGCGGCAAGATATTATACAGCCCTATTGATATGAATGGCGCCTTTAAGAAACATCTTCGAAAACAATCGTGGGAGGAAAGCCGAGTAAGCTATTGGGTCACGAAAAGTGAAAAGTTGATCCGCAAAACCCTTACCATGACAGCCAAAGAACAGAAGCAAGAAATCGAAGCCGCTGGGGAAACAGCGATCTTCAGCTACAACCAGACTGACTTTGTAAAAGACCGGGTAGCGATTGAAGTTCAATTCGGGAAGTATGCTTTCGTGGCTTACGATCTTTTTGTTAAGCATCTCGCATTCTATGTTAGCGATAATATTGATGTCGGGATTGAGATTCTTCCCATGAAATCTCTTCAAAGTCAAATGAGTTCCGGCGTTGCCTACTATGAAGGCGAATTCTATAATGTCGTTCGACAAGGCCGTGGCGTCCCGGCCGTGCCGCTTGTAATAATAGGGATTGAGGCGTGAGGGCAAGGGAATGATTATGGTTCAAATAGCAAAAAGCAATGAAGGTAACGAGATAAATGGATAAAGAGAATTCAATCGGTACAAATAGCTTGCTCCCAAGATTTCAAGGCGACAGCGGTGGCACAATTCTTACCGAAGTGCTCTGCAATCAAATTCTGATAAGAGGAGAAGTCTCTGTATGCGAGGAATTCAAAAAATCCATTGAACTTCTTGAACTTAATAATGGCGATACTCTGATAAAGCAAGACGGGGCTGACAATAAGCTATATTTTATTCTGAGCGGTTCTTTCACTATTGTAGTCAACGGTAGAGAAATCGCAATAAGAGTACCAGGGCAACATGTTGGTGAAATGGCATTGATCGACCCCACTTCCAGACGCAGTGCATCTGTTATTGCACGGGAAGCTTCAGTTGTTGCATCAATCAACGAAGAACAATTTTCGATAGTAGCTAATAACTACCCGCAAGTATGGCGCAGAATAGCAGTGGAGTTGTCGAGTCGCCTGAAGCAGAGGAATAGATTTATAGAACCACCACGAAACCAACCAGTTGTATTTATCGGAAGTTCATCGGAAAGTTTGGATATAGCGCGAGAGATACATAATCTGTTTGAACATGATTCTTTTGTTGTTGATGTGTGGACAAGCGGTATTTTTATGCCATCAGCCACATCGATCGAAAGCCTTGTTGACGCCCTTAAGCGATCAGACTTTGGCGTTATAATTTTTAACCCGGATGATATTATACAATCAAGGGATGAAACAACAGTGGGGCCAAGAGACAATGTTGTGTTTGAATTAGGTTTGTTTATTGGGCATCTCGGTAGAGAAAGAACATTTTTTGTTGTACCAAGAGGAAAGGATATAAAGATACCCACGGATTTACTAGGCGTAAAGCCACTTGAATATGCAGAAGGCACAACTGACACTCTAAAATCAAGAATAGGCCCGCTTTCAAATGAATTAAGAAAACTGATTAATGAGAAAGGACCAAGATAAATGAAAACTTTAACTGAAATTGAAGCGGGAATAGTTGAAATTCTTAAAACTCAATGGAAGCGAAGAAATGGCCAGAAAGTCCCTGAAGCAGAGGACATCAAGTTAGGGAATGATGCTGTGGAAATAGAGGGTACTGTCCTCTATGCTGATTTGGAAGATTCAACGGGGCTTGTCTTGGGCTATAAAGACTGGTTCGCAGCGGAAGTATATAAGTGCTATTTAATGTCAGCATGCGAATTAATAAAAAATAACGGGGGGGTCATTACTGCTTTTGATGGGGATCGTGTTATGGCGGTTTTCATCGGGAATACAAAGAATTCCGATGCTGCAAAATGTGCTTTGCAGATTAATTATATTGTTCAAAAGGTTATCAACGTTAAATTGCAAGAACACTTCAAGAGCACAGCATTTCAGCTTAATCAAGCCGTTGGTATTGATATGAGCAATCTTTTCATCGCAAAAACAGGTATTAGAGGTTCCAATGACTTAGTCTGGGTAGGGAGAGCTGCTAACTTTGCGGCGAAGCTATGCAGCTTAAGGGAAGGGCTTTTCAATAGCTATATTACAGAGGAAGTTTTTAACCGACTTATGGATCAGGTAAAATATGGAGAGGAGCCGAAACGCCTTATGTGGGATAAGGTAATGTGGCGACAGAGAGGAATTGCTGTCTACAGATCTTCTTGGACCTGGGCACCATGATAAAAATATCCAATATAGTAGGTCTACATACCACTTTCTATTATCCCTTCTTGATAAATTCCTTTTCCTATGTATGAGACTATTTGTTTTAACAAGGAGATAGAGTAAATGTGTGTTCTACAATGGTGGCAAACCCTAGGGGAGATTATTCAGAGCTTTTTGACTGCTGTGGCCATAATTGTCGGTGGAGTCTGGACATACATGCTCTTTGTTAGACAACGTTTAGGATACCCGCATCTTCAGCTATCAATATCCCAGCAATTGATAGAGGTTGATGAGGGATGGATCATCCATATTCAAGGTGACCTTCTTAACTCAGGCAATGTACTTGTTCAAATTCAGTCAGCAGAGTTACGTCTTCGACAAATTATCCCCCTCCCACAAGAAGTCAAGAATATGATTGATAAAAGTTATGATCCGGTAAAGGATGGGGAGAGGGAGATTGCCTGGCCTATGCTTGTTGGAAGAACTTGGGATTGGAAAGAGACCCCCATAGAAATAGAACCCGGAGAGACAGATACAATTCATGCTGATTTTTTCATCCCTAAAGATATTAATACAGTTGAATTTTATTTATATGTTGCAAACTCTAAGAAGAAGGAAATGGGCTGGAGCTTAACAAAGATCTTTTCATTTAAGGAAGAGGAGGGTAAGGCAATGTGTGGACAAGATACGAGGAAAAGAGTAGATGAACAACAGCGCCAACAGAAACAGCAGAAACCACAACAACAACAGCAACAGCAACAGCAACAGCAACAGCAGAAACCCACCCAAACGGACGCTGGTAATAAACCGGAAAAGAAGTAGATCATATACCAAGATCACTCGCTTCAGCCGGAGCCCCCATGTCTCTTCCCCTCTCTCCTTCTCAAAAATCCCTCATCCTCCGTGTCATTAACTGTTTCGAGACGGGTTCGCCTGAGGGGAACTATTCGGCTCTTTCGATCTACGCGGACGGGCCGCACGGGATCAGGCAGATAACCTACGGGCGGTCTCAGGTGACGGAGTACGGGAACCTGAAAAGGCTGGTTTCCCTCTATGTGAAGGGGAAGGGGATCTTCGCCGGAGAGCTTGGGAAGTATCTCGGCGACATCGGGAGCGTCCCCCTGGTTGACGACAAGGGGTTCAAGGCGCTTCTCCGTTCTGCGGGGAGGAAGGACCCGGTGATGGCGAAGGTGCAGGACGCCTTTTTCGAGGATGCCTATTTCAAGCCCGCGCTGAAGTGGGCATCTAAAGCCAACTGCTTGGCTTTTAGGACACAGCGAGGACTCTGTCCCGAGCGGGTCACCCTCTACGATTCGTTCATCCACAGCGGCTCCATCCTGAAGGTCATAAGGAGGAAGTTCCCCGAAGTTCCCCCGTCGAAGGGCGGGAAGGAGAAGCCCTGGATACAAGCCTATGTGAAGGCCAGGCACGAATGGCTGCTCGGAAGCAGGAAGAAGTTCGTGAGAGCCTCTTCGTACCGGACGAAGGACCTTATGAAGATGATCGAGGATAAGAACTGGAACCTCGACAAACTGCCACTCATAGCCAACGGAATAGAAGTTTATCCGGAGTAGAAAATCCCTCCCGACGGCGCATTGAATCGCACTTTGCGGCGCAAGGTGTCTTGCCCCGCCTCAGGCAATTCTACTGCGCCATTCTTTATGAAAGGGAGGAGCTCCCTCTTGACATTTCTCCTTCTCTTGTTTTATTGTTAAAACTCATCAGGAAGAAATCTCATCGCGTTTCACGAACGCAACAATATGGGGTTCTAGGGCGTTGTTTCGGGGGTGTCGGTGGTGTTTGGGGAGCCAGCCAGGCAAAATCCGGCTGAAAAATCGTCAACTCGTGTAAATCTTCTGTTAAAAGGGAATATTCACGCCTCAAGTTGCGAAGAAAAAGGGATGATTTTCCTTGTTCCGGCGGGAACAGGGCTATACTTTGGGAAATGTTTCCGCGTTGACGAGGGGATTTCCGCTTTTTGCCGGAAAGATCTTGAAATAGCGAAGGGAACCCGGGAAAACTTCCGGCCGGGGTGCCGTGTTTCCGTCGCAATTTGCCGTCCTTGTCGTGATTTTCGCCGTGTTCACGGTTTTTTTGTCCGTTTTCACTTGACCTAAAGGAGGTTCGAATGAGATTACCGGCACTTTCACTGAGCGGGGACACTTTGTTGAGGACCTACGGCGTCTATCACCTGACAAGACTCAAGGCAGACAAGGCAATGAAGGAGATGGTCGCCGCCTTTGAACAGTCGCAGGATCGCCTGAAGCAACGGATAGAGGCATACAAGGCGGCGGAGGCTTCGGCGATGACGGCGATGGCGGTAAGGGACGGCGAGGATGCCGCGTTCGACGACGCGGTGGGACAGCTCGCCCTCGACATACTGAAGATAACGGGGAACAGCAAGAAGGCCCCCCTTTACCTTAAATATTTCCCCGACGGCATGACGGCGATAGTGGGCGCGCCCCTTGAATCCGAGCTTCAGAAGGCGAGCGTTATCCTTGCGAAGCTGGCCGAAGAGGAAGATCCTGCCGTTGCCGCGCACGCCGGGCCGATCAGGACGGCGCTTGAAGCTCTCGCCACCGCCATTGATACCCACAAGGGCGCGATGGAAGTGGAGATGCAGACTTACGGGATGCTCCAGACCGAAAAGGTGAACTGGCTGGACCAGTACAAGAAGAACTACCGCGACCTGACGAGGCTTTTCTACAAGACGCCCAAGAAGGCCGATACCTATTTCAAACCCGCCGCAAAAGGCGACAAAGCCGAGAAAGAGGCAAAGAAGGAAGGCGCGCCAGTTGCGGCGAAGACGTAAGGCGCTTCGCTTCCCAAAGAGGAGGGCGATCCTCTCTCCTCTTAGGCGCTCTGCTCGCATGCTCGCGACGCTGAACTCCTCCCCGGCAGGGAATGTGCCATTGCGCGAAGTAAATTCGACGCACGGCACGACATTTTATGCCCTGACGGGCAGGCTGATGGCTGAAGGCTGAAGATACCCCCGCCCCGAAGCGAAAGCCCAAGGGCGGGGGATTTTTTTTAATGGAAGGTATAGAATATTAAAGGATGGGGAGGGAAAAGAAAAATGATACATGGAACAAATCAAGAATTAAGTACAATCCTTAACCCTCTTGAGGGATCCTGATGTCGATCCCTGATTTTGATCCAGAAGCCGAAGGTGCGATTTGCCGTTTTGACCTCCAGTTTGTTTTGCGGACAGGAGAGAATTCTCTCTTTCTAAAAGCGCTGTCAGATCTCTGGACATTAGCCATGTACAAGCTTCGAAAAGCAAACGGGTTATGCCTCTCTGAATCTGGCCCGGTTCTTTTTTCAAGTGACCAGGCAGTAAATGTTCTGGCTACGCTATCGGCCACGGATGAGACGATGAAGATGGCCATGTTTCAGGAGCCGTTCGGTTTCGGGCAGTCCGGCGCAATCGAGCGCGCATTTGCGAAGGTGTTTGGCGATGGCTTGTATACGAAATGGCTTATCACATTCGAGGATGGTCAGTTTGACCAATGCCTTGCTCTGATCGAGGCTGGCAGTGAACTACTCGTTCAGGCCAAGAACGGCCGGGGCAGAAGCAAGGACACCATCGCCCCCGGCAACGACCCCTGCCCGCCGAGGGATAAGGAGCATTAGGAAAATATGAACCCCACACACCGAAGCGAAAGCCCAAGGGCGGGGGGGTTTTTTCCGGAGGAAGGTATAGAATGAAAGAGGTGAGGAGAGAAAACGCTTAAATGAGTCGCATCGTATCCGCCCTGTTATTGTTCTTACTTCTTTTTGGAGGACTGCCTTCCAATATGCAAGAAAATATTGAAAAGAAATATTGTTGGTGGCATCCAAAATTATTCTCCCTTATTTCTTCGGTTCTTGAGTTTATGTTCGGCCTTGGACTGCTCAGACTGATTCTTTTGATGCATGGCCTTGGGAGACTTAATACAGAGAACGGAATCATTCTAGGGATCGTGGGAATATTCTTTCTTGTTGAAGGCTTGATACGCATAGCTTCCACTCGTCACTTGAAAGTAACGGCCTTCCCTTTCTTGCCGGTTCTTATTCTTATTAAAATCGCTGAAAGATATTATAAGCCAAAGGCCCCCCCATGCCCCTAGCTCTTCTCTCTCCTTCTTCTTTACTTTCGATCTCGGACGGTGACACGCCGGAACTTCACTTTATGGGGACTTCTTCGCCATCCGGTGAGACGTGACGATAATCGGAATAATCCTGGTCGGTGTGTTTTTCCTGGGGATCGCGCAGCTCTTTACTCATCGCAAGGCACTGATATTTCGCTACATGAGCCGCCAGACATGCTATCGAGAGTGGTTGGCGCGATACGGCAAGGATCACAAGGTTCAGATCCAACGATATCTTCGCTGCTTTGGCGATTCATTCTTTGTCTCACCCACTATCCTCCACAAGCTTTCACCAGACGATGGTATTCTCGACTACTACCAGGAAGACTACAAAACTGGTGGACCAGATTTTCTTGAATGCAATTATTTCGCTCGTGCACTTCAATCCGAGTTCGGTTACGAAATAGAGGAAGAGGATGGAAATCTAACAATGGGGCAACTGTTCGAGAAGGTGACAAGAATCGAAAGACTTGGCGACCCCCCATGTCTCTAATCCTTCTTTCTCCTTCTTCTTTATTGAGTATCTCGGACGGTGACACGCCTGAAGTAAGGTGGGCGTGAGGATGGCAAGGACGGGGGGGTGGTACAAGGTGGCGGACCTTCGCCCCCACCTCGAAGGCTGGCCGATGAAATACCTGAAAGCAGAAGAGTATCTTTCCATCCCCGAAGAGTATAGAATATTTAAGTGAGGGAGGAGATAAAAGATGAAAAATATTGCATTGTTGGTAATTATATTTATTGGAATGTTTTCTTCTATCATTACTTCCGCGCAGGATTGTGGAGAGATATGGACGCAGGTTGCATTACCTGATCCTCCGGAGGTCGCTTTTTACGCCGTAATATGGGCCGAAGGGCAATATGTGGCGGTCGGTCATGCCTGCCTGAACGCTGTAAGTACAGATGGCTTGAACTGGACTTGGGGCGACCGGGATGATGGCGATTTGATGCTTTCTCTGGCCTACGGAGAAGGTCTTTATGTCGCAGGGGGGACGAACTGCGTTTATGTAAGCAAGAACGGTCTTGATTGGACAAAATACCGTCTTGATACTGGTGCATTCTATTTGGGTGTTGCTCATGGCAATGGTAAGTTCATTGCTGTTGGCGGAAGTCAGTGCATCGCGCGCAGCAAGGACGGCAGAACATGGAACAAGCAGCAATTAAATCCCAAGAAATGGTTCTCGGGGATAGCCTTTGGCAATGGAAGGTTTGTCGCTGTGGGCGGGGACAGCATATTTACCAGTAAAGACGGAATAACATGGAAGAAAAGGAAAACGGGTGTTGATTGGGAAATCGAGCTGGTGAGCATAGCCTACGGACATGCCGGCTTTGTGGCTCTTGGCTACGGAGCTGTTTTGGGAAGTTCTGATGGTAAAAAGTGGTCACAAATAGCTTATCTGCAACTTCCGGAAGGTCCAACGGTAGAATATCTTACATACGCAAATGGCATGTATGTTGGCGTAGGTGGCGGGATCATAATCACAAGCCCGGATGGTGTTGAATGGACGATAAGAGAAACCCCCAACGCACATTCTATGTATGGAATAGCGGGTTCCGGTTCAAATCTTGTCGCTGTGGGTGATGATATCTTTTTCAGTGATTGCAGTAATAATTAGGGACATCCACCTATTCCACAGATCTGGCGGCGGGATAAGGTAGTTCACTTCGCTTGAAATGCTGCGGGCCTTTCTCGTGATGACTGATTCCTTTATCCTGTAAATCCTGTATATCCTTGTGAATGGTTGTCATCCGTTCTCTTCGGGTCCTCGGCTGTCGTTTGGCATCCCGTTCTGTTGAAAATCCCCCTTGTTCCCCCTTTGCAAAGGGGGAGAGCCGTCACGCAGGGGGATTTTAATTCGGGCGATTCGTGAATCGCCCCTACGGAAAATCCTTCAGCCTTCCGCCTTCCGCCTTCAGACTTTCTTCTCCCCCCGATTGCTTCATTCCTTCCGATAAAGTAAAATTCTTTATCTGAAGGAGGATCAGGCATGCCGCACAACCTACTGCATTTTTCGTTGATCGCCGCGCTTCTTTTCTGCCTCGGGTTCGCCAAAACACAAGCTTTCGAGCCTTTCCCGGAGGGGCAGGACAAGCTTTTCCATTTCAACCTTCAGAAGAACTTCTACAAGGACGACGCCGCGCACAAGGCGGACGTGGAGAAGGCGAGGGCGATAATCACGGAGATAGAGAAGCACAAGGGAAAAGTGGGAAGCTCGGCGAAGGAGCTGAACGAGCTCTTCACCCTGATCAGCGATTACACGGATGTCTTCTACCGCCTTTACGCATTCGGCGAGTTCCGCGAGGCTATCAACACGAAGGACAGGGGCCCGATAGAGAAGTTCATCGAGGTCTCCGCGGAGGGGCAGTCGAAGACGGCCTTCGTAAAAGTGGAGCTCAAAGGCCTAACCGAAGAGAAGCTTTCGGCGTTCCTGAAGGAGGATCCTTCGCTGAAACGGTTCGAGTACGCCATAAGGGACACGACGAGGATGTCTCCGCACCTTCTTTCCCAGGAGAAGGAAGAGCTTCTCGCCAAGCTCCGGCCGGCGAGGTTCGAGTGGCAGGAGGCGATCTTCCAGCTTGCTTTCGACAGGACTCAGTTCGGCAAGGTGGAAACGGGAGGAAAATCCTACGACGCGGGGACGAACTACGAAGCCCTAATAAGGAATCCAGACAGGAAAGTTAGAAAAGCAGGCTACGATGAATACGTGAAGGGGCTGCGCGCGGTCTCCGACGTGGCGGGATTCTCGCTGGTAAGGCTGATGCGCTCTTCAAACGAGGAAGCCCAGATGAGAGGGTTTGGCACCTCTTTCGACGAGAGCCTTTTCAACGAGTACCTGACGAGGGGCGCTGTCGAGAACGTCTTCTCCCAGCTTAGGGCCACTTCCGGCGTATACAACGATTACCAGCGCTACAAGATGGACGTGGCGAAGCTTAGGGACAAGATAACCGATCCGAACCTCTACGACATCGAGCTTCCTCCGACAGGCGTCGAGGAGCCGAAGTTCACGGCTATGGAAGCGGTCGATACTGTGAAAAAGGCGCTGGCGCCTCTCGGGCCGAAGTACGGCGCCGAGCTATCGGCTCTTCTCGATCCGGCCAATGGCAGACTTGATATCGTCGGTGGGCCTTTCAGGAGGCAGGGCGCGTTCTGCGAGGCGGGGTTCGGATTCTTCCAGGACAACTTCCAGGGCTTCCTCGGCGACGTTTCGACGCTCGCTCACGAGAGCGGCCACGCGATCCATCACAGGCTGGTCCTGCTGAACAGGGGAGGGGAGATGTTCTCCCAGGGGCCGCCGTACCTCACGGAATCGTTCTCGATGTTCAACGAGTACCTTTTGAAGGACTATCTCCTTAAAACGCTGAAGGACGAGAAGCAGAAAAGGGCGATCCTTCTCGACCAGCTCAACGAGCAGATGTACCTCTGGGAACTGGGCAGAAGGGCAGAGTTCGAGATGGCGGCCTACGACGGAGTCGCGAAAGGCGAGATCACGAACGCCGAGGGGTTCAACAAGGTGTGCTCGGAGGTCGGGAAGAAATACGACATCTTCTTCGGTACCAATCGGGACCTCGAATGCTGGTGGATAAGGAAGCATCACTACTGGAGCGTCCCCACCTATTACAAGAACTACGTCGTGGCCCAGATCCTTGCGATGAAGTATTTCGAGCTCTACAAGAAGGACCCGGAAGGCTTCTCGAAGAAGTACATCGCCATGGTCGAGTGCGGCCTGGACAGGGATTCGCTCTCTCTCCTGAAGGATTTCCTCGGAATAGACCTGAACGACCCGAACCTGCTGGGCGACACCCTGAAGATGGTCAGGGAGAACTTCGAACTGGAGAAAACCGGTAAAAAGAAGTAATATATTCGCCTCTGGGGACATTTCCCCCTGCGGAGGAAAGCATGGAACTTTCGGAAAGGGCACTTTCGGTACAGGCCTCGCCCATAAGAAGGCTTACACCGCTTCTTCTCGAAGCGAAAAAGAGAGGGATAACGGTTCACCACCTCAATATCGGACAGCCCGACATCGAGACCCCGAAGGTGTTCTGGGACGCTATCAAGAACTACGAGGAGAAGGTCCTCGCCTACGGACTTTCGGACGGACTGCCCGAGCTGAAAAGCGCCGTGGTCGACTATTTCGCCCGCTACAACATCTTGCTGAGGCAGACCGACATCCAGGTGACCACGGCGGGAAGCGAGGCTCTGCTCTATTCGCTCTGCCTCGTATCCGACCCGGGCGAAGAGGTTATCGTCTTCGAACCCTTCTACACCAACTACAACGGCTTCGGTACGATAGCGGGGATAAAGACGGTGCCGGTTACGACGAAGGCCGAGAACGGCTTCTCCATACCTTCGGCCGAGGAGATCGAGAAGAAGATCACCTCGAGGACCAAGGCGATGATCGTCTGTTCCCCGAACAACCCGACGGGACATATCATGAGCCCCGAAGAAATGGAGAGGATAGCCGGCATCGCGAAAAAGCACGACCTCTTCATCATATCCGACGAGGTTTACAGGGAATTCACCTACGAAGGCGCGAAGGCCACCAGCTTCCTCGAATTCAAGGACGTCGAGGACAGGGTGATCGTCGTCGATTCCATTTCTAAAAGGTTCTCGGCGTGCGGAGCCCGCGTCGGCTTCATCGTCTGCAAGAACCCCGCGATCATGTCCTACGCCCTCAAGTTCGCGCAGGCGAGACTCTGCCCTCCCACGCTCGAACAGCTCGGGGCCCTTGCCGCCTACAGGATGGACCCTTCCTATTTCGACCCGATCAGGACCGAATACCAGAACAGGAGGGACGCTCTCATAGACACTCTTCACAGCAATCCCGAGATCCTCGTCGAGAAGCCGCAGGGAGCCTTCTACATGATGGCGAAGCTGCCGATCTCCGACAGCGACGATTTCGCATCGTGGCTGCTCAAGGATTTCAATGTTGACGGAGAGACGACGATGGTCGCTCCCGGTGACGGATTTTACGCCACGAAGGGCCTCGGCACGGACGAGGTGAGGCTTGCATACGTCCTCAACGTGGAGAGGACGAAGAGGGCCGCGCAGATCCTCATGAAAGGGCTTGAAGAGTACAAGAGGAAGAAAAGATGATCGCTTGAAAAAGATGCTGTAAAAGGGCGGGCAGTTCCCGCCCTTTTTTATTGCTGTTTTATGACGACGCCGAAATGCTTTCCGAAGATGACGAAGTTGCTCTGCACGATGCCTTTAACCAGCTTTTTTTCGCCTGTTTTGGGGAGCGATCCGTCGGTGATGACCTTGATCTCACCCGTCCCGTCCCTGAGCACGAAGGAGCCCTTCTCGCTTTGCGGCAGTTTCGATCCCGAGACGACTTCGCCGTAGACAACAACGGTCTTGTTCTCGTATTTCGCGGGAGAAGACTTGATCTCGCCGATAGGAGTTGCCAACTTTTCGCAGGAGATGACCAGCAGGCAGAGTACGATCAGAAGGGCTGCGGTTTTATGACCGGACTTGATCCTCATTCCTGAGCTCCTCAGTACCTTTTGGCCACCCTGGATTCGTCGTATTTCGATCCGAATGCCTTGGCCGACTCCTGATTTATGCTCAGCTTGAAATCCCCGCAGAAGTAAACGGGGCTCTTGGAAGTGCCGCTTTTCATCTCGCCGATAGCCTTCGCCGCCGCCTGAGTGAGCTCCCGGGATTGAACGAAAATCGCCACCGGCACTCCGGAGGACGCGATCTGTTCGTTGAAGCCGTATAGCGCGACCTTTTTTTCGAGGGCTTTCGTCACCATGAACTTTACGGCGTCCTTGCTGTAGGCCAAAGGATCGATGAGGATCAGGGCCGCGTCGACCTGCCCGAGGAAGTAGGGGAAAGGGGCGGTCAGGTCCTGGGCGCTCTCAACTCCGAGCTGTTTGCATTTGTACCCGGCGGCTTCCGCCTGAGCCTTGAAATAGTCGGCCATCTCCTGGTTAACGCTCTTGGTGAATATGATCCCGAAGGTCTTCGCCCCCGTGTTCTTTGAAAGATTGTCGAAAACCACGCGCGGCTCGGGATAGATGGAGACGAACAGGAAATCCTTCTTGGCGGCGTAGCTCCTCGACAGCGGGTTCGGGAGGCCGACCGCGACTCCTTTCGCGCTTCCCGCCTGGAAAGCGGTGGTGACGGCCGCGGGGCCGATGGCGCAGACTATTGATTCTTTTTCGAGCGACAGGGCGCTTTTCGCCTCGTCCTCCTTGTCTTTCTCGACGGCAATGAGGGAGCCGGCGGAAAGCGAAGCCTTCAGGGCATTCGCGGTCTCCTCGAAAAGAGGCGTTCCCTTCTGATAGACGACCGCGACTTCCTGCGCGGCCGTATCCGCATGAGAGATCATGATAAAAAGGCACCCAAAAAAGGCAGCGCACGGGAGAAACTTCGAAATTCTAAATTTATTCATTCCATGACCCTTTCCGTAACTTGTCCACCACCATTATATGCTTTCACGCCTTCATTTTCCACCCCGCAGCGATCCTGACAAGAATAATCCATTCTTAGGGGCCTAAAAATCCTAAATGACCAACGTTTGGGAACGCGTATTATTCCGGGAAGAACGGCGGGGGGGGGTAATGGCATCCCCCCCCGCCTGATTCAGAGGGAGTTATTTTTTTACGGGTGGCTGGCTGATCATCCTTTCGGGCCTGACTTCCCGGGCATATGTGATCTCCATCATCAGGAATTCCTTCCCGTCGGGGCCCGTCTCGTACATCTCGGAAACGAACTTGTCCTCGTCGATCCACCTGAGGACATCACGGGACTTCTTCTCTTTTCCGCTCTGCGGGTCGGAATAGGTCGAGACGCTGTTCAGGGTCTTTCCGTCGGCGGAGAGGGTCCCGGTGCTGGTCATCAGCGCAGTGCTCATGTTGTCCATCCAGACCCCCTCGTACCTCTTGAGGATATTGTTATACCCCATGAAACCGGTGCCTTCGAAAGGCGTGTCCATGAAACTGCTCCGGAAGGACTGCCTGAGGTACCTCCCGCCCATGGTCATCCTGTTCATCGACACGCCTTCCGACACTTCCGGTTCCGTTCCGGGGGCGTGCCATATTTTCACGACGGCTTTCCAGACGCCTTCGAACCTGGCGATGAACTTGTGGGGTTCGCCGGGAGCGCCCGCCGCCTTCATCTTGTCCCACGCGGCTTTTTCTTCGGGGCTCATCGGCTTTGCGGCCTTTTTTTCCACCTGCGCCTTTTTCTCCGCCGGCGCCTTTGATTCCTGGGCGGAAACAGCAAAACTGAAAACCGGTAGGACAAAAATCAATAGGGCCAGGCATCTTAAAGTTCTCATGACAACCTCCTTATGGTCAGCGGTTCTGACGATTCGAGTTCCTGCGTGATCGCTAAGCTTCATCCGGCGACATCCCGGAAAATCATCAATACATGGAAAGGAGACCGTAACGCCTCGCAAGTTTCAGCGAAAGGTTAAGGGAAAGTATGGCTGCGGGAACGAGGAACAGGCAGAAAACGAGAAGCGCCGATATTTCGGGAAGGACCTCCTGCCAGCCGGCGCCAGCGGTGAGAAGCTTCCTCACCGCGTCAACCGAGTATGGCAGGGGCATGAACATCGAAAGCGTCTTGAGCGCGGGGGGCAGGATCTTCGCGGGGAAGAAGATGTTTCCAAGAAGCGCGAAAAAGGCAGCTATGAAGGGGGTGACAGGCTCACCCCGCTTGAAAACTATGAGGAACGACGCCGCGATTATCCCAAGAGAGCCGAAACTCATCAGTGTCAGCGCGAATACTACGGCAAGAGGAAAGATAGCCCCGACCTTGAACGCGGCTCCGAAAACGAGCGCGATCATAAGGTAGATCGAAAGGTGGAGCGATTCCATCACCATCTCCCAGATGGTCGAAGAGAAGAGAAGGAGCGCGGGAGAAGTGGGGGACGCCACAATGAATTCGAGGGTGCCTACCATCTGATCCTGCCTGATCTTCTGGGAGAAGGTATAGAGCATCAGGTTGATGTAGCCGAGAAGGGCCATGCCGATCACGACATAGGTGAAGTAGTCCTTCCCGCCGATGATATCCTCGCCGGGCTTCAGGAATATGCTCAGGTAATACCAGAGGACGACGGAGAAAAGGGCGGAGAATGTCCTCATGACGAATTCCAGCCTGTAGCTGACGGCGAGCCGGAGGTCCCTCCTGAAAATTGCGGAGAGGGGGATGAGGAAACTCACGGTTCTTCCTTTCCGAGAAGCTCCACGAGGGCCGACTCGCTCGCGGGCGGGGCTCCGTCCAGCACGAGCCTTCCACGGTTCAGGACCACGCATCTACCCGAGAGGCGGACAGCTTCTTCGAACTTGTGCGTGGCCAGAAGCACGGTCTTGTTCTCGAAGACCCCGCTGCCGAGAAGAGTTCTCAATTCTTCCTGGGCGACCACGTCGAGGCTCCTCGTCGGCTCGTCGAGAAGCAGCAGGGGAGGGTCGTGGAGAAGAGAGCGGGCGATTGACACCCTCTGTTTCATTCCCGATGAAAGCTGTGCGAACGGTTCGTCCAGGAACTCCGAAACGGAAAGTTTTTCCGAGATGCCGGATATCCGCGACCTGAGGGAAGGAGCGTCCATGCCCCATATACCGCCGAAAAACTGAAGGTTCTCCCTGACGGTCATCCTGAAATAGAAGGAGCGTTCGTCACTCTGGGAGAAGCCTATCATCCTCCTGCTGTTCTTGTGGAGGGGCGACATCCCGAAAATGGCGATCCCGCTATTCGCGGTGCTCAGAAGCCCCATCGCTATCTTGAGGAGAGTCGTCTTCCCCGCGCCGTTCCGGCCCATCAGGCTTACCTTTTCTCCCCGTTCCATAGAGAATGAAACTTTATCGAGCGCCGTCACGGACCTCGCCTTTCCGCCCATCAGCCAGAAAAGGGGCTGGGGAGGCCTCGGATAAGTGAAGGAAAGGTTTTCGGCTTTCAGCGCGAAGGAGTTCAAGTAGGTTTATTCCTCCCGGGTCCCGGCGTCGGTCCGGGTGGTGTCGTCGGCTCCGTCTTCGGACCTGTGCTTCCTGAACCTGTCCCAGAACTTCTTTTTCGGCTTCTTGTCCGGGTCGGCGTCATCCTCTTCAAGGGCATCTTCCTTCCGCCCGGACTTCTTCTCGGTTTTTGCCGGAGCACCTGCTTCCGTGGAAGAACCCGGACCTTCGTCAACGACGGTTATTGCCGGTTCCTGTGATTTTCCGAGCGCCGCGTCCACTTTTTTCTGGATCTCAAGGGCGTCTTCGTTGGCGGGATCGATTATCTTGACGACGTTGAGGTAGATCTGGGCGTCGGCGTACCTTTTCTCCTCGTAGAGGAAAGAAGCCAGGTTGGTGCAGTACCTTACGTTATGGGAGTCGAGCCGGAAAGCCTTCTGCGCTTCGCCGATCGCGTCCTGCCTCCTGCCGAGGAACCAGTAGGCTCCGCCGAGGTTAGAATGGGCGTTGGGATAGCCAGGCTGAAGGGCGACGGCTTTCTCGAGGACATCCTTGGCCTCGGCATATTTCTTCTGATGGAGCAGGACCGCGCCCAGGTTGTTGTACGCCTCGAAGCGTTCGGGAGCGAGAGCGATGGAGCGCTTGAACAGGGACTCGGCGCTGGCGAGATCGTTCCTGTTGAAGGATTCGATCCCCTGGTTGAAAAGGTCCTGGGCCGGGTCGGTTCCCGCCGGGAGCGTCACGGCGCTGTAGGAATGGCCTGGAGCCTGCTTAGGCTCGGGTCCCGGAGGAGCCGAAGAAGACACCTCTCCTTGAGCGTTCGCCGGGACCGCTGCGGGAGAGGCCAGGTCGAAGGCGCCTTTCGCGTAATTTCCCTTCGTTACGAGAAGCAGAGGGTACGGCTTGGCTTCCCTGAATGGAGAGGGAAGCTGCTGCCCGAGGGCCGCCGCTTCCTGCCTGCTCCTGAAAAGGCCGGCGCAGACCCTGACGCAAGTGCGGGAGTCGATGACGCGCTTGATAAGTATTATCGGTTCCGAAGTGACCTCTTCGAGAGAGGCGGCCCTGGCTTCGAGATCGCTTTCCTCGCATACCAGAAGGGCCTGGGTGGTCCATACTTCTTTTTCGTCCCTGCGGACCATCTCCCTGAATTTGACGAACGCTTCTTCCAGCCGGCCTTCCCGCGCGAGGTTTCGCGCTTCCTCCTGGACCGCCGCGTCGAAAAGAGCCGCGGCGTTTCGTTCCTGGGACGCAGGGGCGATCGTCATGAGAAGTATGAAAAGCGTCGCCAAAACAAGCAGGTTTTTTTTCACAGCGGCACCTCCCGCGTCAATTTTATCATTAAACATTGATATTAAAAATATCGTATCATATAGCTTTAATTGGAGGATCTCATGAATGCCCTTGAATACAGAGAGGTAGAGAAATACTTTGGAGAAACCAGAGCGGTGGACGGAGTTTCCTTTTCCGTAGAAGGGGACCAGATATTCGGTCTTCTGGGACCCAACGGAGCGGGAAAGACCAGCCTGATCAGGACCACCATGGGGATCTACCTTCCCGACAGGGGTTCGGTCTCGATATTCGGGAGGGGTCTGAAAGAATTGGGAGACGGCGACCTCGGTTACCTGCCGGAGGAAAGGGGCCTGTACCCGAAGATGAAATGCGCCGACCTGCTGATCTTCTTCCTCGAGCTGAAAGGGGTGGCCGCCAAGGCGGCGCGCAAGAAAGCCTTCGAAAGCCTGGAGAAGGTCGGGCTGGGCGAATATTCCGCCAGGAAAGTCGAGGAGCTCTCGAAGGGAATGCAGCAGAAGGTCCAGCTCCTTACCGCGATAAACCATTCTCCACGGCTCGCGATACTCGACGAGCCTTTTTCGGGGCTGGATCCCGTCAACGTGGAGCTTTTCAAGGAGATAATCAAGGACGCGAAGGCGCAGGGCATGACGATAGTCCTTTCTTCCCACCAGATGGAGCTCGTGGAACAGCTCTGCAACAACATCGCGCTGATAAACAAGGGAAAGATTGTGCTCATGGGGGATGTCGGAGAGATAAGGAAGCAGTACGGCGAAAAGGAGATCCATTTGGAATTCGGCGGCCTGATGCCGGAGGCGGACCTCTCCGAATTCACCGAATGGGAGAGAAGGGAGGCGAACAGCATGACCCTTTGCCTCAAGGACGGGATCAACCCGAGAGCCGTCCTTGACCGCGTCTGGGCCTCCGGCGGCGAGGTCGTGAGGTTCGAATCCGCCAAGGCGTCGCTGCACGAGATATTCGTAAGGGTGGTCAGAGAGGGCGAGGTCAGAAATGAAAACTAACAGGATAATCTGCGTCGTCAAGAGAGAGTTCAAAGACAGGGTGATGAAAAAATCGTTCATAATCCTGACTCTTCTCACTCCGTTTCTTTTCGGGGCACTTATGATCGTGCCCTCCCTCCTCTGGATGGTGAAAAGCGAAAAGGTCAACAGGATCCAGGTCTACGACGCCACCGGCTTCATGTACCAGGGGCTTATGGAGAACCTCCCGAAGCCCGATGAAAAGGACCCCAAGAACGACGGGTTCGTTTCAGAGGTGATCTTCTCTGAGATCGGGGACGAAAAACAGCTCGACAGGATCATCAAGTCCGCTTCTGAAAGCAAGAGCGAAACGGACGGCGTCCTGGAGATAAGGAGCGATGACAACAACGAGATCGTATGCACTTTCTTCGGAAGGAACATAAGCAACATCAAGCTTGTGAACACGCTCGAAAGAACTCTCAACAGGGTACTTCTCAAGAGCCAGCTCAAGAAGAACAACATCTCGGACGAGGTCGCGAAAGATTTATCCAAGAGGGTGGACATAAAGGCCGTGAAGCTGGAATCGGGCGGAAAGAAGAAGGAGAGCTCGTTCCTTAAGGAGTACCTGAAGGCGGCCATGATAACGATGCTTCTCTACATGCTCATCTTCGGGTACGGGCAGACCCTGATGCGGGGCGTGATGGAGGAAAAGACCAGCAGGGTGGTGGAGGTCCTCCTCTCATCCCTCAAGCCCTCGGAGCTTCTTCTCGGAAAGGTCGTCGGCATAGCCTCCGTGGGATTGCTGCAGTACCTGATCTGGATGCTGTGCGGGGCGGGCCTCTTTCTCGCGAACCCCTTCAATTTCACAGCCACCATGGACCGTTCCCTGGTAAAACCCGAGGACCTCATCCTGTTCGTAGTCTTTTTCGGCCTGGGCTTCTTCTTCTACGCGTCCATTTTCGCGGCGTTCGGGGCTATATGCTCGACCGACCAGGAGACGCAGCAGCTCATAATGCCGATAGTGATGATCCTGATAATGCCCATGCTCATCCTCGGACTCATCCTCCAGAACCCCCACGCGGGGTGGGTCGTGGCGCTTTCGCTGATCCCTCTTTTCAGCCCGACGCTGATGATGACCAGGATAGCCGTGGTTTCCGTCCCGCTCTGGGAGATCATCGCCAGCATAGCGTTTCTGGTCCTCGGCATATGGTTCATGTCATGGGCCGGAGGGAAGATCTACAGGATAGGGATCCTCATGACGGGGAAAAGGCCGAACCTCATCGAGGTTTTCAAGTGGCTTAAGGCGTCCTGAGATGACGACCCCGAAGAACTTCCCGGCAGCGGGCCCGCTGAGTTCGGTTTTCATTGCCGCTTCGCTCGCACTGCTCGTATCCTGCGGAAAACCGTCCGAAGTGGTCGTCGAGACCAGCGGATGCGGGAACGCTTTCATAGCCGACCACGGAGGGAAAGGGCACTACCTTTTCGTGTCGAAATCCAGGGATGCCCTCGTTTTCTCGAAAACGCCTTCTCAAGGCGAAACGGAGAAGGCGGTCAGCGAGCACCTTGAAGGGAAAGCATCGCCCGGCGGGAACTTCAGGGGGGCGAGGCCGCTTTCGGGAGCCTTGGACCTCTGCTACATCAGGGACGGAAAATGCGCGACACTTCTCGAAAACTTCGTCTCTTTCGACCCTCTTCGAGCGAGAGGGCTCATGGAGTCTTCGCCGGAAGCCCTCGCCTCGGGAGATCAGAACCTGGGGAAGATAGGGCTGCTCCTCCCGCTTTACAAGGCCGGAGTGTCGAACCCGGACTGGGCGGTTTTCAATCCCGGGGACAGGAGGCTCCGTACTCTCGGAGGCCCCGGCATGCCGGCATCTATCGTTCCGGAAAAGCTCATCTGCGACGGGACCGCGCCGCTTTACAGGGGGGAAAGGCAGTCGGCGAAGATTTCCCCTTCGTGGCCGGTGGTTGCCACTCTCTCCAGGGAAGGCAGGATGGTCCTGTTCACCTGGCCTGAAGGAAAGCTGCTGCACGAGGCTTCCGGGGTTTTTTGCTTCTGTTTCCACCCGATGTTGAAAACCATCTATTTCGGGTCCGGGCAAGGAGTGAGCGCCCTCGCATGGGAAAAACAGGGCAGAGAGAAAGTGAAAAGGCTTTCAGGCGTTCCGGCGAGGATGATAAGGGTCTCTTCCCGAGGAAGCTACCTTTTCACGATGGCGACGGGCGGAAGGCCGCGCCCGGCGATAATCGCGCTCACGCAGGCGGGAAATTACAGGGACGAGCCCCTGGAACTGGGGAAGAGGTACGGGGAAGCCGCCGACTGGGTGTGGCTTGACGACCGCCGCCTGATGCTTATATTCGATAAGCCTTCCGCCGATTACTGGGAGCTCGACGTCCGCAAGGGGGAGTATTACGAAACCGCTCTCGGCAGCGAACCGGGAGATGTCAGAGTCGTCGCCGCCAACACTTCTCCCTCTGTCGCCCGATCGGAAAAGGACGCAAGGGGAGCCGCCCGCGAGGGAAGGATAGAATGGCTCGAACCTGTCAGCGTAAAGTTCGAGCCCCTTGAAGGCGTTCCGTCGGGATCCAGGATCGTTTCTGACTTCGGGAGATGAGAAAGGCATATCCCTGATTCACCTGGGGTTGAGAGCCCGGGATCCTTTAATTTCCGCTTGTTCGTGAAGCTCCGGATGCCCGTCATCTATTGACAGAACCGGGAAGTCATAGGAAAATCTAAGCGAAGGGGTACAAGATGGTCAAAGGCGTCCGGACGATAAAATACGGTGAAGTGATACCCATAATCGGAGAGATCTTCAGGGAAGGCGAAACGGGCACCCTCCTCTTTCAGAACGAGCCTGCGGCCAAATACCTTTACTTTCAGAGCGGCCAGGTCATTTTCGCCGCGTCCAACGCCCCCGAGGACAAGTTCACGCAGATCCTTCTCGAAGAAGGAAAGCTGAAGGAAGAGCAGCTGGACATGGCGATGCAGAAAAAAGGAAGCAAGACCATCGCCAAGACGTTGACGGAGCTCGGCTTCATATCTTCCCAGGACCTGCTGGCGTCGCTCATCTCCCAGGTTTACAGGATCGCGGGCTCGGTCGTCCTCTGGAACGAAGGAAGCGCTAGTTTCAAGCCCGACGTCCTTCCTCAGGGCGTCGCCAAGCTTCCGCTCTCGACCCAGAGGCTCGTCCTGGACCTCGCCCTAAAGGTGGAAAACAGGGCCTGGGCGCTCCAGATGGTCGGGGGGACGGACAAGGTCATCACCATAAACAAGGCCGAGATGGATGTCGCCCTCGGGCTTCCGCTCGTACCGGAAGAAGAGAAGGTCATAAGGTCCTGCGGAGGCAGCAAGAACATCGAAGAGATCGCGACGGGAGCGGGGGTCGATACCTTCAAGACCGTGAAGCTGCTCATCGGCCTTCATGTCCTGGGATTGGCCCATCCGAAAAGGGGAGTCGAATCTTTGACGGGACAGGCTGCTCCGGGCGTCCATCCCCACGAGGACAAGCATCTCGACCTATCCTTCCTCGAGCAGGCCCTTCCCGACAGGCAGGAACATTCCTCGCCGTTCGAACTCGCTTCCCCTCCCGCGCCCGCGCAGGAACCGCCGGCACCCGCTGTCAGCCAGTATCCCCCGCTCGAGTTCAATCCCGGGAAAATCGATGAACCGGTGACAGCTCCCGAGCCCGTACCCGAACCTGAACCGGCGCCGGAACCGCCAAGGGAAGTCGTACAGCAGCCGCTTTTCCAGCCGACGTTCCTCCCCGCCGAGGAGAGAAGGATCGGAGACATAAGCGAAACGAACGAACCGCGGGTGACCCTCACTCCGCCGAACCCCCTGCCGAAAAGAGCACCGAGGCACCTCAAGTTCTTCCTCGGACTGGGCGCCAGCGTTATCGTGATAACCGTCCTGGCTTTGGCCTATTTTTATCTCTTCGCGGGCAAGGAAGAACACCTTCCTCCTCCGCAGCCGCCGAAAGCAATCCCGAAGAAGGCCGACAAGAACGTTCCTGCTCAGAAGGCGTCCGAGACCGGAGTGAAACCGGCTGAGCAGAAACCTGCGGCCGGACAACCTGAAGGGGCAGACAAGCCGGTCCAGGCGGTTGCCCCGGGAAAGACCGAAGTCGCCGTTGTTACCCTGCCGCCCAAGGAACCCGCGAAGGTCGAAGAGAAAAAACCTGAACCTCCGCCCGTGAAGGAGCCTGAAAAGCCGGCTGTCGCTCCGGAGCAGCCTTCCTCCGATCCCTCGGCTTGCATGACAAAAGGCGATTATGACGGGGCCGCGGCAGGCTTTAAAAGGATCTACTCCCAGAAGAAGGGCGGATACACCATCGCTCTCATGATCGCCTGCGAAAAAGATACGATCCGCAAGAGCATCGAGGGCGCGGGCGCCGGCAACGAAATTATAATCTTCCCGCACAACTTCAAGGGGCGGGGGTGTTTCCGGGTGATCTGGGGCTGGTACGCGACGAAGGGCGAAGCCGAATCCGCTTTCGCGAAGCTTCCTTCGATGTTCCGGGATTCCGGTGCGAGGATCGTACCGTTCGAATCCATGAAACCCTGAACCCGGGGGGACATGCGTTTTTATATCGACGGCAACAACATGGCAGGCGCTGTCTTCGGGACACGCGGCGGCGAGGCCCCGAGAGAGAGGATCTTTCTTTTCCTCCAGGGCAGGAGGCTTCCGAAGGAGACGACGATCGTTTTCGACGGCCCGCCGTTCAGGACCGAGGTGACCGGAGGCCGGATCAGGATGATCTTTTCAGGGAACAGGAGCGCGGACGAGCTGATCCTTTCCAAGCTGACGAAGGGCGACGTCGTGGTGACCAACGACAACGAACTCGGTTCAAGGGCGAGGGTCAGGTCAGCCTCGGCGATGTCCGTGAAGGACTTCATGGTTAAGATCGAGCCGAAAGAGGTGAACAGGGAGAAACCCGCGAGGGAGGAAGACATAGAAGGCTGGATGAAGGTCTTTTCGGAGCCGGAAGATGGCGGTTGAAAACCCCGAGTGGGCAAGCGAGGAGTTCGTCCGGAGGCTCCAGAAAGGCGACAAGAAGGCCTTCGAAGAGCTTCTTCACCGGTTCGGCCCGAGGCTTCTCAATTTCGGCATGAAAATGTGCAGGGAAAGGGAGGACGCCCTCGATGTTTTCCAGGATACTCTCGAGAAGGCGTATACATCACTATCTCAACTGAAGGAACCCGCGGCTCTCAAGACCTGGCTCTTCAGGGTCGCGGCCAACGCCTGCCTGATGAAGAGAAGAAAGCCCGCATCCGCGCCCGAAGAGGTCTCTCTTGATGAGGTCGAACCCGGCAAAGAAGCGCCCGCGGCCGAAGGGTCATTGGAGTCACTGCCGGAGAGGTTCGTGGAGAACTCCGAGCTGAGGGACAAGCTAAGGGAAGCAATTCTTTCGGTCCCGGAAAGCCACAGGGCCGTTCTCATTCTGAGGGACGTCGAAGGATTCTCCACTGAAGAGACGGCCGATATCACGGGGCTTTCCGGGGACGTTGTCAAGATGAGGCTTATGAGGGCGCGGATGAAAGTGCGCTCGGCCCTTGCCGGGGCCCTCCGCTGAACGATCCCTGGTAAAACTGAAAAAGAACCCTGTTTGTTGTTATAATACCCGTTCGCCGCTCAGTGCCGCGGCACTTCAAAAGGAAGGGATCGACAGATGACCTGGATGAAAAGATCGGCCCTGATCATCATCACCGCGGCATCGACCATCGTCGCCGCGGGGGGCGGCTGCCCGGCCGTGTCCGAACCCGATCTCAAAAAGAGCTTGCGCGAGCTGACTTCAGACAAGTACGAAGGGCGTCTCACAGGGAGCGGGGGAGGGGCCGTGACAGAAAGTTACCTTGAGAAGCGGTTCTCTGCCCTCGGCTTGGAAAAAATAATGGAAAAAGAAGGGTTCAGGCAGAGCTTTTCGTTCACAGCCGGGGTAAAGATCGGCGAAGGGAACTCACTTTCGTTCATGACGAACGGAGAGACCGTCTGCGAACTGTCCCCCGAAAAAGACTTCATGCCGGCAAGCTTCTCGGAGGACTGCGAAATCAGGGGAGCGGAGATCGTTTTCGCGGGGTTCGGCATCAGGTCAAGGGAGCCGGCGAGGAACGATTACGAAGGGATCGAAGCGAAGGACAAGGTGGTCATCGTCCTCAGGGACGGCCCCGACGGCGACGACCCGAAAAGCCAGTGGGCTCCCTTCTACTCCTCCAGGTACAAGGCGTCAGCGGCAAAGGAGCTCGGCGCCAAAGCTCTCCTTCTCGTTTCGACCGACGAAAAGGGTGATGTCCTTCCCGCGATGAAAAGAGGAGCCGCCGCGGGATCGGCGCAGATCCCCGTCGTCTCTTTAAAGCTGTCGTTCCTCAAGAAACTCCTGGAGGTGGAAGAAATCCCGATCTCTGAAGGATCCGGCCTGAAAGAACTAAAGCCATTCGCGGTGAAGAACGTATCCGCCACGATGAACATCAAGCTCAAAAGAGAGAAGGCGTCCGCTTCCAACATCGTCGGTCTCCTTCCGGCCACCGTAAAGACCGCCGACACGATAGTCGTCGGCGCGCACTGGGACCATCTCGGAAGAGGCATAGAGGGATCGCTCGCAGGGAAATTCGGCGAGATCCACAGGGGCGCGGACGACAACGCCTCCGGAACGGCGGGCGTCCTGGAACTGGCGAGGGTCTTCTCTCTCGAAAAGAGCAGGAAAAAGAACCTGTTGTTCGTCTGCTTCGCGGGAGAAGAAATAGGAGCCCTCGGATCGGGCCACTTCGTCAAGAATATCCCACCGGGCGCGGGGAGCATCGTCGCCATGATCAACCTCGACATGATCGGGAGGCTCGGGGAAAAAGTGGTCGTGGACGGGACCGGCACCGCGAAGGAGTGGAAGGATATCCTTGAAAGGGCCAACGCTGAAAAACTCGACATGAGCACGCATGAGGACGGCTACGGGGCCAGCGACCACAGCTCGTTCTACGCAAAGAACATCCCGGTTCTCTTCTTCTTTACGGGCGCCCACGCTGATTACCATCTTCCTTCCGACACGGCTGACAAGATAAATTACCCAGGCGAGGCAAAGGTCCTCAGGCTTGTCAGAAAAACGATCCTTGAGATCATGAACATGGACGGACGGCCCACTTACGCTGCCACGGAGGGGAATGCCGGCAAGGGCAGGGCTTCGTTCAGCGTTTACGTCGGAACGGTCCCCGATTTCACCGAAGAGGGCAAGGGTTTCAAGATAATGAGCGTGAGGGCCGGAAGCCCGGCGGAGAAAGCCGGACTCAAAGGGGGAGACCTTCTCATCTCGCTCGGAGGAAAGGCGATAGCGAACATCTACGACTATACCTACGCCCTGCAGGAGTTCAGGCCGGGAGATGAAGCCGAGGCCGTCGTGATCAGGGAAGGGTCGGAAGTGAAGGTCAGGATCGTCTTCGGCGCGAGAAAGGCTGCTGAATGAGGGATAAGAGAATGACGGCGCTCTTTTTCGCGGCGTCTTTCATCATAACGCTTGCTTTCGCCGTCTATCAGCGCGGGACGGGACCCACCTATCCGCTCTCCGGAGAAACGCGGCTGGATGGTTCGCCGGTGAAATACAGGATGATCCGCTCGCAGGATGTCGGATCGCCCGCGGAAGTGGTCGTCGAAATAGGCGACCCGGAGATTAGCGGTGTCCTTGGGTACAGGAGATTTCCCACATCCGATAAGTTGATTACCCTGGAAATGGAAAGGAGAGGCGGGAGGCTGGCCGCCTCGATGCCGTCACAGCCGCCCGCGGGGAAACTCGAATACCAGGTCCGGCTGAGCAGGGGAGGGCGGGAGGTCATCATCCCCGAGACTCCGGCAATAATCCGGTTCAAAGGCGCTGTCCCGGCTCTTGTCCTGGTTCCGCACATCATCCTGACATTCCTCGGGCTCCTTTTTTCCGTGAAAGCCGCGCTCTCCTATTTCGCCAAGCTCGACCCGATGAGGGATTCGGTGGCGGCAATGTCGCTGCTTCTTTGCGGAGGGCTGATCCTTGGCCCCATCGTCCAGAAATACGCTTTCGGCGCCTTCTGGACAGGCTGGCCTTTCGGAAGCGACTGGACCGACAACAAGACCGCCGCCGCCGTCCTTTCATGGATCGTCGCGATCGCGTTGATGCGCATGAAGGGCGGTTCCAAAAGATGGGCGCCTGTCCTCGCGTGTGCCGCGACGCTCATAGCCTTCGGCATTCCGCATAGTTTTCACGGCTCGCAGCTTGACTGGAGCACGATACCCGTTACACCATAGGAGCTTGAGGACACTCGAATGAATCTTGACAGGATAAGGAACTTCTGCATAATCGCCCACATCGACCACGGAAAGACCACTCTCAGCGACAGGATCCTGGAGGCGACCAAGGCCGTCAGCCAGCGCGAGATGCAGGAGCAGTTCCTCGACGCGATGGACCTCGAAAGGGAGAGGGGAATAACCATCAAGGCCCACTCGGTCAGCCTCAACTACACGACGCCCGAAGGGGAGAACTACCTTCTCAACCTCATCGACACTCCCGGCCACGTCGATTTCCACTACGAAGTTTCGAGAGCGCTCGCGGCATGCGAAGGAGCCCTGCTGGTCGTGGACGCCTCGCAGGGGGTGGAAGCGCAGACCCTCGCCAACGCCTACCTTGCGACCGACCTCGGCCTCGAACTGGTTCCTGTCATCAATAAGATAGACCTTCCTTCCGCCGAGCCCGAACGGGTGAGGGGTGAGATCGAGGATGTCATCGGCATCGACGCCACGGACGCGATCCTCGCTTCAGCGAAAGACAAGACCGGGATAACGGAGATCCTCGACGCGATAGTGAAGAAACTCCCTCCTCCCAAAGGCGACCCATCCGCACCCCCGAGGGCGATGATATTCGACTCCTGGTACGATTCATACAGAGGCGTCATAACGCTCATCAGGATCATCGACGGAAAGATATCGGTGGGGGAGAAGCTCAAGTTCATGGCGAGCGGGAAGGAATTCCAGGTGGAGGGGCTCGGCATATTCACTCCGGCCGCGACAGCCGTTAAAACACTCGAAGCGGGGCAGGTGGGTTTTCTCATCGGCGGCATCAAGGACCCCAAGGAGATCATGATCGGCGACACCGTTACCTCCGCGCTGACCCCTACGGAATCGCCCCTTCCCGGTTTCAAGAAGGTCAAGCCTATGGTCTTCGCCGGGCTTTTCCCCGTCGATCCGAACGAATATCCCAAGTTGAGGGAGGCTCTCGAGAAGCTGGGACTGAACGATTCATCCTTCGTTTACGAGCCCGAGACATCCGAAGCCCTCGGCTTCGGCTTCAGGTGCGGGTTCCTCGGCTTCCTCCACATGGAGATCGTCCAGGAAAGGCTCGAAAGGGAGTTCAACCTCGACCTGATAACCACCGCGCCCAACGTCGTTTACAGGATAAAGGACAACAACGGCGAGATGGTCGAGATCGTCAGCCCGTCAAAGCTCCCCGAGCCGCATTTCGTCGAGGAGTTCTACGAACCCTACGCGAGGGTGAGCGTCTTCACGAAGAGCGAGTTCGTGGGGAACATATTCAAGCTCTTCGAGGAGAGAAGGGGAAACCAGACCTCGTTCCACTACGCGAGCAAGGACACCGTCATCATCGAGTACTCGATCCCGCTCAGCGAGATCATCGTAGATTTCTACGACAAGCTGAAGACCTATTCAAGAGGCTACGCCTCCATGGATTACACCATCGAGGATTACCGGGAGTCGGACCTGGTGAAGGTGGACATCCTCGTGAACACCAAACCCGTGGACGCCCTCTCCTTCATTTCGCACAGAGAGCAGGCTGAATACAGGGGAAGATTGGCGGCGTCGAAGCTGAAGGAAGGCATACCGAAACAGCTTTTCGAGGTGGTCATCCAGGCCGCGATATCAAGCCGCGTGATCGCCAGGACCGTCGTCAAGCCCTTGAGGAAGAACGTCCTCGCCAAGTGCTACGGCGGCGACATCAGCAGGAAGAGGAAGCTCCTCGAGAAGCAGAAAGAGGGCAAGAAGAGGATGAAGATGGTGGGAGAGGTGCAGATCCCGCAGGAAGCGTTCCTCTCCGTCCTGAAAGTGGATGAGGATAAGTGAGCAAAGCTTCGCTTGCATATTTAATTTCAAATTATAAATTGCAAATTTTAAAATTGTGGAATCATTTTCCCTATTGAACTTCTGCTCTTCAGCGCTTCCGCTCTTCAGCTCCGGCGTCAGCCATCCGCCTTCAGCGTGTCCGCGGAATCCGCCTGCATTGAAAAATGAAAAGTGAAGATTGAAAAGTGAAGAATTGCGGAATCGATATTTTCGGGTTATGGGGTAACTCTTGTATTCTGGCGTCGATTTATAAAGTGAAAGGTTTATAATAAAAGACGGAGGGCAGATGGAAAATGAAAATGCTACATTGCAAGATGTGACCCCATCTCCCGCGCCTTCACGCCTGAAAGCGTGCCCTTCACCATCTCGCACGGCAACGTTTCGAGCATCAACGCCTCGGCGACGATGCTTCCGGCATACTCGATCCAGGGATACGTCTATGACGACATCTCCGGCGAGCCGGTGCAGGGTGTGAGCGTGTCTGTGGGGATAAGGTCGGCGGTGAGCGATTCGTCGGGCTATTATTCCCTTAGCGACCTCGTATCGGGGCCATACACGCTTGTCGCGACAAAACCCGGCTACGACTTCGAGCCGGCCAGCAACCTTGTGGAGATCTACTACGAGGACATGCCTTATTACGACATCCCCGCCCACCTGATCACCTACCACATCGCGGGCCACATAACGACCAGCGGGGACGAGGGCTATTCATCCGAGGAGGTTCTGATAAGCGTGACCGATCCGACCGGTTCGCGGAACGGCACGACCTATACCGACGAGAACGGGGACTACACGATAGAACTGCTGCCGTGCGTGGTTAATCCGCCCCAGCAGACCTGCCTTCTCACGGTAAAGGTGTCCAAACCGGGCTACTACTTCGCCACCCCGACAGCCCACGTGACCCTGTCGAACGCCGACATCAACAATATCAATTTCACCGGGGTGTACCAGCCGGGCTGGATCAGCGGAAAAGTCTGCCGGTACGGATTCCGCAACAAGGGTGATTGTATGTCGGTGTGTCTTGAAGACATGCGCGGCGTGATGGTGACGGGCAGCAGGTCGGACGGCAGCGACGAGGTCTCGACCTATACCGATTCGGACGGCTTCTTCAGGATCGGGCCGTTCGCGCGGGGGACGACCATAGAGCTTGATCCGTGGCTTTACGGATACGAGTCGTGCGAGACGAGGTCGGTGTATCTGAACGTTGCCGAGAAGGACATAGAGAACGACCCCCTGGGAGTGTCGTTCACGGACGGGGTGACGACTTACCGGATCGAGGGCTACACGCGGATGGCGTTCACTCAAGCGTGCGTCGGAGGGGTTACGGTAACGCTTACCGATTCGAACAGCAATGTTATCGAAACGACAAGCTTCGACGACGATATCAACCCCGGCTGGTACCAGTTCACGGGCCTTCCTGCGGGAACATACACACTGACCGCCTCGAAGCCGTGCCTCGGGCTTACTCCCTGGAGCATCGGCGTGACGATAACGAACGCTGACGCGACGGAAAAGAACTTCACTGCGAGGACCCAGACCTACTCGATCTACGGGACGGTGACTGAGATGGGCGGGTCTCCGGTGGCCGGCGCGGCGCTGAGCCTGTACAGGTTGAACAACCATATCGCGAGCACCGTATCCAACTCGTCCGGGCAATACAGCTTCAACGGGCTGGCCAACGGGGGCTACACGATAACGATAGATTCGGGGTGCGTGCCCGTGTTCGGCATGATGTCCGCGTACATCGGTTGCGCGAGCGTTGAGAAGAACTTCGTGTGCGAGGGCGGCCTCTGCGAATCGAAGCGCGAGGAAGCCGCCTTGCGGCGCGATCTCCTGAAAAGACAGCAGGCCGTTGACAACGGTTCTCCTCAGGCCGACAATGGTGACATGGAGACTCAGCCGGATAAAGACAATCCTTCAGCCTCAAGCCTTCAGCCTTCATCCAGGACCGAAGCCTCCGCCCCCGAATACGTCTTCTACCACTCAGACCACCTTGGAACCGTCAGGCTGATCACGAATAACAGCGGAAATGTAGTATCAAGGCACGACTACGAACCCTTCGGCGTGGAGATCGCACCAGTAGTTGAAACGGCGAACAACACGCACCGGTTCACCGGGCACGAGAGGGACAAAGCCACAGGCTACGACTACATGCACTACCGCTCGTACGGCAGCAACCTTGGCCGCTTCATGAAACCGGACAACATCACCGGCAACCCCTTGAACCCGCAAAGCTGGAACCTGTACAGTTATGTTAGAGGAAACCCGGTGAATTTTAATGATCCGACGGGGCATGAGGAGGAAAACACTGAACAACAGCTCTCAAAGGCTTCAGGTGACAAGGATAATCCTTTGGGAAATAGTACCGATGCAGATGCTAGAAAAAAGAAATTGGAGAAACAAGAACAACCGGAAAAGGTGGAAGTAAAAGTTGAGGTGGTAACTGCGCTACCAGATGATTATGTTTTTGGGGATTCCGAATGTCTGCCGGTATTGCGTGAAGGTGACGCCATAAGATATCCGGAACAATATACGGCAGTTGGTGAATTCAAAGTTTATACTGATCGTCCGTCAGAAGAATGCAACGACAAAGGGCAAGGAGGCGCGCTTTGGGATTTGATAATGATGAAGATACAGACAAAACAAGTCGTTTCTGAAACTAGAACAATATTTGAATCACCTGATTGCCCTGGTGAATATCAACTAGCAAAAGAGGCAAGCAATCAAGATCCAATGATAAAAACAGTATTCGTAGGGAAACATCCGGTTGACACAGAGCCAATAAAATACAAGGAATCTAGACCTTTAGGTCCCTCAACTTATATTGGCCCATATAATGGGAAGGAGAAGTTCTAAAATGAAGAAAAAAGAAATTGTCAAAACAATAACGATAGTCGTTTGCCTAATTCTGTTTTCGATTTTAACTTCAGTTCTGTATATGGCAGAAGAGCCTTGGCAAACTGTACTGGTATGGAGCGATATTAAAGCAGGGAAAGAAGACGCCGTTAAAAAGGCTCTTGATAAGGGGTTGGATCCCAATTCCCTTGCCCCAACTGGATATCCTCTTCTTCAAACTGCAGTCGCAAATGACAATGTTGAGATAGTTAAATTGCTGCTAAAATACGGGGCAGATCCCAAGAGATATGGTTGCGAATGGTTAGTTGATACTGCAGTAAGGAATAACAATTATGAGTTGGTTAAGCTTCTTGTGCAAGCCGGAGCTGTCGTAAAAAGGCCGTCTTATTTTTGCTGTATCTGGGATGATCCTTTGGTTGATGCCGTCGGAAAGCAGAATCTTGAAATTGTAAGGTTTCTCTTAGCAAATGGAGCGGATCCCAATGCGGCAGGCCTTAGTCTCACTACAGCATTGCAAACTGCTGCACAAACAGGAAATATTGATATAATGAAACTCTTGATTGAATCTGGCGCTATTATTGATCAAAGGAATGGCTATGGAAGGACGGCACTTATGCTCGCCTGCGCTGAAGGACAGCTGGTTTCTGTAGAGTTTCTGCTGTCTCAAGGTGCTGATCCGAGTTTGGCAACACCTTACGGCGACACAGCTCTTTCTGTAGCGCAAAAGTCTACTAACCCCAGTAAGGATAAAATAATCGATGCCTTACTGGCAAGAAAGAAGTGAAGAAAATGAATGGGGTCACCCATTAGCCGGTCGTTGTCTGTGATGACCGGATTCTTTCCGTGGTGATTAGGTACAGCCATTGATTTTATCCCGATCATCCTGTTCATCCTTGTAAAACCCTTTTTAAGTGTAGTGGGTAACATCTTGCAATCTAGCATAATGTAATGGTTCAAGCTTCGACGACGAGATCAACTGCGGCTGGTACCAGTTCACGGGGCTGCCTGCGGGAACATACACCCTGTCGGCTTCGAAGCCGTGCTACGGGATTCTTCCATCCAGCCAGAGCGTGACGATAACGACCACTGATGTCACGGAGAAGAACTTCACGGCGAGGACCCAGACCTACTCGATCTATGGGACGGTGACGGAGTTGGGGGGATCGCCGGTGGCCGGCGCGGCGCTGAGCCTTTTCAAGAACTCCCTTCATATTCAGAGCACCATATCCAACTCGTCCGGGCAATACAGCTTCGGCGGTCTGTCGAACGGCACCTACACGATCACGATAGATTCGGGATGCGTGCCTGTCTTGCAGGACATGTCCGCGACGATAGACTGCGCAAGTGTCGAGAGGAACTTCGTGTGCGAAGCTGGCTTGGGCGAATCGAAGCGGCAGGAAGCCGCCGCCCGTTTGAACCGGTTGAAAACCTTTGACGGAATTGACAACAAGGGCAGACAGGCCGACAATGGTGACATGGAGACTCAGCCGGATAAAGACAATCCTTCAGCCTTCAGCCTTCAGCCGTCAGCCCGCATCGAAGCCTCCGTTGCCGAATACCTCTTCTACCACTGCGACCACCTCGGAACGACGAGGCTGATCACCGACAACAGCGGAGCGGTTGTAAGCCGCCACGACTACGAACCCTTCGGCGTCGAGATCGCGCCGGTCGTAGAAACAGCGAACAACACGCACCGGTTCACCGGCCACGAGAGGGACGCGAATACCGGCTACGACTACATGCACTACCGCTCGTACGGCAGCAACATCGGCAGGTTCATGAAACCGGACAACATCACCGGCAACCCCCTGAACCCGCAGAGCTGGAACCTCTACAGCTATGTGAGAGGCAATCCCGTCAATTTTAATGATCCGACGGGACATGAGGCGGCGGAGCCGTTACCGCAAATCAACAAGACAAGTGGTGAGACTGCCGGGTTAAGTGGAAATATCACAGCGCCAACGGATAAAAACCCCGCCATGGAAAAGAAGACAATAAGCTATGTGGTAAAAATTGAAGAAGAGAATAAATCTATCACTGCAGTGCAAGTATCGCTAACATCGCAAGATGGAAAAATTACTACTTCTGTTACCACGGCTGAGGGAAACACAACTAAACTATCTGCGGCGAAATTGAGCACAATGGCATACACAGTACAAGCTATCTACGACTCTCCAGAAGTAAAAAATGTTTCTAAGGAAGTAGCAGTTGCAGTGGCTATGAGGGAAACAAGACTTGGTACTGTTGGCAGTGACGGAGCCACAAACCCAATGCAGTGGACAGAGGCAGGTACTTCTTTAAAAGAGAATATTGCTGGAGCTATGGGGGTCTTGAACAATTATGTTGGGCAATACGGGCTATATAATGGACTTAGGGCTTTTAATGGTGGTGGCGCGCTAGACAAGCTTCCAAAAGGAATATATGGCCCTAGAGTGCCACATTTTATGGCAATGACGCCTTCAAAGATACCCCGTTTTAGGACTGTCAGCGGTGCAACTAAAGATTATGCCGACTGTGTTTCAGGAATTTGTGACGAAATGGTTAGTACATTCCAATAGGAGACCACGATGAGAAATATGTTATATCTTTTTACGATATTGGTGGACCTTGTATTAATTCCAAATTTATTTTATGGGCAGGAGTTAAGATACCAAGAAATTTATTCGGTTTCAGCAGCTAAGCCAAATGCCATCTTTTTGTCGGATCATACTATTTCTATAGCCGAAGGTTGCGACGATGGAGGGCCGTATTGTTGCTTTAAGGAAGTAATTTTATCAACATATGCTTTTAAGAAAGAAGGCGTTGTCTATACCATAGGCATCATGCCAAAAGAAGAATTATGTTGGCAGGGCGCAAAACTAAGCTGCCAAGGAACTGATGATAGTGCACTATTTAATAAGCCAACTATAGACTATCAGCAAGAGTATGAGGTACTGGGGAAAAAATATAAAGCAGAAATCAAGAGAGAAGAATACGACGAAAAATCACATACGGGAAAATATCTGTTGAAAGTCTATAAGGATAATACTATCTTAATTGAAGAAACTTATGGACCAGGAGAAACAATGTATGGAGGGGCGGTATATATTGCCGACTTTGATTCTGATGATGTCCCCGAGATTGTGTTCTATTATGTATCCGGAAGTGGGACAATGCTTGCGCTGAATGTGACACTTTATACCGCGAATCAGTGCAGATATAAGAATCTAGATACCAACCCTGCGCTTGAGCCATGGGAAAATGAAACCCACTGCCACTATGCCAAACGGGTGGCAGATCGTTATCCTAAACGTACAATTGACTATGGATGCGCTAATAAATCTAAAAAAGTGAAACGATAGGGTGTATGACTAATCTTCTTTCCGGACTAGCGGAAATGTTGTAAAGTGGAAAGAGTTGGAACGGTGCGAAGTTATAAATAGTGAATGTTGTCCCATCTTGCAATCTAGCATAATGGTTCAAGCTTCGACGACGATATCAACCCCGGCTGGTACCGGTTCACGGGGCTTCCTGCGGGAACATACACGCTGACGGCGTCGAAGCCGTGCTGGTCGTTCAGCCCGTCAATCCAGGAGGTGACGATCACGGACGCAAACGCGACCGGAATCGACTTCACGTCCTCGAAGAACTATTACTCGATCTACGGGACGGTGACGGAACAGGGTAGCGGGGACCCGGTTGCGGGAGCCTCTCTGAGCCTTTACAGCCTGGGGACATACCTCAGGAGCACGGTGAGCGACAGCAGCGGGCAGTACATGTTCAACGGCCTGGAGAACGGCGGGTACACGATAACGCTTGATTCGGGTTGCGTCCCCGAGGGGATGGGAAGCATGAGCGCGTGGATCAACTGCGCGAACGAGGAGAAGAACTTCGTGTGCGAGGGCGGCCTCTGCGAATCGAAGCGTCAGGAGGCCGCCTCGCGGCGCGATCTCCTGAAAAGACAGCAGGCCATTGACAACGGCTCTCCACAGGCCGACAATGGTGACATGGACGCGATAGCGGATAAAGACAATCCTTCAGCCTTAAGCCTTCAGCCTTCAGCGCAGGCATCCGCCCGCATCGAAGCCTCCGTCGCCGAATACCTCTTCTACCACTCAGACCACCTCGGAACCGTCAGGCTGATAACCGACAACAGCGGAACGGTCGTATCAAGGCACGATTACGAACCATTCGGCGTTGAGATCGCGCCTTATCCCACCGGGGATGAAGATACGGCCAAGAACACCCATCGGTTCACCGGCCACGAAAGGGACAGGGCGACCGGCTACGACTACATGCACTATCGCTCGTACGGCAGCAACATCGGCAGGTTCATGAAGCCGGATGATGGTTCCGCGCACACTGCATATGATCCCCAAAGCTGGAATTTGTATTCATATGTCAGAGGGAACCCTGTAAATCGAAATGATCCATCAGGACATACGGATGACCAGACTCTTGCCCTAAAAACGCCATCACTCGATGTGAATGTACAAAATACAGAGGATATTACCCCGCCATCACCGCCCCCTTCTCCAGAGCAAATGCAACAACAGCAGCTTGCTTCATTAAATGAGAAGGCATTAACTGCCATTGATAGCCAGAGAGTAAACCCCATAACTGGACAACCAGGTATCGATACAACACCAGAAAAAGATGCCCTAGGAAAAATAAGAACAAATGATATAAATGCAGACGTTGGGAAATATGGGTTGACTCGAAAGGAAAATGGAACTAAAAAGGAGCACCCTGGCTTAGATATCAATGCTCCAATTGGAACACCAAATGTTGCTTCTGAGTCAGGCACTGTTACAGAGAAAGGCTTAGCAGGTATTGCGGGAGAGCGAATCGTCATAACCCATGCAGATGGAAGCAAAGAATACCACTGTCATCTTAGCAAATACGATGTGAAAACAGGTGACAGAGTTGACGCGGGTCAAACTATAGGAAAAACAGGTATCAGCGGAAATGCGTCAAAATATGAACCCCATCTCCATTTTGCATTAATAGATAAAAATGGAAAACGTGTTGATCCTGCAGTATGGTTAAATGATATGCGTTTTAAATAATCACTTGAGAAGGAGTGGATATCATGACAATATCCCCACTGATCCGTCCATTTATTCTTTCATTGCTTGGCTTCATTGCAATAGTTGCTGTTGTAGCTGGAGAGAAAGAAATAACACTAACATCATTATTGACTCTCGTTGGTAAAGGAGGGACCACACCCAAAAGCGTTGTTGCAGTTCTAGGAAGCCCAAAATATTGTTTCCTGCCAAATGCCGAAGCGGGATATGGTGGAACAAAAGATCAATTGATGTTTCGTTACGAAACAAAACTTAAAGTTATTAAAATAGCGGAAGTTCAATTGTATGTCATTCTTGGAGACCAAGGTCGTAAGGTTGAGAGTGTGGATGTTTCATTTGATCGACACAAGGGAGATAGTCCAAGCCGAGAGGAAATTCGAAAGGCGCTAGGCAATCCTGAACGCATAGTGCACGTTAAGTGGATTGGCAAAATGGAGGATGAAGAATTGTCCCTTGGCAAATGTGATGATCCAAGTGGGGAGACGGAAATATGGCTTTACGCCCGCGGTATCGATGTTTATTATATAACGGATGATTTATGTGCAAGCGGAATCATAATGCATCAACCTTACGATGTGCAAGCCAAGTATCCGAAATGTAAATGACGAAACTTGGGATGCAGAGCTTGAATCTTGAACTTCAATAAGCATGAACGATATCAACCCCGGCTGGTACCAGTTCACGGGCCTTCCTGCGGGAACATACACGCTGACGGCGTCGAAGCCGTGCTTGGGACTATCTCCCTGGAGCATCGGCGTGACGATAACGAACGCGGACGCCACGGAGAAGAACTTCACGGCGAGGACCCAGACCTACTCGATCTACGGGACGGTGACGGAGTTGGGGGGATCGCCGGTAGCCGGCGCGGCGCTGAGCCTGTACAAGAACTTACTTCATCTTCAGAGCACCGTCTCCAACTCGTCCGGG
>JAKQCT010000057.1 GCA_029559035.1 Acidobacteriota bacterium
CCACCTAGGGACAACACGAGTTGTTACCGACGGCAACGGCGCGCTGATAAGCACCCACGACTACGAGCCGTTCGGAGTAGAGATACCGCCATTCGGAGACACAGGGAACGTCACCGACCTTCCCAGCCCGAACAGCCACAAATTCACGGGGCATGAGCGTGATCAAAGCACAGGGTATGATTACATGCATTTTAGATACTATGGCTCTAACATAGGAAGATTCATGAAGCCGGATAAGATTGGAGGACAGGCGGGGGATCCACAATCTTGGAACAAGTATGTTTACTGCAACGGTAATCCAGTTAAATACTTCGACCCAGATGGATTATTTGGACATATTGCGCATCAAGATATTGCAATGTATGCTTTAGATCGTTTTGCAGCGAAATATGAAAGCACAATCAAGAGTAATAGTGTCCAACCAGATGTTGGCTTGGGTAAACTTCGGCTTGGCCAGCACTTTGATATGAATCCTGACCCAAATATTGATAGCAGGGACGTACTTGCTGATCAAAAAATTGCCCAAGCAAGACAAATTGAACTTCAAGGTGGGGACATGATAAAGGCAGTAGGGTTATATAGTCAGGCTGGCCATTTTATTGCAGACAAGTGGGGGCACCGTGTCGCGAACGGAAAAGATGCTCAAGGAAATACAATCTTCAGAGATGTGAGCCCTGCCGAGCATGTAATTAGAACCGTGATTGGAGTTATTCAAAAGCTGTTTGGACACGCAGACACTTTTAACCCTGATTCGGAAGATGAGCCTTCTTTTAAAGAAAGAAAAGAGAAAGCTAAAGAGGAGACGAAGGCAAAATCAGCACCGCCAACCGAAGCCACAGCGACATCCCCGGCGGTTGGACCAAAGGAGACGGAAGGTGAATAGTAAGACAATATTTGTTTTGCTGGTTACAGTTATTTCTTTAATGTTAGCAATAAAAGTTATTGCATTCAACGGCTTCAAAGTTGAGGATCGGTGTTTCTTAGTGGATCAGAAATCTGTCATCTTGTTCTCAAAGGAAAAATCAGAAATACTTTATATAAAATGGGATCCGGCCTTTTCTGCAACGGTTGTTCATAAGTACGAGGACAATTATCCATATTACATATCCGATGTCAGGATAATTCGTTCTTCGCCAGAAAGTGTTGTTATATCTTGGATTGAAAAAAATCGGGAAAATACATCACGAATATCCTGCATTTTCTTGAATCAAGAAATAAACCCGCAGTATTCCGTAATCAAAGAAGATGAAATAATCTGCGGCTCGCCTCCCCGCTTACTCTATTTGGGAGATGGGAAGTATCGTTTTTTCTACCAAGATTCTAGCGAATTGCATATAATTGGACTAATGCATTTGGAAAACTTTGAAAAGATCAAGACTTTTCTCTTTTCAAACGGAAAAGTATCTGATGAGAAAGTCTTAAATAAGAAAGGTCGTTTCTCAATAGAAGATTACGATATTCGCTCCACTAAAAATGGATTTCAAATAGTGTCGTCCCAAGGTAACATGAAAGATGGCAGGCACGATATCTACTTGACTTCCTATGCTTCTGATGGTGCAATTATTGGAAAACAAAAGAAGGTTTATTCTTTCAACGACGATGATGAAACCAATGAAGGCGAGGACGCATCCTCTTTTGTGTCCATGAAGTTCATCAATGATGGCTTCTTCATAGGGCGAGATATTAACAGAGCCCGTGATTCATCAAATGGTGATATTAAGAAATCTCGTGATAATGTTTATGAAGTAAATCTGTTTGACTTGGGTGGTCATAAAAGGCGAAGTTACCGAATTGATTACTCTTCTCGTAGGGGTTTGGCTTTTTATGGTTTTTGGGAAAAAGACGACATGTGTTACTTTGTTGGGGACTCAAGTATACCTAGCAAGCAGGCTTACAGTCTAAAATATAGTGCTATAACCGAGAAAAAGACATTTTCAAATATGATTCAAATAAACGAAACTAAAAGTAAGACAAGAAATATCCTTTGGGTCTCTTCCGAGCCGGACGGTTTCTTCTATTGGCTTGAAGTTGATGAAAGTGGAAATATTCAACTACATTCCCAGCCAGTTCAAGAAAAATAGCTGGAGAAAACTGCCGCCCCGCCCCAAGCCGTCCTTCGGTTTGTCCCCTTTGCACGTGCAAGCGGCGGCGCTCTTGCGTTTGTCCAGCCGCAAGTACTCCCGGCAAGGAAAAAATGGGGTCAGGCCATGCATTATGCATTGAATTGAAAAGTAGTATAATACAGGCATGGCTAGACCGCTGAGATTGGAATATCCCGGAGCTTTGTATCACATTACCTCCAGAGGGAACGAAAGGAAGAAGATCTTCCTGTGCGACGAAGACCGGAAACTTTTCCTGAGCCTGCTCTCAAAAGTGGTTGCAAAATACCGGTGGACCTGCCACGCTTACTGCCTCATGGACAACCATTACCACCTGTTGATCGGGGGAAAAGGGGGCGGGGGAAAAGGGGGCAGGCCATGCATTATGCATTGTTTAGGAGGTGTTTCCATGAAAACAACCGCAATAGTCTTATACATTTTCCTAGCAGTCGGGTGTTCGACGATAAGGGGCAGTATTCAATCGGAGTACAAACAAACATCGAAAGGCGCCTTCCCGATCCAATACAAATTCCTTGACTTTCCCGCGGAGCGCAAGGTTGAACTTAGCTATTACAATGATCATAATAAAACAGTATGTTTTTCACCATCTCACTGGCCCAATCAAGCGGGGAAGATAGACGGAGCTGGTGGAAGGGTTGTATTAGTCGTAGGTGAAAAACGCTTTCCGCTAGAAGATTTTAATACCGGATACTGCCCAGGTTGCGCTACGAGTGTAGAACCAGGTGAGACAATTTCCGGATTCTTGCTTTACGAAGATTTTTCTCTTCCGGAAGAGCTTGTAAATGAGGGAAAAAAGTTGAAATTTGTTACTTATGGCTTTTTCTGCAAGAAACGAAAAAAATAATCTCGGGATCAGGTCTTGAATTAAGAATTCTTAGTTCTCTTACGATCGTCCTCGATTGTCCTCCTTTTGGAAAATCTGAGAAAATACCCTCATGAGCGGCGCGCGAGGAGTTCTTGAATTGATAATATCGGCCCGGTGGGCTTTCCCGGATCGGGGAGAAAAAATGAGAAGGTAGTGTCAAGTATTTTTCGCACTTTCTGAAATCCCTTGCAATTGCTATGTTCTGAGCATTGTCCATCCGCCCGAGGGAGGATGGACAAAAAAGCGGATCATCCCGCCTCCTCCCTTTCTTCTATTCCTGGGCCAAAGATCCTGTCCATTTCCACTTTTCAATCTTCATTTTTCAATTTTCAATAGTAAATAAATAGGAACAGCCATCTATTCCAGAGATCTTTCGGGCGATTCGTGGATCGCCTCTGCGGATGATCCTTCGGCCTTCAGCCGGTCATCCCCCCGAGTGCACTTCTCTGCATGTGAAGGATTCGCACTCGTTCTCGAGGGGGCAGCCGCCGCCGCAAAGAGTCAGGTCGTGGCAGGTCTCGCACTCCCCGAGGGGCTTCTGTGGTTCCCTGAGTTTCTTGCACAGATCGCTGTTCCAGATGGTCTTCCAGTCGTCCCGGAGGATGTTCCCGACGCTCTTGTAATATGACTGGCAGGGGATGACGCCGCCGTCGGGCTCTATGGCCATGCTGAGCCTCGCGGCGGTGCACTGCTTCACTCCGAGTCCCATTTCCACGGGGTTCAGCTCGCAATATTTTGTCGGCGTGTACCAGATGAACCTTAGGCCGTTCTCCCGCGCTCCCCTTCCCAGTTCGTCAAGAAGCGGGACAAGCTCCTCTTTTGTAAGGTGGCTCCCCGAAGACGCTGCCTTGCCCGAAAAGATTATCGAATTTACGGCAAAGGTCGAGACACCGTTCTCCTTCAGGAATTTAGGCATTCCTTTCAGGCTGTCTTTGTTCGCTTTGGTGATCGTCGTGTTGGTCATCGTGAAGATGCCCGATTTCAGGGCGTTCCGAAGGCCCAGCATCGTCTCTTTGTATGCGCCCTTCTCGTTCACCATCTCGTCGTGGACGGCTTCGTCGGGCGATTCGAGCGTTATCTGGACGTGGTCGAGCCCGGCCTCTTTCAGCCCGGCCGTGTAGGCTTCGTCCATAAGCTTCCTGCCGTTGGTGTTCAGGCCGGTGACGAGGCCGAGGTCTTCGGCATACGCGACGAGCTCGGGAAGTAATCCGACCAGTGTCGGTTCGCCTCCGGTGAAGACGATGTGCGGAATGGCCCCCGCTTCGCATCTCTTGAGGACGTCGAACCACTGCTCTTTGCTCAGTTCAGCAAGTTTCCGCTCGGGCTCGTTGTAGCAGTGAGAGCATCTGTTCTGACACTTGTATGTGAGGGCGATGTCCATCCTGAGCGGCGCCGACAGTTCCCTGGAATACGGTTCGCAGAGTTTGATCCCCAGGTCCGTGAGTGGGCAGACGTTGTCCGTCCGCCCCATCGTGTTCATGACCCGGTAGAGGTTGTCGATGTCCTTTTTTATAACTTCCCGCCCGGCCCTGTACCTTTTCTTCATAAGGATGAGGGTCTCCTCTTCTTTGAGGCCTTTTATGAAATGGTAGGCGATCTCCGTCGCGGTTGGGTTGAGCCGCAGTATCCTCGAAGCGTTCAGGCTCAGGATGCCGTTTCCGTCCTCCTCGACCCTGAGGTGCGCCCTGAAGGCGGCGTCTTCCGTCCTGATCCTTCCCGAGTATAGGCCCCGGGGGACATGCCTGTGTTTCCTGAAAAGGTCGACGATCTTCATCTTCCACCTCCCGCGCAGGCGCAGGCGCATCCCGCGCAGGCACACGCGCAGGCGCAGCCCCCGCCTCCGGAACGGCCGCCGCCTCCGCCGGTCGAGACGGGGACGGGATTCGTCTTGCTGGTTACCTGTGTCGCAAGTCCCGGGAGCGAACCGGCGAGGTTGTTCGAGAACCCTTCCACCCCCGAGACGATCGCGTTGGCGCTCGAAACTATCCCTCCGCCGCTCTGGCCCGTGCCGCCTGAAGGGATCGGCGCGCCGCCGCCGCTGTAACTGCCTGTCGAGGTCGGGTGGAATATGGGCCCGAAGACGACCGGGACGGGGACGCGCCCGCCGGGATACCTTCTCTCCGCTTCGTCCTCGAAATTCTTGTCGAGGATAAGCCACTCGAAGGATTCGGAATAGTTGTCCTTCCCGACTTCGTCCCACGCCTTTTTCATTATTTGCCTGTAATATTCGACGCTCTTCTTCCTGCTGAAGCCCTTCATCTTCTCTCCGACCTTCTTTACGAGGTCCGTGAGAATGGCGACGGCCTCCTTTTCGTTGACCACCCCGTCGCCCTCGACCGCGAGGAGGAACTGCTTCTCGTACGAGAGGTCGGGAACAGGCGCGCTCCCTATCTTTTCCAGCTTAAGCGGCTTCTGGGATAGGACCTTGACGTGTCCCTTCCTGATCATACCGAAAAGTATCAGGGCCAGGATCTTGTTGAGCGGCTCTTCCAAGAGGGCGGCCACCTCCGGGACGGTGAGTCCCCTGCGGATCTCCACGCCGTCTATTCCCACTTCTGCCGGCAGGTACTTCATCTTCCTTCGGTTGGCGTTCACCGCGCTGAGGATGAACGATCCCACGAAAAAGAAGATGCAGAAACAGGGGAGGTTGCCGAATACGAGCTGGAAAAAGCCCGCGATCAGCCCGCCTATGGCCTTGACGAAGGCCGGCGTGTGGGGCTTTTTCGTGACGTGTGTGACGTATTTCCTCGGGAAGGAAGCCCCGAAGGTATAGCCCTCGTAGGGAGAGGCGCCCTCCTTTATCCATTCGTAGACCACCCGTCCCTTGTCGTCGACGAAGGATCTGGTCGGCTGTTCGGCGTGGTACCTCGGCTCTTCGGGAAGGACGCCCGGCGGGAGCTTGAACTGGCAACCGAGCCTCGTGGCTCCTTCCGTGTACTGGGAACCGTAAAAGGTTGTCATGAACTCGGTGCTCGCGTAATTCGGGTCCTTGTCGTCGTCGAAGACCCTGTTCGTCGAGCTTATCGAGAACTCGAGCGTCCCCTCGTTTCCCGGTAGGATCTGGTACTGCCCCAGATGAACCTCGACCCCCACCGCGACATATTCGGATTTCCTGATGTCGTCCAGCTTGGCTCCGTTGACGAAGGCCTGAGCCGAGGACAGCACATAGTTGTCGTCCGGAAGGCCGATGTCCACTATGTCGATCGGCTGGCCTATGTTTTTGAAGGTTATCTTGTAATTGATGATCGCCGAGCCGTCCGTCTGGATGTCGTAGGTAGAGTAGTTGCTGACCACCTCGAACTTATAGTCGGCAAGCGCCGCCAGGGTCAGCAAGAAAAGGATCAGGGCTAACAGAGTCCTCTTTACCATTTGGGCGCCTCCTCGAGAAGGAATGTACCGCCGCAGTAAGGGCACGAATAGCTCATCGTCCCTTCCGAGCCGAGCACTGCGGAGTTGGGGTCCAGGTCGGCCCCGCAATTCTGGCACTTGATCTTCTTGATGTTGAGCTGGCCGGGCGGTTCCTGCTGAGTGACAGGCCCTCCGTCCTTACCCGCGCCCGCCTTCTTGGACGGAATCAGTGCGAAAACCGTGAAGAGGAGCGCGGCGACCACCATCAATCCTCCAAGGATGATCCTCGAGGCGACCTTTCCCTGCGCCGCCGCGGAAGGGTCGAAGGAAGAGATGATGAACAAGAGCCCGAACAGCCAGAACGGGACGCTCAAAAGAAGAAGAGCAACCCTCCTGAAAAGAGTCATGAACTCCATTTTTACGCTCCCCAACCCCGAGAGCTTAAGAACCCCACCTCGGGGAGATAGTATTTTCCAAACCCAAATGGTCGAGAATTTTCTGGAAGAAGTTGTTCTCTAGGTCCTCGATCGTTTTCGGCCTCGTGTAATAAGCCGGGATGAACGGAAGGACCGTCGCCCCTGCCTCCCTGACCGCGACAAGGTTCCTGAGGTGTATAAGCGAGAGCGGAGTCTCCCTCGGGCAGAGGATCAGCTTCCTCTCCTCCTTGAGAGTCACGTCGGCGGCTCGGTGGACAAGGTCCCGGTGAGCCCCGGAGGCTATCGCCCCCAGGGAGGCCATGCTCAGGGGAAGGATGACCATTCCGTCGTGACGGTATGAGCCGGAGCTGAACGGCGCCCCGAAATCGTCGCAGTCGTGGAGAAAAAACTTGTCGTTCTTTCGGTGCCGGTCGATGGTTTCGCCGAGGGTTGTCGATTCCTCGGCCGAGAGCACCTCCTCGAAAGCTTCCGACGCCAGGAAGTGCACCTTACCGACCCGTTCGTTATTTAAAAGGATCTCAAGGAATTTTTCAGCGAGCCGTGATCCGCTGGCCCCGGTCGAGGCCAGGATGAGCCTGAGCCCGTCAGTTGTCTTCATTCGTGGAAAGGCGCTTGTCGAGGAACTCGTCCAGCGCCCGGCGGCTTTCCTCGTCTATCTCTACGAAATGGAGGCCGGCCTCCCAGGGGGGATTGGTGGTGACCCTGACGCAGATGGCCTGGCTTTCGAAGGATTTTCCGTCGAGGACAAGTGTGAGCTGGACGCGGGAAAGGGAGAACACGGGGAGGGAACTGCGGATAAGCACGCCCGACTGGGAGATGTTGGCGATCTTGACTTCTTTACGGGTTCTGCCGTTGGGGCTCACGGCTCCTTCGAGTTCGATGACGACCCTCGGGGCGACACGCTTATCCTGCTCCGACATCCATGTCCCTCCGCCATACAATATATGTCGAATGTCACAGAGTGTCAAGGCAGTTTTCCCAGTCCGACAGCTTCCCTGACTCTTTCGAGAGTGATCGTCGCTGTCTCTCCGGCCTTCTTCGCACCTTCCCTGAGGACATCGCGGACGAAATCGGGCCTGCTTTTCAGTTCTTTCCTTTTTTCCCTGGCGGCGCCGAAAGTTTCGTCCAGCGCGGCGATCAGCCTCTTCTTCGCCTCGACGTATTTCAGGCCGCCTTTCACGAACCTCTGCCTCCATTCCTCGTTCTCATCCGGGGGAACGAAGAATTTCAGAAGGTTGTACACGTTGTTTGTATCGGGGTCTTTCGGCTCTTCGACGGGGGCGGAGTCGGTGACGATGCTCATCACCCTGTCCTTGAGCTCCTTCCCCTCGAGGAAGATGTCGATGGAATTGCCGTAGGACTTGCTCATCTTCTGGCCGTCGATGCCCGGGACGACCCCCGCGTCCTCCATTATCCTGTCCTCGGGGACCTTCAGCGTCTCGCCGAAGATGAAGTTGAATCTCTGCGCGATGTCCCTCGTCACCTCTACATGTTGTTTCTGGTCCTTACCGACGGGGACGATGTCGGCGTCGACGATCAGGATGTCGGCTGCCATCAGGACGGGATAGGCGAAAAGGCCGTGGTCGGGGGCTATCCCTTTCGCGACCTTGTCCTTGTAGGAGTGGCACCTTTCCAAAAGCCCCATGGGGGTCACCGTCGAGAGGAACCACGCGAGCTCGGTCACCTGCGGAAGGTCGGACTGGCGGTAGAAGGTGGCGACCTTCGGGTCCAGGCCTAGCGAGAGGTAATCCAGCGCGACGTCGAAACTGTTCTCCCGGAGGGCGTCCTTGTCCCTGAGCGAGGTCAGGGCGTGGTAGTCGGCGATGAAGTAGAACGATTCGCCCTTGTCCTGGAGCTCGATGTGCTGTTTTATCGCGCCGAGGTAATTCCCAAGGTGCAGTTTTCCCGACGGCTGTATCCCCGAAAGAATTCGCATTTCGCAATCCCTCAAAACAAAGGCGTATTCTAGCACGGGCGCGGGCGATAACACAAGCGGGAACGATGGGGAAGACAGGCTGCGCCTGCATATTAAATATCAAATTTTAAAGTGAAAATTTTAAAGTTGTGGAATCATTTCCCTATTGATCTTGGGTCATCAACCTTAAGCCTTTTTTTCTTGCCCTGCCACTCGATGCATAATGCATGGCCTGACCCCAATTTTTCATCAAATTTTAAAGTGAAAATTTTAAAGTTGTGGAATCATTTCCCTATTGATCTTGGGTCATCAACCTTAAGCCTTTTTTTCTTGCCCTGCCACTCGATGCATAATGCATGGCCTGACCCCAATTTTTCACCGAGGTAATTCCCAAGGTGCAGTTTTCCCGACGGCTGTATCCCCGAAAGAATTCGCATTTCGCAATCCCTCAAAACAAAGGCGCATTCTAGCACGGGCGCGGGCGATAACACAAGCAGGGACGATAAGAGAGAGAGGGTGAAAGAGGTTCCTTTTCAAGCTACGCTTGCATTGAAAAATGAAAAGTGAAGATTGAAAAGTGGAAAATAGAGGAATCCATTCTCCTTTTGAAATTCAGCCTTTTTGACCTGCTGCACTATACAAATGCACGACCTGACCACAACCGCTCTGATGTCTTCCCCGGAAGGCGGGGGGGCTCGCCTTGACATTTTTTCCATATTAAAAGAGGCTATATGCTTGTGAAACGGCTCGGGAGGCGTGATGGAACACCTCAAAGAATGGATCAGTTACCTTTACGACGCGCAGAAGCTCAAGGAGCTTATCATCGTGGGCAGCTATCCGGTGCTGAGCGCGATAGTCTTCGCCGAAACAGGCCTCCTGATCGGATTCTTCCTGCCGGGCGACTCCCTTTTAGTGACGGCCGGGATCCTGGCGGGACAGGGCTACCTGAACGCGCCGCTCCTGATGGTCATCCTCTCGATAGCCGCGATCGTTGGCGACACGGTCGGATATTCGATCGGATACAGGGCGGGCCCGCACATCTTCAAGAGGCCCAAGTCCCTTCTCTTCGACCCCGAGCACCTAAACAGGGCGCACAGGTTCTACGAGAAGTACGGCGGCAAGACGATCGTCATCGCAAGGTTCCTGCCTCTCATCAGGACCTTCGCTCCGGTCGTGGCGGGCGTGGGGAAGATGCATTATCCGCGGTTCCTCTTCTTCAACATATTCGGGGGGATCGGATGGATCGTCAGCATGGTTTCCGTGGGCTATTTCCTGGGAAGCATCCCCGGCGTGGACCGTTACCTTCACCTTATAATAATCCTCGTGATAGTTATCTCCTTCATCCCCGGAGTTGTCGAGTTCATGAAGGAGAGGGCGAAAAGGAAAAGAGAGGCTGCAAATGAAGAAAATAGTTGAGTGCGTCCCCAATTTCTCGGAAGGAAGAGACAGGAAGATCATCGACGAGATCACAAGGGCGATCGAGGCCGTAGACGGGATAAACCTTGCCGACGTCGATCCCGGCGCGGAGACCAACCGCACGGTGGTCACCTTTTTCGGCGAGCCCGAAAAGGTAGAGGAGGCCGCCTTCCGAGGAATAGCGAAGGCCGCTGAGCTGATCGACATGAGTAAACAGCACGGCAGCCACCCGAGAATGGGCGCGACCGACGTCTGCCCCTTCATCCCGGTGCAGGGCGTCACGATGGATGAGTGCGTCGAGATATCGAAGCGCGTCGGAAAGCGCGTGGCGGAAGAGCTCAAGATCCCTGTCTATCTTTATGAATACGCGGCGAAGAACGAGGCTCGCAAAAACCTCGCCAACATAAGGCGGGGCGAATACGAGGGGCTCGAAGAGAAGCTGAAGGACAAGGAATGGGCTCCCGATTTCGGCGCTCCGGTATTCAACGCCGGGAGCGGCGCGACGGTCATGGGGGCGAGGGAGTTCCTCATCGCCTTCAACATAGACCTGAACAGCAGGCTGAAGGACCACGCCACCGACATCGCCTTCGAACTGAGAGAGAAGGGCCGAAGCGTCAGGAGCGGCAACATAAAGCCTTTCTACTTCAGGGGAAAGCTCCTCAAGCACGAGAAGGGGAAATACCTCTGCGGCGGCTGCGATTTCTCGGCCGGCGACACGGCCGCTCTTTTCGACCACGTTCAAAAAGCCCACGGCTATGACGGCAGGAAGCTTTACGAGCTGAATGACATCGATCCCGACAAGCTCGACGGCCAGTCGGTCAAGACGCCCGGCATCTTCAAATGCGTCAAGGCGATCGGCTGGGAGATCCCCGAATACAACAGGTGCCAGATCTCGATCAACCTGACCAACTACAAGGTGACGCCTCCCCACGTCGTCCTCGAAAAGGCCCGGGAACTGGCCTCAGAGCGGGGCATAGTCATAACGGGAGCTGAGATCGTCGGGCTTATCCCTCTCGAAGCGCTCAAGCAGTCGGGGGAATTTTACCTTGAAAAACAGGGAAGGTCGAAGGGCATCCCCGTCGAGGACATCCTCGAAACGGCCATCCAGAGCATGGGGCTCAGGGATGTCGCGCCTTTCGACATCAAGGAGAAGGTTATCGGCTACAGGGAGCCTTGCGAAAATGATCTTATCATTCTCACTTCGAAAGGCTTCGCGGACGAAGTTTCGAGAGAAACCCCCGCGCCGGGAGGCGGCTCGGTAGCCGCGCTGGCTGGTTCCCTGGGAGCGGCGCTAGCCTCGATGGTGGCGAACCTTACCCACGGGAAGAGCGGTTACGAAAAGCATTTCGACGAGATGGGGGAGATCGCGGTCAAGGCGCAGAAGATCAAGGACGAACTCCTCATCCAGGTTGACGACGACACACGCGCCTTCTCGGGCTACATGGACGCGATGAGGCTTCCGAAGAACACCCCCGAAGAAAAGGCTCACCGGAAGGCCAAGATGGAGGAAGGCCTCAAGACCGCCATCTCCGTCCCGTTGAGGACCGCCGAGCTTGGGCTGGAGGCTCTCGTCCTTCTTGACGGAGTCACGGAGCACGGCAACAAGAACTCGCAGAGCGACGGCGGAGTGGGCGCGATGATGGCCTACACCTGCGTCGTCGGCGCGCTTTTGAACGTCCTCATCAACCTTTCCGGCATCTCCGACGAAGGTTACAAGAACGACATGCGGGCCAAATGCAAGGAGATACATGTCAAGGCGCTCGAACTAAAAGAAAAGGCTCTGAACGTAACCTTCCAGAGGATGGGAGAGACGTTCCTTTGATAGTGCTGAAGAACGACAGCGGGAAGCGCTGAAGCGTGACGAAAAAGCCCCGGAAGTTCCGGGGCTTTTTCATTTTGGCCTGACAATGGTTACTGCTTCACCGCCCTGACGGTTATGCTGAGCACCGATTCGAGTGTTTCCCGGGCTTCTTCCGGATTTGCTTTCGCCCATTCGATTATGCCGGTGTCCTTCAGGTCGTTGATGGCGAGGTCGAAGGGGAAGTTGACCTCCTTCAGGATAGAAATGTCCCTGAATCCGGCCTTTTCGATCATCCCGATGTACTCGCTCTTGAGGTTCGCCCCTGTAACGCACGCCGAGTAAAGCTCCTTCGAGCTCATGAGGACCGCGGGAAGCGGCTTTTTCAGGACGATGTCGGAGACCGAGATCCTGCCTCCGCTTTTCAGTACCCTGAATGCCTCATTGAAGACGCTCTGCTGGTCCGGGCTGAGGTTTATCACGCAGTTCGAGATGATAAGGTCGACGCTCTGATCCGGCAGGGGTATCTCTTCGATGTAACCCTTCAGGAATGAGACATTCTCGAAGCCTCCCTTCCTGGCGTTTAAGGTCGCCTTTTCAAGCATTTCGTCGGTCATGTCAACGCCGTAGACGAATCCCTTCGGGCCGACCCTCTTTGCCGCGAGAAAGGCGTCGAATCCTGCGCCGGATCCGAGATCCAGGACTTTTTCGCCATCCTTGATCTCGGAAAATGTCAGCGGCGTGCCGCAGCCGAGGCCCAGGTTCGCCCCATCCGGGATCGAGGCCATCTCATCCTTTTCGTAGCCCAGGACAGAAGAGATGCCTTCGGCATCCTGCGGAGCGCTTCCATCGCAGCAGGACGACGAGCATCCGCATGAGCTATGACTCGCCGCTATCCTACCGTATCTTTTCTTTACTTCGTTCCTGATGTCTTCGGACATATCCGCCTCCTTTTTATTTGAGCCCGACAAGCTCGCCGATCTTCTTCCCGAGGAATTCGACTTTTGTGAGCACCATGCAGCATGGGCATCCGTTCTTTTCCATGACCGAAAGTGCAAGCTTGTCGCCTTTTATCAAGCCCATTCTCTCCCGGAGCTCCTTTGGGAGGACCACCTGTCCGCGCTCGTCCACCGAGACTACCGCTTCCACCCTGCAGCATCCGCTTTCCTTCTTCGATCGGGTCATGCGCCCTCCTTGTCTGAAGGTTCTGAATAATCAGAACAATCAGAATATAATGCCTTTACTCTCTTTTGTCAAGCCACTCCTTCAACTGTCCGCGAATCATCGGTCCGTGCTATCTCCTTGAATTTTTTACGGTTTTAGCTTATATTATCCGCTGGTCCGGAGAGATGTCCGAGTGGCCGAAGGAGCACGCTTGGAAAGCGTGTGATGGGGCAACCCATCCGGGGGTTCGAATCCCCCTCTCTCCGCCAGTGCGCTACCGCGCTCCCGAAGAAGGGGGCGCCGCCCCCTCCTTAGGCGCTTCACTCGCAAGCTCATTCGCTGATTCACCCCCGTAGAAGTATGTGCCTCCGCGCGAAGTGAATTCGACGCTCGGCACGATAGTACACTGGCGGAGAGAGCGCGAGCAAACTGCTTTGCTCGCATGGGGGGCTAACAAGCTTCGCTTTCATATTAAATTTCAAATTCTAAATTGAAAATATTAAAATTGTGGAATCAATTTCATTGCTGGTAGCCGCAGCATTGCGCGAGTTTCCCGAAGGGAAGGCGAGCGCGGCGAGGCCGGCCGTAAGCGCTGTCGCGCCATTTTAAATTGAAAAGTGAAGATTGAAAAGTGAAAAATGGTGGAATCTTTTCATTATTGAACTTCAGCTCTTCAGCCTTGAGCCTTCAGCCCTGCGGACCCCGCCTGCTTTGAAATCTGAAAGATGAATTTGAAAATTTTCAGGCGGAAAAACAGCGTGAAGACTTGTGCCGGTCAGACCCTTCCCCTGATCTTAAGCTGGAGATAGCTTGAGATGGCGTTCTGGGCGGACTGGAGCTTCATCAGCTTCTGGTTCCTTTTCATGAGAGCCTGCTGGTCGGCCTGGTCGGGCACCTGGCCTCGAAGGTCGCGAAGGAGCTTTTCGACCTCGAAGCAGAGCTCCCGGAGCTCCTCTACCGTGAGCCGCTTGAGGTTCACCGGCGAGGGAAGTATGTACCCGTCCATAAGAGAATTTGCCATCGCGTAGGCGGAACCTCCCATGTAAGGCATTTATTCAACCTCCCTTCAGGATCCTAGTATACTCCCGCCGTACCTCTAGAAGAAAACTCTTCACGAACGGGCTCTGATAATCCGGGTAGCTCCAGGGCAGGGCTGTGAAATTCTCGTGCCTGTACAGGAGGGTGACTTCGGCGAACACCCCTTTTCCAAGGTAGATCCTCTGGGCGAAATTCTTGGAGCTTGAAAGGATCACCCTGGCCTGGGACATGAATCCCGGGTCTAGGTTTACCTTGCGGTTGCCAAGCTCGTCGAGATAGCGTTTTTCGATTTCCATGGCGTTCAGCTTGTGGTCCGCAAGACGGTCCTCGGACTGCAGTTCGGCGAAAGCCGCGATAAATTTCACCAGGTGATCTCCCATCTCCTTCTTGTAGTAGTCGGTGAAATTGAAATCGAAGCTGTCCGATACTGAAAGAAGCTTCCCGAATCGTGCTTCCAGTTCCTTCACAAGATCATTTTTTTCAATAGAACCTGTATGGGTGACGGCGACGAAAAAGAGGGACGGTGGCGGGATTGAAAGGGAAGCCAAGCGGGAGCGCCTACATCTTGTATCTGCCGAGTTCCTCGGGGCTGAGGCTGTCCAGCCATTTCGCCAGAGAGGCTTCAACGGACGGAGTTTCCCTGTTCTGAGAAGCTTCGTCGAGGACATGGTCCGCTACGAATATGGGGGCGTTCAGCCTTATGGCGATCGCTATCGCGTCAGAAGGCCGCGCGTCGATCCTCAATTCCCCGTTCCCCCTGTCGACAACGAGTTCGGCGTAGAAAGTGCAGTCCCTCAGGTCGCAGATGTCAACCCGCGTCAGTTTGCCTTCCATGCTGTTAATTATTGCGCAGACGAGGTCGTGGGTCATCGGCCTCGGGGCTCTGATGGCGTCAAGCTCGAGAGCGATTGCCTGCGCCTCGGTGTGCCCTATCCATATCGGCAGGATCTTTTCCCCGTTGTCTGTCCTGAGGACCAGTATCGGTTTTTCCGAGATCGGGTCCAGAAGCACTGTTTCTACTGTCAACCTTCGCAGCATTCGAACTCCAAAGATGAATATAATGCCGGCTTTATCTTTAGTCAAGTTTGTCTTGTGACATATTTATCTCCGACAACACAACAGTATCGATATCCCGGGGATTCATCATGCCTGTCAGCACTAATCCCTGCTTCGATCCGCGAATATATGTCTATTGACATCTTTTTTTGCGGTCCAGCCTTGTGCTACAATTCCTCCCTGGAGGGAAGATGAAAGTGACTTTCCTGGGCTCCGGAACATCGACGGGCGTGCCGGTCATCGGCTGCAAGTGCCGCGTCTGCAGTTCATCCGACCCGAGGAACAACCGCCTCCGCCAATCCGTCTTCGTCGAGAACCGCGGCGTTTCCATCCTTGTCGACGCGACGATAGATTTCCGCCAGCAGGCGCTGAGATTCGCGATGGAAAGGATCGACGCGATCCTCGTCACCCACCCCCACGCGGACCACGTGCTCGGGCTTGACGAAACCAGGATCTTCAACTACCGGCAGAAAATGTCCATCCCCATATACGGAACGAAGGAAACTCTCGCGGGAATAAAAAGAAGCCTCTGGTATTCATTTGAGGACGGGATCCAGAGAGGCGGAGGGCTTCCGGAACTGGAACTTCATGAAATTGAAGGAGAATTCTCCGTCGGCGGGCAGACAGTGATCCCCCTTGACGGAAAACACGGCGAACAGAGCGTGACAGGTTTCCGGCTGGATGATTTCGCCTACCTCACGGACTATAAAACTGTCCCGGAATCGACCTATGAAAAACTGAAAGGCGCCAAGGTTTTGGTGGTCAACGCGCTAAGGGAGTCGCCAAGGCACTCGACACACTTCACCGTCGGAGAAGCGCTGGAAGTCGTGGAAAGGGTCTCGCCGGAGAAAGCTTACCTGGTTCATCTCGGCCACGAAGTCGATTACGAGGAATTGAATGCTAAATTGCCTGAAGGGGTCGAACCTGCATACGACGGTCTGATCCTCGACATATGAGCCGAAAGGAGATAGGTCACATGACATTCCCCATTTTTCACGATCTTAAAGGAAAGAGGGTCATAGTCACCGGCGCATCGAGCGGAATAGGCCTCTGCGCCGCCGAAGCATTTCTAGAGCAGGGTTCCGAGGTTTTCGGGCAGTACAACAAAAACCCCAAGCCCCTGGAGGCACTCAAGGAAAAATTCCCTGGCCTCGGGTTCGTTCAGGCCGACCTCTCGGAAGAAAAAGGGTGCGTCGAAATCGTGAAAGCGGGCGTGAAGAAGATGGGCGGCCTCGACATAATCGTCCATTCGGCGGGGATATGGAACGACGGGCCGATCCGGTCGATCTCGAGGGAGGTGCTTGAGAATCTTTTCAGAGTAAACACTTTCTCCTCCTACTACCTGGCCCGCGAAGCCTCGAATGTGATAAAGAAAGGCTCGATCATATTCATCGGCTCGACAGCCGGGGAGAGGGGCGAACCCGGCCACAGCCATTACGCGGGAAGCAAGGGAGCGATACAGTCTCTCGTCTACTCGATCGCGCAGGAGCTTGCGCCCGAGATAAGGGTCAACGTCGTTTCGCCAGGATGGGTAAGGACCCCCATGTCGGAAGAGACGCTGAAAGTGAAGGAAGCCGCCATCGTCGCTCCGATCCCTCTCAAAAGGGTCGCGGAAAGCGAGGACGTGGTGAACGGCGTGCTTTTCCTCGCCAGCGAAACCGGAACCCACTACACGGGCGTAGACCTCTGCTGTTCCGGAGGCGCTTTGCTGCCGATGCCGAGAGGGTAGAAGCCCGGCTTCGCCGGGATTTCAAATTGAAAAATGAAGATTGAAAAGTGAAAAATGGTGGTACGCCCTTGTGGCGGATTAAAACAAAAGGCTGAAGTTAAGGGCAGGCAGGAGTTTCAAGGTCATTTACCTTTTTTTAAAGGCAGCTCATTATCTAGTGAAATCACTCTGATTTTTTCGCGCCAGTTCTTGTCAAAGTCAGCTAAATTAATTACTTCTATCTCTCGCTCTCGAGGACCCCACTCATAATCATGGGCTAGCATTGCATAGAACCAACCTTCTTCTAAGAACGGTCCATGGCTTACTGATGGACTCAACGGTATATCACCAACCCTGAATCCCAGAATTTCGGCTCTTCCATTAGGTGTCAAAGAATCCACGCTTATACACTCATCAATTGTGTCGAGATACCCAGACGGAGAAACTTTTATATTTTTCATGGTTAATCCATACTCTTTTTGGACTTGATCACGATAGCGCACTACACTCATCCAATCTGACCATGGCCGATATTGTATGGATATTATGATAAAAAGAACTACCGCAATAAATGCGAATACTGCAATATATATCGCCCGGTCCAACTTCTTTAATTCCATCTTCTGTGCTCCACGTCTACCTTCATAGAAAAGACGACCATGGAAAATACGCCTTCATCCCATTTTGGTAATGGGACAATCTTTTTTTTGCTTCAGCCTTCAGCCATCAGCCTTCAGTTCTGACTCATCTCCCCCACAGCTTCATGACGATCAGGCCGACCGTGGTGTCGTGCTCGGCGGCGGGGATGTCGCTCTTCAGGGCGTAGCCGATGTCGAGGCTCCACAGAGTGCTCCACGGGCCGGCGACGGTCCCGGAGAAGCCGAAGCCGGTATGCTTCTGCCAGTCGGGATCGTTCCTGTCCTGTTTCACCCTCGCGTGGTCGAGGATTGCCGAGAACCTGATCACCTTGGCGACGTCGAAAGCGTAAAGCGCCCTGGCTATGGCGCCCCTCTCGAACCGGATCCCGCTTCCGGTGAAGCCCGACAGGGACTTCGTCCCCATGTAGGTGAACTCGTACTTGCTGAAGCGGTCGAGGTCCACCCCGTCCATGTAGGAGAGGGAGACGCCGACCTTCTGAAAATTGGGCAGGTAGAATGTCTTTCCAAGCGTCAGGTCCCACAGGGCGTACTCTTTCTTTTCTAATATGTCGTCTGACATATAACCGTATCCCCAGTTCTCCCAAGAGCTCCGCTTATGGCCCTCCCAGTTCGCCGCGGCCTGCCATCCTTTTCTCGAATAGTCGAATGAAAGCCCGTAGGCGAGGTCAAAATGGGATTTCGGGACTTCGAACCCGTCGGCGGTCTCGCCGGTGTCGGAGAATCTCGTGTACCGCCCGTCGAGGGTCAGCTTCAGCTTGGAGAACTCGGTCGTCCTGTAGCCGACGCTCCCGAAAAGGTGCTGGCTCATCGACTTGAGCTCCTGGTCCTTCCTCTCAATGCCATTCTCGAAGTACTGGTCCTTGAAAGGAACGAGGAAGAACACTCCGCTCAGCGCCGCGTCCATCCGGGGGAGAAAATCAGATTTGGAGATAGACAGCGAGTTGACCGGCCCTGCCAGGAACATGTTGACCTGTATGTTCTTCTTCTTGAAGTTGTAGTCGAAATAGTTGACTCCCGCGAAGGGAAGCGGGTAATCCAGGCTGTCGTCGTAGTAGGCTCCTGCCACTGCGGCCAGCTTCCCGGTCTTTTCCTCCCACCTGATCGCCCTGGTACCGTCCTCCTGTTTCTCGAGGTAACGGTAGCCCTTCTCCGTGTCCTGAAGAATCGGCGCGTCGCTTTTCAGGGCGGCGTCCAGCTTCTGGTCGAAATCCCTGTCGTTGACGACGATATTGGTGAAAAAGACCTCCTTTTCGCCCGTCACCGTCTGGCCGATGACCGTGAAAATCTGCTGTGCCTCGATCTCGGAAAGGACGTTGAAATCCCTACCCTCGGACTTCTGGAAAGAGTACTTGTCGAACTCGGCGTTGGAGACCTGGGGCGGGGTCATGTTCTTCTGGACGATCCTTATTTGTCGTTTGACATAACTTTCCTTGTCGATCCAGACCCGTCCGGACACGTCCTGCTCCTGGGTCCCCGCGATGGGGACGAACTCTATCACGTGGCAGGGATATCCCCCGAACAGCTCTTCCTTTACATAGGTATAGGAATAGTTCCTCGACATCGTCAGGACCAGCGGAAGCGTGTTGATCTTCTCCGGCTCCACTATGGGAAGCTCCGGGATCGTCTTGCCCCTCCACTTCACCCCGTTTACTAGAAGGTTCTTCTGGATCCACCTTGCGCCGTCCTTCTTGTCGAAGAGGAACTGGTTCTCGAAGGTGACGTCCACGCTGCCGGTGGTGCCGGGGACCTTGAAGTGGTAATCGACCTGCGCGTCGGCGGTGTAGTTGTGAAGGAGAAGCGACTGCGCCTGCTCGACCGCCTGGTGGCGGGCTATTATCAGCTCCACCGGGATCTTGTATTTTCCCGTGACGACGATCTTTTCGTCCGTTCCGACCGTCCCCGTCCTGAGCCTTTCAAGAAGGATGAACTGCGGTTTGCCGTCCCACGCGATGTGCAGGTCCGCCGCACCCTTTTTCTGGTCGGAAGTAAAACCCAGCTTCTTCACCTCGCCGTTCGGAAGCGGATAGGCCCTCGGCTCGGTGATGTCGGCCGTCGAAAGGTGAAGGTCGACCGAAGCAGCCCTGCTGGCCGCGATGTTGGGCGCGAGGAAAAATCCCTGGAGCATCTCGTCCGAATCGAGGAACGGAAGGACCGCTATGTCGTGTCTGAAGTCCGTCCCCTCCATGACCCGGACGCCGCCTACCGTGTATCCCGCGAGCATGTTCCCGGGAACGATCTCCCTCAAGTGATAAAGATCCCTGAAACCCTCGCCGGGGTATTCTATGTAAATGTCCGTCTCCTTCGCCCCTTTCGAGAGCGCCAGCATCGTCATGGTCTGGGCGCCGAGAGCGTTCTTCACTTTCGGAAGGTGAAGCCTCAGCGGAGCTCCGAGATGGTTGTTCTGGACGAAATCGGCCACCTCGGACGGAGGCTCTCCGCCTTCATCCACCTCAAATGTAGAATAGCCGTCGACATAGGCGGTGAGGTCTTCCCTGTAAAGAGGCTCCAGCACGGGGAGAAGATCCGCCGTGAGCCCGCCGATGTAGATCTTCGCCTTGGAGTCGCCCCTCAGGGAAGTGATCAGCTTTTTCAAAGTGAATGCCAGTTTCTGCGGGTCCGACAGTTCTTCCTCCGAAAAATCCTCTTTCGAGAGAAGCAGTTCGAAAGCGGCCACGCTCCCTTTTCCTCTCTCCGAAAGCTTGACGAGAGAAATGTATTTATCTTCTCCTCCGCTCTTGGGGCACGGGACGACAAGCGAGACTGAGTGTCCGGACGCGGCCCCCTTTTCAACGAGACCGTCAAGCCTCTCATCGAAAGGCGACCGGTCCCAGCCGTCCTTCAACATGAAAGTGACCATCATCGGTGCCTCGAGCTTCGACCTGTATTCGGGGACGAAGACCCCCGCTCCGTCGAACTGTTCCTCTCCGACCCTGATCCCGAACTTCATCTCCTGGGAAAAAAGGGTCATTGTCGAGAGGATCACTATGGCGGCGATCAACATTTTCTTCATGTCTGGTTCTCCTAATTAAGGCCCGTATCGGGCTTTCTTCCCAAATCCAGGAAGATCGACTGGTAAAGGAGCTTCGGCTGGACATTCCTTACGAGCAGAGACGGGGCTTCCAGTATGAGCTTCGCCTTTCTGAAGAGGTTCTCCCTACCTCCCGCGCCGAGGATCTTCCTGCATGTTTCCGAGCGCCCGCTTTCGGGATCCTCCAGCGAGCGCGACATTTCCTTGATCATGTAGGCCGCCTCGTCGAGAACGACCAGCGGCTGGTATTCCAACAGCACGTCGAACATGGGGGCCAGCTTCGGGTAATCCTCGAGAGACGAGCCCAGGACGAGGAGCTGTTCCAAAGCGCCGCGCAGTTCAAGGAAATCCTCCCACTCCCCGCTGATGAGGATGCCCGGCCTGCCCCTGGAAACATCGATCGCCTCTCTTTTCCGGCCCCTGATGTTCATTTCGAGGGCGATCTTCTCCATCTCGGAGTCTTCGACTTCCGAAAGATGGATCTCCTGGCACCTCGAACGGACGGTCGGAAGGAGCGGCCCGAAGTCCTTGGCAATCAGTATGAAATGGGCGTAGGAAGGCGGCTCCTCGAGCACCTTGAGAAGAGCGTTCTGGGAGCTTATGTTGAGCGCCTCCGCAGGCTCTATGATGAAGATAAGTTTCTTCCCTTCGTAGGGCGGAAGCTCGATGGTCTCGAGAACTTCTTTCCTGACCTGCTCGACGAGGATCTGGCTCTTGAGCTTTCCCTTGTCGCTCTCTTCCAGGGTAATGATTCTGAGATCGGGGAAGAGGCTTCTTTTGATCTTCCTGCAGGAGAGGCATTCGCCGCACGCCCAGGGGGTGGGGGCTTCGCATTCGAGCGCGGCGGCGATGATGTATGCGAGAGATGTCTTTCCCACCCTCGGCGGGCCGGAGATCAGGACGGTCGCTGGGAACGTCCCGTTCTTCAGCGATTTCTCCAGTATCTCGAGCGCCTTCCCGTGGCCCGAGAGTTCATCCCTAACGATCGGGTACGTGCATTTCAGGATCTCGATCTCTTCAGGCTTCCTTTTCGCCATCTATTTTTCTTTCGAAAGCTTCGCGATAGACTGCGCCAGTTTTTCCGCGGCGGAGATGAAAGCCGTTGCCGTGGATGACGACGGGTCAAGCGTCACGATGGGAACGCCTTTTTCCCCGCTGGCCGCGATCGAAGGCTCGAGAGGTATCATTCCGAGACACGCGACGCCCAGCTTCGCCGCTTCTTCTTCAGCCCGTCCCTTGGTGAATATCCCGCTTTCCTTGCTGCAATGGGGGCAGACGAAAAAGGACATGTTCTCTATCATGCCGAGGATCGGCACGTTCATCTTCTCGAACATCGCGAGCCCTCTCTTGGCAGTCACCAGCGCGACATCGTTGGGGGTGGAAACGATGACGGCGCCCGTGAGAGGAACCCTCTGGGCTATGGTAAGCTGCGCGTCGCCCGTTCCCGGCGGCAGGTCCACGAGGAGATAGTCCATCTCCGGCCACTCCACCTCCTGGAGCAGCTGTTCGATGGCCTTCGCCACCATCGGTCCCCGCCATATTATCGGCGTTGAGCCGTCGATGAGGAATCCCATCGAAATGTAGTGGATCCCGTCCTTCTCGAGCGGGAGGATCATTTCGCCATTGAGCTTCGGTTTTTCGTCGGTCCTAAGCATCATGCTCACCGAAGGGCCGTAGATGTCCGCGTCGAGGAGGCCTACTTTGGCGCCGAGCTTCGTGAGCGCCGCCGCCAGATTTACCGCGACGGTCGATTTCCCCACCCCGCCCTTTCCCGAAGCGATCGCGACGATGTTCTTCGCCGACGGAAGGATTTCGAGCTGTCCCTGCGCTCTCGGAGACTGGCGAACATTTGCTTCCATGGTAACTTCTATTTTCCCGGCCGAAGGGAACACTTTCCTTACGGCGTCCTCTGCCATCTTCTTGAACTGCGCCTTCATCGGGCATGCCGGGGTCGTAAGGTTTATCGAGAAGCTTACCGAATCGTCCGCGACCTTCATGTCTTTCACGAACCCCAGCGTCACTATGTCCTTGCCCAGATCGGGGTCGATTATCGTTCTAAGGCTGTCAAGTATCTGTTTCTCTGTCGGTTTCGACATGTTTTTCCTCCGGCAGGATCACTGCCCCATGACTTTTTCCCTAAAAAGAAGATTGTATTTTGATTGGCTCTGGTTGTAAATCTGGAAGATCAACGCCGCAATTCCTTTCATTTCAAACTTAAATTCCCTGCGAGCCTGCCCCGCCTGATATCAGCCCAGGTCGTCCAGCTTCTTGACCCTGCGCTCGTGCCTTCCGCCTTCAAAAGCCGTTTCAAGCCATATCCTTACGATCTCTTCCGCTGCGGGTTTCTCCAGAAGTCTGCCCGGAAGGCATAGGACATTGGAATCGTTGTGGCGCCTGGAAAATTCCGCGAGGTAATCGTTCATCGCGAGGACCGCCCTGATGCCCTTGAAACGGTTCGCGGCGATGCTCATCCCCACCCCGCTCCCGCACACCAGTATTCCCCTCTGGCATTTTCCGGTAAGGACCGCCGTGCAGACCTTCTCCGCGTAGTCGGGATAATCCACGGAACTTTCATCCGCGCAGCCGAGGTCCTGGACATCCAGTCCTTTCCCGAAAAGCACTTCCTTCAGGTGGTTTTTGAGCTCGAATCCGGCGTGATCGGAACCTATCGCTATCTTCATGGGTCTCCCCCCAATGCAAAGGCAATTCTACCATAAAGAGGCGGCCCGCCTGTGGTCAGGCGGGCCTTGGGGGGCATAAATAAGGGAGGGATGAGGGGAGTTACTAAATCCTGCTTTTCCGTGCCGGGCGCCTTCCATTTCCTTTCTTCATCGTTCCACCTCCGGCTCGAAAACGCGAGATAAACTAATAGCAACCTCCGTGCCAAGTCACCCGTTGCGGTCAATATCGTTATTTTTCAAGCAGTTACGATTCTCAGCCAATCTTAACGGTCAATGTCTATCTGGCATTTCGACCGTAAGAACCATGTCAGATCGGCACACGGTTCATGCTTAAAAAAGGGCATGGCCTCCCCCCTTTTTGCTTCCCAATTGATCTCGTCGTTGAAGCTTGAATCATCATGCTAGATTGCAAGATGTGACCCCATTAACTCGCTAGATTGCAAGATGTGACCCCATTAACTCGAAGCCGCGACAGGCGAAATGATTTACCTTATCCCGCGAGATTCAAGACTAAAGCACTGACCCCTAGGGTTTAGATTTCATTTTCATCAATTCTTCTTCTGTCCATGAATGTGTTTCGTACTTGATTCTTATTCCTTTGTAATTTAATTCCTTCTCATAAACTCGACAATTGGGATCATATACTACAAGGAGTTCATCTTCGGAAAGCCACTTAATCTCAATATGTGCTCCTTGACCGGGGATGTAAGGCGTTTTACCATGGTTAGTGTCACATTGAAAAACATTTCCATAGTTATTTGGAAGTTTTTTACTTTTCCGTACAATTGACAAATGAGTTGAAAGAGAGGATGTTGCCCCACAATCTCGAGAAAATACTACGGCTTTGTATGCCATATTTGGCGAGGAGGATTCAAAGAGGATATGGTTCTCACACTGAAAAAGGCTGAAAGGACCGCATGATAAGGCCGCAACTAAAGCGGTGATCATTAATATAACTATCATGCATTTCATAAAAAACTCCTTTAATCAAGGAATAATAGCTTGTCCTATTTTCACCCAAATACAAAAGGGGTCAGGCCACAAATACAAAAGGGGTCAGGCCATGCATTATGCATTACCTCCTCCAAGCAAAAAAAGGGCTAGCGCTTTAGTCTTGGATTTCATTTCACCTTCCTTGCTATCCAGTTCACCGTAATAAAGGCCATACATTAAGCGTTTTCCTATTTCTCATCATCCTGCCTGTAACTCCAAGGATCATTATATCGCTAGTTGAGTAAAGTCAGCATTCCGGGAAGATGAAACAAAAAGGGCCGCCCCGAAGGACGGCCCTTCTAGAAACTGCTTCAGATGCAAATTATGGCCTGGTATAGACCGTGTAAGCATCGCCGCCGTCGGGATTCTCGACGGTGATCCTGACCCCTACACCCTTGGGGAAAAGAGCCTTGAGGGAGGCGCCCTTTTTCAGGACCAGGGTCGAGGAGTTCTTTCGGGAAAAGTTCGTCCACTCGATCTTTCCGGAGCCTTCGCCGAAATAAACCTTTATGCCGTTCTGGAAATTGGACCCGAGGACCTTCAGCCTGAAAGGACTGGCCATTTTCGACACGGAGGATATCTTCGGGTTCTCGTGCCCCTGTCCCGCGTCCTGCGTTATCGCGAACAGGAGGCCGGCGATATTGATGTTCCCGCTTCTCGCCTGTCCGGTGTTCGCCGCGACGGAGTAGTTGATAGCCGCGGTGCCTGTGCCGCTCGTGGCAGAGGTTATCGTGATCCACGCCGAATCTGATTTGGCGGTCCACTGGCAGCCGGCGGTGATGGTCAACCCTACGGTCCCGATCCCTCCTTCGGCGCCGAAATTCCTCGACTGCGGATCGATCACGGGGATGCAGGAACCGCCCAGGCCGACAAGTTCGAAAGTTGACGTCTCGCCGGATGCTTTCGCGGCCACCAGCCTGCCGCGCCTTTCATCGTAGGCACCGAGGGTCATGTAATATCCTTCCGGAGCGCTTCCGCAGTGATCGATCTCTTCCCAGGCCGTTCCGTCGAAGCTCCAGAGATCGTTGAACAGGTCGTAATACTCGTTGGAGCCTCCGAAAAGGACCATCTTCTGCAGCCTCTGGTCGTAAACAAGGATCGAATCGCTCCTCTTTTCCGGCGGGCCTGAGACAGACAGCTTCTGCCAGCCGGCGCCGTCATAAGCCCATGTCTCGTTCCTGCAAACGCCGGGAGGATACTGGTAGCCTCCGAAATAGACCACTTTCGAGGACGTGGCGTCGAACGCCATGCTCCCGTAGTAATAACCGGGGCCGGAGGAGGTGACGAAGCTCCAGTCGCTGCCGTTCCATTCCCAGGTCTGCCCGGGTGCAGTCAGGACGACCACATTCCTCTGCGTGTCGGACGCCGCCTTGAAGGCCCAGTCCGCGGGAGGACCGCCTGCGGGGTTCATCTCCTGCCAGGTGTGGTTCGACGGATCGTAGAGCCAGGTGTCGCCGAAGACATCCTGAGCCGCTTCGTCCCAGCCTCCGTAAAGAAGGATCTTCTGCGTGGCAGGATCGTATGCCATCGCGGCGTAGTAGCGGTCGGGAGGGGCGGGATAGGTCGAATATTCGGTCCATTTCTCGCCGTCGTACTCGAAAGTGTGGTCGGATGTGTTGCCGCCGAAGCGGACGACAGTGCCGGTCGGCGGATGGTAGGCGAGGCCGGCGTAGTAGCTGTCGCACGGAGGGTCGAAAAAGGTCCTGGTTATCCAGTAGGGCCTGTCCGAACAGCCCGTGGATACCGCCCTCTTCGCGTATTCCGAGGAGCCGTGCTGAGTTCCGTCGCCTTTGGCCTTGAGCCACATCGTGTAGACCCTGTCATTGGAGAGTTTCCCCTGCGGGATGGTGTGGCTGAGAGTGTCTCCGGCAAGGCTTCCGCTCTTGTATATGGTGTTGACGCCCTCGTGGACCTCCAATTCGTAACCCGCCGAGTTCTCCACCGCGCTCCAGCGGATCTCCGGCGTCGTTCCCATGCCGACGGCTTCGTTGGCGGGCGCGGTGATGTATGGAGCCGACAGGTCGGCTGCTCCCGTCAGAGAAAACCGCGCCGTCATCGATTCGGCGGCCGCAGGAATACCGGAAACGCTAACAAGGCTTGACCTTCCGTCGTAGAGGTCGGAACAGGGGAACGAAGAGGGCGTGAACGATCCGTTGTTTCCCTGGGGATAAAAATCTCCCGCGTCGCCCCACTTGTTCTTTTCTATCTCCTCGAGCCCGTCGGCTTCCATAAGCCTCAGGAGCTTATGTTCGGTATACGAATTGTTGAAGAGCGTGTAGCCGTCGCAGTCTCTCCTCGCGTCCACGTGATGGATCAGGAATCCGCTTCCGGGAAGGTCGTAATCGTTGCCGAGCGGCTCCCTGTTCTGTATCAGGAAGAACTCCCCGTCCCATCCGCTTCCGTTGAAATCCCTCGCCATTACGACGGCTGAAGGGGTTGTCGATAGGGGTGTCAGAGTGATCTCCTGTGCGTCGGTCACGACCTGCGGAGTCAGCCAGCCCAGCACCCACTTGCTGTAACCGTTGTGGTCGCCCCATACTCCGTCCATGATGTCGAGGCCGCCGGTCCCTCCCCGCGGACCCGTCGAATCGTCGTAGTCGTAGTAGTCGGGAAGACCGAGGGCGTGGCCTGTTTCGTGGATGATGGTGCCGGGATTGTCCTCCTCCCACTGCCACGAGAAGTCGCCAAGCGTGATCCCGTCAATGCTGAACTCGTTGTCGTAGAAATAGCCCTGCCAGCCCCACCAGAAGGTGGCCCATCCCGTGTCCGGGCCTGTCCAGAAAACCGCGAAATATTCGACCTGTCCGTTGCCGTCGTTGTCGTACTTGTCGAACCTCGCTCCCTGGGAATGGTAGTACGCCATCGCTTCTTCTATGAGACCTTCAGCGTCGTCCGTATAACTGGACCTGTTGTTGGCCGCCCTGTACCAGCCGTAAACGTCTCCTTCGATGTGAAGCTTGTCATAGGACGACCTTTCGTAAAAGGATTTCAGGCTCTCATAAGGGTAGTGATTTTCGTTTCCCTGCCCGAAAAGCATGTTTTGGATGGTGGAAGCTTCTATGCTGTGGGGGTAGTCGGGGAATTCTATCAGAAGGACGAACATCTTCGGATTTCCGATGCTGGGCAGAGTGCTCGGCCCTCCGGCGGACTCCACGCCGGGAGCCCTGAGCTTCATGATGTGGTTCCCGAGCTTCTTAACGAACTCCTGCCTGGCTTCGAACTGGCCGCTCGCCTTCAACGCCTCTATCTCGAAAGGCCTCGGAGGTTCGAGGGCAGACATCAGCAGAGGGACCAGAAGTGCAACGATCACTATCAGCGCTTTCTTCATCTTATCCTCCCGGACATTTTCACGCCTGATTATAATATAAAAAAAGGGGACGCGTCGCGCCCCCTGCGGAAAAACGATACGAGCTTCTGTATCACTTTGTTTCGATCTGCTCGGGAATGACCAGGTCTCCGATCTCCTCGGTCACGGCTTCAAGGAATTCCTGCGCGGTGGCTGCCTTGATGATGATCACCTTGACTCCGGCGCTGTTCCCCAGGTGTGCCCCCTTCGGCGCGTCAACCTTGAACTTGGTCTTGAGCTTCTTGACGTCCGTGTAGTCGTCCTCGGGAAGTGTCACGGTAACGAGCGTCGAGACAGGCGTCGTGCCGTCTCCCAGCGTGAGCTCGGCAGGCTCGAACGCGATGTCGAGGTCCTTCTTGTTGCCTTTTTCCTTGAATCCCACGGTTACGGGGTATGCGACGTTGTCTCCCCTGGCGGTAAGGTCGAGCGTGAAGGTGAAGACCATGCCGCTCTCGAGCTGGGAAGCGTTGAAGATCACCTTTACCTCTCCTTCACCTCCCGCCACCACGGTCGCCGGTTGCGGCGAGGCCGTGGATGGATCGACGGTGTAAACTATCCTTCCCGCGAATACGGGAAGGGAGAGAATCACGAGAATCGCGAGCCAAAAAGCCTTTCTTTTCATTTCAGAGCCTCCTTCCATGTACCTATAATGTGATAAAAGAGCAAATATTTCAACTTTACTCTGGACGACATCAGAATCTTCGGGTGGTTCTTGGCAAACATATTGCATTTATGGAATACTTATCAAGGAGTGCGCCAAAATGGCACAGGGAAGAGTTATCATATTCGAAGACGAAAAAGAGAACCTCAGCACGCTAACCCGTGCCCTGCAAAAAGTTAATTTCGAAGTGACCGGGTTCTCCGATCCGGTCGAAGGAATAAAGCACCTTGAAAACCATGACAATTTTGACATAGTCCTTACCGACCTCAAGATGCCGGGAATGGACGGTATAGAGATCCTCAAAAGGGTCAAGGAGAGGGAGCCGTCCCTAGGGGTCATCCTGATAACCGCGTTCGGAAGCATCGAGACGGCCGTCGAGGCGATGAAGGCCGGAGCAGACGACTACATAGCGAAACCGGTGGACGTTTACGAGCTCAGGAAACGCGTCGAGGCGCTGGTCGAGAAGAGGAAGCTCTCGGAAGAGAACAAGCACCTGAAATCCCGGCTCGACAGGAGGTACGGCTTCGAGAACATCATCGGAAAGAGCGTCAGAATGAGGCAGCTTCTCGAACAGGTGAGGGTCGTGGCGGGCACGAGGGCGACCGTTCTCATCCTCGGGGAATCCGGGACGGGAAAGGAACTTATCGCCAACGCCATCCACCAGAACTCCGACCGAAAACGCGGGCCCTTCATTCCTATCAACTGTGCCGCCATACCCTCGAACCTGATGGAGAGCGAACTTTTCGGCCACGAGAAGGGGTCCTTCACCGGCGCGGAGAAGTCGCACCAGGGAAAGTTCGAGCAGGCGCACGGCGGAACGATCTTCTTCGACGAGGTGGCCGAACTTGCCCCGGAGCTTCAGGCCAAGCTTTTGAGGGTCCTCGAGGATCGCGTGATTCACAAGGTCGGGGGAACGAAAGGGATACCGGTCGATGTTAGGATCCTCGCCGCGACGCACAGGAACCTCTCGGAGCGGGTCCGCGAAGGATCGTTCAGGGAAGACCTCTACTTCCGGCTGAAGGTCGTCGAACTGAGCATCGCTCCGCTCCGTGAAAGGAAAGAGGACATACCGCTCCTGGTGAGGCATTTCCTCGAAGAGTACGGAAAGCTCCACGGCAAGGTCGTGAAAAAAGTCTCCACGGAGCTTCTCGACTATTTCGAGAACTACCCCTGGAAGGGGAACATCAGAGAGATGAAGAACATGCTCGAAAGGATGGTGATCTTTTCCACTTCCGACGAACTGAACACAGGAGACCTTCCGGTCGAGATGGTGAGGGACCTCCCCCCGGGCAGGGAGGCGGGCAATGGCAAGGGAGACAACGGCCGCCTTCCGTCGCTTAACCTCGGCGAGCTCGAGAACAGGGCGATAATGAAGGCCCTCGACGAGACCAACGGCAACAAGACACAGGCGGCGAAGCTCCTCGGAATAGGGCTTCGCACCCTTCACAGGAAACTGAGCGAATACGGATTTAAAGGAAACGAGGAAAGGAGCCATTCATGAAAACTGTAAAATTCCTGATGTTGGTATCGGCAGGCATGCTTCTGGTGATGGTCGGGTTCGCCCTAGCCCAGATGAAGGATCTCGGCTCTCCGACGGTCAAGGCCGAAAGCTCGGCCGCCCCGGAATCGAGGCCGGCTTTCCAGCCCGCGCCCTCCGGCTACCCCTCCTTCGCTGACATCGTGGAGAAAGCTTATCCCGCCGTCGTGGCGGTCAGCACGGTATCCACCAGGTCGGGCAATCAGCAGTTCGGTGAACAGGAGGAGTTCTTCTTCAACCCGTTCGAATTTTTCTTCGGCCCGAACCAGAGCCCGATGCCCAAGGGCCAGACGCCCTTCAGGCAGGGCGGCGGGAGCGGCCTGATCGTCTCCTCCGACGGCTACATCCTGACCAACAACCATGTCGTCGATGGCGCCGACAAGGTGACGGTTACTCTGAACGACGACAGGGAGTTCTCTGCCAAGGTGGTCGGTTCTGACGAAGAGACCGATGTCGCGCTTCTGAAGATCGAAGCCTCCGGCCTGCCGGTCCTTCCTCTCGGCGATTCGGAGGCACTCAGGCCGGGCGACTGGGTCATGGCGATCGGTAACCCTCTCATGTACAGGAACACCGTGACGGCCGGCGTGGTCTCCGCAAAGGGCAGGAGGATCTCCAGTTCGGCGCTCGACGATTTCATCCAGACCGACGCCGCGATCAATTTCGGCAATTCCGGCGGCCCTCTCATCAACCTGAGAGGCGAGGCGGTGGGCATCAACACGGCGATCACCAGGCAGGACCAGATGGGCAGGGTGGTCGAGGGGATCGGCTTCGCCGTCCCGATCAACCTGGTGAAGGAGCAGATGGACCAGCTCAAGACCCACGGAAAAGTGTCGAGAGGCTACCTCGGAGTCAAGGTCGGACCCGTCGACGCAGACGCGAAGGACTACCTCAAGAGCAGGCACGGCATCGATGTCAGGGGCGGCGCGCTGATCCAGAGCGTCGACAAGGGGACGCCGGCCGCGAAGGCGGGGCTCCTCAAGGGCGACATCATAACCGCGATCGAAGGCAAGGATATAAAGGACAGCAGGGAACTCGTCCACAAGGTCTCCAGCTTCGCCCCGAAAAAGACCATCAGGCTCGACGTTTACCGCGAAGGAAAAAAGAAGAGCTTCGATGTCACCCTCGCCGACAGGACCGAAGGGCTGAAGGGCGAGCAGGCCGGCGACGACGATGACGACGAGGGGGCTAAGAAGGCCACTCTCGGGATCACCGTCGAAGAACTGAGCCAGCGCGCCAGGCAGATGTACCGGATCCCCGAGGACATCCAGGGCGTCCTCATCAGAAACGTCGATCCCAAGTCAAACGCTTTCTCGAAAGGCATCAGGGACGGCCTCATCATCACCGAAGTGAACGGCGAGCCGGTCGGGTCGGTGTCGGACTTCAAGGCCGCCGCTTCAAGGATAAAGAGCGGCGAGATGGTGAGCATCTACATCCAGGACGGCAACGCCGGCGGCAGCTACTTCTACTTCAAGGCCGAATAGAAAAGACGAAACAAGCTGCATGAAAAAAAGGCGGGAGAAATTCCCGCCTTTTTTTCGCGCGTCATCACTAGCCAGTCTTCGAAGCTGAGCTTTGTGATGTGATCTCGCAGTTCATCCTGAACAGCATAATGTCTGGCCTGAACACACAGCCGATGCTAGATTGCAAGATGTGATAATCATCTAGCCGGTCTTTCGGCTGCCGAATCGACGCAGTTGCGGTATCTTTGTAACTGTGTAGGATACGGCAGAAAGGAGGCGGATGATGAAGAGGTTGTATTGTGGAATCGACCTGC
>JAKQCT010000060.1 GCA_029559035.1 Acidobacteriota bacterium
TTACACCCACGCCTTCTTCAAAGCTCTCCTGTTCCTGGGTTCGGGCTCGGTCATCCACGCGATGTCGGGCGAGCAGGACATCAGGAAGATGGGCCAGCTCTGGAGCAGGATCCCTCACACGGCCAGGACCTTCCTTATCGGATGCATAGCGATCGCGGGCATCCCTCCTCTTTCGGGCTTTTTCTCGAAGGACGAAATACTGTGGATGGCCCTCGTATCCGATCACGGCGTCGGCCATTTCCCGCCCCTGTACGCGAAGGCGCTCTTCTTCGTCGGGGTTCTGACCGCGACGATGACGGCGTTCTACATGTTCAGGCTCTTCTACCTGACATTCTTCGGGAACAAGAACATTGCCCACGAGGCGGAGCACCACCTTCACGAGAGCCCCAAGGTCATGACGACGCCTTTGTGGATACTGGCCATAGGGGCTATCGTCGCCGGTTACGTCGGCCTTCCCAAGCTGTGGGTGGGTAAGTCGGGGAACCTCTGGGAGCACTGGCTTGAACCTGTCATGTACAAGGAGGCGCACGAGGTCCACGCTTCCCACGCCCTCGAGTGGGGCGCGATGCTCCTCTCGATCGCGGTGGCCGTCCTTGGCATCTGGATCGCCACGAAGCTCTATAAACGATACAGCGAAACTCCGAAGAGGCTCGCTGAAAAGGCCGGCTGGCTTTACCGTCTCGTCCTCGACAAGTACCGCGTCGACGAGCTCTACTCCGCTACCGTCATCGGCCCCCTCGTCAAGATCGCCGACGGCCTCTCCTGGTTCGACAAGTGGATCGTCGACGGGGCCGTCAATCTTCACGCGCACATTTCGGAGGTCTCGGGGCACTTCTTGAAGTTCGCGCAGACAGGCTTCATAAGGAACTACGCCCTCTTCCTTTTCGCGGCGGTGATACTGGTCATCTATTTCGTGGTCTTTTAAAGGATTAAGATGGAATCTTTCAAGCTGGTGATGCCCGTTGTCTCGCTATCCGTTCTCGGACTCGGCCTTCTGATGCTGACATCCTTCGCGAAGGTGAGGGATTCCCTCTTCGGGAAGCTTTCCCTGCTCGGCACCGTTCTGCTCGGAGGATACCCCGTTCTCTTTCTCTATTCCCGGGGAGGCGCGGTATCTTCCGCCGCCATGCTTTCGTGGGATTCGCTCGGGTTGTTTTTTTACCTTGTATGCCTCGCGGCGTCCCTCGCGGCCATCGCGCTCATCCCCGGCTATTTCTCCTTCAAAGAGGTCCCGGGGAGGCAGGAGGCCTATCCTCTGATCGTTTTCGCCCTGACGGGGATGGTCGTAATGGCGTCGGCCAACCATTTCCTCATGTTCCTTCTCGGGCTCGAGATGATGTCGCTCTGCTTCTATGTCCTCGCGGGGATCCTCAGGGAACAGGAATACGCGGTCGAATCGTCCCTGAAATACTTCATTCTAGGCGTCTTCTCCTCCTCTCTGCTCATCCTCGGGATGGGGTTCATCTACGGATCCACCGGAGAGCTTTCCTACGCGCGGATATTCGACGCGATGCTCACGGGGGATTTCCGCTTCGGGGAACCGATGGTCCTCTTGGGCTTCGTTCTTCTCCTTGCGGGGCTCTTCTTCAAGCTGTCCCTTGTCCCGTTCCATTTCTGGGCGCCGGACGTTTACCAGGGGGCCCCGACTCCGGTTACGGCCCTGCTATCCGTCGGAGGAAAGGCGGCAGCGCTGGCCGCGACGATGAGGCTTTTCCTCGAAGTGATATGCGGGTCGGAACTTTTGTCGCGGAAATGGTTCGCGCTTTTCGCCATCCTGGGTATCGTCACGGTTTTCACCGGAAGCCTCATCGCGCTCACGCAGTCGCGCTTCAAGAGGCTCCTCGCCTACTCTTCCATAGTCCACGCCGGGTTCCTGGCGCTCGGCATCGCGGCGATGGCCGGCGGCGGCGGGATCTCGCCGAAGGCTGTTCAGGCCCTCGGCTTCTACGCGGCGGCGTACCTTTTCATGAACGTATCCGCCTTCGTCTGCGCGCAGGCGATAGAGAAAAGATCGAGGATGGACGAGGAGCTCTCTTCCCTTTCTGGCCTCGGTTCGACCTCACCCGTGTTCGCGGCCCTGCTTTCGCTCAACTTCCTCAGCCTCGCCGGCATCCCCCTCACGGCAGGCTTCCTCGGAAAGTTCTACATTTTCTCCGCGCTGGTCGAACAGGGGACGAAGCCCTTCTACTGGATCGCCGCGCTCGGCCTGCTCGGCGCGGTGATCGCGACCTTTTACTATTTGAAAGTCCTCGTTATCCTTTATTTCCCTTCAAAAGAACAGATCCCCGCGCCGCCCCCCAAAATGTCTCCCGAAAGCTGGGCCGTGCTTCTGATCTGCTCCTTCTTCACCGTTCTCTTCGGCGTCTTCCCGGGCGCCGTCCTCGCCCTTGCAGACATCGTCACCCGATGAGAAGCCGAGGGCAGACTAGGCTGAAGGCTGATGGCATATTAGCGCGGAAGAGCGGAAGCCGTGAAGCGGCAAGCAGGGAAGGAAGGATTTCTTGTAGTCTTTGACATGATTTAAGTATTGTGTCCCCCGATAGCCCACGGAGCCGCCCCAGACGAGCTGGATGTTGACATTGGAGCCCGCGCTGCCTGCCGGGCCGATGACGGTCACCGTCGCATCTATTGTCCCGGTCGTCGTGGGACAGGTATAGGTGTTGCAGGCGGGGACCTGCGCATCCGCGCTGACAGCCGCCCCGAGGCATCCCGTCGCGGTGTCCCTGGGCTGGACGTAATAGGTGACATGCGTCTGGTCCGGGAGGCAGGCGGTCGTCTTCTTTGCGAAGCTGCCGTAGGGATCGTAATCCCCCACGGTGGCGCAGGGCGAGACCGCGAACACCGTGGTTGTCGAAGGCTCGGCAAGCGTCCAGGCTACCTTCACCACCGCGCACCCGGAGGGATCCGTCTCCCCTTCGTACGTCGCTGTCGCGGAGGTTATCACCGGCGGCTCGCTGCAATAAGAGACATGGGTCCAGACACAGCCCGTTTCGGCAAGGACAAAGAGGTTCTTGAAGTTGATCTCCGCCTTGTAGGCCACAAGGGGGTTTTCATCCGTATGAAGGAAATCCGTGTCGGTGTAGTCGGAGATCTTGAGCCTTGTCTGAATGAATGAGCTGTCTTTTCCCAGAATGATTCTCTCTTCCATGATCTGATTCTAGCCCCGCACAGGAGCAATTGCAACAACGCGAGGCCGGGAGGGGCGCCGGGGGACCGGGGGACATGACCCGATTCGGCTTTTTGAATCGGGATCGTGTCCCCACCGGCAAAAGCCCGAAGCATGACCCGCGCAAGAGGCGAACAAAGCCGCTTACACGCGCAAGAGGACAGACCGAAGAACGACTTGGGGCGGGGCGGCTAAAGAAAGAAAACGGGAAAAAATGCTAGATTGCAAGATGTGACCCCATTTTCACCGGCAAAAGCCCAACGCATGACCCGCGCAAGAGGCGAACAAAGCCGCTTACGCGGGCAAGAAGGCCATACAAGCGGCACTTGGGGCGGGGGCAACTAAAGAAAGAAAACGGGGCTGCGCCCGCAGGCTGCCAAGGACCGAAGGGCCGGGCACGAGGGGGCAGACCCTGCCTCCCAAGGTCGGAAAGCTTCAATCCCTGGTCGGAAGACACCATTCCCAAGTCGGAAGGGGGTGAGACGAGGTTGGGGTGGGTAGGTGCCGGGGGCGAAAATGCCAAATGAAAGATGTGACACTTTTCCTAATGTTCAAAGCAGTTTTATTCTGGCTCTTTGTATTGCAACCCCATCCTGCGTAATAAAAACCAAACAAGGTAAAATGCAATGGGAATAGCAAGAAGAATAATCAATCCAACAATTGGATTTGGCCCAACCCTCTTTATCTGGATGGAACCGTCCATAAGAGTTTCACCAGATAGTAAATCAGAACCCATATATGATAAAAAGCACGTGAAGAAATGGTCTTTGTGTTTTAATCCCCACAAAGTCGCTCTTACCAACTTGATAATGGCAACAATTGAAAATAAATGGCCAGCTAGCAAGCAAACCAAAGAACAATTTAAAAAATACTTCTTTTTCTTCAATTGGGAGTCATTTGGCATATCTACTTGCCTCCTCTACCATCATTAGCCTCGTTAAGGATAAGAAGGGGCTAAGGTAGTAACTAAAAGGGACACTCAAAGCAAGATTAAAATAATTCGGAGCCCCCAACCAATCTAAGGTGCTGCCACCAAACGCATCATGTCTACAAATGCCGAAGGCATGAAGCCATTCCTCCCTTGCAACATAAGCGGTTGTCTGTTCGTTAAGAAATATCACTCCCGTGTGATTTTTCCCGGTCATGAAGTAAGCCTCTGCACCCCAGTATTCATTTGACAATATTACATTTAAAGTACCCTCACGCAACGTGCCCGCACTTACTGACGTAGGATTCCCTGCCTTGTCTATAGTTACACCAATATCACCTTCAAATGAATATCCAATTGAGATACCAACATTATTGAAAGCGTCGGTAACACCATTTGCAATATTTGTTTGAAAGTTTAAAATAGTCGAATCAAGTTCTGTCATGTCCATTGCTTGGTCGGTATACACATGAACATTAACATCTGGCATAGTCGGCCCAATAAAATCTGAGCTACCGGGAATAGAACTTCCGGTCCCCGAACCTCCTCCCGAAGTTCCTCCCATCATATTCATTACATAGGCCAACGTTGCCGAACTCATAGCAAATAAACCTGTCGGGTCCGTCGCGTTAACAGGGTTATTCCTAACGTAGCTATACAGATTCCAACTCTGTGGATTTGCAGGGTTTCCGTTGATTGGATCCGGCCTCAAGAACCTCCCGATAGAAGATCCATAGAATCTTGCGTGCATGTAATCCATGCCGGTCCTTGCATCCCTTTCCTGGCCGGTGTACTTGTATTTGTTGTCGGTGAGGTCGCTGCTGAAGGGTTCAAGCTCGGTGCCGAAGGGCTCGTAATCGTGGGTGGAGAGGACTGTTCCGTTCTCGTCGAGGATCGCCCTCACGGTGCCCAGATGGTCGGTGAGGTAATAATGGGTCGTTCCCGATCCCTGCCCGGTGACGGGGCCGGTCATCACTTCAATGCAGTTGCTCGCGCCGACGGTGTAATCGGTTCCCGCGCAGTTCGTCCTGCTCAGTATCTTGTACTTTATCAGCGTCCCCGAGGGGATTGTGTCCTCGAAGCTGGTCGAGCCATCATCTATTGTCGCGTAAAGATAGCTTTCAGAGGTCGTGCAGATCCCGTTGTCGTTCCTGTAGATATAAGTCGTCTCTCCCACGGAGCCGCCCCAGACGAGCTGGATGTTGACATTGGCGCCCGCGCTGTCTGCCGGGCCGATGACCGTCACCGTCGTCTCGATCACGCCTGTCGTCGTGGGGCAGGTATAGGTGTTGCAGGCGGGGACCTGCGCATCCGCGCTGACAGTCGCCCCGAGGCATCCCGTCGCGGTGTCCCTGGGCTGGACGTAATAGGTGACATGCGTCTGGTCCGGGAGGCAGGCGGTCGTCTTCTTTGCGAAGCTGCCGTAGGGATCGTAATCCCCCACCGTGGCGCAGGGAGTGACCGCGAACAAAGTCGTCGTCGAAGGCTGGGCAAGCGTCCAGGCGACCTTCACCACCGCGCACCCGGAGGAATCCGTCTCCCCTTCGTACGTCGCCGTCGCGGAGGTTATCACCGGCGGCTCGCTGCAATAAGAGACATGGGTCCAGACACAGCCCGTTTCGGCAAGAACGAATAGGTTCTTGAAGTTGATCTCCGCCTTGTAGGCCACAAGGGGGTTTTCATCCGTATGAAGGAAATCCGTGTCGGTGTAGTCGGAGATCTTGAGCCTTGTCTGAATGAATGAGCTGTCTTTTCCCAGAATGAATCTCTCTTCCATGATCTGATTCTAGCCCCGCACAGGAGCAA
>JAKQCT010000071.1 GCA_029559035.1 Acidobacteriota bacterium
GAGCAGGAAGACGATGAGGAATAGACCGACCGGATTCTGGCAGGCACTTGAAACCGTCCCCGGCGTGGCCGCGGTGGATGCCGAGTGGAAAGCCCGGTTCGGGAACGACTATGGGGCGGCGAAGGCCTTCCTTCGTCCGAACGGCAAACTGGCGTCTTCACATCCCTGCATGGTTCAACGCGGCTGTGGCTGTGAGCACGAAGTGGTCGTGCACGGTCCGGAGGACATTGTCGCCGTCTGCAGGTGCGAACGTGGATGCGAGACCTTTGTCCTGCAGCGATCCGACATCGTGGTTTATGAGCTGGATCGTCAGGCTCTCGACACGGCGCTCGCCAAGGTCTTCGACCTGATCGAAGAAACCGACGCGGGAACCGACCTTCCCGGAACGACGCGCATCGGCGTTTACTCTCCATATGCCGGATACCGTTTCCCGGTCTACCTGACCATCCAGATCGAACCCGACGATTTCAGCGAGGCAGTGGATGGTCTCCTGGGGAGAAATGGCACGCCGTTCATCCTCTTGTCTCCCACACGGGAACTCTGCTCCGCGAAGGCGGAGAAGCGGCTGACCGACAAGCGGTCTGGCTTCGTGTCCCTGTCGGAAAGCGTTGCCATCGGTGACAAGCGACAACTTCGGCTTCTTCGTCCACTCGATGAAGTCCTGGCCTGCGCCCAATTCCGCAGTTCCAATCTTCCATCGCCGAAGGAAGGAGACTCCATGGTCTTCTTCCCCACACCACCGGATGCAACCTGGAGAGACGTATCGATCCGCTTCAAGGACGGGCATACCGTCTCGGTCAAAGCGAAAACGGCCGGAGGCGTGTTCAATTACACGCAGATGGGCATGGCCAACAAGAAGAACGGCGATCCCACCGTTCAATGGGAACTGCTCAAGACCTTCGCCGAGGAGCGAGGCATTCTGGACTGGAGCAGCAACAAGGCCCACAGACGCAATCAGAAACGCCGCGAACTCCTCGCCGCCGACCTACGCGACTTCTTCCGCATCGAGGGCGATCCATTCCGCTTGACGGAAGACGGCAAGGGCTGGCAGGCGCGCTTCCTCATCTCCCCCGACGAATAGTCTGTTCTCCGGGTCAGCGAAATTTCGCTGGGCCTCCGGAAAAAAAGTCAAAAAAAGTTTCCTCTCTGTAGCTCAGGCATCCGCCTGAAATCTCAGCATTTTCCTGCCCATCGCCATCGACGTGCCGGGCCGTTCCGCCCCTCTGATCGAAATTTCGCCAAAGAGGGGTGACGGTCCGGCGAGACCCTCACCCTGGAAGAAACGCCCGGATGATCCGGGTGAACGCCCCCTGG
>JAKQCT010000080.1 GCA_029559035.1 Acidobacteriota bacterium
TGCCCACTTCTTCCCAATTGCTTATTCTCGCATAGCCTTCGACGATGTTTTCAGGAATTGAAAGCGCTGCGTGCCTTCCGCCCTCTAACTCTTCTTACTTATTCTTTTCCGCCAGGACGGTCCAGGAGTTCCTGTGATGCCATCGCATCGTAAAGGAGGCGGGGTGAAGAGGCTCGAACATCTTTTCTATCTCTTTCTTGGAAAGGTAATAGGCTACCGCGGGGCAGAGATGGTCGACGACTATGTTGTCTATCTCCCTGAAGGGAAAGGTCGAGATGGAGTTCAGGTAGTCGGAATAGGGGAGCGGAGTCTTCCTTTTCCCCCATCCGGACAACGGGCCATAGACTGCTTTCAGAAGGAAAAAAAGGAAAGCGGTGAGGGGCAATGCCATGATCCTGAGGAACCTGGTCGGGATCCTGGATGTGACGCCTTTTCTCAGCGGGTCGAGCAGGTGGACTATCCATCCGTTTCCCTCCCGCGCGTAGACCCAGAGAAGGAGTTTTCCTCCCGGCTTGAGGATCCTCCACATTTCTTCGAGTCCCTTCCGCGGGTCGTCGATGTGGTGGAGGACGCCCACGCAGAAGACCACATCGAAAAAATTATCGGCTACGGGGAGATCCTTGAGGTCCCCCCTGATGAAGATGGCTTCGGGAGCATTCTTTTCTTGAGGGAGGTCTTCCTTCATCGCGGCCATCTTCGCCGCGGCGATGAATACCGCCTCGCTGAGGTCCACCGAGACGATGCGCGATGGTTCGTAGGCGGAGATCGTGAGGGTGTGCCTTCCCTTGCCGCATCCGCCTTCGAAGACGGTCCTGCCTCTGAAGTCTTCTATGGGGAACGGCGCGATCCATTCCGCGAACTGGTCTTCGTGGTATGGTTCGACATGGTCGAATATCTTCCAGGACTCTCCGAACTGGGCGACCGTTTTCCTGGTGTCGTGAGTGATGGAAGGAGCCGTCGAGAGGTCGAAGACGCCGTTCGTCATCGGGAAAGACCGCCCGCATTCCGCGCAGCGGAGCCCGGCAGGGCTTCCGTCAAGGGGAAGACGGCAATCGGGGCATTTCAGAAAGGAGAGATCACTCATCGTTCTTCCTGGCGAGGAGTACGAAGCTCGTACCGAAAGGCATCCTGAACAGGTTGAAGCCGACCCATCTTTCTATCGTAAGTACCAGCCGGAGAAGCGGGTCGGCGAATCCCGGAGAGAGGTTAGACTCTATGACTTTCTTGCCGCCCGGCAGAATCTTCAAGATCTTCCTTGCGATATAGATCGGAACAAAAAGAGCAGTGTTGAAGTAGTGCCCGTCCAGCACCTCGAAACCGCATCCCTCGCAAAGCCCGATCAGGCCCCGGGAGCGGTACCTCCTCCTGTGCCCCGCCTGCTCGTCGTGGCGCGACCAGAGGCAGTTGAAAGCGGGTACGGAAATCAGAAGAAGCCCTCCCTTTTTCAAGCACCTGCCGAGTTCGAGGATAACGGCCTTGTCGTCGTCGGTGTGCTCGAGGACATCCAGCAGAAGGATCAGGTCCGCGCTTTCCTCCCTGACGGGGGCGCGGTCGAGTCCTCCGATAACGGCTTTGACATTCCGCGATGAAACGGGCTCCCTGAACGATTCCATGGAATTGTCGAGGGCGATCCAGCGTTCAGCGAACCGCCCGTAAAGGCTTTCGTTGGTCATCGGGCCGCAGCCCGCGTCAAGGCCGGCCTTCAACGGTCCTTTCATGCTCCGTCTAAGGAGAGAGAAGAACAGCTCCCTCCTCCCCCTGAACCACCAGAGATCGTCTTTTTTCTTTCGGATGACGTCGTAATGGTCTTTTAGCATTTCACTCCGCGAGGAATCCCGCGCCTGTCTCCGCGGCACGCTTCAGCTCTTTTTCCAGCAGCTTTCTGTCGGCCCTGGCCGATGCCACTTCCCGCCTCGAAAAGTCCTTATCATAGGGAAAAAGCACCTTGAATTCAAGCTGTTCGATGTGCGCGGCGTTCGCCAGGGTCCTTTTAAGGAAGACCGTTCCGTAGGGCCCGTAGAAGACAGGCGCCCAGCTTTCCCGCGGCAGCATCAGCGCGAGGGCGTTCCTCTTCGTTCCCTCTCCCGCGTCCAGGACCGCGGCTTTCGTGTAGGGCATCACCGCGATGTCGAAGGGGTAGCTTTCCGCGAAATCCCTGAAGGAGTCAACGCTGTTCTTTGCGGCCTGGAACTCCTTCAACTGCTTCAGGAAATCGAAGTACCTCCCGTCGGCGAAGCTTTTGTTCTCGGGATATGTCCTGAATTCGATGAAGCCGCCGGCCACATAAGTGTGCAGAATGTTGCCGCCGATCCCTCTCGACAGAAGGAAAGCGGTTTCTTTCTCGGGGTAGTTCAGGTCGATTATCAGTTTGGTGGGCGTGTAATTGATGACGGAGAGGAACGGCAGGACGAGGAGAATGAGGGCTGCCGACCGGATCAGCTTCGGCGAGACCTTCACCTTTTCCAGCGCATTCACGAACATAACGCATGCGAAAGGGGCGACGGCGATGAACGCGAAGGAGGAGTAGCGGACCCACGAGACCAGGAAAAAGAACTGCATGAGGGAGACGATGAAAGGAAGAGCGGTGTCCTTTTTCCTGATAAGCCTAATCAGAGTGTAGACGCAGACTGTCGCGGCCAGGATCAGGAAGGGCGCCGTGGAAAGGGTGAACGGCGACCCGCGCCATTCCGATATCTCCATCTCGCCCGCCGCCCTCATGGTGATGAACGAGGAGAAGGGGAAGAGGACGGGCTTGTAGCCGTAAGGGTTCAGGAAGAGGGCCGCCGCGGGAAGGGCACCCATCCGGAGGAGGTCCCCGGCGAACGCCGCGTGGAAATTCCGCCAATGTTTTTCGAGGACGAAAACGGGAATGAGCACGGCCCCGTATATCCACGACGGATGGACCTGCGTCCAGGCGAGGAACAACAGGAAGAACGACCAGCGCGGCGGGCTGCCGCCGTTCCTGTACCTCGTCAGGAGGTGCACCAGGAAAGCGAAGCACAAGAGGGAGAGAGCTTCGGGCCTCAGCTTGAACCTTGCCGCGAACGCGTTGAAGAAGAGGGAAAAATATAGCGCGAGGGAAAAGACCGTCGATCCCGCGGTTTTCGCCGTGGCGGTCATCACGAGCAATGTCGAAGCAGCGGCGAGAGAGACTAGGACTTCTGTCCCCGCGAAGCCGAACGCCTTGTACGCAGTGAAAAACAGAAGGTGAGGGAGCCAGCTCAGGTCCGTCACCGGCATCCCTTCCCTCGTGAACGCGAAAGGCTCGGTGTAAGGGAGGCTTCCCGTCTCGAATATGAATCTTCCGAAAGCCAGGTGCCAGAAGGAATCGGGGTCCCACACGGGAGAAAGCGCCGCCAGGAACGCTGCGGCGGCCAGGAAGATCAGCAGAAGTTTCTCAGAGCGCCTCTCATCCATGGGAAAGAGCCCTGTACCAGTTCAGGAAAACGAAAAGGCTCCATATCGGTTTCCTGTTGTCGCGTTTTCCCGAGAGGTGTTCCGCGAGGAGTTTCTCCGCGAAGCCCCGGTCCATGAAAGGAGGAATTCCCGAAGAGAAAGCATCGAGGGCGCGCTCTTTCAGAGGCCCCCTGAGCCATCTCGAGATCGGGATCGCGAACCCCTTCTTGGGCCTGTTGAAATATCCTTCGGGCAGGTCCCGTTCGAAGGCTTTTTTGAGAAGGAACTTGAACCGCGCGCCGGGCATTTTCGACCGCGGAGGAATGGAGAAGGCGAGCCTCACGACCGACGGGTCGAGCAGGGGGACCCTCACTTCGAGCGAGGACATCATGCTCATCCGGTCCACCTTCTGGAGCACGTCTTCCATCAGGTATGTATGAAGGTCGAGCCATTCGGCCGTCGTGACCCTGTCTCCGCGGGGAGCGGGAGGCATCCACGAAAGAGGGGAGAAGTCCGGCCGGGCGTCGGGCATCAGCCGTGACAGCTTTTCCCTGTTGAAAGCACCCATCCAGGCGAAGTGCCTTTCAGGCATCGGTTTGTCCGCCCCGTCCATGAACTTTCTCAGCTTGTAAGAAAAGGTGAGGTTCCCGTCTGTCACGGGAAGGATCGCGTCGGCGGCTTTGAGGGCCGTACTGCTGATGAACCGGGGAGTCAGTTCGAAGAGTCTGAAGTACTTGTGCACGGCGTAGGTCGGGTATCCGCAGAAAAGCTCGTCTCCGCCGTCTCCTCCCAGGGCGACCGTCACTTTTTGCCTCGCGAAGCGTGAGAGGATGGCCGTCGGGAAGACCGAGGGGTCCGCCAGAGGTTCGTCCATATCCGACAATACGGGATCGAAACGGTCGAGAAGCTCCTTCTCGCTGAAAGTCCTTTCCGAATGGTCGGTCCCAAGGTGCAGGGCGGCTTTTTTCGCGTGGCCGCTCTCGTCGAAATCTTTGTCCTCGAACCCGATCGAAAAGGAACGGACCTCTGCGCCCGAGGCTTTCATTGCCGCCGCGACGCACGCCGAATCGACGCCTCCGCTAAGGAAAACTCCCAGCGGGACGTCGGATGCGAGCTGGGATGATACGGATTCCGTGACTTTTCTCCTGATCATCACGGCGATCTCTTCTTCAGGTACTCCCGAGAGGTCGTCGAACTTCCATGAATGATACCGCCGTATCCCGATGTCCGAGGGGGACCTCGCGATCAGCACGTGCCCCGGGAGCAGTTTCTTCATTTCCCGGAAAGGGGTGAGCGGGGCGGGGTAGTATTCCATCTGCAGGTAAGTCGCCGCCGCTCCGAGGTCCGTTTCTGGCATGAACCCCCTGTGCTTCAGAAGGGCTTTCGGTTCCGAACCGAAGAGAAGGCCGTCCGGGGCGGAGGCGTAATAAAGCGGCTTGACGCCGAGCGGGTCCCTTCCAAGGACAACGACCTTCCTTTTCCTGTCATAAAGCGCGAAGGCGAAGATGCCGTTCAGCCTCTCGGCGAAAATTTCCCCGTGTTCCTCGTAAAGATGGACCAGGACTTCGGTGTCCGATGATGTGGCGAACCTGTGTCCTCCGCCCTCGAGCTCCTTTCGCAGTTCCCTGAAATTGTATATCTCGCCGTTGAAGACGACCACCACGCTTCCGTCCTCTGAGGCCATCGGCTGGTCTCCCGTCTTCAGGTCGATTATCGAGAGCCTGCGGTGGCCAAGGCCGACACCGTCCTCGACGAAGATCCCTTCGCCGTCAGGGCCCCTGTGGACGAGCCTCCGGGTCATTCCGAGGAGGTCTTCCCTGTCCGCCTTGTCCTTAAGATAGCAGCCGGCGATCCCGCACATCAGCTTCCTTGTGCCGGACCCTTGATCTGTTTTATCACGTAGGGTTTCTTTCCCGAAGATTGGAAATAGATCCTCGCGAGGACCTCGCCGAGAAGGCCGATCATGATGAGCTGAAGCCCCGCGAGGGCGAAAAATACCGCCACGACGAAAAGGGGGTTCCTGTGGACGTAGAACCCCTGTATGAACTTCTGGTAGAGGGTGAAGGCCGCGACCAGCCCCGAGATCGAGATCAGGCCGAACCCGGAGCCGCCGAAGACGTAGATCGGCTTCGTAAGGAAAGAGCCCAGGAACTTAAGGGTGAGCAGGTCGAGGATGACCTTGAACGTCCTTCCCAGTCCGTACTTCGATCTGCCTGCCGTCCTCGGATGGTGTGAAACTTCGAGCTCCGCCACCTTCGCGCCCTTCCAGCTTGCAAGAACAGGGATGAACCTGTGCATCTCGCCTATAAGGTCCACCTCGTCGAGAACTTCCTTCCGGTAAGCTTTGAGGGTGCATCCGTAATCGTGCAGCTTCACTCCGGAAATCAGCGAGATGAAGAAGTTGGCGATCTTCGAGGGTAAGGTCCTTGTCAGGAAAGGGTCCTCCCTCCTCCTGCGCCATCCGCTCACCACGTCGAAGCCTTCCTCCAGCTTCTCCAGAAGGCGGGGGATGTCCTCCGGATCGTTCTGAAGGTCGGCGTCCATCGGGATCAGAATCTCGCCGGAGCTGTTCGCTATCGCAGCCGAAAGGGCCGAAGTCTGGCCGTAGTTCCTCCTGAAGGTCACGACTTTGAGGTTGTCCATTATTTTCAGCGCGGCGTCGAGCTTTTCGCCGCTTCCATCCGTCGACCCGTCATCGACGATCACGATCTCGGCCCTGCCCCCGAGGGACGGCAGGACGGAGGATAGTTTTTCCAACAGCGGCTCGACGCAGTCCTTTTCGTTGAACAGGGGGATGAGGATGCTGACATCGGCTTTCATCAGGAGTTCTCCCTGTAGCCCAGCCCGTATTTCTTCACATAGTACCTGATCGAGCGGAAGGTGATCCCCAGGCGTTTTGCCGCCCTCGTGAGGTTCCCTCCCTCCATGTCCAGGGCCTTCAGGACATAGATGCTGCGGATTTTTTCTATCTCGTCGTTGAGCGAGAATCCGTCCGCCCTGATATCTATCTCGAACAGCTTCCCGGTTGCACAAAAACCCAGGACGTTGTCGGGTATGTGGGAAGGTTCTATGGTCCTACCGGGAGAGATGGCGATCGCCCTCTCGATGACGTTCTGCAGTTCGCGGATGTTGCCCGGCCAGTCATATTTTTCGAGGAGTTCCATGGTCTTCGGGGGAACCTCCGGGCTGGTTTTGCCCATCGCCCTCGCGGCCTTGTCGATAAAATGGCTAACCAGCATCGGAATGTCTTCCCTCCTCTCCCTAAGGGGAGGCATGGGGATGTTGATGACGTTGATCCTGTAATACAGGTCCTCCCTGAAGCCGTTATGCTTGACCATCTCGAGCAGATCCTTGTTCGTGGCGGCGATCAGCCTGACGTCCACCTCGTGCTCCGCGGTGGCCCCGACCGGCCTGATCGTTTTTTCCTGGATCGCTCTCAGCAGTTTCACCTGCATCAGCGGGGACATCTCCCCGATCTCGTCAAGGAAGAGGGTGCCTCCGGCAGCGACGTCGAAAAGGCCTTTTTTAGTCTGGGCAGCCCCGGTGAAAGCTCCTTTGACATATCCGAAAAGCTCGCTCTCCAGGAGCGTTTCGGGGATCCCGCCGCTGTTGACAGAGACGAAAGGCCTGCTTTTTCTGAGCGAATGCGAATGTATGGCCCGTGCGACAAGTTCTTTCCCGGTGCCGCTCTCCCCCTGAACGAGCACAGTGGAGTTGGTGGGGGCGATCCTTTCGATCATCGCGTAGATCTTCTGCATCTCGGGGTTGCTGCCGATAAGGTCTCCGAACTTCTCGACCTTCGACAATTCTAACTTGAGCTGTATGTTCTCCTCTATGAGGTTCCTCTTTTCGAGCACGCTCGTGACCCTGTGAAGGAGCTCGTCGATGTCGAAAGGCTTCACGATGTAATCGACCGCTCCCAGCTTCAGCGCCTCTATGGCGCTCTCCGCCGTGGCGTAGGCCGTCATCAGGATGACGTCGGGGGGCGTCTCGAACTTCTTCACCTCGCGGAGCAGGTCGGTTCCCGAAAGCCTTCCCATCCTTATGTCGGAAAGGACCAGGTCGAAGTGGGACTGGGGTATGGCCGCCAGGGCTTCCTCCGCGCTCGAAGCGGTAGCGGTCTCGATCCCTTCCTTCTCGAAAAGGATCTTCAGCATCTGGGTCATGCTTCTTTCATCGTCGACAACAAGGATCTTTCTCGCCATTGAAGCCTATTCCAGGGGAAAGAAGAGCCTGACCGTCGTTCCGGACCCGTAGGTGGAGTCGATCTCCAGGCGCCCTCCGTGCTGCTCCATGATCCTGTAGACCACGGAAAGCCCCAGCCCGGCGCCGGCGCCGAAGCCTCTCTTGAAAGGTTCCTGCATCTTGTCCAGTTCGCTTTTGGGCATTCCAACTCCCGTATCAGAAACCTCAACTATAGCCCATGGCGGAGATTTTCTCAAAACTATGGATATCTTCCCTCCGTCGGGGGAAGCCTTCCTTCCGTTCTGAAGGAGGTTCCAGAGAGCCTGCCTGAATTGGTTGGGGTCCATGACGGCCGTCATTTCCGAGTTCCCGCAGTCGCATGAAAGGTCAAGCTTTTTTTCCGCGAAGAACGGGCTTTTCTCGAAAAGCGTCGCGGTCTCCCTGCACAGCGTCGCGATGTCGGCGGCCTGCTTCTCCGGTCTGGGGGGGTTGGCGAAGCGGAGGAAGTTGTCCAGAACCTCCGCCAGCCTGAGGCTTTCCTTGTGTATGATCGCGAGAAGTTCGCTCTCCGAGCTTCCTTCGCTTGTCTCAGACTTGAGCATCTGGGCCGCTCCGGATATCGAGCCGAGAGGGTTCTTGATCTCGTGCGCCATGTTCGCGGCCATCTCTCCCAGGGCCACCAGCCTCTCCTTGAGGCCGAGCTCACCCCTTATCCTCACGACCTCGCTCTCGTCCCTGACAAGGGCGAGGTATCCGACGAGCCTTCCGTCCTCGCCCAGCTGCGATATGGAGATCATCACGTGCCGTTCTCCCGGGAGAGAGAGCGGGATGTCGCAGCTTTTTATCAGCGTTCCGCTGAAGTTGAGAGGCGGCCCGCCGAGGCTCTGTATCTTTTCGTCGAGCCTCCACCCTTCCGTGATGGTCATCGAGAGGAGCTCGCGGCCCCTGGGAGTGGACATCGTGACCTTCCCGTCAAGGTCGGTGACGATAATACCTCCGGAGAAGGACGAGACTATCATGTCGTTAAGGTGGCGGTAGTAGCTGAGGTCCTTTCTGGCCGCTCCCAGGTCACGGCTGCTTTTTTCCATTCTAGTAGCCATGGCGGAAATGAGCATGGCAACCAGAAAGAATCCGATCAGGTTGGTCATCAGTGCGTTGAACGCCTCGCCCGCGGTGGGCGGTTCGAATATAGCGCTGAAGGCCTTGCCTGGCCTCAGCCATCCGTAGTAGAGGCTCAGGCACAGGAGGCCGAAGAGGAGGCCGTTCACGAGAGCGAGAAGGAATGCGCCTCTCTTCCTCAGGATCGACCCGGCAACTACTATCAGGAAGTGACAGAGGAAGACGAAGACGCTCGACTGCCCGCCCGTAAAGAAGAGAAGAACCATCACCGTGGCTGAGTCGCCCAGGAGCTGAATGTAGATGAAGGGTTCCTTTTTCCTCAGTCCCGGAAAGAGCGCGTAGATCATGAGGTAGATGATCTCCAGGAAAAGGACCAGGGCGGAAAAATAGAAGTAGGGGCCCAGCAGGAACTTCTCTCCGAGGGCGACCTGAAGTCCGAGGGAAGAAGCGAGGAAAGTCAGCGCGATCACCAGCCGGAAAACGATAAGACGAAGCCCCGTCCGTTCAAATTCTCCCAAGGGTGCCTCCTGTTTCGGAAGAGCCTGAAGGACGGGGCCCGGCTGAGTTCAAAAGCGTATCTGTCGGTACGCCCACCGCTCTACTGGATCTGTTGTATCAGCGAGAACAGCGGCATATACATGGCGATGACGATGCCGCCTACCGTGGTGCCGAGGAACACGATGATGAGAGGCTCCAGGAGCGACATCAGGTTGGCTATGGCCTCGTCTACTTCGTCCTCGTAAAAGTCGGCGATCTTGGAGAGCATCGCGTCAAGGGCTCCGGTCGATTCTCCGACGCCTATCATCTGCGTCACCATGCCGGGGAAAAGCTTGGTGGCCTGAAGGGGTTCGACGATGGTCTTGCCTTCTTCGACCGATTTCCTGGTCTTCATGATGGCTTCTTCGACGACGGCGTTGCCCGATGTCTTCGCCGTTATGTCAAGTCCCTCGAGGATCGGAACGCCCGATGATACCAGCGTCCCGAGCGTCCTGCAGAACCTGGCCACGGCTATCTTCTTCAGAACGATGCCCAGGACCGGCAGTTTGAGGGTTATCTTGTCTATGTTGTACCTTCCGCCCGGAGTCGCGTAGTAGGTTCTCAAAGCTATTATCAGCGCGGCGATCGATATGCCTATAAGCCACCACCAGGAACCCAGGAAGTTGGAAATGGCGATGACTACCCTGGTGGGCATCGGGAGCTTGGCTCCCAATCCGGCGAACAGGGATGCGAAGGTGGGGATGACCTTCCACATGATGAGGGCGACTATCAGGATGGCGACGACTACTACTACTACGGGGTAGATGAGCGCCGATTTGACCGCCGCCTTCAACTTGACATTCTTTTCGATGTAAACCGAAAGCCTCTGAAGGATCGTGTCGAGGATACCGCCCGCCTCGCCCGCCTGGACCAGGTTGCAGTAAAGGTCATCGAATACCTTGGGAGCCTTTCGGAGCGCGTCCGAGAGGTTGGCTCCGGCCTCGACGTCCTCCCTGATGCCGAAAATGATGCGCTGGAAGAACTTGTTCTCCTGCTGGCTCGCGAGTATCTCAAGACATTGGGTGATCGGGAGGCCGGCGTCGATCATGACCGAGAACTGCCGGGTGAATATGGCGAGTTCCTTGGTCGTAACGCTTCCGCCGAACTTGGGAAGGGCGAACTCCTTGCCTTTCTCCTTTATCTTCGTGACCATAATGTTCTGGCGCTGAAGGTTCCTGCTGACGGCATCTTTGGAGTCCGCCGTCATCACACCGCTGACAACTTCCCCCGTCTTCTTTGTCCCGGTCCAATCATACTGAGGCATATCTCCTCCTAATCCGGAAGGTTAATTACATCACCTCTTAGTGGGCGGCTGCGGTCCCCTGGGCAATCCGCCCGGTCCAGTCCCAACGTTCATCTGCCTAGATCCAAGGGTCACGCCCCTGTCGATCAGCTCTCTCAGTTCTTCCTGCTGGGAAGACCTGGCAACGGCGGTCTCCATGTCGATCTTCCCTCTCAGGAACAGGTCGGCGAGCGCCTGATTGAAGGTCTGCATGCCGCTTCCCGCCTGGCCGGTCTGCATCATCGAATAAATCTGGTGGATCTTGTCGTCGCGGATGAGGTTCCTGATCGCCGCGTTCGGGACCATGATCTCGACGCACAGGCAGCGGCCCTTCTTGTCCTTTGTCTGGAGGAGGGTCTGGCAGAGGATCCCCTGAAGAACGAAGGAAAGCTGTGTCCTTACCTGGGCCTGCTGGTTGCTGGGGAAGACGTCTATGATACGGTTGATGGTTTCGACCGTCGAGTTGGTGTGGAGCGTGGCGAAGGTCAAGTGGCCCGTCTCGGCGATCCTGAGCGCCGCCTCGATGGTCTCCAGGTCCCTCATTTCTCCTATGAGCACTACGTCGGGGTCCTGACGGAGGATGCTCTTGAGGGCGGCCTTGAATGTGAAAGTGTCCGCTCCGATCTCTCTCTGGTTGACCAGGCAGCTTTTATGCGGGTGAAGGTATTCGACCGGGTCCTCGATAGTGATTATGTGGTCGTGCCTTTCCCTGTTGATCTTGTCGAGCATGGCGGCGAGAGTCGTCGACTTGCCGGAGCCCGTCGGCCCGGTGACGAGGATCAGACCCCTGGGTTTTTCGCACATGATCTGGATCACGTGGGGAAGGCCGAGCTCGTCGAATCCCCTGATCTCGTATGGGATCAGACGGAACGCTCCCGCCACCGCGCCCCTCTGCTGGAAGATGTTAGCCCTGAAACGGGCCAGCCCCTTTATCCCGAACGAGAGGTCCAGTTCGAGCGTTTCCTCGAACTTGTGCTTCTGGTTGTCCGTCAGGATCGAGTAGCAGAGCTGTTTTGTTTCCGACGGAGTGAGGGGCTTGAAGGTGTCTATGGTCTTCAGGTGGCCGTGGATCCTGATCTGGGGAGCGGTGTTCGTCGTGACGTGAAGGTCCGTCCCCTGGTTGTCTATCATTACTTTCAGAAGGTGGTGCAGCGAAAGCGGCGGGTTGGAGCCGGTCGGGGCTTCCGGTGTCATGCGTTACCTCCCTATATGACTGTTTCTCTGAGAACTTCCTCCACCGGGACGAGCCCGGCCTTGATCTTGATCAGGCCCGAGCGCCTCAGCGTTATCATGCCGTCCTGGATGGCCTGTCTCTTGAGCTCGAGGGCGTTCGCTCCCATAAGGACCATTTCCCTCAGGGCGTCGGTCATCTCCATGACCTCCATGAGGCCTATCCTGCCCTTGCATCCCGTTCCGTTGCAGGTGGGGCAGCCTCTGCCCTTGTAGATCTTGAGGCCCTCCATGTCCTCCTCGTTGAATCCGAGGTCGAGCATGGCCTTGGCGGGCAGGGACACCTCTTCCTTGCATTCCTTGCATATCCTTCTAATCAGCCTCTGCGCCTGTATCAGGTGCACCGATGTGGCGACAAGGAAAGGCTCGATGCCCATGTTCATGAGCCTCGATATTGTTGACGGGGCGTCGTTCGTGTGAAGCGTCGAGAGGACGAGGTGGCCGGTGAGAGCGGCCTTGATGCCGATCTCGGCGGTTTCGAAATCCCTGATCTCTCCCACGAGGATTATGTTGGGGTCCTGCCTCAGGAACGCCCTGAGCGCCGCTGCGAAGTTGAGGCCTATGCCTTCCTTCATCTGGACCTGGTTGCATCCGACTATCGAGAACTCGACCGGGTCCTCCGCCGTCATGATGTTCGTTTCGGGGCTGTTCAGTCTTCCGATGGCGGAGTAAAGCGTGTTCGTCTTGCCCGAACCTGTCGGCCCCGTGACCAGGCACATACCGTAAGGCTTCAGGATCGCCCTTTCGAATTTCTCGAGGCTCTCGGGCTCGAACCCCAGCTTGGTCATGTCGAGCTTGAGGCCTTCCTTGTCGAGGAGCCTCATGACTATCTTTTCGCCGTAGAGGGTGGGGACGGTCGAGACGCGGTAATCGATCTCGCGCGTCTTTCCGTCGATCTTCATCTTGGTCTTGATCCTGCCGTCCTGGGGAAGCCTTTTCTCGGCGATGTCGAGCTTTGCGAGGATCTTGAGACGAGAAGCTATGCCGTCCCTCATCTTGGCCGGCGGCCTAAGCTGTTCGTAAAGCACCCCGTCTATCCTGAACCTGACCCTGTAATCCTTTTCGTAGGGCTCGATGTGGATGTCGCTTGCGCCCTTCCTGATGGAGTCGGTTAGTATGGCGTTAACGAGCCGGACGACCGGCGCGTCCTCGCTGGCGGCCGCCAGAGCCTGTTCCGAGATCTCTTCCTCTTCTTCGGTGACTTCCAGCTCCGCCGCGTCGGCCACCTTCTCCAGCTCGTCCATCACGTCCTTGAGCTGCATCTCCTTGGAACCGCCGTAGTACCTCTCGATGGCCGTCCTGATCGACGCTTCGGAGGCGACGACCGGCTCGACCTGGTAGCCCGTGAGGAACCTGATGTTGTCGAGAGCGAAGATGTTGGACGGATCCGCCATCGCGATCGTCAGCGTTGCGCCTGTCCGTTCGATGGGGATGAGGAGATATTTCTGCGCTATATCGGCGGGAACGTGCTTCAAAACAGATTCGTCGATGTCGAAATGTTCGAGGTGTATCGCCGGGACGCCGTACTGCTCGGAAAGAAGCGAAGTTATCTCCTCTTCTTTGACGAACCCGAGTTTAATGAGATTGAAACCGAGCTTGCCCCCGTTGGTTTTCTGAAGCTGAAGAGCCTCTTGAAGCTGCTGCTCGGATATGAGCCCCCCCTTTAAAAGCATTTCTCCAAGTTTTTCAGCCATTTCGCCTCATAAACCTCCTCTAATCCCTTCCACTCCATTCAAGTATATGAAGTTATTTCT
>JAKQCT010000083.1 GCA_029559035.1 Acidobacteriota bacterium
CGACTTCTGCCTGAGGAACGACGGCGCGGGAACGAGCTTCGACGTGACGGGGGACGACCCGTCCGGAGTATCGGGCCGCTGCTACTACTTCCTGATCACGGGCTACAGCGGAGCGGGCGAAGGCCCCGCCGGGACGGCGACATGCGGCGCCAGGCAGGTAAACAGCCCGGGCGGCTGTTCCTGAAAACAGCGCTGAAGAGCTGAAGACAAAACGGGGCCGGGAAACCGGCCCCGTTTATTATTTTTACCGCCCGATATATACTAAAACATGGCCGACCTGAGCATGTTCCTTCCCAAGAAGATAATAGATCTCCTCGCGAGAATCGATTCCTCCAATCCTTCAGCGATGGAAGAAGGAACCGTGGTTTTCTGCGACGTCGCCGGATTCACCCCTCTTACCGAAGCGCTGAGCGGGATCGGAAAGGAGGGAGCGGAAAAGCTGACGGGGATACTCAACTCCTATTTCGCGGAAATGATTGCTATAGTCGACAATTCCGGAGGCGATGTGATCCGGTTCGGCGGCGACGCGATGACCCTCTACTTTCCCAAAGGCCTCGAACAGAACGCTGCCGCGGCATCGCGGGCGATGATGAGGAAAATGGATGATTTCGGCGAGATCAGCGCGGGTGGAAAGATATTCTCCCTTGCCATGAAAATAGGAGTGGCTTACGGAAAAGTCCTTTTCGGTGTTTTGGGAGAAGAAGGCAGGGAAATGGATTACTACGCCGCCGGAGCTCCGCTGGACGATTCCGCGGAAGCGGAGCATAGAGCTTCCAAGGGAATGGTCGTCTTCCATCCCACTTTCAGGAATATGTGCGGAGGGCCGGTAAAAGAAATGGGCGGCGGGTTCGCCGAAAGCCTGACTAACGAAGAGAACGGGTTCATCCATTCTCCGTTCAAACGGCAGCCGGTAAACACCGACAGCGTTAGAATGGCCCCGCTTGTTCCCGGATATCTCGTCGAAAGGGCCGGAGAAGGGACTCTCGGAGAACATCGCGGAACGGCTGTAATATTCCTCGGAATCGAGGGATTGTCATCCGTGGAGACGGATGAATCGGCCGGGAAGTTCCACAGGGATCTCAACCGCTTTTTCCATCACCTGTCGGCTACAGTGAGGAACTACGGAGGGATCATAAACAAAGTCGACATGGGCGACAAAGGAGCCAAGGCGATAATCCTTTTCGGAAGCCCATACGCTCTCGAGAACAAGGAAGAAATGGCGGTAAGGTGCGCGGTGGAGCTCAGGGACGGCAATCCGATGAAAGGCGAGGTGAGGCTGAGGGCCGGGATCACCTCATCAACCCTTTTCACCGGACCTGTTGGATCAACCGTGAGAAGAGAGTTCACCGCCATGGGCGACGGCATAAACACCGCCGCGAGGCTCATGCAGAAAGCCCCTCCCGGAGTAATATTCTGCGACTCGAACATAGCTGCCGCCACTGCAGGTTCCGTAAGTCTTAGGAAACTGGAGCCCCTTACGCTCAAGGGAAAAGAGAACCCCGTGTCCGTATTTTCTCCCGAGGGGTTCACGAGGAAAGATGACATCCTCGACATCCCCGCGATAATTGAAAGGGAAGGGGAATTGAAGAAAATAAAGAACCTTCTCGTGAACCGTTCGGCGCCGATGCTGATAGCGGGGGACGCAGGTTGCGGGAAGACGGTCCTGATAGAATGGGCGAAAAGAGAATCCGCCGCCCTCGGCATGCCCTCCACAAGGATCTTTTTTGCTCCCTATCACCGGACCAGGTCCTATTCCCTTTGGAAAGGAGTGCTGAGAAGCATCATCGGAGCTAAAAAGGAAGACGGGGCCGACCGTGTCTCCAGTCTCAGGGATGAATTGCTGGACAGGGACACCAGGAATTACGGATCGCTTCTCAACCCGCTTCTCGGTCTTGAGCCGGAAGAGAACCCGGGCATCAAGTCCATGAGCGCAAAGGAAAGAAAGGACCTCACATTCGCTATCGTCGAAAAAATGATCATCAGGGGAGGCGAGAGACTGATACTCGCGGACAACCTTGAATGGGCGGACCCGCTTTCGATCGAATTGCTCAATTTCCTTCTGCAGGGCGAGACGGACATGCCGGTCAAATTCATCGCTTCCTGCCGCACCCTGTCTTCGGACCTTCAGAGGATAGCTTCAAGGCTTGATTGCGTTCAGATCGCTCCGTTTTCACGGGAAGGTTTTAGGTCGCACATCCGCTCGAACCTGATGCTCGAGGACGCTTCCGACGGCCTCTTGGAATGGTTCTGGATAAAGACGGGAGGGAATCCGAAGCTGGCGGCCGCCATTTTCCAGATACTTGCGGACAGGGGAATCCTCGGGCGCGCCGGCGGGAAGTTCGTGGTCGACGAGGACAGGATCTTCTCGACGCCCTTCCCCGAAAAGCTCGAGGACATTTACCTCGGAAAGATAGACGAACTGCCCAGAGATGAGCGGGAGATCGTCCAGATCGCCTCTGTGCTCGGAAGCTCCGTTTCCCTCTTTCTCCTTTCCCTCGCTGCGGACAGAAATCCCGGCGAAGTCATGAATGCGGCCGATTCTCTCTCGGAGAAGGGGATTCTGAGGAAAGACAGCTGGGGGGAAAGGCCATATTACAGGTTCGCCGACGACCTCCTCAGGGACGCTGTCTACAACGCTCTCCCTTTTTCGCTAAAAAGAGAGGCGCATCTGAGATGCGCCCTGTTCCTCGAAAAGGAGAGCGGGGGAAAACCGGGGTTGTACCCCGCGATAGCCGGACATTTCAAAGGCGCAGGAGACAAGGAGAAGGCTAACCTGTACAACAGGAAAAGCGCGAACGACGCCCTCGGAAGGTTCGACAACCTCACCGCCATGCGCTTCCTGGAGGAGATATGCGGGGAGGGTATATCAAGTGACGATGTAGAGTCGGTCTTCAACCTGATCGAGGTTTACGGAAACCTCGGCAGGGCGGGGGAGGAGCTTTCGCTGATATCGAAGCTGGAGGGTTATGAAAGCGGCCTTGAAGGCGCCCGGAAGTTAAGGCTTCTGAGCTTCAAGACAAAAAGATCGATAATGGAGAGGGATTTTCACAGAGCCGAGGAGCTTTTCCTTGTTTCGGAAAAACTGGCCGCCGACGTGGGCGACGATGCAGCTCTCGCCAAGATATACGTGAACATGGCAGGAGGGCTCTACGGCCCGAGAGGCGAGTTGGAGAAAGCGCAGTCGGTCCTGGAGAAATGCCTGTCGCTGCGCGAGACCCGCGAGTCGGCGATATTCAAGGTGACCGCCCTCTTCAACAAGGCGAACATCGTCAAGCACGAGGGCCGGGATGAAGAGGCTCTGACGATGTACATGAGGGCGTACAGGAAGGCTTCCCGGCTGAAGCTCTACCCTCAGCTCGCCAACATAGCCCAGTGCATCGCAAGCCATCAATATTCCATGGGAAAATTCCGCGAAGCGCTTGTCTGGGCAAAAAGGGCAGGCAGGTGGGCGGAGATGTTCGGGCTCAGGTCCCTGCTTCTTCTGAACACGCACCTGACGGCCGCTCTCGAACACGGCCTGGGCAAGAGCGCGTCATCCTTAGCCAAGCTTGCGGGCAACGTCGAGAAGGCAAGGAGGTTCTCCAATCCTTATGTTCAGGCGATCTCCCGACAGGCTCTTATCGATGTCGGCATGTCAATTCTCGACGTCGGATCTTCGCTGGAGAGCGGGAGGTCCGCGCTCGATATTTCAAAAAAGATCAAGGCTTCCCAGACATACAAATACACGCTTGTGGAGGTTCTCAAGCTCTTCGAGGCCATGGAGGCTCCAGAAGAGGCTTCCAGGTTTATCGATGAAACCGGATGCCGTGAATTTCTCGGGGACTCTCCTCCCGCCCCCTCCGTGGACCCGCTTCTCGATACCTACGTGGCCTGGGCATCGGCCTCACACGTTTGTTTCTCCTGCGAGGCCCGGGACCTCCTGAGCCCGGACCACAGGATCGATTACCTATTGTTTCATGCAGGGCGGGCCATTAATAATGAGGACGAGTCGGAAGCCGGAACTTTCCTTTCGGAGGCATCCGCCGGCATTTCAACCTATCCTTCCGTGACGCTCAAGACAAAACTGTTTTATTATTATTTGAAAGCTGGAGCCCCCGCGCCATCGATGCTTGAAAAGGAAGTTCTGTCGATGCTGAAAAAGTCTCCCGCGGGGGTTTTCGGACTCAGGGCCCTTGCCCTTCTCCGGGCAAGCATAAAGTGCTCAAAGACGAAAAACGCTCTGCGCGGCGTAGTTATATCATGGCTCTACCGGTTCAGGTCTGCTTCCCCCGAATGGGCTTTCTCGAAACTGATGACTTTTCCGGAAATCCGCGGGGCCTTGCGCGGAGAACCCTGAAAATAGACAACGAAAAAACAACGGGGGGCCGGATGGCCCCCCGTCATGCAAAGCCCCCTCGGTTCTCTTCTATTCCACAGAAAAGTAATAGACCAGGCTGTCCGTCCCTGAAGCGTCCGAATAAGTGTAGGGCGATGTGGTCACGGTGGCTGATTTCAGCCACCCCGTAAAATCCGGCCTGTTCGAACGGTAGACCTTTGTCGGCGATCCGCTTCCGGTCCAGGAAACGACGATGTTGTTGGACCCGTCCCTGGAAAGCGTTATTTCGACATCGGAGCCGTCGGTGTAGACGAACGGCTTGGATCCCGAAGAGAGCCTCGTGTCGGGGTTCCGTACTTTCACGGCGACGGTACCGGTCGGATGCTGGGGCGATGTGACGACGAGCTGTGTCGAGCTGCAGGAAGTGGTCGCCGCGTCTATCCCTCCGAAGGTCGCAATGGCCTGGTCCCTGCCGGTCACGCAAGTATAGTTTGTCGGGCATGAGCACAGGAAGTTGCTTCCGGTTATCGTGACGGTGGTCCCTCCGGCGGAGGATCCCGTGGATATGTCGATGGAATCTATCACAGGAGCGCTCAAAGGAGTGATCGTCGTCGCGTAGGCTCCGCGGCTGTAAGTGCCCGCGTAATAGACGGGCGGGTTGCCCGAGGTCTGGATGATGTCGGCCAGCGTCTGCTCAACGGAGTCGAACCCGGAGCTGATGCAGACCCAATTGAGCCCCTTGTCCGCGCTCAGGAATATGCCTCCGTTTGCACTTGTCCCTTCAATGGCGCAAAATATGTCAAGGTTCGATTCCACTTCGAGAAAGTCCGCTATGTCCTTGTTGGTGCCTTCTATTCCTCCGTTGCATGTGTACCAGATCGTCATTCCTTCGTCCGGGGTCCTGTAGATCCCGGCTATTCCGGCGGTAGTACCGGTCCCGGCAAGGACAGTCCCGTCGGTAAGCTGGATAACGGACTGCTGGTAGGTGTCGGCAAGCGTTCCCGCACCCGTGCCGTTCCTGAGTTCCCAGGATATGTCCAGAGGCTGTGGAATTGCCGACATCAGGCTGGCGCCGGTTCCCTTCTTTACGCCGGTCCCCCATACGGTTCCCCAGACCGTGCCGCCCTCGGGCGCTTTCGGATCTTGCAGGGATTCTTTCAGGCCGCTTCTGCTGACACCGTGGCAGACGTCGGTGACAACTTCTCCCGAGAGACCGATCTGCGTCCACACCTGCCCGATGGTTCCTGAAAGTCCCGATGATGAATAGACGCCGGAGTCTGTTGCCGCTCTGATAACCTGGGGTGTCATGTTGGTTTCGCGCGAAAAGGCGTTGACCGTCCCCGAGTTCAGATTGCTTGGCATCCAGAGAGGCTGGTTGGTATCGGGATCAGTGGACCAGTCCCATCCCAGGTTGTTCCACCTCGCCGTCCGGTACCAGATGCCCCTGTTCTCGGTGCCGGCTATCAGTACAGGGTGGATGCCGCTGCTTACATCAAGCGCGGAAACTATGTAAAGAGCGTTGACCGCGAACGGGGCGCATCCGCCGTTCGACACGGTTGCGGTCAGCCCTTCGTTGATGGGCCTGAAGGTCTCTCCGCCGTCGTTGCTCCAGAAGACCCCCTTGCAGGTGCCTAGGAAAATGTCGGTGGGCGTGGCGCCTGTTTCCGGTCCGCATGCTGTCGCCGTAGCCACCGAGCTTACCGCCATGGCGTTGACGCAGGTGGGAGAGGTCTCCCACCCGGTGGCGTGGAACCAGTTGGAAAAGGCGGTGCTGTTCGAATAAAAGAGCCGCTCCTTTCTGGCACCCACGAGAAGCCGTGTCCCGTCCTGGGTCTCTACGAACCTCAGCGCCTTCGGGAACATGTCGGTGAGGTTCATCGGAGGTGTCCCGTTCATCGGCATCCAGGATTCTCCCCCGTTGGTCGACAGCCATACCCCGTTGCTCACCTTCGTCATCGGGTTAACGAATGTGACGGCGACGGTCGAATCGATGAAGTATTTTGGTGAGACCGCGATCTTGTCGATGTAGAATTGATTTTCGGGGAAAGATGCGGATCCGGCCTGCACCCACTCCCAGGATGTTCCCGTGTATATCTTCTTGAAGAGCGATCCTCCCCTAGCCACGAAGACCGTCTGTTGCCCGCTGCCTTCGAACCCCGGATGGAAATCAATCGCGGTGACGCGTGCCGAACCGGAACCGGGCATCGGAAGAGTATCGTCGAATGTGAAACTGGCGCCGCCGTTTTCCGATATGTAAAGGCCCAGATCCGTTCCCACGTAAACGTGGGGCTGCGGGGAGGGGAAATTGGGAGGGAAGGCCAGCGCGGTTATCTCCGTCGGGATCGGATTAAAGAGGGACGTCCCCACCCAGGTGTCGGCCCCCGCTCCGGTGTCGAACCTTAGGATCACCGGGATCCCGCATCTCGCCGCGAAAAGCGGGAACTGGTAGGGGTTCGGAACAACGGCGAACTTGCAGATGTTCAGGTCGCCGGTGATCCCGTCGTTCAGCTTGATCCAGTTGCTTCCGCCGCTGACTGATTTGAATACGCCCCTGCCTCTCGTGGCAAGGTAAACGGTGGACTCCTCGGCGTTGCAGGCGCCGCTGTATCCCGAGTAGACGGGAGAGGGTCCGAACCCGACCATTTCGAACCCCGGGTCGGTCGCCAGCGAGGTTTCGAGCGGCTGCATGTACATGGAGAAGGAAGCTCCGCCGTCCCTTGAAACGAAGAGCCCGAGCCTTTGGCTCAGCGCGAACACAGTGTTGTCGCTCTGCGCTGGGTTGGCGGGATAGAAGTAGTTCGGGGAAGGCTCGATGTAACTTACGTCGAACAGGGCAAGGGCTTCATGCTCCACACCCTGCGGGAAGGTTTGCCCCGGAATTATCTTTTTTATGCCGGAACTGGTGGCGAGCCACATGTGGCCTGTCCCCGGAGGGAATTCCGCGACGGTGTTGATGGCAAGGTTTTTCGGGTAAAGGTCGTTGACGGCGCCGGAGACGGTCTCCTTGAATCCTCGGCTGGTTCCGATCAGGACGTGCCGGTTCGCGGGAGTGTGGTCGGAAGGAACGCAGAGGGCCGTAACCATGTCGCAGATGGCTCCGACCTCCGTCCAGTTCTGTCCCAGGTCGCTGGTCACGAGGAGGCCGTGCCCGTCGAGGTTGCCGGCCCATATATGGTCGGGATCCCCGGTGCCCGGAGAGACAGCTATCGATCCGTAGCCTGTCGGGAGGAAGATGTCAGGTGAAACATCGTTCCAGTCCATGCCGTTGTAATAATAGACTCCCCCCGAGACGGCGGCATCGTCGGTCACCGCCCAGAAAAGGCCGTTCGAAGCGTAATCCCCGTGGGCCGCGACGCTCATGAACCGGTCCGACATGCCTGTTTCAGGTCCGGCGACCAAAAAGAAATTGGCGCCCTGGTCCACCGAACGGTATACTCCCGGGGAAGCTCCTCCCGATACGCATGCCAGGACATGGTTGTTCGAGGTCGTGACCAGTTCCATCACCCCGCCGTCTATCTCAGGAATGAAGATGCTCTCGGACCACTCTCCAAGATAATGGCCTCCGATGTTGGTCGAAAAAAAGACCTTTCCGTCCGAGGTCCCGGCGAGGGCCGTGATACCAACCGTGGCGACCGTGTTCACCACGGGCGTTCCGGGATCGAGAAAGTCGTCGGAGGTAGCCAGGGCGAACTCGTCCAGTCCGGTTCCCTGCCATTCGGACCAGTGGATCCCGAAATCCGTCGAAAAGGAGCAGAGGACCCCGAAACGCTTTTCCCCTGCTACGGCAGTCCAGATCCCGCCACCCTGGTCCACGAACGCGATGGACCTGGAGTCTTCCTGGGGTTGAAGACCTACCCTTCCCCACTGGCCGAAACATACCTGGCCGGCCAGGGCGAACAACGCCGCGAAAATAACAAGGACGATCGTTTGATTTCTTTTCCCGTTCATGGCATCCTCCCTGATTCCCCTGTGGATGGCGGTCCGGGGGGTGAAAAGGCAGAGCAGGGGCATCCGTACCTATTATAATATGGTTTCAGGAACCGAAAAAAGCTGTGACAGGTATCACAAAACGCTGTTTTTAAGGTTATAGGAGGGGCAGGTCCGGGTTCCCGGCCCGCCCCTTGATAATAGTCGCCTTTTTTATCTCGTGTACGTCGTGTAGACGGTCCCCCCATCCGTGTTGACCAGCCTTATCGAGACCGGAACACCTTTCGGGAACCTGTTTTTCAGGGCGTTGTTGCCCTTCAGGACGAACTTTTCGGCGGTTTTGTAAGAGTAATACAACCACGGCGAAGTGTCGTCCCCGATGTATGCCGCGATGCCCGGTTTCATATTCGAGCCCTTGATTATGAGGCGGAAGGGATTCGTCGCCTTGGCGACCGATGAGACGGAGGGAGGAATGATGTCGCCGAGGTATTCGGCGATCTCGGGGTATATCAGGGACATCTTGACTCCCTGATTCATGTCGTAGTCGCCGCAGGAGTAATAGACGCCGAAATGGTGAAGCGCAAGGATCTTGTTGTTGGAATCGAGGACCGGGGACCCCGAGGAGCCTCCCTCGGTGTCGGCCCAGTAGCCGATGTCGGTGTCGCTGCCGTAGCCCGAGACGCTTTCATCCACTACAGTTGCGTGTCCGCCGTCCATGTCCGAATCGACGGCGAACTTCTTGATCGTCCCGCCTCCGTGCTGCGGTATCCAGATCGATTCTCCCTTGACGGGGTTCCTGGCGGCGATCTTGAGGTAGCCGTACCTGTCGTAAAGCGTCGGATCACTGATCTGCAGGAGGGTGAAGTCGAGGGTCGGGTTGGTCGTGCGGAATGTGGACCCTGTAGTCACGTGGTCGTATTCGCCGGAACTGCCTCCGCATGTGGCGGCTTTGTAGTTCCACCACACTTCGAGAGTGCTGGCTCCGTATTCTTCCTCAATGCAGTGGTTGTTCGTCAGGAAGTGACCGTTGGGAGAGACGAGGGACCCGGTGCACAGGTACCATCCCGCTCCGTCCGAAAAGAGCATCCTGCCGACGGGCAGCCCGAAAGTCTGCATCTGGGAATCGTAGCAGACCGCGTTCCTCCTGTCGTCGATGCCGCAGATGCTTTCGGGTTCGTGGCCCGAGAAGAATCCGACACCGACCTTGTCGACGGAGTAACCGGCCGATCCCGATCTTCCCGAGCTTTCGAGCGTGAGGTAGGCGATGCCCGTTGTAACGGAGGGTAGCCATATTTCACCGGAGAAAGGGCCGTTCACAGTTTTTATGGCTTTATCTCCGTCGGAAAGTACCAGGGAGTCTCCTTCTTCCAGCTCGAGGCTGTCAAGGTGAACCTTTACGAAGGACGAGTCCGGGAAAGCCACCACATCTAAAGATGAAGCAGATTCAGCTCTTAGGCCGGCCTTCATGGAAAAGGGGACGGTCATACCCACCGGTTCGAGACATAACGCCGCTACAGCGAACGAAAAAAGGAACAGTGCGAACAATGCTCTTTTCATGACAAGCTCCTTAGAAGAAAAGGGGGGCTTCCGCCCCCCTCATTATAACAGAGAAAAAGGCTTCCTGTTCCTACACGGTGTAGGGCGGCGCAGGCGGAACGTCCTTCTTCGGCTCGTTCCCCGGCCCGTGCTGTTTCTCGCAAGGTTTCTGGTTCTTTATCAGGTGCAGGAAATCGAAAACGAGCTGTCTCTTCATGTGCTGGATGGCCTTGGCCGGGTCGGCTCCCTTGGGGCAGACTCTCGAGCATTCGCCGGCGAAGTGGCACTTGAAAGCCCCGTGGCTTGATCCGGTCTTCTCGTTCCTCGTCTTTCTTCCGCCGTCCCTGGTGTCAACGTTGTAGCGGTGGGCTTGCGAAAGCGGCATCGGGCCGAGGTAGTCCGGGTCGGTGGCAAGGGTCGGGCACGCCGCCATGCAGCAGCCGCAGCGGATGCAGTAGGTGAGCTGGAGGTACTGCTCGAGCTGATGCTCGGTCTGGTAGTATTCGCCCTTTTCGTCGTCGAGTTCCTTTTCGTCCCTGACGATGAACGGGGAGACGGCCACATGTTTCTCGAACATTTTAGACAGTTCGGGGACCAGGTCCTTCACGATGTCGAAGTTCGGGAGAGGGGCGATGGTGATCTCGGTGCCGCCGAGCGTCGCGACCTGCGTGTTGCACGCCAGGGTGGGGGACCCGTTGATCAGCATTCCGCACGATCCGCAGACGCCCATCCTGCAGGAGTACCGCCACGCGAGCGAAGGGTCGTAGTTCTCTCTTATGTAATGGAGAGCGTCCAGGACCACCATGCCCGGCTGGAAGGGTACGTCGTAGGTCTTGAAGTAGGGCTCCTTGTCCTTCTTCGGGTCATATCTTCTTATGTGGAACTTGATCGTTTTAGTTTCAGCCATTGTTCACCTCCAGGCGCGAAACCGTGTTCTTCATCCCGGTCGCGTTTTTGTGCGCCACGAACGAGGAGTAGCTGCCGAAAGCGAAAAGGAGGATGCCCACCACTGTGAGGATGATGGCGACGATCTTCCTGCAGTTCTCGCAGGTTATGAGCTCCGAGAGGATGTTCTTCAGCCCGTAGAGGCCGTGATAGAGCCCGAGGCCCAGCAAAGCGATGAAGAAAACGAGGAACACCGGCTGGGCGTCCCTTCCTTTCGAAAGGCTTTCCGTGATGTTGTCCTCGGTCCCGAAGAGGAACGCGATGTGGGTGTAGATGAAATGGAACCCCAGCAGGAAAAGCAGGGCGGCTCCCGCCAGGATGTGTCCTGTCCAGTATTTGGTCTCTTTCATGTCAGCCTCCTACCTTCCCAGCGCCATGATGAGCTCGTATCCGCCCATGGCGAAGAGAACGGCCGAGAGAAGCATCATCACCACGAGGAGCGGCCTCTGCTTGGATATGCACGTTTCGTAGGGGAATATGGGTTCGATCGGCTTGCCGACCGCGAACCCGAGCTCCACGAACACGAGCCTCAGCCCGTTGAAGGCGTGGAACGCGAACGCCGCGAAGACCAGGAATTCGCCTATCCTGAAGATGGGCTGGTGAAAGAAGTTGCCCTCTGTCCAGAGGTAGATGCCGTAAGCCCTGAGGCTGGTTACGAATATGTGCATCATGAAATAGAAAAGGATGGCAAGGCCGGTAAGCCGGTGGAGGATGTAAAGGTACCTCTCGAGCCCCCACTTTCCTTTCCCGAGCCAGCCGAGTATCCCTAAACGGTTGTCGAAACGGGTGAACTCTGCCATTTTAAGCCTCCCCTAATACTTTCTCTCGACGGGTTTCCAGTGGGTTATCCTGACCGGCTTGTAGCTCAGCTTCGGGTCCCCTCCCGTGTAAGTGACCAGTGTGTGCTTAAGGAATTTCTCGTCGTCCCTCTGCGGGAAGTCCCTGCGGGCGTGTCCGCCCCTCGATTCCTCCCTGGCTATGGCCGCGGTCAGCAGCATCTCCGCCAGGTCGATGAGGTTCTCGACTTCCAGCGCGTTTATCAGGTTCGAGTTGTAGACCGGCGACTTGTCCTCGATCTTTATGTTCTTGAAGGACGCCTTCAGGTTCTTGACCTTGGCGAGGCCCTCCTTCATGGAAGCGCCTTCGCGGTAGACGCCGGCGTGCTTGTCCATGAGCATCCTGAGCTCTTTCTTGATGGCGTATATATTCTCGCTTCCGTTCTTGTTGATCAGGTCCTCGAAGATCCTTTTTTTCTCCTCCCCGAAGGCCTTCTGGGGAGAATCCGAGAGAGCCGGGTTCGTTGCCAGGTACTTGGCTATCTCGGCTCCGGTTATGCCTCCGTAGACGAGGCATTCGGCCGTGGAGTTGCACCCGAGCCTGTTCGCGCCGTGAAGGGAATGGCAAGCGACCTCTCCCGCTGCCCAGATGTTTTCGACGGGAGTTCTTCCGTCTATGTCGGCCTCGACACCGCCCATCGAATAGTGAGCGACAGGCCTGATCGGGATCGGCTCCTTGATTATGTCGAAGCCGAGGAACTTCATGCAGAGCTCCCTCATCAGGGGCAGGCGTTTGTTGATCTTCTCGGCACCCAGATGGGTGAGGTCGAGGTGTACATAATCCAGCCCGTCCGGCCCCTTGAACCCCCTGCCTTCGAGTATCTCCGTCATCTCCGAACGGGAGACGATGTCCCGGGGAGCAAGCTCCATCATCTTGGATGCGTATTTCTCCATGAACCTGTCGCCGTTGTTGTTCCTGAGGTAGCCGCCCTCGCCCCTGCAGCCCTCGGTAATCAGGATGCCCGAGGGGACCATGCCGGTGGGATGGAACTGCAGAAACTCCGGGTCTTCCATAGGGAGCCCCGCCCTGAACGCCAGCGCGTGGCCGTCGCCCGTCACGGTCTGCGAATAGGTCGTGAAACCGTAAAGAGTCCCGAGTCCGCCGGTCGCGATGAGAAGCGCCTTCGCCCTCAGGAGAACGAACTCACCCGAAGGCATGTCGTACATTGTCAGTCCGGCGAACCTGCCGTTCTCGACGATTATTGATGTGGCGAATCCCTCGTCGTACCTGGTGAAGGTGTTGTATCTCAGGAGCTGGTCATAGAGGGTCTGGACTTCGACGAAACCGGTCTTGTCGGCCGCCATGCAAGCCCTCGGGTAGGTGTGCCCGCCAAAAGGCCTCTGCATGACCCTGCCGTCCGGCCGCCTCGACCACGGCAGGCCCCAGTGCTCGAGGAGCCTTATCTCCTGGGGAGAAAGGCTGACGAACCTGTCCACCACATCCTGGTCCGCAAGGAAATCGGAACCCTTGACCGTGTCCCAGGCGTGGAGCTCTAGGCTGTCGCCCTGTTCCGGCCTCATCACCGCGGCCGTCCCTCCTTCGGCGCATACCGAGTGCGGCCTCATCAGCTGGACCTTCGAGACCAGGCCGATGTTGACCTTGCCGTCCGTCTTGATCGATAGCTCTACGGCGGCCCTGAGCCCTGCCAGCCCTGTGCCGAAAATCAACACATCGTGAACTCTTTCATTTTGCATCTATTTTCCTCCCAATAATTTTTGAAAAACCCCGGAAACGAAGCAGGAATATATTAAAGCACTTTAAAGGGTTTTTTTCAAATCCGCGATTCCCGCAGAGCCTCTTGACAAAATAAACCTCTTCCCGTAAATTGATTGGAGCATTGGCCAGGGAGCCGGGGCCATTCGGGCGAACATAGATTAAGGAAAGAAAATGGCGATACTTAAAATCCAGCTCGAGAGTCAGGACAGGCCGGTCTACGCGGCGGCTCAGGATAACGTGGGCATAGGCTCGGCCGCCGTGATAAATTTCGAGGGCATGGAACAGATGGGAGAGGTCGTCGACCGCCTGGACGCCCTGGAGACCTGCCTCAAGGTGATCAGGGCTTCGTTCCTCAGGCTCGCCTCCGCCGAGGACCTGGAAAAGCGGAAAAGCCAGAAGCAGGTCGAGGACGAGGCTTTCAGGTTCTGCCAGAGGTCCGTCAGGGAGCTAAAGCTGCTCATGAAGCTGGTGAAAGTGCACTACTACTTCGACGGGTCGAAGATGATGTTCTACTACACCGCCGAAAGCAGGGTCGATTTCAGGGAGCTGGTCAAGATCCTCGCCCACAAGTTCAGGACGAGGATCGAAATGAGGCAGATCGGCGTCAGGGACGAGACGAGGCTCTGCGGAGGCAGGGGACATTGCGGTCTCAAGCTGTGCTGCGCCAACCACCTGAACCAGTTCGCCCCGGTGACCGTCAAGATGGCGAAAGATCAGGGCCTCAGCCTCAACCCGGCGAAGATATCGGGGATGTGCGGAAGGCTTATGTGCTGCCTGAGGTACGAGATGGAACCCGAGAAGACCCACGCCGAACAGACAGAGAATTCGAACTGAGCTCCAAAAGGAGTCTAAGATGACCGACAGGAAATTGTTCAGGCCGAACCTCAATCAATACCGCAACAGGCATCCGAGGGAAAACCAGCAGGAAAGGGTAGTGAAGGATTCCGACGCCTACAAGGACGTTTCCGGAGCGCCGCAGGGCGCTCCCCAGCAGAGGCCCAGCGAACCTCCCAGGAGGAGGCAGGTCCCTCCGGAACAGACCAGCGCGGAGAGCTTCTACTACGTCAAGCAGATGAACTCCAAGACCCAGGTCGTGGTCGTCCTGCTGGACGGCGAGGAGATCCACGGCTGGATAGAGTGGTACGACAAGCACTGCATCAAGATACATTGCTACAACGAGCAGAACTTTCTGATCTTCAAGCACTCGATAAAATACATAACAAAGGAAAAGGAGCGCCAGGGATGAACGCCAAACCAAGAATTCTGATAACCATGGGAGACCCCGGGGGCGTGGGTCCCGAGATACTGGACAAGCTGCTCTTCGACAGGGACGTACTGAAGCTGGGCCCGATAACGGTTATCGGCCCGAAAAGGGCGCTGAAAACTTCCCCGGATGACGTTGATGTCGTCGACGTCGACCTGGCGGGAGTATCCTTCCACACCCGCCCTCATCCCGACAACGGCAGGATCGCCCTGCTTGCGATCGAGGAAGCTGTAAGAAGGATGGAGAACGGCTCTGCCGACCTGCTCGTGACAGGACCCGTTTCGAAGGAAGCGATCAGGCGCTGCGGAGTCCCGTTCCAAGGCCACACGGAGTATTTCGGCCACCACTTCAACGTCACGCCCTACATGGTGTTCTTCGCCAACCATTCGAAGATCGCCCTTTTCACGAGGCACACTCCTCTCAGCGAAGTGCCGAACGAACTGAGCCGTGAAAAGCTCGTCAGCTGGATCGAGGGGCTGAACGGAGCCGTCACGGCCCGCCTCAAGACGAGCCCCGTCTACAAGATCATGGGGCTCAACCCGCACGCGGGAGAAGGCGGCCTCATCGGCAGGGAAGAGGTCGAAGTGATACGCCCTGCGGTCGACGAGCTCAACGCGAAGGGGATCAAGGCCGAGGGCCCGTTCCCGTCGGACAGCTTCTTTGTCTATGAACCGAGGGAGGAGAGCGTCGTCATCGCGCTCTACCACGACCAGGGGATGATTCCCGCGAAGCTCCTGAGCAAGGGGCACGCGGTAAACTGCACCTTCGGCATACCTTTCCTTAGGACCTCGCCGGACCACGGCCCCGCATTCGACGTCGTCGGGAAGGGCGTCGCCGACCCCGAGAGCTTCAAGAGGGCGATCGTCGAAGGCGTCAAGCTCCTGAGGAAGAAGTAATGCTCGATCTCCAGAAGATCAGGACAAACCGCGAAGAGGTCGCTGCCGGCCTCGTCAAAAAAGGAGTAGCCTGCGAAAAGATCGACGAGATCTTCGAGACCGACGTCGAGTGGAGAAGAGCGCTCACGGAGGTCGAGACCCTCAAGGCGAGGAAGAACGCCGTCAGCAAGGACATCGGGAAGCTTAAAAGAGAAGGGAAGGACACTTCGGGCGTCGAAGCCGAGATGAGAAGCCTCGGAGACGAGATCGCCAGGCTCGAGAACGACGCGAAAGCGTTCGACGAGAAGCTGAAAGACCTCCTTTCGTGGCTCCCCAACTGTCCCCACGAGAGCGTTCCCGTGGGCAAAGACGAATCAGCCAACCGCGAAGAAAAAAAGTGGGGCGTCCCCGCGGAGTTCGATTTCGAACCGAAGGCGCATGACGAGATCGGCGAGAAGCTGGGGATCCTCGATTTCGAGAGGGCTTCGAAAGTTTCCGGTGCGAGGTTCGTCGTCCTGAGAGGCGCGGGAGCTTCGCTCGAACGCGCGCTCATAAACTTCATGGTCGATGTCCACTCGAAGCAGAACGGCTACACCGAACTTCTGCCTCCGTACCTGGTGAAGGGCGAGGCTCTTTTCGGGACGGGCAACCTGCCAAAGTTCGAGGCCGACCTGTTCAAGGTCAGCGGCGAGTTCTACCTTATCCCCACCGCGGAAGTTCCCGTAACCAACTATCACCGGGACGAGATACTGGAGGAGGAGAGCCTTCCGGTCTCCTACTGCGCCTTTACTCCGTGCTTCCGCTCGGAGGCGGGGTCTTACGGCAAAGACACGAAGGGCATGATCCGCCAGCACCAGTTCCACAAGGTCGAGCTCGTCAAGTTCAGCCATCCGGACAACTCCTACGAGAGCCTCGAGAAGCTCACTTCGGACGCCGAGAAGATACTCGAGCTGCTGGGATTGCCTTACCGCAGGATGATCCTTTCGACGGGGGACATGTCGTTCTCGTCGGCGAAGACGTACGACCTCGAGGTGTGGCTGCCGTCGCAGAAGGCTTACCGCGAGATCTCGTCATGCTCGAACTTCGAGGATTTCCAGGCGAGGCGGGCGAACATACGGTTCAAGCCGAAGGGCGGGGGAAAGCCGAGGTTCGTCCACACGCTGAACGGATCGGGCCTGGCTGTGGGCAGGACGGCTGTCGCGATACTTGAGAACTATCAGAGGAAGGACGGCAGCGTCGAGGTCCCGAAGATTCTGCGCCCTTATCTGGGTGGCCTCGAAGCTATCACTGGCTGAAGAAATTCCAACTGCTGCAACCTGAGGCGCGGGAACGATGCTTCGCATCTTTCCAAGGCTCCGCCTGAGTCTCTCTGTGAGCAAGCTCACTCCGGGCCTCCAGCTCGCCTTTCATCGCCTGGCGGCTCTCCCCGCGCCTTAAAAATTTCACCCCCCCCCACACCGTTGCACACGCCGACGGCGACGGACCATAGGCAGCGTCAAGCATCGGGATTTTCAAATGCTCGATTTCTATTTTTATTCCGCTCGGTACGGAGCCCTCGCTGACTTAAAGCCAAGCAGTTGGCTTTAGATGCCTCGGAGCGTCCCTTTCGCTTTCCTTGCCTCTGGCCCATCGGCGTCTATGCGTCGGCAGCTTCGCTGCCGGGCTTGAGTATCCAATATCCTGACAACTTGAGATATACCAATAACTTAGGGCTAAGCAGACTGTGGGATAGGGTTAATGAAATTCAGATGGATTATAACGCCTGAAATTTTGATTGTGCTGGCTGAATCTTCATGTTTTCTTTTCAATCGCCTTGTTATGAAATATCTCTATGAATCTCAGGCTTATACCAGAACCGCAACTTACATCATTAACAATGAGAAAATAATTGATATTTTAGGGCAGCCTCAGAACAACAAAGAATCTCTATCTATAATAAGTGGTACATCCGGAAAAAACGCCCGCTTCAAAATTGAGGTCAGGGGAACTAAAAATCAGGGAGTAGTTATTATTGAATGGAAGGATATTCCGCAGGAAAACCCAATTGTGATTAATGCTCAGCTCATCGATAATCTCGGCAACCGCCATAATATGTTACCTTTCTTGGAAAAATAAGGGATTCATTCTTCTGCTATAGGTTCGGTACGAAGGGGACGCCAATAATTTCGCAGTGAAATGAAAGGGCGGGCAACAGCCCACCCTTTCAATGTTGAACTTCAGCCATCAGCCATCAGACTTCAGCTCTTATCAGAAAGCCCATTTGAAGCCGAATGCGGCCGCGCGCGGTTCGGTGTAGGAACGGACGTTGCCCCAGTCCGGGTTCAGGACGGGAGTTTCGTCCCATGTGGAGCGTTTCTCGTAGAAACCCTCCTCGACCCTGAAATCGTACTGATCGTTGAGAAGGTTGATGACGTCCACGAATACGGTCAGGGTGGTCCTCATGATCTTCCATGTGTATTCCGCGTGAAGGTTGATAGTGAGCGCCGCCGGCAGGCGCCCCTCGGAACCGCGAGGCGTCACGTATAGCTTTCCGTAACCCACTTCGTTCTTGGGCCAGTCCGCCAACTTGCATTTCGGGCGGCCCGAGTCGAGACGCACCGTGGCTCCCACGAGGAGGCCGTTGTCGAACTGATAGCCGCCCAGGACCTTCAGCTGATGCGTTCGGTCGGTGGGAAGGTGGCCGTACCGGTTTCTCATCCAGAGCGACGAGGGAATGTCCCACTCTTTCGTGGCGTTGGGCGTAAGCTCGGGGACTCCGCGGTCGTAACCTGCCGCGGTGTTGCCTTTCAGGTCGGAGAGCGTGTAGTTCCCCTGGAGGAACCAGTTGTTCTTGAACCGCTTCTCGAACAGGAGTTCGAGAGCCTTGTACCGCCTGACCGGCTTCGGGAAGGCAGAGTAACCGGGAATTACTCCCCGCCATGATTCCAAGAGAGGCGTGTACTGATCTCCCGGGTTCATGATCAGGAGGTCTATGCCTCCCGTACTCGGGTCATATATGCCTACCGTTTCAAGCAGTTTGTTGAGGTCGCGGTAAACCGCCCTCGCTCCGATCACGAGGTCGGGCATCGCCTCCCACTGGATGCCTAGAACGAACTCGTCCTGTGACTGGTTATTCACGCCGTCAAGAGGTTCCGCGGGATTCCGGTTGTATGTCGCCAGCCCGGTCTTAACGCCGTCGACATACGTCCCCTTGTATGAAGCATGACCCGCGTCCATGGTCTGCGCCAGGTAGAGGGGGACGCGGTCATAATAACGGCCGCAGGAGAAGTAAAGCTTGGACTTGTCGTTCCCCATGAAGTCCCAGGAGACGCCCAGCCTGGGCGAGATAGAGGAAAGGGAGAGGCTGTTGCCTCTCTGGCTATCAAGATCGTTCCTTTCCCAGCGCAGGCCGGCCGTCACTGTCAGTTCTTCGAAAAGGGTCCATCTGTCCTGGAGGAACAGGGCGGAATATGAGCCTTTCTCGTTGTATTCGGGATCCTGGACAGAGTAAATGTACCAGTTCTTGTAAGAAGCAGGGTCGAACATGTCGGGTCCGTTCTGCTTCCTGAGCTGCATCATGTACCCCCCGGTGTATCCTGAGACCTGTTCCCAGTCAAAATCGTCAAGCTCGGCTCCAAAGGTCACTTCGTGATGGCCGAACCCTCCTGCGGGAGCCCACAGCCCTCTCACACCTAGCTGCGAGGAAGCCATCTCGTCGGAGATGAACTTGCCGAACCCTTCCGATATGGCGAGGTCCGAGTCCCAATCCTGGCTGACCAACTGCGGCCTGCCGTATCCTTCCGCGCCCGAAAGCCACGGTTTCAGCTCGTTCTTGCTGCGGGTCATCGCCACTCTCGTCTCAAGGAAGAATCGCGGTGTGATCGTAGCGTACCATTTCACCCCGGCATTGGTGGAACCCATGCTTCTGCGGCTGGCCGAACTGATGGACCTGAGCGTCGGAATGAGCCCCTCCCTGATGTGCTGTCTTGCGGGATCCCCGAAAACCGTGAACTCTAACTGATGATTTTCACCCGGTTTCCAGTTGAACTTCGCGATGTAGGTCGTCGTCCGCCATGTCTTGTCGTATTTGTAAGGGATCGCGATCGACCCGCCGTTGAACGTGTTCCTGAGCAGGTCTGCCCCCTCGTTGCGTTCGGTCTTGTAATACGGGTTGTACCCGAGGAAGAACCAGAGCCGGTCCTTCACGATCGGTCCGCCCAGATCGAACCCGATGTCGTAGGCTTCCCAGGGCCTTCCCTCGGTGACCTCGAACTCGTTCTCCTTTTCCGAAGCGGTCCAGTTCTGAGCGGTGGTCCATCCGAATATCTCTCCTTGGAAATCGTTGCTTCCAGACTTGGTGATCAGGTTGAAGAAGCCGCCCGTGGACGCTCCGTTCTCCGCTTCGACTCCGTAAACCTCGGTGTCCATCTCCCTGATAAAGTTCACGTTGAGATTGGTGCCGTAGGTCCCGGTCACAAAATTGTTCGTATATATCCCGTCGAGCATGTAGACGTTCTCTATTCCGGTGGCTCCCGCAATTGCGGGATTGCCGGACAGCCTCGAGTGGGTGGCTGTCGGCGAGAAGTAGAAAATGGACTGATAGGAGCGGTCCTGGAACTCTCCGAGAACGGGGATGGACCGGATCTCCGCCTCCGGAAGGATCATCGGAACGGTCGCCTGGCGGACCGCGACGGCGGGAGCTTCGGCGATAACCACCTGTTCGGAGCCGGTTGATGAAAGGACAGTGTCCCTTGTGGTCACGACCCCCGGCGAGACGATGACGATGAAGCTCACCTGGCCGTAGCCTCCGGCTTCTATGCTTATCCTGGTCTGCTGGGAGGGAGGAACGAAAGAGAGGTGATACTCTCCCTTCTGGTCGGTGGTCGCCCTCATCTCGCCCTGGATGGCGGGAGAGGTCACCGTTATTCCAGCGCCCTCGACCGTTTTTCCGCTCTCTTCGAGCACTCTCCCTGCGATGCTGCCTGTCGTGGTCTGGGCTTTCGATATATTTGAAAATGCAAGCGAGAGGATCCCCGCCAGCGTGACCCCCCGCAAAACGTACTTCCACGCGGTACCCATAGATTTCTCCTTTCTATCCGGCAGAAACGCGGAAACCGGTTCTTCACCGTGCGGTAACAACTCGGGCCGCTCAAAAGGAATTGATCCAAGCGCGCGTCTCTGTCATTAACTTGCGAATATTTTCAAGCGATCTGCTGAATGTCGTCTCTAAAGCCGGAGCACGAGTCTCATGGGAGCCCTGTCGGATGCCAGGCGCTCCGGTTTTTTTTGTTTTCCGGACAGTCCGGAAGCGACAGGACCTTTCGTTTTTTCAGCATGCCGGAGAGGATCATCCGTCGTCGAGCGAAGATCGGAAATGCCGCCCTGGGCGGCCCTGTGGCCGGGACCGCCGTTCCGTCTGCCCCTTAGAGATGAAATGTTGTCGTCTGTCGCCCACATCTCGCCCCGGTAAAAGGCGGTCCTCTGGACGGGAGCGTAAGGGCTTCCCCTGATGGAAAAAGTCCTGCTCCACGCCCAGTCGATCTCCCTGCCGCCTTCACCTCTTCGTAGGAGCAGCCTGGCCCGTTCACAGGGGATCCTCGGGACCACCCAGGCAAGGCTGTCCAGCTCCGGATCCTTGCACTCCGTGAGCCTTATTTTTGCGGGGAACGGAGATTCGAATTTCAAGAGCAGTTCGAACTCTTCGGTGTCCTTCGGGAGGGGCGACCAGGTGACTCGGACCGCCCGGCCGGGCTCAAGTTCACAACCCCCGGCGAAATTAACTTCTGGATCGGAACCAAGCGTCCCTCGCGCAAGGAGAAGCGCTGAAAGGAGAGCGGCGTACCTGATCAGGAACATGAGAGGAAGGCTATCCGCTGCCGCTTTCCCTCCGCCGAACATGATCATGTCCGGGGGATCGCCTTTCGGAAATGAACCGAGTTCTCTGTGAGGTCGGCCAGGCCGCCCTCCCGCATAACCAGTTTCATCTTCAGACGGCTGTCGCGATCTTGTGGAAGCTCTCGGGGTCGAGAGAGGCTCCGCCGACCAGGAGGCCGTCGATGCCGGAAGAGCTCAACAGTTCCGTCGCGTTGTCGGGCTTGACGGAACCGCCGTAAAGCACTCTGGCGTCTTCGCCGAGCCCTTTTTCCTCGAGCCACTCCTTGATCTTGCCGTGGACCAAGGAGGCGTCCTCGGGCTTCGCTACCTTTCCCGTCCCGATGGCCCACACCGGCTCGTACGCGATGTCGTAACCCGTAGCAGACAGGCCGTTCAGGGCTTCGAGCTGGGCGAATACCACCTCGATCGTCTTTCCCGCTTCCCGCTCCTCGAGCTTCTCGCCGACGCAGTAAACGGGTCGGAGGCCCGCCTCCATGGCGTTCTTCAGCTTGGGACCCATCACTTCGTTCTTCTCGCCGAAAACATGGCGCCTCTCGGAATGGCCGATCAGGACATATTCGCAGCCTACGTTCTTCAGAAGATAGGGCGAGGTGTCGCCGGTGAAGGCGCCTTCCTTCCTTTCGGAGCAGTTCTGGCCGCCGACTTTTTCGCCGGGCCGCAGGAGCGATTTGGCGAGCGGGATGAGCGGGTCCTGAGGGAAGAAGGCTATCTCCTCCTTCGGAGTTTCCAGCCTGTTCCACTTTCCGAAAAAATCGGAGACATCGATCTGAACCTTGTACATTTTCCAGTTGGCGGCGACAAGTTTTTTAAGCATGTCATTCTCCTCAGCAGAAATCTTCCGTAATGTAAACTTCGCCGTTATCAGAGACGGCGACTCCTATTCCCTCGGAGGTGTAGTCGAGGTTGAGGATGTTATCCCTGTGGCCGGGGCTGTTCATCCAACCCTCGACCGTTTTCCTCGCGATCTCGTCCATGTCCTGGTAATCGGGATAAGCCCTCTCCCCGATGTAGGTGACGCTCTTCGCGGTGTTGCCCTGCGAGATGTTCTCGCCGACGCCGATCTTTACGAAGCTGCCGCTCTTCTTCTCGCACCTGAAGCCGATGTCATAGGCGCGCTTGGTCGGATCCTCCCCCTCGAGGTTCTTGTGGGCGAAGTATTTCTTCTTAGCCATGTCCTCGCTGTGGAGCCTCGCGGCGAGGGCCAGCTTGTCGTTCCACGACAGGAGCTGCATTCTTCGTTTCGCTCTCTCTTTGTTCACGTAGTCGTGCACCATGAGGGCCAGCTTCTCCGGCGACATCTCGGGCCTTGTTTCCGGTTCCGGCCAGGCGTATTCCCCCAGGCAGAAATCCTGCGTCACGAGGACTCTTCCGAACCTGTCGAGAACGACGCCGATCCCTTCGGACGCGTAATCGCGGCTGAGAATGTTCTCCCTGTGCCCTCCGGGTTTCATGAGTCCCTTCACGACGGAAGCCGCTATCTCATCAGGGGTGAGCGTGCGGTAGGACTGCTTGCCGTCCTTGGGTTTCTCTTCTTCGTAGGAGTCGGCATAATAGATGTTCTCGGCGAGGCCTACCTTGATCTCGCCTCCGAAATCCTTCCCGCAGGCGATGTTCATCTCGGCCGCCCTTTCGGAAGGGTTCTTGCCCCGCTCGTCGGTGTAGTCGAAATAGTCGTTCTTAGCCATGTCCTCGCTGTGAAGGCGCGCGAGCTCCGCGAGGCTCTCGTTCCATGAAAATGGCTTGAGGCCCTGTTTCGCCCTTTCGGCGTTGACGAGCCCGTGGATCTTCGTTTCGATCTCGCTCGCGGGGAAGGCCGGCCTCTCCTGTCCCGGGACGGCCTGTTGAAAAAGAAAGGCCGCGCAAAGCAGGAGCGGAAAAGCGGCGATCCTATCAGTTCTCATTCTCCCTCGAGTTCCTCCGATTCGTTGGTCCCGTCGAAGGCGAATATCTTGAAGTAAACGCACCTGGTCGCCGGGTTCGCCAGCGGGTCCGTGTTGTCGAGAAGCGAGTTGGCCGGCACTGAAACCGGGGAGGGGGGCGTCGTCATGAAATCGGCAGTGCTTCCGATGTAAACGTTATAAGAGGCCGCGCCCGGAGTGCTGCCCCATTCGATACTCGTCGCTGAAGCGCCGGGAGTGAGGAAGACGGTCACACCGACCCTGCCGAGCGCAGAGCCCGAAGGCGGGGCCGTGGCGGGAGTGCTGGAGGAATTATGTATGTCGGGAGCGGCGGGAGCGTTGAAGTCCGCCGAGTTGACATCCGTGTCTGTCCCGTTGCCGTACTGGTCGTCCGGTTTCCTGGAGATTGAGAGGCCGGATCCAGGAGTTGCAGCGCTGGTTGTTTCCGGGCATGTCGCTGTTGCACCATAACCCGCCTTGTCAATCACGTTCGCCGCGTTGCAAGTAGTGTTTGCAGTGCTCTGGACTATCGTCAGATGGCCCGCAGTTCCGGAAGCGTTGCTGGAACCGAGAGAATCGTCAGGGGTAGGTGAGCCTGAATAGCCGCTACCGGCTACAAGATACCAGCCGTATGCGGGTACAGATTTTGCCGATGACAGGTTGACTCTGAACCCGAAATTGGAGTTCGCGGCGAAATATTGGACGGAATGTCCGTTCACAGATATCGGGTTCGAAGTTGGGTTGAACAGTTCGACGAAATCGTCTGTCGACCCCGCTATCCTTATCTGGCTTATCACGAGGTGATTGACCGGCGTCGTACCGGACCCGACCTCCTGGGTCAGCGCCCAGGCCGTGTTGGACATGGCGCTGGTGTTCGGGACTTCGTCGGATGTCTTCATCGCGAAGAAATAGACGGTGTCGGGACTCAAGGATGAGACCGTGAAGAACTGGCTCGTTCCTCCCGCGATCGGGGAAGGCGGGCTCACAATCGTGGCGGAGGCGAACTCGGTTTCGTTCCTTATCGGCGTCGTGCTCATCCTGATCTCGTATGAAGAAGCGGTTCCGGTCATTCCGTCGTCGCCCGGGGCCGTCCATTCGAGCTTGATCGAAGTCGTCGAGAGGGGAGTCGCCTTCAGGTTTGTTATCCTCTCGGGCGCCGTCGTGTCGGGGATGAAAGAACCTCCGTCGTAGAAAAGTTCGATGAATTCATAAGTGAAGGTGGCGGCGTCTGCCATCTCGTTTATTACGACACCGGCCCCGCTGAGGCTGCCGGCGCCGCTTCCGGGGTTGGCGCTGCCCTGCGCGACAGTCGTCCAGCTTGATGCAGAGCCGGGGGCGTCGCCCGGATTGTTCCGCTGGTAGGCGTTGCCGGATGCCATCGCGATGGTGATCCCGTCCAGCAGAGCGCTCGAAGCGTCGTAAAGCTCGAAGGTCTCCGCTCCGTTGATCAAAGGCATGCAGCCGTCGGAGCAGCTACCGGTCTGGTTGGAGTTCACGAAGACAGCTTCCGAAGGCATCGAGGGCCATGCCGCGCGGAACTCCGCTTCGGTCACATTCCTTGCCAGGATTAGATAACCGTTCTGGGGGATGGTCGTCCCGGCGGGGAAAGTGTAGGTGAAGGAGGCATTGTACTGCTTGATCGTCCATCCCGACAGGTCGAGCGCCGGGCTGCCTGTCGTGAAGGTCGCGTCGGAAGAGCATGTGGGCCCGTTGCTGCAGAGGTCGGTCGAGAGGACCATGTAGTGGTATGTAGTCTCCGGGGTGAGGCCGGTCAGCGTGACGGAGTGGTTCTTTGTGCTGCCTGCGCCCGAAGCGTCGCCTCCGTAAGATCCGGTTGTCCCGTACTGGACCTCCGAGGATGAAAGTTCATCCGTTTGCCACTCGATCTTCGCGGT
>JAKQCT010000015.1 GCA_029559035.1 Acidobacteriota bacterium
CTCGCTCATCCGATGCGCCAGACATCGGCCTTCGTTCGCTTCCGCGCCATGCATCTCCGACAACTACCGTCGCGGCCATGTCTTATTTCCGGATAGGCTCTTAGCAGGGAGAGCGCGGCAGGCGTCAGTCAAGCACGCTGCGCCTGCATTGAAAATTGAAGATTGAAAAGTGAAAAGTAAAATATTGAGGAATCATTTTCCTTATTGAACTTCAGATCTTCAGCACTCTTGCAGCGATGTTGGGAGTGGTAATAGAATATAGCGGTCATAGGATGCTGCAAATGAAGAGAGGAATGTTGTGTCTCGTTCTGGCTTTGGCTTTTTGCATCATCGGGCCGGCGGCTTTGGCCCAGCTGAACCCCGACCCGCCCTCGGTGCCGGTAAGGCTGATCTTCATCCACCACTCAACGGGCGAGAACTGGCTCTCCGATGACAACGACAACGCCGGCCATCTCGGACTTTCCCTGATGGGCAGTAATTATTTCGTGAGCGACACCAACTACGGCTGGGGTCCCGACGGAATCGGCGACCGGACCGACATAGGGAACTGGTGGGAGTGGTTCCGCGGCCCGGAAAACGGCAGTTACATGGCGGCTCTTTACGCCGAGAGCAACCAGACCTGCTACTACTCGCGCCTTTCGACAAACCCCGGAGGCGAGAACGAGATAGTCATGTTCAAGTCGTGCTTCCCAAACTCCCAGCTGGGAGGCAACCCTTCGGACCCCGTCCCCTCAATCAACGACAACCCGCTCAAGGGACAGGACGCATACTCGGAATACATGACCGTCGCAAACGCCAAAGGCATATACATCGACATCCTCAACTACTTTCAGTCACACCCCGAGAAACTGTTCATAATCATCTGCGCGCCTCCGCTCCGGCAGGCGGACACAGACGACGTGCGCGCGGCCAATGCCCGGGCTTTGAACAACTGGCTCGTCAATGATTACCTGGCGGAATATCCCCTCCATAATGTTTTCGTCTTCGATTTTTACAACGTCCTGACTTCGAACGGAGGCGGCGCGAATGTGAACGACCTGGGGGCCTCCTCCGGCAACCATCATCGCTACAAGGACGGCGAGATCGAACACCAGCAGACAGTCTCCAACAATTTCTCCTCCTACCCCAGCGGGGACAGCCATCCATCCTCGGCCGGAGGGCAGAAGGCCAGCGGAGAATTTTCCCAGCTGCTGAACATCGCATACCACTGCTGGAAGGGCGACGGCGGCTGTCCTTCTGGCGGAACCTGCACGCTCTCATGCAGCGCCACGGTGCCCGCTTCATCCCGGATCGACGAGCCCGCGGCGTTCTCCGCGTCTGCGACCCCCTCCAGCCTCTGCACAGGGAGCGTCGCCTACGACTGGGATTTCGGCGACGGCAGCCCTCACTCCTCGGCGCAGGATACGACTCACACCTACACAGGCGAGGGGTCTTACGCCTGGGCGATGACCTCATCCATAGGCGATGTCACGTGCAGGTCTACAGGAACTATCGCCGTTCGGGGACCCCAACCGCCGCCGTCTGTGAGCTCCGTCACGAAAATCGGGAGTCCTTTCAGGTTGAAGGTCTATGGTTCCGATCTCGACCCGGCCATCCTCGTATACATTGCCGGAGACAGTTCCCCGTGGCCTGCGGTCAAGTTCAAGAGCTCTTCCTCCCTGGTGATCAAGGGCGGGACTTCCCTCAAGTCGCTTTTCCCAAAAGGAGTCGGGGTGCAGATCCGTTTCGTGAACCCCGACGGGCAGGAGGCGACGTTCATCTACGCGAGATAGCGTAAATTTAAAAAATTATTTAACCATTTGAGGTCGCAGAGAGCACAGAGCGAGGGGTGCTTTTTCGAAAACCGCTCTTTGCTCAAATATCTGAAAATTTAACATCTTTGCTTCAAAGAAATCTCATTGTCAGAACACAAGAAAATAATCTTGCTTCGTGTCCTCTGTGTCTTCGTGGTGAATGATTCTTGTCTTTTTCTTTCCTCCTTCTGCTCTTCAGCTCTTGCGCCAGCAATCAGCTCTAACTAGTTTCAGCCGGCTGGACCGTTCCCGCAGGAGTTCCGCGCGAACACCTTGTAGAACTTGACTCCCGACGGCATCGCGGCGGTGAGGCCGGTCACTCCCGTCGCCGCAGTGCCTGTGATGGTCGTGAAGCTCCCGTTCGCCAATGTGTCCTCGACAACGCCGTAATCGACGGCACCCGTTACATCGGTCCATGTCCAGTTTATCTGCGAACCGCCGTCGTTCTTCCCGACATGCATTTCGGGAACCGCGGGCGGCGCTTCCAGGCACATCCTGCCCACCGCCAGGCGCGCCGACCGCGCCGGCATTTCAACGGTGAAGGCTCCGGCTGACTGGGAGAGAGAGCCCATGGCCGATAGACGGCTGCCGCTGTCGAAGCCGTAGATGGATACGCTCCCGACAAGCCCCCCCGCGACGCTCACGGTGGTACTGCGTGTCGATGTGTCCTTGTTGAAGAGAAGCACATAGAGCAGGCCCGAACCCTCGGGACCGCGCACGGCGTAAGTCCCCACTGCGTCTCTGTTCGAGCTGACGGCGCGCACGCTCTCGCCCGTCACGTTGGCGCCGGTGCCATCGTAGTTAAGGTAGAGCCTGAAGGCATCCTCCACCAGGCTGTCCGTATCGGGGACGACCCATCGGTTCGCCGCGTAGACCCCTTCGCGCCCGAAGATGGCCAGCGCCTCAGCCTGCGCGAGCGCGCTCGAGATGCCGTTGTCGGCGTCGCCGAAATTATATTCCGTGATGGCGAGCTTCGTGCCGGGCGCGTGCGCGTCGATCCATGACCTCATCCTGGGGATAAGGTTCACGGGCTGGCCGATCCAGGACTCGTCAGAATAGGAAGGATCGTAAAGGCTCTTGAGGCTCCTGAGGCGTAGCGCCGAGGTACCCGCCGATTCGTCGGACGAATAGACATTGCCTGACTGCGGATAGTAGTGGATGTCGAGGTAGTCGACGAGGCGGACGCCGTGAACCTGCCGGTAGGCTTCCACCTGGTCGAGGTACCATGGCAGGAAATCTCCGTGGGCCGCGTGGTCTTCTCCCGGGCCGCACCCGTCGGCGGCCGAGTAGAAATATGCGCACCAGCCCCAGACCACGGGGCCGAAGATCTTCGCGCCTGGGTCCCCTGCCTTGAGGACCGAAGCGTAGTCCAGTGTCCTGCCCCAGATCTCGTCGTAGTCCACAGGCGTCGGATGAACGTCGCGGTGGGTCGAGTTCCAGAGCATCGGCTCGTTGTCTAGAGCGTAGAAGGACACGCCGCCCGATGCCGCCGCCCCGAAGGTCGAAACGAGGTGGGTCAGCCAATTGCCTGCGAAGCTCGATGTCACGGGAGCGTAGCAGTCGGTCGGGTCGTTCCCTGTGAGCGGCGTTCCGCTCGGGAGGACTCCGTTCCCCGCGTCGGGATTGCACCACGACGGATCACCCTGCGTACACTCCGTCTCCTGCTGGGCGCCGTACTTGGCTACCGAAAATGACCATCGCCGGACGCTGTCCTTCGGGGTCCACCCTATCATGGGAATCGATATCAGCGGGGCTTCCCCCCTTTCCAGGCAGTCATTGACCACGCAGTCGGAGCGTGTTCCGCAGGAGGCCGCGTCGTCGGTATAGCTTATCCAGTACCAGTCCATGCCCACGTTGCGGGTGTCTGTCTCCCAGTTGTAGGTGGTGGTCCAGTTACCGCCCCACCTTCGCAGTGGGTAGTGAAGGGTGCCCGCGGGAACGACATCAAGGGTGCTCACCCCGTAGATCAGCGGGTCGATCGGACGGCGATCCAGTTCGGGAGATATGGCCGCGGAGACCGGGTCTCCTGAAGGAGGCTCGCCCGATCTTGTCGTCAGCTTCAGGTCGTCGAAATAAACGGTGGGCTGTAAGGAAGAAGTGCCCGCCTGGAAGACTATCTCGTTGAAGCTCGCCGTCCCCAAGCCGCAATCGTCGAAGGGGATCCTCACCGCGCTCCAGCTCCCCGCGACCGGGCCGCCCGGGAGGTAGTCGCTCAGAAGCACCGTTGCCACAGTTGTCCCGTCAAGCCAGAAGATGACATGGAGGATCTGCCCTCCGGACGTTCCTCCGTGGACGAAGAACTCGAAACCATCGAAGGCCGTCCCGCTGAGGCCGCCGTTGTAGTGTAGATAGGTCCCGTCCCAGTTGTCCGGGACCATCGATATGCTGTAAGTCCCCGCGTGTACGGGGCTCGTGTTAGTCAGGCTGTGCGTTCCCCAGCCCCAATCCTCCCACCCGGAAGCCAGAGCGTCGGAATATATCTCGTGGTCCTGCGCGGAGAAGGCTAAGGGAGCTATCAGGATAAGAACACAAAGAGCAAGTACATTTCTCTTGGATTCCATCGCTTTCACAAACCTCCTGTCACATTACAACAATCCTTCTTTTTTTATTTTATTTCATGGGCTTGATGATTGCAACGATGAATTTTCAGCGGGGGGGTGTCATCGCGTTCCCCCTTCCGGAAAGGGAGAATCCGCGGAGGCCCGGGAATTTAGCCGGCACACCGCAGTTTGCCCCTACGGTTAGCCGCGGGCCTTTACCGCTACAAGCTCGCCGTTGCCTACCGGGACATCCGCCGAGACGAACTCCCTGCTCCTCTCCACAAGCTTCATGAATCCGGCCATTTCCCCGGCATGGGTGAGGGTGTTGTCGGCGACGAGCAAACCTCCCGGACGCAGGACCCTTTTCACCTCAGGCCACCATCCCACATAGCTGTCCTTGAAGGAATCGAGGAAAACGACATCGAACGATGCAGCTTTCCTCTTCTTGAGAACGAGGCCCCCGTCACCCCGTACCTGCCTTATGTACCGAAAAAGCCCCGCCCTCCTGAAGTTTTTCTCCGCCAGGGAGATCTTCCAGTCCGAGACCTCCACCGTTGTCACCATTCCTTCGGAAGCGCGCGCCGCTTCGGTCCACCAGAGTGTTGAATAGCCGTTGGAGGTGCCTATCTCAAGGATATCCTTCGCATTTACCGCCCTCGCAAGCACGAAAAAGAGTTCTCCCGTCTCCCTCGTTATGTTCAGCATGCAGCGGCTGACGTCCTTCGCCGCGCGATCGTTCCTTTTTCCGAACCTTTCCAATTCCGCAAGCAGTTCAGCTAGAGTTTTTCTCATTTGAGTCTCCATAAAGAAGTCAACTTGAGCTTGGCGAGAATATTCCCGGGAATGTTTTCAATTCACTTGGTGGAATCCCCTTCCCTATTGAACTTCAGCGCTTCCGCTCTTCCGTCCTAGTGTGCCTTCCGCACTCTTGTTTCCCCTTCGCAGAGGGGGAGAGTGGTAGCGTGGAGGGGGGCTAACAAGCTTCGCTTTCATAGTAAAAGCCCCCTACAAGGAGCGGGGGCTTTATGAACCGGGCCTCTTCAAGAAACCATGTTCTCTCTAATCTCCTTTTTTCTTTTTCGCTTTTAATAGCGCCCCCAGATCGCCTCACTTCTACTTTCTTCTATCTCGACGTAACGCTTATCTTTTCTTCCGTTATTTGTGCTAATTCATGTCTGCAGGCAAAGCCTGCCAGGACATGACCACAGCCAAAGGCGATGGATTACCAAGGAGTATTTAAAATGCAGGCACAGCCTGCATGGATCACGCCATGTATTATCGCCTTCGTTCTTGAATCGGAAGCAAAAGGGAAGTAGAATTTCGGCTCAGGCTGATCGTGAGGCCTCGGAAGGCGGCAGGATGGGCAATGTCAGAGAAAAATCGACCTCGACCCCGGCCCCCGGGCAGAAAAATCGGGGGGTGATCCTGGCTTTTCTGTGTCTCGTCCTCGCGTCGGCCACATTCATTTGCTACTGGCCGGTAACGACGATGCCTTTCGTTCAGTGGGACGACCCCGACTATGTCTTCGAGAACCCTCACGTCCGCAGTGGACTGACGGCGGATTCCGCTGCCTGGGCTTTCCGTTCGATCGAATACGCCAACTGGCATCCCATAACCTGGCTTTCCCACATGCTGGATGTCGAGATGTTCGGCCTCGACGCGGGAAAGCATCACCGGACCAGCCTGATCTTTCATGTCGTCAACGTACTGCTCCTTTTCTTTCTGGTTCTCAGGATAACTGAATCTCTCAGGTCCGGCACGCTCGTGGCGGCGCTTTTCGCCCTGCATCCCCTCCATGTCGAATCTGTAGCCTGGATATCGGAGCGCAAGGACCTTTTATGCGCGATGTTCTGGTTCCTTGCGATCATCGCCTGGCTGCGTTTTGCCGATTCCAGAAAGCCTCTTTGGTATCTTCTGACCCTTGGGGCTTTCTCAGCCGGCCTGATGTCAAAACCGATGATCGTGACTTTCCCCTTCACCCTCATGCTGCTCGATATCTGGCCGCTGGGGCGCTTCCCGATGAAAATGGGGCGGTTCGCCGGCAGGCTATTCCCGCTCGTCCTTGAAAAGACCCCTTTTTTCCTGCTTTCGGCGGTATCCGGCATCGTCGCGTTCGTGGCTCAGAAAAGCACTGGAGCCGTCCAGTCCATGGAGATCATTTCTCTTTCCAACAGGCTTGCAAACGCGATTTGGGCCTACTGCGCCTACATGGTGAAAATGATCTTCCCGTCGGGGCTTGCCGCTTTTTATCCCTACGCGCCAAGACCGTTAGTGTCAGTTGCCGTTATCGGATCTTTCCTTGTTTTGGCTGGAATAACGATGTTCGTCCTCCTGAATCGGGAAAAAAAGCCTTACATTGCATTCGGTTGGCTGTGGTTCCTGGGCACTCTGGTCCCCGTGATCGGCATCGTTCAGATCGGGGGCCAATCCATGGCCGACCGTTACACTTATGTCCCCCTGACTGGACTCTTCGTAATTGCCGCCGTGGCTCTTGACGAAATTATAAGAACATTCCCGAGGATCCGGGTGTCGGTTACTATTGGTTCCCTGCTTCTTATTCTTCCTCTCTTCGCCGCCACAAGGGTGCAGCTTGGGTACTGGGAAGGCGACAAGGAAATTTGGGAACGCGCCGCCGCCGTGACTAGGAATAATTTCGTCTCGGAAAACAATCTAGGCTGCTATTACCTGGAGCGCGGCGAAACGGAGGAGGCTTTAACTCGATTCAATGCTGCTTCCGAGTATAACCCCGGGTATGCCGACGCTTGGACGAACAAGGGAAAAGCCCTCATGAAACTGGGCGAGAAAGAAAAAGCTTTAGACAGTTTTAAAACGGCCGTTCAACTCGCTCCTCAAAACGCGGACGCGCTGCTCAATTACGGAGACGCTTTGGACGAAGAGGGCCGCGTCGAGGAAGCGCTCCATCAGTACGAGCGGTCTTTAACGATCAATCCCGGCTCGTCAGAGGTCTTGGACCGCATAGGCATCGCCCTGGGAAAATTGAACCGCCTTCCCGAGTCCGTGGAGTGGCTGAAAAGAGCCGCCGGAGCCGACCCGACATCCTCAAAGATCGAGAACGACCTCGCGGTGGCGCTCGATCACTCCGGCAGGACCGACGAGGCCATCGAACATTTCCGACGCTCACTCGAAATCGACCCCGGATATTCCAGAGGCTGGTACAACATGGCGTTGACGCTCGCGAGGGCCGGCCGGTTATCGGATGCCGAGGAGGCGTTCCGCGAGGCGCTGAAGATCGAGCCCGACATGGCAGAAGCCCGCTATTACCTCGGCGCCACCCTGATAAAAGATAAAAGATACAGGGAAGCGTGGGAGGAATACCTGACGCTGGAACAGACCCATCCCGGCTACGAGCAGACGAGGGCCAATCTCGAAAAGCTCAATGCCATGCTTGGCTCCGAGCAGACTACGCCGTGAAGGCTGACGATAGAGCAGAAGAGCGGAAGAGCTGAAGTTCGATAGGGAAATCAATTCCACGATTAATAAACTTCCCACGGGCTTACGCCCGGGGTTTTCTCTGTCGCGAGCAAGCTCGTCCGCCTTTGGCGGAGGGACTCCATCCCACGAGCTCACGCACGGGGATTTTAGTAAGGAATTCATTAAAATTTTCACTTTTCAATCTTCAATTTTCAATGAAAGCGAAGCTTGCAGCTCGCATCTACTCCCCCCCGCCGAAAGTTTTTTCGTATTGCTCCCTATCGTGAAGAGCCGGGGTTTCCCGGGTGATGGTATAGCCGTCTATCAGGCATGAGGGTTCTCCTTCCGCGTTGAAAACATATACCGCCCCGGAAGGAAAATTCTCCTGCGGCCAGGCTCTTTCTCCGAACTCCGCCTCTATCTCTTCCACGGTGGGGATGGAACCTGATCTTTCCTTGTCCCGTTCGATCCACGATCGTTTTAACATATCCATTTTGTTGAAGCTGTTGGAGATCATCCCGCTCCAAGCGCGCCATTCGGAATCGTCGAGACGCTCCCGAACCTGTTCAGGGTTCAGCATCGCTTCGAGGAATTCTCTCGGATCGCGTGATGTGTCCTTTTTCCACTCTTCCGCGAAACCGATTATCTCCCTCGGAGTTTTCCCGTCAAACCTGAAGGCAAGCTCCTCGAGTTGTTTCTCCTCTACTCCACTGCCGGGAAGGTTTTTCTGAATGATCGCCATGGGGCCTACGGCGACAAGTTCTAGCGCTTCCGTGAACTTGTTCCTCTCGTCATCGTCCTTTATCGCCCTGGTGATTTTCAGGATGCTCTCCTCGTATTCCTTCATGTTCGATGCCTTTATCTTCATCTCCATCGGATCCTGCTTCGAACAGCCCGACATCAAGATCAGGCAAGTCAGGACAAAGGAAAGCAGATGCGCGGAAAATCTCTTCATTGCGGTTCCTCCCTATTTCTTCAGTCCGCCTTCAAAGAATGCCTTCATGCCAATAGCTTACACCCGCAGCGGTTCATTATCCAGAGCTGAAGGCTGACGAGAGAGCTGAAGAGCGGAAGCGCTGAAGCTCATTAAGGAAATGAATACCACCGATTTCAAATTTGAAATTTAATTTTTAAAATGCAGGCGCAGCCTGCCAGGCTGAAGTTCAATAAGGAAGGGAATTCCACAATTGTCATATTTTCAATTTAGAATTTGAAATTTAATATGAAAGCTCAGCTTGCTTACCCCTCCCCATTTGCATTGTATTAAAAGCCGTTTTATCCTTATATGGATGAAGAAGCGGTGGCTGAAATTCGTCATACCTGTTTTGAGCGTCCTGTCGGTGGCGGGATACCTGCTGCTGGTGAATCCCCTTCTCGTCGATTCGCTGAACCTGAGGGAGTTCGACCGCACGGAGCTGAACGGCAAGGCGCTGGAGATAGCCTCGTCCCTGCTTGGCGAGGAGAAGCAGTTCCGCGTCAAGGAATCTATAACGGCAGACATGAACCTGCTGAAGAGCCTGGAAAGAAGCATCGGGCTCAAATCGGAGGCGGAGATCGTCTCGACGAAGCTTCCGGTCCAGATCTACACCGCCTCCTTCTTCCCCCGGGAAGGCAAGGACAGGCTCGGACTTTCCAACGAAACACCGGTCCTGACCGTCAAGATAGACTCGCACGGCGGGGTTGCATCCCTCACCTTCAGGGACCTGGACGACAAGGACAACAAGCCGGTCTCATCCTCCGAAGCGGGAGGGAAGATCAAAAGGCTGGCGTCTCTGCTCAGCCTCGACCCGTCCACTCTCACCCAGGTCCAGCCGCAGGACATCGACAAGGAGGAATGGGTCAACATCGGCGGAAAACCGCCCTCGCAGGGGGAGAAGGAGAGCGGAGAGTCCCTCGCGCGGGCCGAGCAGGAATTCATGTTCAACGAGAGGATCGAGGGAGTTCCGCTCGCCTCCTATACTCACAATTTCAGCTTCACGAGGAACGAGGTGGAGTATTCGAGGAACCTGCTGTTCAAGAAGGCGCTCTTCAACGAAGGCAGCAGCGGAGCGATCGGGTTTCTCGCCATAGTGACATGGTTCGCCATAGGCCTCCTGGGGTTGACGATATTCGGCCTGAAGATCAGGCGGGACGAGATCGACTGGAGCCATTATTTCAGGTTCTCCTGCTTCGTGGCGGTCCTGACCTTCCTGACGGTCTCCTTCAGCGAAGGGGCTTTTACCGTCCTGAACTTCCTCGGGTCGCTTATCGTCGGGTTTTTCATAGGCTTCGGGCTTGGCCTGGTTTTCGCCGTGGCGGAGTCGAAAACGAGGGAGAACCACTCCGACACGCTGGCGGTCTCTGACGCGCTTTTCGGGGCCAACTTCAAGATCCGCGAGTTCGGCGGACTGCTCCTTTCGAGCTTTGCCTACGGCGGACTCTTCTTCATGATGCCCCTTGCCGCTTACATATTCAGCAGTTTCCACGAAAAGACGAGGCTCGTGATATGGACAGCAAACCCGATAGAGATAAGCGGCGTCATGCCCGTCACGATACTGCTCCGTTCGATCGTCCAGCCGTCGCTTTACGCGTTCCTTCTTTCCGCGCCGATCTTCGGGATACTGGCTTCGCTTGTCTGCCAGAGGTTCCCGGGGAAGAGGGGGGCGATAGCGGTTTCCGCCATTTTCGCGGTGCTCTGCCTCTACCAGCTCGACACTACTCCCGCCGTCGTCTGGTTCATACTGCTTTTCTCGGCGAGCTTCCTTCTGTGCGTTCTATGGAAGGACGAAGGCTTCCCCGGCGTCCTTCTTTCGATATTCATCGCCCTCAGCCTGCAGAGGGCTTTCCTGCTGGTCCTCGCTAAGGATTCCCTCTTCGCCTTCGTCGGGCTGGTGATACTGGTCTTCTGGCTCTTCGTCTTCATCCTGGCGGTCTATCTCCTGAGGAAGGGCAAGCCCGTTTCCAAGATGGCGCCGTACGAACCGAAATACCTGAAGCGGATGAAGGAGAAGGAGCGGTTCGAGAGGGAGCTGGAGATCGCGAAGCACCTTCAGGAAAAGCTTCTGCCGAAGAACACGCCGGACCTCGAAAAGTTCGAGATCGCGACCCTTTGCGAGCCGGCCAACGAGGTCGGCGGAGACTATTTCGACTTCCTCTCGCTCGAGGGCGGCAAGATGCTGGTCTTCCTCGGCGACGTTTCGGGCAAGGGTATCAGGGCGGCGTTCTACATGACACTCGCCAAGGGGCTCCTGCACGGCTCGTTCAACCTGTGCAAGGACCACCTGGAACTGCTGACTCTTCTCAACAAGAGGTTCGGCGGGCTCTCGGAGGAGGGAGTGTTCCTGACGCTGATTACTCTCACGCTGGACACGGAGACGGGAGAAGTCCTGCTATCCTCCGCCGGCCACAACCCTCCCCTCCTTTTCAAGAAGGACACCGTCTGGTCTGTCCCGTCGAGAGGCCTCGTCATCGGCCCTATGCCCGAAGAGATTCTCGTGAAGAGCCTGAAGGACTTCAAGTTCAGGATGGAAGAGGGGGACGTCCTCCTGCTTTACACGGACGGCGTCACCGAGGCTATGGACCACCACATGGAGGAGTACGGTACGGACAGGCTGAAGAAGGTCTTCCATGAGAGCGTGGACAAGCCCGCAGGCGAGATCGTCAACTCGATAAGGAAGTCCGTCCTGGATCATACGAAGGGATTCACTCAGAGCGACGACCTGACGATCCTCGTCCTGAAAGCCAAGAAGGGCGCCGGCTGACCTTATGGGCGGGCCGGGCGCATCCTCCTGGACTAAATTCCTTAGAGGAAAAATAGAAGTTTTACAGCCCGAAGGAGGGCCGAAGTTCTCCATCGATTCGGTCGTCCTCGCGGGCTTCAGCCACATCAGGGAGGGAGAGGATGTCCTCGACCTCGGGACGGGGACGGGGGTGATACCGGCCATGTTGAAGGCACATTTCCATCCGTGCTTTATCGCGGGGATCGAGATAAACGAGAACCTGCGCGAGTGCGCCGCCGCCACCGCCGAGAGGAACGGCCTCGACCCCGGCGGGATGATCCTCGGGGACATCCGCGATCAAAAGGTTCTTCAGGGCAGGAAGTTCGGCGTGGTCGTCTCGAACCCGCCATTCTTCGAGACCCACTCGGGAAGGCTGAGCGTGAGGGAGGACAGGAGGCTCACGCGCCACAGGGAGGCGCTTTCCCTCGTGGAGCTCTTCAGTGCCGGCGCGAGGTTCATGAAAGAGAAAGGGCGAATGAACTTCATCCTCCCCTTCTCCGAATCTGACAAGGCGGTAAAGGCCATGAATGAAGCGGGCCTTCACCCGCGCCTGGCGAGAGCCGTCTGCGACTCCCCCGCGGGCGAGCCTAAGAGGGTGCTCATGCAGGCCGTCAAAGAAAGGCTTCCCTTCATCTGGCTCCCGCCGCTGATCCTGAAGAACGGAGACGGATCATACGGCGACGAGGTCAAGAGATGCCTGGAAGACATTCCTTTCGTCCCGTCCCCCGCCTTCTTCTGCGACGCGATGGTGGGGAGGCTGGCAAAGTACCTGCGCTTCGCAGGGTTCGACGCGGCTTACCTCAGGGACGCGGACGACGACTGGCTGATCGGAGAGTGCGAGAGGAGCTCGAGGATACTGGTCACGAGGGACCGCCCGCTGATCGCGAGGATGAAAAAGCGGGGCCTCGCCTGCTTCGAACCGGAAAGCGTCTTCCCGAAGGAGCAGTTCAGGGAATTGACCGCCGTTCATCCCTTCGATGGCAGCTCTCCGAGGAGATGCCTTCTCTGCAACGCCGCCGTGATGAAGCTTGAAAGGGAAAAGGCGAGAGGGATCGTCCCCTACTACACCTTCAGGACGAAAAGGGACTTTTTTATTTGCCCGTCTTGTGGCAAACTCACATGGGGAGGAACCCATCTTTCCCGCTTCAGAAAAGAGATACTCGAAGGCAACGACAGGGAGGACAGATGACCGACAGAGAAAAGCTCAAGGACCTGCTCAAGGAAAGATCGCTGAAGATCGGGGATTTCGTCCTCGCTTCCGGCAAAAGGAGCAACTACTATTTCGATTCGAAGCTGACGACGCTTACCGCCGAGGGTGCGTACCTCACCGGCAAATGCTTCTTCGACGTGGTCAGGAATGAAAAGATAGAGGCCGATTACATCGGCGGGATGACGCTCGGGTCGGACCCGATCGTCACCGCGGCCGCGCTCGTTTCGAGGATCGAGGGAAAACCGATCGACGCCTTCATCGTCAGGAAAGAGGAAAAGGGCCACGGCACGAAGAAATGGATCGAAGGCCCCGCCGAAACCGGCAAGAGGACGATCATAGTCGACGACGTCGTGACGACCGGAGGATCGACCTTCAAGGCGATAGAGAAGGCCGAGGAGTTCGGACTGAAGGTGGTCGCGGTTATCGCGCTTCTCGACAGGGAAGAGGGAGGCGGCGAGGCCCTGTCCGCAAAGTATCCCTTCTATCCGATCGTCAGAAAAAGCGAGATCATGGGATGATCGGCAAGTGAGAATCGAGAAAAATGCAGGCGGGGCCTGCCCGGCTCAAGGCTGATGGCTGAAGAGCTGAAGTTGGATAAGGAAATGGATTCCAAAAATTTTAATTTTTCAATTTTCAATTTTCAATTTAAAATTCGCCGCAGGCGTTTCCCGGGGGGACTATGAAATCGCTATTTCGAACAAAACCGATATCTGAGCTTTTAAAAAGCGCCGGCTCGGAAGAGAAAGGGCTCAAGAGGTCGCTGACCGCCTGGGACCTGGTCTCCTTCGGGATAGGATGCATAATCGGCGTCGGGATATTCGTCCTGCCCGGCCACGAGGCCGCCATCCACGCGGGCCCGGCGATCTCGCTCTCCTTCGCCCTCGCCGCCGTCGCCTGCGCCTGCGCGGCGCTCTGCTACGCGGAGCTCGCCTCGATGATACCTGTGGCGGGAAGCGCGTACACTTACGGCTACGCGACCCTTGGCGAGATATTCGCATGGATAATAGGTTGGGACCTCGTCCTCGAATACATGGTGGGGGCGAGCCTCGTCTCGATAGGCTGGTCGGGGTATTTCGTCAATTTCTTCAACAAGACCTTCGAGAACTTCGGCGTGCAGTTCCCCGCCATGCTGGCTAACGGGCCGTTCCTCAAGGACCACCCCGGGCTCATTAACCTGCCCGCGGTGATCATCGTCTTCGTCCTGACAGCCCTTCTGGTCAGGGGCATCAAGGAAAGCTCCAACGTCAACAGGCTGGTCGTCATCATCAAGATCCTCGTGATCGTATTCTTCATCGCGATCGCGGTGTGGCACATCAACCCGACCAACTGGACGCCCTTCATGCCCTTCGGATTCAAGGGGGTTATGACCGCCGCGGCGATCGTCTTCCTCGCCTTCGTCGGCTTCGACGCCGTCTCGACCGCTTCGGAAGAGGCTAAGAACCCGCAGAGGGACGTGCCGATCGGCATCCTCGGATCTCTCTTCATCGCGACGCTTCTTTACATTTCGGTGGCCGCGATAATGACGGGAGTCGTCCCCTATCAGCAGTTCAAGGATGTCGCGGAACCGATAGCGCTCGTCCTGAACGTGATCAACAAGCCGTTCGCCTCGATCCTAATAAGCATAGGGGCGATCGCTGGAATGACCAGCGTCATCCTGGTCCTCATCATGGCCCAGCCGAGGATCCTTTTCGCCATGTCGAGAGACGGCCTTCTGCCGCCCTTTCTGGCCAAAGTCCACGAGAAATACAGGACGCCGTTCTGGCCCACCATCATTACCGGGCTTCTGGTCGCCATAGCGGCGGGGTTCACGCCGATCGGCGTCGTAGCAGAGCTCTGCTCGATAGGGACGCTCGCCGCGTTCGCCATAGTCTCGGGGGGCGTTCTGGTCCTCAGGCTCAGAAGGCCGGAGTTCCCGAGGCCGTTCAAGGTCCCGCTCTTTCCGATCATCCCGCTTCTCGGGCTCGGGTCGTGCCTCGCCCTGATGTTCTCGCTGACCTTCGTCACCTGGATCAGGTTCCTCGTCTGGCTCGCGATCGGTTTCGTCGTGTATTTCGTTTACGGCAGGAAGGGCGCCCGGCAGAAGCTGGAGAACGGAACGGCCTGATATTGTCCGGCAAAACACAGAGAAAAGAAAAAGGGGCGGAAGATCCGCCCCCTTTTTTAATGGTCGTCAAAACTAGTTCACCTCTTGAATTCATAGCAACCCGAACGCCAGAGATAACGGTTCCCGTTGTTCACATAACTATGGATCTCGATGCAAACAGTCTCCCCTTTCGGAAGCATCTCTCTCAGGGCGGCGTCCTTCTTGGCGATTATTCTGGAAGGACTCTTGCAGGTTGTCACCGGAACAGGGACGTCGTCGATCGTGACTTCTACTTCGTTGTAATCTCCTATGGTCAGATTGTCGCCCAGGATTTCAAGCCGGAAAGGGTTTCGCAGTATGTTCACCTTGTCTATCACGGGGCACAAGGAACCCGCGTGAAGGGAAAAAGTCCCGTGATTCGCCGTGACATAAGCGGAGGGATCGCTCGAGCTCATGGCCCAATCCTGAGATTCCTGATAAAGGGCTGATGACTTCAAATCCCTGACATCCCACGCAATCAAAGCTTCCTTCGAATCAGAACACCCGCCGGAAACGGCATTTCCTTCGCCGGTTTTTACGAGCGCCATTTCATGCTTATAACCCGTACTCGACGAACCGAAATCCATGGTCGTGACAAAAGCCGCGTTACCGTCGGGAGCTATAGTTCCGTAATGGTAAACCTGATATGCCGGCCCTTCTTCATAGGGAAACATGAAATCCACGGCAGGCCCGGCAAATTCCCCATCGTCGTCAATTACCAAGATCCCAGAATTTTCGAGGATATCGCGGAGCACGAGATATTTTCCGTCGGGACGGGTCAGTATCTCATTGAAGGTAAAGGATGTTCCCGAGCTTCTGCACCAGATCACCTCTCCATCATCCGAAATGAGCGTTACTCTGGCGAGCAGGTTGTCAGGCCAGAATCCCGAGCAGACAAGAATTCCTTTTCCCGGGACGCGGGCTATCCCGCTAATGACTCCTACCCTTTTGTCAAAAGTCTTTATCCACACCAGGCAGCCGTCCTTGTCGAACCTGCATATCCTTTCATCCATGACGGCAACGCAGCCGAGGTCTTCAAGAGGCGCCACCCCGCCGATCCCGCCACTCCAGTAACCTGACCATGTCTCGCTAAGCACCTTCTGCCAGAGGACGCTTCCATTGGGAGCCATCTTCATCAGCCATGGATATTCCAACTCTCCATCATTCCATTTTCCCCTTCCTGCAATGAAATAATTCCCGTCGCCCACCGCGCAGACGGCACGAACCTGCGCCTTTGCGACGTATCTCTGCCAGGCTATTTCGCCGTTGTCACGGATCTTCAAGATCCACGCGCCGATCCAGGCGCCGGGAACGCTCTGCGTGTAACCGGCGACCAGATAGCTTTCTTCGCCGGCCGCGATCATCACCGAAGGTTCTTCGTCGGCCGCCCCCCCGATCTTCTGGTGCCATAAAGGCTTTCCTTCCGAATCCACCCTGACGATCAGCGCATCGGAATCTCCGCTGATATCGCGCGTAGTTCCGCAAAGCAGGAATCCGCCTTCCGGGCTGTTGGCGACACTTACCGCCTCGTCCTCCCCTGTATCGCCGTAAGCAGACAACAGTTGCCCGGGCAAGGGTTCACAGTGAAAAGGAGCTACCGCGAAGAATGAAAGGAAAAACAGCGCCAACGCCGACCCTGTGCTTTTCCGCATCTCTGCCCCCCTAAAGGAAAAAGGCTCGCCCTACATGAAGGGCGGGCCAAATCTTGAAAAAGGAAACATTACAGCTCTTTTTTCAAATGGCTTATTATCGTCTTCAGGACCTTGATCCTGGCGAAGTTCTTGTCCTCGGCCTCGACGACGGTCCACGGCGCGTAGGGCATCGAGGTCTTCTCGAACATCTCTATGGCCGATGCTTCGTAGGAATCCCACTTCGAGCGGTTGCGCCAGTCCTCCTCGGTGATCTTGTACTGCTTGTACGGGGTGATCTCCCTCTCCTTGAACCTCCTGAGCTGTTCCTTGGCGGTGATGGAGAGATAGAATTTGAGCACGATGATACCGGAATCGGAAAGCTCCTTCTCGAACTCGTTGATCTCGGAGTAGGCCCTCATCCATTCGTCATCCGTGCAGAATCCCTCGATCTTCTCGACGAGCACCCTGCCGTACCACGACCTGTCGTAAACGGTCACCTTGTCCCTTCTCGGGAGGTTGCGCCAGAAGCGCCAGAGGTACGGCCGCGCCTTTTCCTCGTCCGTGGGAGCCGCAACGGACATCACCCTGTAGTCCTTCGCGTTGAGGGCTTGCGTGACCCTCCTGATCGCCCCGCCCTTGCCCGCGGCGTCCGCGCCTTCGAAGACCAGGATGAGCGACCTGTCCTTGCTCTGCATCCTGTTTATCAGGCGGTGGAACTCGGCCTGCGCCTCGGGAAGCTCCTTGTCGTACTTCTTCTCGTCCAGTTTCCTCGTGTAATCGAGCGTCCTGAAGATGTTGCTCTGAGGCGGCTTGAAAGCCCTCGGCTTCAGAGGCGGCTTCTCGGCCTTCTCCTTGTCGGCGAAGCCTCTCTTGAGCTCCGCGATGAGCGTGCGTGCGACGGTCGTGTTCCTGTACCTGTCGTCTTCCGCCTCGACGATGTGCCACGGGGCGTCCTTGGTGTTGGTCCTTCCGAGCGCCTCTTCGGAGACCTCCCTGAACCTGCCGTATTTCTTGACGAACTTCCAGTCGTTCTTCGTCACGCGCCAGCTCTGGAGAGGGTCCTTTTCGAGCTTCTTCATGCTCTTGACTAGGGTCTTCTCCTTCACGTGGAGCCAGAACTTGACGAGCGTGACCCCTTCCCTCCTCAGCATCGTTTCGAAAAAGACCGCCTTGTCGAGAGCCTCGTCAAACTCCGATCTTTTCATCCCGCCGAAGGTCCTTTCGACTATGGGCCTCGTGTACCATGAACCCAGGAGTATCGTCATCCTTCCCTTCGGGGGTATCATCCTCCAGAAGCGCCACATCGGCGGCCTTTCGCGTTCCTCGTCTGTTGGTGCGTCGAGGGCGTGGGTCTCTATCCCGCGCGCGTCGAGCCATTCGAGCAGCTGGTTGACCGTCTCCGTCTTGCCCGCGCCTTCGACCCCGCCTATTATCACGATGGCGGAAGTCTTCGAGGCGGCAAGCTCCTTCTGGACAGCCAGGATATCCTCCCGAAGCTTGGCCAGCCCTTTCTTATAGACACTTTTAGAGATCTTGTTCCCGACTTCAGCGGTTTCGAACATTCGACACCCCCTTATGTCAAAAAGATCAAGCGGTCTTGTTTACAATTTTTCCTATAATTCCGGGCAAAGCCTCTATTTCGTTCTTTTTGATCTCGCCGAGGATGCAGATCTGGATCCAGTTGCGCGCGAGCAGGTACTCGCTCATGTAGCTGATGAGGTATCCCGTGCGCGCGAGCTCGTCGCCGATCTCCTTCGAGGATATCCCCTTGGGGATGACTATCGTGAAGACCGCGGGACTGGATTCCTCCCTGGGGACGAGGACCTTCAGGCCGTTCTCCGCGAGCCCCGACCTGACAACTTGGGACATCTCCTCGATGTCGTGGATCTTCTTGGTCAGGTCTATCCTGGAAAGCGCCGCCGCGAGCGCCGCGAAAAGGTTGGACGACTGGGTATAGGGAAGGCCGTGCTTCTCGGCGTACCTTCCGAGGTCGAGGTACCTCGGGAGTTTGCCGGGCCGGCTCTTGACCTCCCCGTTGTAGAAGACGAACGAAAGGCCGGGATAGCCGCCGACCGCCTTGCCGCTGAGGGATGTGGCGAGATCGACTCTGTCGAGTTTCATGGGGATGGTCGCGAAGGAGCTGATGCAGTCGACAGCGACGGCTACGCCCCTCTGCTTGCAGATGTCCGTGATCCTGTCAAGGTCGTGCAGGACGCCGGTCGAAGTTTCGCAGTGGGTAAAGAGGCACCACTTGATCGCCTTGTCCCCGTCGAGTTTCTTCTCGACCTCTTCCGCGGTGATTTTCCGGCCCCATTCCTTCTTTATCGTCGAGAAATCGAGCCTGAAGCGCTCTGCGTGGTCGATGAGCCTCTCGCCGAACTCGCCGTCGGCCAGGACCAGGCCCCTGCCGTCGACGAGCGATAGCTGCCCCGTCATCACGTCGTTGGCGAGCGTCCCGCTGCCGAGGAATATCTCGACCTGCTTCGCCCCCGAGATCTCGAGGAGGAGCCTCTTGACCCGGTCGAAGGAGTCCATGAAGCCCTTCGCCCTGGTCGATATGGCGGGGCCGCCGATCGCGCTTTTGACGGACGCGTCCATCTCCACGGGCCCCGGAAGGAGGTTGCACGGCTCTTTCAGCTCTTCGTGCTTCTGTGCCATCTCCTCCAGGAGCACCTTGGCTTCCTGCCCCAGCCTCGAGAAGGTCTCCCGGAACGCCTCCAGCGTAAGGTACATGGGCTGGTAGGGCGCTTCCGCCGTCCCGACAAGTGGGCCGAACGGGACGAAGCCGATGTGCTTGTAGAGCTTTAGCTGGCGGGTCGTGCCTGAAATGACGGCCGTGTCGAATCCCTGGCCGAGGCAGTATTCCGCGGTCTTCTCCATCAGGTTCTTGAAGATGACGCCGTTCCTCGCTTCGGGCTTCACCGCGAGGAGTCGGATCTCGCAAACTTTCCTGTTGCGGGGCATCAGCTCGTCGAGGTTGTCTATCTTCTGGTCGAGCGAGAAGGGCCTCTGCCCCCTGACGGTTATCATTCCGACGACAGACTTTCCCCTGGCGCAGATGATGTAGGTGTTCTCCTTGTGGAACTTGTCTATCAGGCGCTGGTCGGGGGTCGACTGGTGCTGGGGTATCTCCTCGACGAAAGTCTTATAGTTAAGTTTGTGTATCTCGTCAAATTCCCAAGGCTCGGAAGCTACTTTGAAAACCAGCATTCTTTCTACTCCAAAGGAACATCATTATTATCACAAACCGCCTTAAAAAGCAAGATTAAAAGGCGAATCTACAAAAGAATTCGCCCCCCTGTTTTACAAAAGACCCGCCTTGTCCTAGAATGGTTGCCTTGGAAGGCAGATAAGATGAAGACAGCTGCGATGACCGCCAAAGAAAAACTCGACATGCTCCTGCAGTTCCCGCTGTTCAAGGAACTTGAGGAAAGGGAAGCATCCCGGCTGGCGGCGCTCTGCACGCCCAGGAAGTACGAAAAGGGCGAGAACCTGTTCATGGAGGACGACGAAGCATCGGGCTTTTTCCTCCTTTTCGAGGGAAAAATTAAAGTATCCAGGACTTCGAGGCAGGGAAAGGAGCAGATCATCCACATTTTCGAGCCTTTCACTCCCGTGGGAGAGGTCCCCGCGTTCGAAGGAGGATCTTTTCCAGCCGACGCCCGCGCCCTTACCACCGTCAAGGCTTTCCATCTTGACAGGAACGCCTTCCTCGAATTGGCCCGTAAGAACCCCCGCCTGCTCATGTCGATGCTGGCGATCCTTTCGAGAAGGCTGAGGACGGTTGTCGAGCTGCTGTTCGACCTCTCCTTCCGGGAGGTGACTTCAAGACTCGCGAAATACATTTCGGCGAGGCGGTCGAAAAGGTTCAGGCTGCCCGTTTCAAAAAAGACGCTTTCCGCGGAGCTGGGAACTATTCCCGAAACTCTTAGCAGGTCCTTCTCCGCGCTCGAAAAGGAGGGCGCAATAACGATCGACGGTAGCGAGATAGTGGTGATCAACGAAAGGCAGCTCGAGAAGTTGTCCAACCTTTGATCTCGGTATGGAGAAGGCATGAGGAAATCGTGGGACGATTATTTCATGGACATAGCTAAGGAAGTGGCGACGAGGGCCACCTGCGACCGGAAACTGGTCGGATGCGTCCTCGTCAAGGAAAAGTACATCATAGCGACGGGCTACAACGGTTCGGTCAGCGGGCTCGAGCATTGCGACGAGGCGGGCCACATGATGGTGAACGGCCACTGCGAAAGGACATCCCACGCCGAGGCGAACGCCATAGTGCAGGCCGCCAAACACGGCGTCTCCACCGACGGCGCGACCGCCTACATAACCGCGAGCCCCTGCTGGGGATGCTTCAAACTGCTGGCCTCGTCGGGAATAAAGAGGATCGTTTTCGGAGAGTTCTACCGCGACGAGAGGATCTTCGATTCGGCGAAAAAGCTGGGCATCGAACTGGTGGACCACTCGGAAAAGAAGTGACGTCTACTATCCGGAGCCTCCTTCAGAAGGGGTCTTCCAGGCTCAGGGATTCCAAGGTAAGAAAGTTCGATAGGGACGCGAGGATACTCCTGTGCCTCGCCCTCGAAAAGGACAAGGTCTTCATTCTCGCTTATCCGGAATTTGAAGTTTCTCTGAAAACCGAGCGGAAATACATCTCCTTCATCAAAAGAAGGGCTGCGGGAGAGCCGATCCAGTACATAACGGGAAAGCAGCCTTTCTGGACCACCGAGATCCTCGTGGGAAAAGGGTGCCTCATTCCGAGGCCGGAGACGGAAGTCCTCGTGGAAGAGGCTCTCGTTCTCGCTAAGGGAATGAAAGCGCCGGTGATCGCCGACCTCGGATGCGGCTCGGGCGCGATACTCAAGGCGATCTCGGAGAGCCGTGGTGACTGCCGGCTCGTCGGGATAGAAAAAAGCGCGGAGGCTCTCAGATGGGCTCGCAGGAACCTTTCGATGTACCCTAACGTGACGCTGATAAGGGGCGATTTTTTCAAGGCTCCGGAGACGGGAAAGCTGGACCTTATTTTGAGCAATCCTCCCTATCTGTCGGTAAAAGAGTTCGATTCGCTCCCCTTGGAAATTAAAGGATTCGAGCCGAAGGATGCCCTTCTCGCCGAAGACCCGATGGAGCCTTACCGGGCCATCGCCAAATTCGCCGAAAAGAACCTGAAGAAGGGCGGCTATCTTATCGTCGAGATGGGTTCGGAACAGGCTAGAAGGCACAGGGCGTTCAGGACACTATCGCCGTCACTGGAGCTATGCCGCTTCAGGAAAGACCTCGGCGGCAGGACGCGAGTTTCCGTTCTGCAACGTAAATAGCATTGAATATTATGGCAGTAAAAAAGCTGTTTCTGGTCAATCAACCGGTTTTCTTATATACTCTTTTCTGAGGAGGACGGGATCATGGCGGGAGCCTCTAAAGGGATCGAAGCTACGAAAAAAAGCCTCTCGGAGGAGCTCAAGAAACTAGAGCACGAACTCACAGTCGATCTTCCGAAGGAAATAGACAGGGCGAGGCAGCTCGGGGACCTCTCCGAGAACGCAGAGTACCACATGGCCCTCCAGAGACAGCAGTATGTCCAAGCCAGGGTGAAGGAACTTCGGCAGAGGATAGCGGCGCTCGCCACCGTGAACCTCTCGTCGATCCCGAAGGACAGGGCCGCCTACGGCAGTCTCCTGAAGCTTCTCGACGTGGACAAGGACGAGGAGCTCGAGGTCAGGCTCGTCACGCACGAGGAGACGGACATCCAGAAAGGGCTTTACAGCGTCCAGTCCCCCATCGGCAAGGCCCTGCTGGGGAAGCAGGAAGGCGACGAAGTGGCCGTCGAGACGCCCGCGGGAAAAAGGAACTTCGAGATACTCTCCCTGAAAACCCTGCACGACCAGCAGTGAAATGATCCTCGTCATCCAGCGCGTGAAATCGGCTTTCGTGAGCGTCGGCGGAAAAGAAGTGTCCCGCATCGGAAAAGGGCTTTTGGTGCTGGGCGCGGTCGAAAAAGGAGACACTTCCGCCGAGTTGGAGTGGTGCGCGAGGAAGGTGGCCGATATCCGGATCTTTCCCGACGAAGAGGACAAGATGAACAAAAGCGTCAAGGACGCGGGCGGCGAAGTTCTCGCCGTCAGCCAGTTCACGCTTGTCGGCAACCTTAGAAAGGGAACGAGGCCGTCGTTCTCCGACGCCGCTCCTCCAGAGGTGGCGAAGCCCATGTTCGACGATTTCGTGAAAATGATGGAGAAAGAGGGGCTCAAGGTCTCGACGGGAGTTTTCCAGGCGATGATGGATGTAGGCCTCGTTAACGACGGGCCGGTCACCATAATCCTCAGGCGCGGGCAAAAAGAAGACCGGGATGCCGAAGGCTGAGCTCCCTAATGAAGTAGAATCCTTCCTCAACTACCTGACCGTCGAAAGAGGCCTCTCGAACAATTCCGTGGAAGCATACAGGAACGACCTCGCCAGTTTCTTCTCGGAGGTGGCCAAGCCGCCCGTGGAAGTTAAAAGGGACGAGATAAGGCAGTACCTCTCGGGCCAGAAAAAGAACGGGATGTCGGGAAGTACGACTGCAAGAAGACTCGTCTCGCTAAGGAACCTGTACCGCTTCCTTCTCCTCGAGAAGATCGCCGTCGAGGACCCGACCGAGAACATCGAGTCGCCGAAAAGCATAAAGCCCCTTCCATCCTACCTGACGGAGGACGAGGTCGAGCGACTTCTCGAGGCCCCCGATCTGAAAAAGCCGCTGGGCGTAAGGGACAAGACGATGCTGGAGCTTTTCTACGCGACCGGCATCAGGGTCTCGGAACTGGCGTCGCTGACCCTCGAAGGACTGAACCAGATGGCGGGCTACATACTCGTCATGGGAAAAGGATCGAAGGAGAGGATAGTCCCCTTTGGCGAGGTTGCGGGAGACTGGCTCAAGACCTACATGGAAGGATCTCGGACGAAGATACTGAAAGATAGGGAGTCGAAGAGCATCTTCGTGACGGGCCGCGGCAAGGGGATGACGAGGCAGAATATCTGGATGCTTCTCGAAAGATACGCCCGCGCGGCGGGGATCACGAAGCACATGAGCCCGCACACTCTCCGCCATTCGTTCGCAACGCACCTTTTGAGACACGGGGCAGACCTGAGGTCTCTGCAGATCCTTCTCGGCCACTCCGATATCTCGACGACGCAGATCTACACCCACATCGAACAGGAAAGGCTCAAGGAGGTCTACAAGAAATACCATCCGAGGGCGTGAATGAAAGCTCAAGGCTTCCTGAGCCGAGGAGAAAAGAGATGCAGGACAAGGGGATGAGGAGGTACATCGAGAACGCTCCGGTCGAAGTACAGGACTTCATCTACGAAGGCAACATCATCGAAGCGGCGAAGTTCCTGATGAACAATCTGGGCATGAGCCCCGGAGAGGCATACATGAAGGTGAAGAAATGGCGCGCCGAAATGTCCGCCCGCTTTCCCGAAGAGCTCCCTCCCCCGCCGCCTTATTACCTCGGCAGGATCATCATCTGGGCGACCCTGATCACGATGCTCCTCGCCGGCGTCGTAGCGTTCATAATCATCAGCAATTCAAAATAAACAGGGGCGGACGACCATCCGCCCTTCAATAATAACTTCCGCGCTACCGAGCTTCCGCGCTTGTTAGTATGCCCTCGCCCAGAGCGCCTTCGTCTTAGCCTTTTCCCCGCAGACGAAGCACTTGTCCCCGAGCGTAGTTTCCTCGAAGGGGACAAGCCTGACCGTGGCCTTCGTCTCTTCCTTGACCTTCGCCTCGCACTCGGGGCAGCCGCACCAGTCGGCCCAGAAGAAGCCTCCATTCTCGAGCTTCGACTTGAACTCGTCGTAAGATGCGGCGACCGATGTCTTCGAATCTCGGAACTTCAAGGCTCTCGCGAACAGCGTCTTCTGGAACTGGTCGAGTATCTCGCCCACTTTTTCGGCGACCGAATCGAGAGGGATCGCGATTCTCGGGACCCTCTCCCCTTCTTTCAGCTCTGTGAGGGCTACCCTGGTGACGCCCTGGCATTCTCCCTTCTCGAGATCCTTGGGACCCAGTTCGATCCTGAGAGGCACGCCCTTCAGCTCCCACTCGTTGTACTTGAAGCCGGGGCTGACGTTGTCCCTGTCGTCGAGATGGACATCGAATCCGGCTCCCGCGAGCTTGCCGAAGATCTCGTTCGCTTTCGCGAGGATCGCCTCCTTCTGCGCGGCGTCGCGGTAGATGGGGACGATGACAGCCTGTATCGGGGCGAGCTTCGGGGGAAGAACCAGCCCCTTGTTGTCGCTGTGAGCCATGACGAGCGCGCCTATGAGCCTCGTCGAAACGCCCCAGCTGGTCTGCCAGCAGTATTCCCAGTCGCTTTTCTCGGTCTGGAACTTCACGTTGAACGCCTTGGCGAAATTCTGGCCGAGGTCGTGGCTGGTTCCCGCCTGCAGGGCTTTCCCGTCCTGCATCATCGCTTCTATGCAGGTGGTCTTCAGCGCTCCCGCGAACTTCTCGGAATCGCTTTTCACGCCCGTGAAAACAGGGACAGCCATCCACTCCTCGGCGAACCTTGCGTAGATGCCGAGCATCTTGACCACTTCGTCCCACGACTCCTCGTGGGTAGCGTGGGCGGTGTGTCCCTCCTGCCAGAGGAACTCGGTCGTCCTCAGGAAAAGCCTCGTCCTCATCTCCCAGCGCACGACGTTGGCCCACTGGTTGAGAAGAAGCGGCAGGTCGCGGTAGCTCTTTATCCATTTCGAATACATCGAATACATGATCGTTTCGGAAGTGGGCCTGACGATCAGCGGCTCTTCCAGCTTGCTGTCGGGCGTGGGCTCGACGCCTCCGCCCTCTTTCGCGCCCAGTCGATGATGAGTCACGACCGCGCACTCCTTCGCGAACCCCTCGACGTGCTCGGCCTCTTTCGAGAGGAACGAGAGCGGTATGAATATCGGGAAGTAGGCGTTCTTGTGGCCCGTCTCCCTGAACATGGCGTCCAGCGCGTCGTGCATCTTCTCCCATATCCTGTATCCGTGCGGGCGGATCACCATGCACCCCTTCACGGGCGAATAGTCGGCGAGCTCCGCCCTCAGGACGATGTCCTGGTACCACTCGTTGTAATCCTTCTCCATCGGCGTGATCGCCTTTTCGTCTACTTTCCCGGCCATTTCAGGACCTCCATGCACCTTAAAAATGCGTCTGCATTTTGTAAGGATTTTAAATTGTAAATTATAAATTACAAATTGTAAATTTCAGGCTCCCGGATTTTCGCTTTCTATCTGTTCTTTCCCGATCCACGCGCAGGCGAAGCTGGCAAAAGAAAAACAGAAGGCGCACTTGACACAAGACTCCTATAAGAGTATTATAAGAGCCTTATAGGAGTGCGGCCGAAAAGCCGCGTTTTCACATTGAAGGATCACTTTTTACCTGAAAGGAGAAAGGTAATGAAGAAACTCTTACTGATCGCAAGCTTCGCGGCAATGCTCCTGGGCGCGGTCCCGGTCTTTTCCCAGGAACTCGACCCCCTGCTCCAGCTCCTCATCGAGAAGAAGGTCCTGACGCAGGACGAGGCCCAGTCCGTCCAGAAGGAATACAACAAGAAGAAGACCACCCAGAAGGAAGAGACGAAGAAGTGCGTCGAGGAAGCTGCGAAATCCTGCAAGGCCCCCTCGGCCGACTGGCTGAGCGGCCTCAAGATCGGCGGCACCTACTTCATCTCCTACCAGAACGGCAACTCTTTCGACGCTTCGCAGGAGGACGGCAGCAAGGCTTACAACAAGTTCGTCCTGAAGAGGGGATATCTCGACGTCAAGAAGGATATCACTCCCTGGATGGGCGTCCGCTTCACTCCTGACGTCACCCTCGAATCCAGCGGCGACTACAAGCTCAGGATGAAGTTCCTTTACGCCGATTTCCACTGGAAGGGCAACTCCTACTTTTCTCAGCCTCATCTCGAAGTCGGCATGATCCATTTCCCCTGGTTCGACCTCGAGGAAAGCGTCAACCTTTACAGGATGCAGGACAGCCAGTTCCTCGACAGGGTCGGCATGGCGGGCACGGCCGACCTCGGCGCGATGTTCGGCGTCAATTTCGGCGAGCCTCTTCCGAAGGAATACCAGGACACCGTTTCCAAGGCCTACCCGGGCAAATGGGGCTCCTTCGAGCTCGGCGTTTATAACGGGGGAGGTTACACTGCCAACGAAAAGAACACGAACAAGGTGATCGCGGGAAGAGTTTCCGTGAGACCCGTCCCGAGCCATCTTCCCGGCCTCCAGTTCCACATCTTCGGCGTGAACGGGAAGGGTAATGTTGCTGACAATACGAGGTACGCGACGGCGGGAGAGTTCTTCGACGAGGAGATTTATCCCGAGTGGAACCTCTGGGCCGGGATGATCACCTACCAGCACGAATGGTTCAACCTCAGCGCGGAATATTTCGAGGGGGACGGCAACGCCGCGGGAACCAGGTACTACACTCCTTCGGATTACATCCCGGGCCTCGTCGACCACGACGACATCTTCAAGGGATACGCGCAGAAGGGATACTCCTTCTTCGGCGAAGCGAAGCTGGGCGACGCGAAGAAGTGGAGCCTGATGGCCCGCTACGACAAGTACGACCCGGACACGAAGGACATCCTCGACGTCCAGGACAACAGGGACATCCAGAAGAGGTACATCTACGGCGTGGCTTACAAGCTTTACAAGAACAACGTCATACTTCTCGACTATCAGAAGCTGTCGCACTCGATCGACTACAAGCTCGACGAGAAGATCCCCGACGAGAACCGCTGGCAGCTGACGCTCCAGATCAAATTCTGATTTGCACTCCATGAACTTCTTTTGATATGGGGGACCTTCGGGTCCCCTCTTTTTTGAGCGCCATAGGCGCTCTTCCGAAGAAGGGAGCGCTCCGCTCCCTCCTTAGACGCGGGCTCGCTAATGCTCGCCTCGCTGATTCACCCCCAGATAAGAATGTGCCTTAGCGCGAAGTGAATTCGACGCACGGCACAACATCTAATCGAATAACAACATCTGCAGCTGAACGCAGTAAGCAGAGTTTGCCATTCGTGGATTCAAATACCCTGCAAAACATGAAATCAGAGATATAATAAGTAAAGGGAGGTTGTCTTGGAAAGGAAAGATATTCTTTCACGAAACGTTTTTCGTTCTTTATCAGTTGTTGTCCTGTTAATGTTCCTGTTTTCTATTCTTTCTTGTGCGACAAAAACGAGAACCGTGGGAATCAACAACCAGTCATTGCCTATTGACGATCAGAAAGCCATATATGATCTTCTTGTAAAAACAGCTTTAGCAGAAATGAACAAAGATTTGTTTTGGCAAAGCAAAGATTGCTACGTGGAATTTCCCCTTAAAATAACGTTTGGAGATGAGATACTCTCTTCTTATGATTTTCCAACATCTCTGAGACCAGCTTCTGAATGTAAGTTAAAAGGAAAAGGGGCATTTGCGCGTATCTATGGGAAGAAAACTCATAGGGATGGGATTTTGCTCACTTTCGACAAAATAGACAAAATAGAAGGAAATGCAGTCCGTTGTGGATTCGGTTGGTATCATGCAAGTCTATCGAGTCATTCCTGGAGCTACCGGCTTGAAAAAATAGAGGGAACATGGGTAATAAAGGAAACACTGCTTGAAATCATCTCTTAACAAATATCCAACATATCCTAGACGATAATATGAATAAGGCTTGAAATTTAGCCCGGAGGCGGAGCCGCCGACGCATAGACGTCGAAAAGCTCTCTTAATGGCGGGGGGGTGGCTTCCGGGAATCTGGCGGGCGTGGGGCGTGTTTGTGCTCCTAGGAGCGCCGATGCTGAAAATGATGTTCATCTGCGCGGGCAACACATGCCGTTCACAGATGGCGGAGGGTTTCGCCAGGCATTACGGCAGGGGTCTGATCGAAGCGCACAGCGCGGGCGTCTCGGAAGAAGGATCGGTCCATCCGCTCGCGGTAAAGGTCATGCTGGAAGCAGGGATAGACATCAGCGCGCGGAAGCCCAGGAAGATCGACCCGGACCTGTTCGAACAGATGGACATCGTGATCACGCTTTGCAGCGACAGGAACCCCAATTGCCCGGCGCGCGGACGGAACCTAAGGCGCCTTCACATGCCGGTCGAGGACCCCGCGAGATTCGAAGGAACGGTGGATGAAAAACTGGCGGCGTTCCGGAGCGCGAGGGACGACATCGAAGGAAAGATAAATTCGCTCCTATCAGAGATCATGGGGCTTTGAAACAAGCCGGATTGAAAATCAAAAGGGCGGACAACCGTCCGCCCTTATTATTGAACTTCAACCTTTAGCCTTAAGCCGTCAGCCTATTGTCCTTTTTCGTAAAGTATTTCCACTCCCGGGAGCTTGTCCCCCGCGATCAGTTCGAGGGATGCCCCGCCGCCGGTCGAGATGTGGGTTATCCTGTTCTCGACACCGGCGACCTTGATCGCAGAGACCGAGTCTCCGCCGCCGACGATCTTGACCGCGCCGGTATCGGCTACCGCCTTCGCTATCTCGACGGTCCCTTTCCTGAACTGCTCCTTCTCGAACACCCCCATCGGGCCGTTCCAGACTATCGTCTTCGCCTTCTTTATCTCGGCGGCGAAGAGCGCGATTGTTTTCGGGCCGATGTCGAAAGCCGAGGAATTATCATCTATCTTCGCGGACTCCGTCGGGACGGGATCTTCCATCGAGGAGGCTATGACATGGTCGACCGGAAGGAGGAAGGGAATTCCTCTTTCAGCCGCCCTTTTCATTATCGCCGTCGCCGTCCCTACCATTTCTGTCTCGAGTATAGATCTGCCTACCTTCTCTCCCCTGGCATAGAGGAACGTGTAAGCCATGCCTCCGGCTATCGCTATTCCGTCGACTTTTTCGACGAGGCTCTTGAGGATCGGGATCTTGTCGGAGACCTTCGCTCCGCCCAGCAGGGCGAAATATGGTCTCTCCGGCTTTTCCAGATTCTCCTTCAAGTACTGGATCTCTTTTTCGATCAGGAATCCGGCAAGCACGACGTCGAACAGTTTCGGAGCCTGGAACACGGAGGCGTGGGCCCTGTGGACGGCTCCGAACGCGTCGGTGACATAGACGTCGCCGAACTTCCTGATCTTCGCCGCAAGTTCTTCGTCCCCCTTCGTCTCGCCGGTCTCGAACCTGAGGTTCTCGAGAAGGAGCAGTTCTCCCTCTTTCAGCGCCGAGGCCTTCGAGAAAGCGTCGTCGCCGACGACGTCGCCTGCGAAAACGACGTCGGTCCCGGGAAGAAGCTCGGCAAGCCTTTTTGCCACGGGAGCCAGCGAGAACTCGGGCGCAGGGCCGTTCTTCGGCCTTCCGAGGTGGCTCGCGGCCACGACCCTGGCGTTTCTTTCAAGAAGGTATCTTATCGTGGGAAGGGCTGCCGTGATCCTGGAATCGTCCTTGATCTTTCCTTCCTTGACGGGAACGTTCAGGTCCAGCCTCAGGAAAACCCTCTTGTTGGAAACATCGTATTCCTTCAGCTTCTTGAACATCTCTCCCTCCTACCTTACAGTCAGCGTGAGCGTATTGGTCGCTTCGCCGGCGCGGACCGTCACGTTCGTCGTTCCTTTCGCGACGCCCGTCACCTGCCCTACTTCGTCCGCCGTCGCCAGCCCCTCTTTCTCGAACTCCACCTTGACCGGGAACATGATCAGGGGGGTCCCCTTGGTCGATATGATCGTGTAGGGGAGATACGCCGTCTGTCCGACGCCTACGACGAAACGCGGGGAGTCCACCTTGACGGCCGACGGCCTCAGCACCGTTACAGGCACGTCGAGCGAGGCTTTCTGCTTGCCCACGGAAACCGTTATCTTTACTGTTCCGTCTCCGAGAAGAGTCATCTCTCCTTTTTCGTTCACCGTTGCGATCCCGGGGTCGGAACTGCTCATTTTGAGGACTGAAGGATCGACGTCTTCGCCCCGCTCGTTCTTGGCGGTGACCGAAAGCTGGAATGCCGACTTCTCAGGGCCCATGGCCTCGTATATCCCGGGCGTCGAATAATCAAGCTTGAGCTTGTCGACTATCATCACCGTGACGGGAATGGCCTTGGAAAGCTTCTTGTACTGCACGTTGATGTTGGTGTTTCCCGATGATTTGGCTGTCACCTTTCCCGCCGCATCCACCGAGGCGATGGAAGCGTCGTCGGAAGAATACTTCGGCTTGGCTTTTTCCATGGTTTTGCCCTTCTTGTCTTTTACCGTGGCTGCCAGCGAAACAGTGCCGTTCGCGTCGTAGATATCGATCCTGTCCTGTTTGATCTCTATTTCCGTCGGAGTCCGGAAGCAGGCCGTCATGGCGGCGCAAAGTATCAGAAGAGGAAACAACCTTGATAGCTTCATTTCAGTCAAACCCTCCCTTTCGATCAGAACGAAAAACTAAAATGTATTTTACCTCATGGGGGCGCAGTGTCAAGAATCGCTGTGCTAGAATGTTTTTTGGAGGAAATGGATGAAAGCTTTAGGAATCGTTCCGGCCAGGTTCTCTTCCAGCAGGTTCCCCGGGAAACCGCTCGCGATGATAGCGGGGAAGACCATGATTCAGAGGGTCTGCGAACGGGCCGGCATGGCCCGCTCCCTCTCGGGCGTCATCGTGGCGACGGACGACGATAGGATATTTTCCTGCGTTTCCTCTTTCGGCGGGAAAGCGGTGATGACATCGCCGGCCTGCGCCTCGGGGACCGACCGGATAGCGGAGGCCGCGGCCGCGTTGGATGCCGAGGTCATCCTGAACATCCAGGGTGACGAACCCCTTCTGGACCCCGCGGCCCTCGACCTCCTCGTATCGCTCTTCGAAAATGACTCAAGCCTCAGATACGGCACGCTGGTAACGCCGGTCGTTTCGGAGAACGAGCTCGCCAGCCCGAATGTAGTGAAGACCGTCATGGGCAGGGACGACAATTGCCTCTATTTCTCGAGGAGCCCCATACCCTTTCTCAGGGACGGGTCGTTCCGCGATGTCCGGTTCTGGCGGCACATCGGCATATACGGCTTCAGGAGGGATTTCCTTTTCGAGTTCGGAAAGCTCCCCCAGGGGGATCTGGAAAAAGCCGAATCCCTGGAACAGCTCAGGGCCATCGAGAACGGAGTGCCCGTAAAGGCCGCCAGGATTCCGGATTGGAGGGGAATATCGGTCGACGCTCCGGAAGACCTTGTCACCGTGGAGGAGATAATAAAAAAGGGAGGCTGAGCCTCCCTTTTTTCATGCTTTCTAAGTAACCATCACCTGGTATAAGAGAATTCCGAGGACACGCTGCCGTCCCCGTTGTCAACTGTCACCTTGACCGTGACGCCCTTGGGGCACATCGTCTTCACGTCGGCGCCCTTCGCGACAAGCTTGGTCGAGTTCTTGAAGAGCGTCTGGGAAACCGCCTTGCCGTCAATCTTGACCTTGGCCGCCGGCAGGAAGTTGCTTCCCGTCACTCTAAGCCGGAAGGGGCTCGTCAGCTTCGTCACAGATGAGATCACCGGAGGGGGAACTGCCGGGGCGACTGTTATGGTCAGAGCGGACGCGGTGGTCTGCTGACCCACCGAGTCCTTCACGGTAAGGATGGCGGTGAAGGTCCCCGCTGTCGTGTATGTGTGGCTTACCGTCGCGCTCGACGTCGTCTCCGAGGAGCCGTCGCCGAAATTCCAGATATAAGAATAGGAAGGGGTGCCTCCCTGGGCCACGGCGGTGAAGGTCACAGCCAGCGGTGCCTGCCCGGAAGTGACGCTTGCCTGCGCCGCGGCTGAAAGCCCGGTGCCTCCGGTGACGGTGATCACCAGGTGGGAATCAGTCGCGGTCTGGGAGAGCGTGTCGGTGGCAGTCAGAGTTACGGTATAAGCTCCGGCCTGCTGATATACGTGCGTCGGGAACTGGCCCTCGCCGGTCCCGCCGTCGCCGAAGTCCCAGCTGTAAGTGTAAGGACCTGCGCCCCTCTTGCCCTGCCCCGCGAATGAAACGGTTACGGGAGCTTTCCCTCCCATCGGCGAGGCTGAAGAAACGGCCTCTGCTGGCTGTGTCTCATTGGGCTTAATGGATCGAATTATTTGCTGCATGTCATCATACGAGAAATCGACACTGCCGGAAACGATGTTGTTGGTGGCGTAATATGCCGTGAGCCATCCGCCCCATCCCATGTTTATGTGGATAAGGTTCCCCGAATCTGTCCTGTAGCCGTCGCACACGACCGCGTGGCCCCCGCTCGGCCCCCTGATGGACATGAGGGCGGGCCTTCCCGCGTCCACCTCGTCCTTGAACAACTTGAACCAGGCATAATCGTCACCCGAGGGATAATCAACAGCAATTTCGTCGCTGTAATAGAAATAGCCGGGCATCACCGATTGCGCGTCCGTGGTGTAGGCTCCGGACCCGTCGGGATGGTAGTCCATGTTGTAGGCGATCCCCACGTCCGAGCCCAGCCTTGCAACTTCATCCTTCTGACTGTTGGTCGCGAAGTTGAGGCTGTCCGGCATATTCGCCCAGTCGTATGGATGGTTGAAGTCGGCGCTGAGGGTCTGCCCCCGCCAGGAATAACTGTGGCTTCCCGTTCCCTGAGGCGGCCAGCTCCAGTAACGCATGACCTGTATCGTGGCCGTCGCCACGCACCCGACGGGGCAGATCTCGCCCTTGTATTCCGGGCAGAACCTGTTGTAGGGATCCATCTGGTCCCAGTTCGTGGTCGTCAGGACCGGCGCCGGGATAGCTGAAATCGCGGGCAGCGATTCTATGTTGTATTCTTCCCTCAGCCATTTCCAGAGTTCGGCGTTCACCGGCATGAAGCGGACGCTTCCGGACGCTTCTCTCCTGAGGACGCTCACCACGTCGTTAAGTTCATCCCCGATCCACTCGGCGAAACCCTTAGATTCCGTGTTGAATATCGAGTCGGTGGAATATGCCTTGATGGGGGGAAGCTGGTCGTCCGAGGGAACCAGGACGAATCCCAGCGGCGCCACATCGACCACATAGCCGACAAGCTCTCCCCGGACGAAGAACGGTTCTATCCTCGTAGCTTCAGCGCTCTTGAAGGCTCCCCAGGAGCCGTCGTTCCGCACGATATAGTCGATCCAGTTCTCCGCGACCTGCTGGGCGTCGTCAGGGCTTACCGGCCCGGCCCAGGCGGAGAAAGCGAGGACCAGCACGCTCAATACTGCCATGGATAGGATTTTCAAGGACTTACCGTTCATCAAAGACCTCCATTGAACCCTTGTCGAAGGGCTTAAAATCAAATATTATGCCTGAAAAACCATTTGTCAAGCAACTCTACCATCTTTCATTGTGGATCCTTTCCGGTTCGAGCCTCTCCGGGCGGGGAACGGCCGATGCTGGAATACCGACGGCTACGAGCGAATGGGGAGCTATCCCCGAAGGAAGATCCAGAAGAAGGGCGAGTTCTTTCGCCCGCTCCTCCTTCGGGTATATTCCGAGCCAGCAGGCGCCAAGGCCCGAGGCGTGAGCCGCAAGGAGCAGGTTCTGCGTGGCTGCCGCGCAATCGAGGACCCAGTACCCGGGATATTTTTCGCCGTTGGTGTCCGCCACCACGGCTATCGCCAGACAGGCATCCTTAAGCATACCCGCGTGGGGATGAAATCCCATTATCCTTTCGAGCGTCTTCCGGCTCCTTATGACGACGAAGTGCCACGGCCTCTGGTTCCCCGCCGAAGGGGCATACATGGCAGCCTTGAGAATCTCCACCATGGTTTCATCGGGGATCTCTCCTTCCCTGAACTTCCTGACGCTCCTCCTGTCCAGCAGGCATTCGAAAGCTTCCATCCGTTCCTCCTTAAAAAGCCGGATTATACCTTAACTTGACCTTTTCAACTCTTTTCTGGTAGTTTTTATTCCGCCGGAGAGATGGCCGAGCGGTCTAAGGCGGCGGTCTTGAAAACCGCAGTCCCGCAAGGGACCGGGGGTTCGAATCCCTCCTCTTCCGAAACAAGATTCATGAAGATTAAAATTTTCTTGAATAAATATTTAACAAACCTTTATAAATAGTGTCTTTCACTAAAAATAAGGGTAAAGTGAAGAAATTTTTAAGATTGCAAGTTTTTTTCTTTACAGAATTTAGACTTTGTTGATAAGATTTGCCAATCAATTTAACTAAACTATCCAATCCACGGAGGAAATTACTATGAAACTAGAAATGCCAAATATGGATACAGCAAAACAAGCCGGAATGAACCTAGCTTTTGCTGCTATCGGCAACATGCTCCTTTTCGGTGCTTCTAAGTATGTAAAACAACTTCCACTTCCAGCAGTTAGCATGAATTCAGCGATTGCTTCTACAGTTGTTAGTGGTCTTGCAGCATCTGCTGCTCAAGGTCTTTACAATGCTTACACTGAAGGCGACCAAGCTAAAGAGAGCCCTTACATTAAACTAGCTGCTCTAGCTGCTTTAGTGATCGGTTCTAACATGCTTCTTACTGTTGATGCTCTTAAGAGCAAAGTTAGCTTCCTAGATATGGATCTAACATCTTCTGCAATGCATGGCGCAACTAGCTTAGCTGCTGTTGTTCTTGGTGTTTACATGGCAACACCAAAACCAGCATGGGTTGGTGGAGTA
>JAKQCT010000027.1 GCA_029559035.1 Acidobacteriota bacterium
TCTGCCTTTCAAGGGAGGTCAACACAGTCATGCGAAGCCCGCCGCCCGCGCCCTTCGGGACGGGGCTGTCGGAGCGTCTGGCTTTGTCAGCTCGCTCATCCGATGCGCCAGACATCGGCCTTCGTTCGCTTCCGCGCCATGCATCTCCGACAACTACCGTCGCGGCTATGTCTTATTTCCGGATAGGCTCTAAGCCCGCATGAAAAGAGTCCATGAATGTGTGTGGATAAATGCGATTTTCTTGAAAATCACAGCTTGTCGTGTAAAAATAAACGGCGTGGCAGGGATCGGCTGACGGGGGATCCTGAAACGGGACATGTCGTGTCGGAAGAAGACGGAGCTTGTCTGCCGCGGGAGGGTTGAATGAAAAGACTCAATCTTGGATCGAACGCTTTTTTCTCTGTTTGTTTATCGATCATCCTTTTCTCTTTTCCGGCGGCGGCTCAAAGGGTGAAAGAGAACCTGAGCGGGTTTGACCACATATCCTATTCCAGCCCTCAGCTCAGGACCGTCGAAACGAACCGTCAGGTGCAAAACCTGGAGAACCTCCTTCCGGAACAGGAGGCAGCTTCCCGGTTCATCAAGGCGAAAGGCGACGGCTGGAGCGTCTGGTTCGACCTCCGCAGGGGAAGGCCTTCGCTGATCGACGGCGGAGCGATACCCTTCATACCCGGCCACGCCAACTCGCTACGGTGGGAAGATTTCGCCCCCGGCTGCAAAGACAATTCGTCTCTTCCCCCCGAAAAAGTCGAGGAACTTGCGCGCGGTTTTATCAGGGAATGGAAAGACCTCCTCAAGGTCGATCAGGAAGAATTGATTCTCGATCCGCTGGGTTCGGGGCCCGTCGGGGATTCCTACTATCTGATCAGGTTCCAGTGGGCTCCTTCCGGCATCCCGGTGGAGGGAGCTTCGGTCTATTTCAGGATCAACGGCGGGAACCTTCTTCAGGTCGCCACGAGGGAGATAGGCGACTTAAAGCTGGACATTACGCCGCATCTCAGTCAAGAAACGGCCTGGCAGATCCTCTCGGGCTACACGGGAGGGCTCGCCGAGAATGACAGGATCCTCGAGAGGGGAAGGCTGGTGATCGTTCCCGTCACCCCTCGAGGTGAGGACTCCAATCTCTTCAACGGCAGGTTCAGCGGAATGATGGATTACAGGCTCTGCTACAAGCTGGTTTTCGAGAGGGAAGGGACGATCGGAAGGTGGGAGTCCCTCGTTGACGCTCACTCGGGAGAGCTGCTCTCTTTCCGCGACTCTGACCGTTACGGAACCGTAAGAGGCACCATATACGGCAACGACGACAAGGAGAATATCCTCAGCCTCCCTCTGCCGTTCGTCAAGACCGACATTCCCGCCCCCAACAATTTCGCCGATTTCGCGGGCCGCTTCGAAGGGGACCAGGCTACCTTGAATATGGAGAATGCTAGGTTTCTCAAAATGGTCGACGGTTGCGGCAACTCGTCTTTAACGACGACGACGGGATACGCGGATTACGGACAGAGCGTCGGCGAGGACTGCGGCGTCCCCAGTCCGAATCCCGCAGGAGGCGGGAACACCTGGTCTATCAAGACCCTTTACTACCATCTGACCTGGGCAAACAGGAAAGCGGCCGGGTTCCTCCCGGCTAATTCCTGGCTGTCTCAAGGCCAGATTACGGTAAACGTGAACAAGAGCCCCTTCTGCAACGCGTCCGCGGGAGCCACGACGATCAATTTTTACAAATCAGCATCCGGCTGCATGAACTATGGCGAGTTGCCCGGAGCGGGCCTGCACGAGTGGGGCCATTCTCTCGATGTCAACGACGGGTCGGGAGGATGGACATCGCCGTGCGAGACGATCGCCGATTGGAACGCCACCCTTCAACTGAGGGATTCCTGCGCCGGAAAAGGCGCCGGAGAGGGAGGCAACTGCTCCAGTTACGGAGACGCCTGCACGAGCTGTGACGGAATAAGAGACCTCGATTACATGAAGCACTCATCCCAGACACCGTGGACGGCGCAGAACCACGGAACCCTGTGGGACTGCGCTTCGGGAAAATACAACGGCCCGTGCGGATGGGAGGACCACTGCGAATCGGGAATCGCATCCCAGGCCCTCTGGGATTTTGTCAACAGGGACCTGCCGTCCTATTGCGGGATAAGCGGAAGGGACGCCTGGCAGCTTGCCGAGATGTTGTTCTACAGGGCTTTGCCGACCCTCGGCAACCTTTACAGCTGCACGGTGGGGGCACCGACCGTCACCGACGGCTGCGGCGGAGATTCGCTTTACACGGTCATGAGGTTCTTCGACGATTCAGGCGACGGGACGGCCAACGGCACGCCCCATGCCAAAGCCATATACAAGGCGCTGGCGCGCCACAACATAGCGTGCGGTGCCGAACAGGATGCCGCGAACCAGAACCAGAGCGGCTGCGCTTCCATGTCAACACCTGTCCTCACCGTTGCCTCGGCAGCCAACGACCAGGTCTACCTTGAATGGACAAGCGCGGGGCCGAATGCGACATGGTACGGCATTTTCAGGAACGATCTGGGCCCCGATTTCGGTTTTACGAAGATCGGGACAGTATCGGCCCCCGCAACCAATTTTTATGACAATTTCGCGGCAAACGGCGTCTGGAGCAACTATGTTGTTCAGGCGGCAGCCGGGAGCGAATCCTGCGCGGGGCCGATGAGCAATATCGTGTCGGCAAATCCGTCCTATTGGCCAGCGCTTGGGGCCGTGATGCTCGACAGCTCGAAGTTCAACTGCGACGGGCAGGTTAACATCACGGTCACCGACGCCACACCGGGAACGCCCGTCACCGTTCAGGCATGGTCCACTACCGATCCAAACCCGATAACGATAGCCCTCGCTCCGGACCCTACATTCATGTACAGATATGTAGGATCGATCCAGACAAGCGTAACGGCAGGTTCCGGCAAGGTCCGCGTCTCCCACGGAGACACTCTGACCGTGAAGTATATCGATCCCGACGACGGGAACGGGAACTACAATGTGGGGATCTTCACCCACGCTGCGATAGACTGCCAGGGGCCTCAGATAAGCAATGTCAGGGCGGTCAATGTCACCGGGACATCGATGAATATAGTCTGGGACACGGACGAGCTCTCCACGACCAGTGTCCAGTATTTTCCTCCTCCTTCTTCCACCTCCGACGGAGGCTTCGACACTTTCCATTCTATCAGCGTATCCGGCCTTCAGCCGTGCACCACCTATCATTTCGAGATGAGTTCCGCCGATGAGCTGGGAAACATATCCACTGATAATAACGGCGGGGCATACTTCGCCTTCACGACCATACCGGAACTGACGCCTGTTTATGTCCGCGCTCCGGCTCAGACGATACCGGACAACGACTTCGACGGGGTGTGGAGCGCTTCAAGCGTTTTTGACGGCAGGGTTGTCCAGGACCTTAACGTCAGCGTGACGATAGATCATCCGAGGACCAGCGACCTGAGGCTTTATGTTGAAAATCCGAACGGACAGCGAGTGGCCCTGGTTGAGAACTACCCCACAAGCGGAGCCGACTTCGATGGAACCACCTTCGACGACGACACCGACCAGACCCTGGGGGGATCTTTCGGCCCTTATCCGGGAAAATACCGGCCAACAGGCGATCTTTCCGATTACGACGGACAGCAGATGAACGGAAACTGGAAACTGGTTGTCATGGACACCGTTCCCGGTGAAACGGGGACCGTCGTGGAATGGGAACTGTTGCCTACCTACGCCACTTATAACTGCGGCGCGGAGCTGGATTTGCATGACATTTACATCTTCTCGGAACACTGCACGGGTTCCGGGGGGGGTGAGGACGGCATAATAGATGCCGGCGAAGAGGTGACGCTCAAGGCTTACCTCTACAACAATGGTTCTGTTGAAACATCTCAGGTGTCGGGATTTCTGACATCCTCCAGCCCCTTCGTGACGATCGTGGACGGGTCGAGCTCGTTCAGCGACATCCTTCCGGGAGGGACGGGCGGCGACGCTGATTCTTTCAAGATACTGGTATCTCCCGACACTCAGTGCGGTCAGCCTCTTGAGCTGAACCTCCACATAGCGTGTTATGAGGAACCTGCGGGATGGGACATCCCCGTAGCGCTCATCGTCGGAGATCCTGATCCGGGAGGGAACATCGTCAATGCTCTCCAGGAGGACTTTGAGGACATAGTGACAGGGATACCCGACGGATGGAAAAAGACCACCGCTTCACCAAGCTGGCTAGTGGGGCGTGAAACCTGTTGCGGCACCAGCGACTACAGTTTGAGCATTCTCACCGGCGGAAAACAGGCGGACGCGTGGATGTTCACGAGCGGCATGGAACTGACTCCGGGGACTCTTTACACACTGCAATTTTCCTGCAATGCCGACAACATAGATTCCGGAATAGGCCAATCGCTTTCTCTTTACCTAGGGAGCGGCCAGGACGCCTCCCTTATGAACATGCTGCTATGGAGAGAGACCGACCTTGTTATATCAACTGGCTGTATCACTTATACCGTCGAGTTCACCGTGCCGGAACAGGCTGAGTATTATCTGGGGATATACTGCGACACCCCTCCCGGCAGCTGGCTCCTTGTCATTGACGACATCTCGATCTCATATCAGTCGGTTGCCTCCTGCTCGATGAACCCGTGCGAACCCTGCGAGGACCCGGGCGCGCCGGTGATCACTTCCATAACCGATCCCTACCCCTGCGAGGCGGGAAGCCTCCGCGTCTGGTTCACGGAAGGCTCGGGAGCCACCCAGCACGACCTCTACATGGACGGCACGCTCGTCATGTACGGAATTCCCTCATCTCCCGCCTTCATAGCGCCGGGCGACGACGACCCGCACGAGTTCGTCATCAGGGCGATAAACGGGGAATGCCACACCGATTCAGCTCCCGTTACCGGCTCGGACGAGGACGGGCCTGCTCCCGGCATTCCGTCGCCATCCGCGGCGGATGCGGACGAGTGCGACCCGACGGGAATAGAGGTCTCATGGCCGGCCGTTCCAGGAGCGACAAGCTACGACCTCAAGATAGACGGGACGACCATCGTCGATGACGCCGCGAACCCTTACATTTACAGCCCTGGAAACTCCAGTTCGCACGCATTCAGCGTCAGGGCGAAGAACGGGAACTGCGCGGGAAGCTGGTCGTCGACGGTCTCGTCGGCGGACCTGGTCCTAAAACCGGGAACCCCTGCGGTACCGGCGGTTTCAGACCTTGATTACTGCGCTCTCACGGGAGTGCAGGTCTCCTGG
>JAKQCT010000035.1 GCA_029559035.1 Acidobacteriota bacterium
CCTGCCGTAGGGCGTCCGCCCCGTGCCTTTCGTGTTGAAGGCCGTGTCCGAGCTGGACATCCCCAGGTGGCTGATGTTGCCCATGTCTCCAACTTGCCTCTGCATCGGTTTAAGCGAGACCCCCGGGCCCCCGTTGCCGTAAAATAGAAGAGCAGCTCCTGTGCTCATGGCCCCCTCATCATATCTCGAGGACCCTGCCAGGGCATCGCAGTAACCGTCTCCGTTGACATCTCCTGCGGCGGCGACGCTTACGCCCAGGTTCCCGATGGTGCCAGCGTTGAGGTAAGTAAACGCCTCGCCCAACCCGGAAGGCGAACCCGGGTACACCCACCCTCTCCCCATTAATAAGAAGGATTCGTACAGAGGCTCTCCGACGATAACATCGGAAAAACCATCCCCGTTCATGTCGCCCGCGGTCGCAACGCTCCAACCAAAATGTCCAGACGCAAAGTCCGCTTCCAGAAGTTGGGGAACTGATCCCAGTCCGGTCGAAGACCCAAAATAGATGAACGCGGCACCTTCATCGTTTTCGGGATGATCATAGTAAGGAGCACCCACAATCACATCAGAAAAACCGTCCCCGTTGACGTCTCCTGCGGTCGCCACGCAAAAGGCGAATCCATTCCCTGCGCCCTCTATGGAGGCCGTCCACGATGGGATAGCCGACAAACCGGAAGGACTGCCAGAGTAGAGGTAGGCTTTGCCTGGGGGGGAATCATCATCACCATATACTCCGATTATCACATCGGAATAACCGTCGCCGTTCACATCTCCGGCTGAAGCTACAGAATAGCCAAATCTTTGTTCAATAGCTTCTCCGAGGGCGGTCCAGGATGGCAGGGTGGACAGGCCTGACGAACCTCCATGAAAAACATATGCTTTCCCTGTATTCCCGCTGTGACCGCATTCGCCTACGATCAGGTCGGAATAGCCGTCGCCGTTGACATCCCCCGCTGTGGCCGCCGACAGACCAAAGGCATTACTGTAGGCTCCACCTTCAGCTGTCCAAGCACAAGTCGCCGACAGCCCCGTGCCACTGCCGAGATAGAGGTAGACCTTTCCTCTTGAGGTATCATAAGAACTATCACTAACAACCACATCAGAATATCCGTCGCCGTTCACATCGCCTGCTCCCGTCACACAATCCCCGTAAGAGCTCCAAGTTCCTTCGCCGGTGGTTTCCCAGGATGGTGTGCCGGTTGGCCCTGTGGCCCCGCCCTGATACAGCAAAGCCCTTCCCCCTTGACTATCGTAACCAGGAGCGCCAAAAATAATATCACCGAACCCGTCCCCGTTCACATCCCCTGCCGAAGCCACGGAATCTCCGAAGTACTCATCTGCCTGAACTCCCTTGGCGTACCAGTTAGTGACCCAATTGGGCCCCGACGGACCGCCGTGGAAGACGAAGGCGGCGCCTTCGTCGTATTCTCCGTTGTCATAATAGTGGGCCCCAACGATAACATCGCTAAATCCGTCGCCATTGACATCGCCGGCAGAATCGACGCACCAGCCGAATCGCGAACCGCTCTGGTCGCCTTCTGCAATCCAGGTTGGAGCTGAGGAGAGACCCGCAGTGCTGCCAAAGTAAACACAGGCTCTCCCATAAACCGGGGAATTTGCGTAACCGTCCACCCCCACGATCACATCAGAATATCCGTCGCCGTTTACATCACCCGCCGTTCTGACCGAACGTCCTAGATTGGCTCCTGACTGATCGCCTTCTGCCGTCCAGGCAGGAGTCGCCAGTAGGCCTAAGGAGGAACCGAGGTAGAGATAAGCCATCCCCTCGTCTGCTTGTCCGCTATCGTAATAGGGTGCTCCCACTACTACATCGCTGTATCCGTCCCCGTTCACATCCCCCGCCGTCGCAACAGAGTATCCAAAAAAGGCTTGGTCCTGGTCGCTTTCCGCTGTCCAAGAGGGAGACGAAGAAAGGCCCGAGGCGGAACCGAAGTAGAGATAAGCCCTCCCTTCGAACGTCTGTCCATTGCTGAAGCGTTCAGCACCTACGATCACATCGCTATAACCATCCCCGTTCACATCCCCGGCTGTTGCGACAGACCGACCGAAGTTGGCGCTTGCCAGATCGCTTTCAGCGGTCCACGCAGGGGATGAGGAAAGGCCGGATGCAGAACCCAGATACAGATAGGCGCGTCCTTCATTCGATTGGCCGTTGTCGTAGTCCCAAGCCCCCACTATCACATCCGAATAGCCGTCGCCGTTCACATCACCAGCTGTTGCCGAGCTTCCGTAGTGAGCACTGTCCTGATTACCTTCCCCTGTCCAAGCCGGAAAAGGACCGGGCCCGGAGAAGGATCCCGTAAAAAGAAAGACCATACCTTCATAGATATTGCCGTTGCTAAAATATGATGCGTCGACCAGAATATCTGCAAACCCGTCCCCATTCACATCTCCTGCCGTCGCGACCGAACCACCAAAAAGCGCTCCGGCTTGATTGCTCTCGGCATTCCAAGAAGGAAACGAAGAAAGGCCGGATGCTGAGCCAAGGTAGAGGTAAGCTCTTCCTTCATCTGCTTGCCCGCCATCATAACCCTGTGCACCAATAATCACATCTGAATATCCATCGCCGTTAACATCGCCCGCTGTGGAAACAGAAATCCCGAAATGAGCGCCACTCTGGTCCCCCTCCGCCATCCAGCTCGGGCTCGTCGCGATCGGATCCACCGTCACCGGATAGACCGCTTTCGAATCATCCACTTCTATCCTTATCGCACCCGGAACTCCGACGAACTTCGCGGGAAGCACTTGTCCCGTCGAGTCGGTCACCTTCAACTTGGAGTAAGTGAGCACTGCCACGCTGCCGTTGTCGTAGAAGTCTATACTCTGGCCGTCATTGGCGAACCTGGGATGGAGGCTTCCCGTCAGCTTCATGTCTATGTTGAGCTTCGTGTCCTTGTTGAACTTCTTTTCTACGGTGAAGCCCTGTTCTAGCCCTTCCGGGGAGTTGACGAACCACTCCTTCAGCCACCCCCTGTCGAACTCTATCTTGTTCTCGCTTGTCTGTATTTTGGTCTTCTTTAAGGATTCTTTCTTGATACGGCGCTCCAGGTCACTCGGAACGATCGCTTCCAGCCCCCATTGCCAGGAATCCTCTTTCCCCTCTCTCGGGCACAGCTTCACACCTTTTTCCGTGAAAAGGGACCTGAACCCCTGCGCCCGGTTCGGCGCCTGGTAGAGCCCTTTGGAGCTGTCGGAGGGTGGAGACAGGTGATACTCATTTGCGGCGATGTCTTTCTGGACCGTGGCGTACCACCCCTGCGAGACTCCCTCAGGCAGAGGCTTTTTCAGCATCTCAGCATCGCTCTCGGCCGGGGTGCTGAGCCCCTGCCCGAAAACCAGGCACGACGCGAACAATAAGATTACCGCCACCAATAACGACCCCAGGAACCGTCTCATCGCCCACCTCCATCTCTCCCGAAAGAACAGATATGTTAGTTGCGCCTTAATTGAAGCAAAAGTTTAACTTTGTCCGGGCAGGAATGCAACGGCCTTAGAAGAAAAAAGGCGGCCCTGAGGCCGCCCCTGTTTTTCTCTTTGTTGTTTCTATAAGCCCCTAATTGGACGCGAAGGGCCCTTCTGCCGGACAATTGGCATTATATGTGGTCACCAGGTAGTACCAGATGCCCGATGGCGGCACATCACCCGAGGAATCCGTCCACTGGTAGTTCCCCGTTATCTGGTCCATATCCACAACATTCGTTCCTACGAAAGGCCATGAGCTCTTTGGTGTAAGCGAGGGGTCGTCCGAACGCCTGATGTTCCAGCCCGTGCGCTGGTCGGGCTGGTTGGGATCCTGGAAGTTGATCGTGTGGTTCGTCCCGTCCGTCTCGACCAGGTAGATCCAGCAGGGTTCATCCGGGGGGATGCATGCGGATGCGCTCCTGAGGTCGGTTTCCCTGGCGCCGTTGGCGGCGATGGTAAGCCAGGGGCCGTGAGATTGCAGGGGCGTGGTAGTCATGCTGAATACCGTCCTGACGCGCCAGATGTAGGCGCCCGCAACTTCCGGAAGCGTCACGAACCTGCTGATTGAGGCTCCCGACGACCCGCTGTCCGTCCAGTACAGGTCTTTTATGGAAGGATTCAGCGTCGTGTCGAATGTTCCGCCCAGAGGAGCGGTCTGCCATTCCAGTTTGACATCGCCCCGGCCGAAGGGGTTTCGCCCTTT
>JAKQCT010000040.1 GCA_029559035.1 Acidobacteriota bacterium
CCCATGAGGCTATTCAGGCGGAACGAGATGGTATTGATCACTTTTATTCCAAGCAACCCCGCAACAGGACACGGCGGGAGTTAGGATCATTTTCCCTGCATCGGGAAATAACTGCCTTTCAGCCTGATGTTCTCCGATATCCACTTGTCCAGCGATTCCTGTTCCTTTTTGTGTCCATCCAGCCATTTTCCGCCGCCTTCGACGTGGACCTCGTTCAGAAGCCTGTAAAGGTAAACTTCCAGCACGCCCGCGTTCTTCATGTTGATGAGGGTCTGGACAGCGTGCTTGTAAACGAAGGTTTTCTTGAGTTTCCTGTCGTCCACTTCCTCTGTCGTCAGGACGATCGATCTTAATGTTTCAACGTAATTCTCCGCCTTTGTCTTGCCTTTCGCCTCATCGCCGAGCGTCAGCGCTTGGCTCACGGATAAGAGGAGACTGATCGGCGACCAGTCCCCTTCATCTTTCGGCTGGTCAACATCCATGAAGATATTGATCGAGTCGCCCTCCCCCGTTACCGCAGTCCCGTCTATGATGGCGAGCATCGCCGAGATGGCGGGCTGGGTCCGGTCGGAGTATGGTTCGGTGAGGAAGAACCTCAGGTAGCTGAATATCGCTGGAACATCATAATTATCTGCTTCATAAAGGCCCGCAAGGAAATAGTTGGCGCTGGACCTGTTGGGGTCCGCCTCGAGGACTTTCTTCAGGTGTTCCCTGCATTCCTTGTTCTTTCCCAGCTTCGCGTAAACTACCGCCACGTTGAAGTTAAGCTGGTCGTGATCGGGGTATTTCTTCAGTCCCTTTTTGAAATATTCGAGAGCCTGGTCCAGCTTTTCCTGGTATGAATAGCATGTTCCGCCCATGGTGTAGAAGTCGGGGCCGATCTCCGACTTCAGTTTGATGCCCCTTTCGACGTCCGAGAGGCACTTGTCGTATTCCTTCACGGCAACGTAGGCGAGGCTTCTTTCGTAGAGCGCCGAGGCGTTATCAGGCTCAAGCTCCAGCACCTGAGTGTATTTTTCTATCGCCTTCGCGTACTCGCGGTGGTCGTAAAGATCGACCCCCTCCTGGAGGATCGCTTTGATATCAGGTTTCGCGGCTTCCTGGCAAAAAAGCACTCCCGCGAACGCGAGAAGGATCGCAGCCGACAAGAAAAGTAAAGCTTGTTTTCTCATTTTTCCCCCCTTTTGAATCGTGTCTTCTATTTTTTCTCTTCTTCCACCCTTATGTTCGACGCGTGGAGGTGGATGATCCTCCACCTGCCGCCGATCATGCTCATTACCAGCGTCCTCCTCGAAGTGACAGGCCCGCTTACGACATGGAAGGAAACGACCGAGGTCTGGTCGTTCCCCTCCACCCTGATATCGCCGGGGACGATATTCATGTACCTCGGCCCCTGCTTGTCTTTTTTCACCGCGTCGTAGAAGTCTTTGAAGGCTTTCCTGATCTCTTCCTTCCCCTCGACACGTTTCGGATGTTCTTCGAGCGGGAAGAAAGCGGACGCGTTCTTATAGAAAAGGTCCATAGTCCTTTCGAGGTCGCAGGTGTTGAGCGCTTCGATGAACTCGTTGAGGGCTTTTCCTGGAGTATCGCCGGGCATCGCCTGGCCGGCTCCTTCAAGCTCCAGCGGTATCGGTTTTCCCGCCGGAGCACAGGCGGCGGCGCAGATGATCAGGATGAAAAGGTAGAACCCGGCTGCCCGCGATGTCTTCATCGCCGGTTTCCCCTTCTATGCCTTTTTCGTGTCGGCCGTCTTGTCCGACAGGAACTTCATCAGGCTGGCGGCGAGGCCTTCGACCGCTCCGCCTCCTCCCGCGACGAGGATCTCGGGCATTATCTTCTTGTCTCCCTTCATCAGGGCGTCGATGACGTTGACGGTAGTTGTGCCCTTCTCGCCCAGCGCCTTCCTCAGCTCGTCGGCCGCCTTGGCCCTCGCCATGCCGACCGCTTCGATCTCGGCGCCTTTGGCCTTTCCCGTCTCGCTTACATAGAACGAATCGCCGCGGCCCTCGGCCTCCTTCTTGAACTGGTAGGCCTCCGCCTGAATCTTGATCTGCTGGGCCTCGTTCTTCCTGATGTCGACGTTGACGGTCGATTTCGAAAGCTCGGCCTGCATGTCGGCCGTTCCCTGCGCCCTCTCGGTGAGGATCCTCTGCTGCTGGGCCTCCTCCTTCTTCTTGTAGGTCTGGATCTCCTGGTTGGCGATTTCCCTCTGCGTCAGCACCTGGACGAGCTCCTCGGGAAGGATGACGTCCTGGATGTAGACTCCCCTCGTTTCGACGACATAGTCTTTAAGCTTCGCTTCTATATACTCGGTGGCCGCCATCTGGATCTCGTTCCTCTTTTCGATGAAGAGGATGGCAGGCATCGACTGCAGCTTGTCCCTGAAATGGTTGCCGACGGCCGCCTGCAGGACCTCGTTGACCAGGTTCCTCACCGAGCCGACCATCGAGATGACCTTCGAGGCCTGCGTGTCGGGGATGTGGATCTGCACCTGCAGGTCTATCCTGAAGACGAAGCCTTCCCTCGATTTCGCGACGATCTGCTTGAGGTTCTGGTCGAGATTGTGAGCCTGCGAAGCCGCGTCCGCCCAGTTGAGGTTGAGGATGGCAGTCGGAACGATCTCAGCCTTGTAGCAGTGGGAGTTGAGCGGGTACTTGCCGGTCCTCAAAGCTTCGCGCCAGATGCCCCTGTGACCGGGCCTGACGATCGAGCCGAACTTGAAATCCTGGCCCGAAGTGTCCTGCGAAGGAAGACCGACATAGGATTTGATGACGGCCACCTGGCCCTGCTCGATGACGAGCATCGGGGCGATCTCCACGTTGACGAGGAAAGGATTGAGGTTGAAGGTCCCGTAGAGAAGCGGGTCGTGCTGGAGGCCTATGCGCCCGCCGTTGTCTATGAACGCCTGGAAGTCCTGGTAGTTGTTGTG
>JAKQCT010000051.1 GCA_029559035.1 Acidobacteriota bacterium
GCAGAGCGGAGTGTCGAGCCCTTTAAGCCACGACCCGGGCGATACGGCTTCGCACGGTTATATCGTTAGGGCCGTGAACGGGAGCGACGATTGTTACTCCGCATCTTCCACGCAGAACTTCGCTGACGGCGTGTGCACGGTTCCCCCGGAGATAGCTACCGGAGCCTCGGGCAACGACGCGCAGACATGGAGCGAAGACAAGGCGACACAGAGCTGGCCATCCGCGGCGGGAGCTACGGGTTACCGCCTCTACCGCGGCCTTCTTGCGGATCTTGAGAACCTTACGGGCGGAGGCACCGACTCCTGCACGAGGCACGACGGGACCGGGACGAGCGCGGACCTTTCGGCGGACGACCCCTCTGGAGTTGCGGGGAGCTTCTACTGGTACATCGTGACGGCCTACAACGGCGCGGGCGAAGGCAGCGCCGGAGCCGGAAGGACCGTCAACTCCTCGGGAGCATGCGCGCCGTGAAGAACATGCCCTCTAAGACCCTGGAAACAAGGAAGTTGATCCGATTCCTGAAAACTCTGGACGAGTGGAAGAACGGAGTGAAGGAACCGGTCGTCGGAAGAGTGAAGAAGGCGACGAAGGATCCTTTCGCCGTCCTCGTCGCAACGATATTGTCGCTGAGGACGAGGGACCAGGTGACCGAGAAGGTTTACGCGGTCCTCTCGAAAAAAGCTAAGAAACCGGAAGATCTAGCAGCCATGCCGAAAGCCGAACTCGAAAAGATGATCCACCCTGTCGGGTTCTACAAGACCAAGGCGAGATCCCTTAAGGAGATGTCCGCAGTCATCATCAGCAGGCACAAGGGAAAAGTTCCGTCGGACCTCGATACCCTTCTGAAACTTCCGGGCGTCGGGAGGAAGACCGCCAACCTTGTCGTAACGGAGGCTTTCGGCGGCTACGGTATCTGCGTCGACACCCACGTTCACCGAATCCTGAACTGGTGGGGCTATGTCAGGACAAGAACGCCCGAGGAGACGGAAATGGCCCTCAGGGACAAGCTCCCGAGGGAGTGGTGGCGCGAGATAAACGGGATCCTCGTCGCATTCGGGCAGAACATCTGCAGGCCTGTCGGGCCCAGATGTCCGGAATGTCTTTTGAAGAAAGAGTGCCCCTATCCGGGGAAAAAGACCGACCTGTGAGGAAGAGGCTCCTGTTGGACGCCGCGCTTGTGATGGCAGGGCTTTCCATTGTCTACCTAGGGATGTGCGTCTTTCTCTTCTTCAAGCAGGACAGCTACATTTACTTCCCTGAAAAGACCATCACCGCGACACCGGGAACATACCGCGTTCCTTACGAGGAACGCTTCGCGCTTGCTTCGGACGGCGTCTCCGTGAATTACTGGCTGATCAGGGCCGGTGACCCCTCAGGAGCCGTAGTGTTCGCCCACGGGAACGGCGGCAACCTGAGCGACAGGGTCGAAAAATACATTCTTCTCTCGGGGATGGGGCTGGATGTCTACGCATTCGATTACAGGGGATACGGAAAAAGCGGAGGGGAGCCTTCCGAAGAAGGATTTTACAGGGACATGGAGGCGGTCGTTTCCGAGGCGGTGAAGGACGGCCACGGCGAAAGGATAATAATGTACGGGGAATCGATCGGGGGAGCCGTGGCGGCGCGCGCGGCGGCCGGGAGAGCTTGCGCGGGCCTCGTCCTGGAATCTTCGTTCACGACGGCGGCAGACATGGCCGGCCACTATTACCCTCTGTTCCCGGTCGGGATGATCCTCAGGTCAGGTTTCGACGCGCTCTCTTCGGTGCGGTCATGCGATTGTCCCGTGCTTGTCCTCCATTCCCCCGACGACGACATAGTGCCTTACCGGATGGGAAGGGAACTTATGAAGGCGGCCGGAGACAGGGGGCGTTTCTTCGACCTGAAAGGCGGACACAACGACGGCGGGATCATCGTTTCACCCGGAGCCTCTGAGAAGCTCCGCGAATTCGCCGGAGATGTCCTGCCGGAAAGGGTGCCGTGAGGGCTCTTATGGGGCGGCGCTTCATTTGTGCTATCTTATTACCGGAGGTGAGCGATGCAGGTTAGGATCGACGGCAAAGACGTCCTCATGAGGCTCGATCCCGGCGAAGAGATGATCTCGACGATCTCGTCCTGGGCGAAGGAGAACAAGGTTCGTTCGGCCGTGATCAGCGGACTGGGCGCCGCAAGGGATGTCAGGCTGGGGTACTTCGACCTTAACGACGGGAAATACATCGAGATCCCGGTGTCGAGACACGTCGAGATAGTATCGCTGGACGGCTCCATAGCCCTTCTCGACGGAGAGCCTCACCTTCACATCCATGTGACGGTGTCGTCGTCAGGCGGAGGAACGATCGCGGGCCATCTCTTCCAGGCCGTGATAAGCATCACGGCGGAACTTCATCTGACGATCCTCGGGGAACCCATAAAGAGGGTGAAAGACCCTTCTACGGGGATCCTTCTATGGGACCTTTCATGATCTCCCGCTGATGAAGGCGTAACAGTGAAACCCTCGGGGGCGCGGGAGAAAAAAGGGGGATTCCTTGCGAAAATCGGGTAAAAGCGTTAACATTTCTTTTAATTCAGGGAGCTGTTCATGGCCGACCTCACGCTTGTGTACGTTTCTTCCGAGCTGAAAAAAGGGCTCGACTTCATCGAGCAAGGCGACCTCTCCAGGGCGTACCAGTATTTTCAGAACTACACGGAGAGGGAGCCTTCCAATGCCGTCGCCACATCGTTCTTGGGGTACCTGACGGCGTCTTTCCAGCAAAGGCCTTACCAGGGACTCGAACTGGCCCTTAAGGCTGTCAAGATCGAGAAGGACGATCCGCTGATCTACCTGAACCTGGCGCGGATCTACACGCTCATGAACGACCGTTACCACGCCTACCACGCCATCCAGACGGGGCTGAAATACCGCCATTCGCCCTTTCGCAACGACCTTCTGAACTTCTACAAGTCCATAGGGATAAGGAAGAAACCGCCCCTGCCGTTCCTCCACAGGAACCATCCGATCAACAGGTTCATCGGCAAGATGATGAGGGCGGACAAGGACTTGAAGTGAGTTTCAGGTCCTGATCTTCAGGAGCAGCATCGCCCCGACGATGCTGAAAAGGAACATCGGGAAGAGGGAAGCGAGCGAAGGGTCGAGCCACTCCATTTGCCCCACCGATTTGAAAACCGCCGAAACCGTGTAATAGAAGAGAGACAGACCGAGGGCTATCGAGATCCCGTAGAGGGACCCTCTCCTTCCTCCCTGGAAGGCGAACGGAAGGCCGATCAGGACAAGCACGAACGAAGCGAAACCGTCCGCTATCTTCCTGTAGTATTCGACCGAAAGCCTCGCGGTCGTTATTCCCTTCTCGGAAAGGTTGTCGATGAGCTTTCGAAGTTTTTTCATCGACAGGGTTTCGGCATCGAGGTATGGGGGCAGGATCAGGAAATCCTTGTCGTTGGGGATGGTCATCGTGCCGGACTCCCTGAACTCGTAGCTCTTCTCTCCCGCGTCCCTCCACCACCAGCCTTTCCTGAAAGAGATTGTGTTTCCGCTTTCTATCTCCACCCTCTTCGCCCTGAACCTTTCGCGGAGCGCGAGGGTCTCTTTGTCGAAGAAATAGACAGAGAAAGCCTGGAAAAACTTTTCCTTTCTGTTGTAATAGTTGTAATGGTACAGGACGGCGTCCTTCTTGTTGAAGAGCCATACGTCCTCGTCGCTCGCGAGGTGCCTTGAGTAGAAGTTCTTGAAATTGTCCTTTATCCTGATCGCCTTGAGATTCGCCCCCGGCATGACGGTCTCCTGAAGGAGCAGGATGGCGAGCGACAGCAGGAACGCCGTTACCAGGAAATTCGCGCTCACCCGGAAGAGCGATATGCCAGAAGCCTTTATGGCCGTCAGTTCGCTCCTTCTTTCCAGGACGGCGGCTACGATGAGCACGGTTATCAGAATCGCGAAAGGCGCGAGGACCGGCATTATCCCGACTGATTTTACTCCGAGGTACTTCAGATACAACACGGCCTTCCTGCCGTTGGAGATATACCCTATGAGCCCCCTGGTCTCGATTATCCAATTCAGCGCCAGAAGCGACAAAAGCACTATCGAGAAGAACTTCAGGTTCATGGAAAGCAAGTACTTGTCCAGCGTCTTTATCGAATAGAACCCCCAGAGGCCCCCCTTCTCTTTGATGACCTCCTGTTCCTCCGGCGAGGATAGCTTTCGAAGAAGGGCCAGATGGCCGAACCATTCCCTGACCCGCCACATCTTTTCCCCGCCCTTTATGTTGAGAAAGAACGAGACCGCCAGGAGGATCACCAGCGGCGACCAAGCGGCGAATTCCGGCTGCAGCCGGCCCTTCAGCGCCAGGTTCCCGAGCGCGCTCTGCATAACCCAGTAAAGGAGGACGAGAAGGATGGAAAGGCTGAAACTGGCGCCTTTTCCTCCGCCTATGTTCGCTATCCCGAGCGGGAACGCCAGAAGGATGAAAACTATCACGATCAGGGAGTTCCCCGCTCTCCGCGAGAACTCGTAGCGGAACTTGAATAGCTCGTCGTCAGCTTCCCGGGCTATCTGGGGGAAAGCCCGCTGGAGAAGTATCGGGGCGGGCATCGCGACAAGGTCCTTCTTGGCCGAGGCTGGTTTCTGCGCCGTCTGGAGCTTCAGCACCTGTTCGTTGAAAGACAGGATGTCCACGTTCCCGGGAGTTTTGTTCTTGAACGTGCATGTCTTGCCGTTCGAAACGATGAAGCCGATCTCCCCGGTGTTCCTGTCCTCGAGGACTTTCGCGCTCTCCGCCACCGTCAGGGACTCTATTCCCTCTTTCGGGTTCTGGTAAATGAGCAGGTTCCTGTATTTCTGCTCTGCCGGGTCGAAATCCTTCACGTAGATCAGAAGCCCGGGGATCCTGTCGAAGAACTGGTTGGGCTGCAGGGAGCGGGTTATCATCTTCCCGGAGAAGGAACTTCTGCTGAGCTTCTCCTGGTAGGAGGCGAAGACCGGGATGAGCCAGAAATTGAACAGCAGGAGGACTCCTGACAGGAGCGCGCCGAACGCGGCGAGCGGTTTCAGCAGGCGGGATATGTTCATCCCGCAGGCCCTCATGGCTGTGATCTCCCTCTCGGCGCTCAGCCTGCTGACCGCCACGAGAACACCCGAGAGGACCGACACCGGTATCGTCACGCTGAAGAGCGAGGGAAGGGAGCAGGCGAAATAGAGGAGGCCTCCGCCGACCGATAGCCCCTGTTCGACTATCATCTCCGCGAGCTGGAAAAGAATGTTTATCAGAAGGACGAACGAGAACACGACAAGGGATAAAAGAGAAGGAGGAAGGACCTCTTTAAGGATGTAGCGGTAAAATATCCTCAAGTGCCTTCCTCCCTGCTATTCCGGGCGGGACGCGGATTCTTTCCGCAAGTCCGCTTTTTTCCGGTTGCCTTACGCGAAGAGCTTCGCGACGTCGATGCAGCGCGACGCGTAGCCCCACTCGTTGTCGTACCAGGAGAGCACTTTTCCGAACTTGTCTCCCATAACCATGGTGGAAAGGCCGTCGACGATCGAGGAGTGGCTGTTCCCGGTGAAATCGACCGATACCAGCGGGAGCTCCGTGACGTCGAGGACTCCCTTCAGTTCGCCTTCCTTGGCCTCGGTGAGGGCCGCGTTGATCGAGTCCACGGAGATCGACTTCTCCGTGGTGAACGTAAGGTCGACGAGAGAGACCGTGATGGTGGGGACCCTTACTGAAGTTCCGTCCAGCTTTCCCTTAAGCTCCGGCATTACCTCTCCGATCGCCTTGGCCGCTCCCGTCGTGGTCGGGATCATGGAAACGAGGGAGGCGCGCGCCCTCCTCAGGTCCGAGTGGGGCAGGTCGAGAAGGCGCTGGTCGTTCGTGACGGCGTGGATGGTCGTCAGCAGGCCGTGGACGATGCCGAATTTCTCATGGATCACCTTGACGATCGGCGCGAGGCAGTTGGTCGTGCAGGACGCGTTGGAGATGATCTTGTGCTTGTTCTTGTCGAGCTTCTTGTGGTTGACGCCGTAGACGACCATCAGGTCGCATCCCTTCGCCGGGGCCGAGATAAGGGTGTACTTCGCTCCAGCCTCCTGATGAACCCGGATCTTGTCGCCCTTGGCGTACTTGCCAGTCGATTCGATGACGAGATCGATGCCCAGGTCCTTCCAGAGGCTTCCCTCGATCGACGACTTGGCGAGCACTTGCACGCTCTTTCCTCCCACTTCCAGGGAGTTCTCCGCGACTTGGACGGGCATGTCGAAGATGCCGTAGGCCGAATCGTACTTGAGAAGGTGCGCGAGCGTCGGGGCGTCGGTTATGTCGTTCACCGCCACGACCTCGAAAGAGTTGTCCTTGATCATCTGCCTGAAAATATGTCTTCCGATCCTTCCGAAACCGTTGATAGCGACTTTGAGTGCCATATTACACCTCCATTTGTGGTTGCAGGTTATCTCTTGTAGACATCTTCCACGCGGACGATGTCGTTCTCTTCGGATTCTCCTACCCACAGTTCGAAGAATCGGGCCGGCTTGTCCCCTATGCCTTTCGCCCTGTGGAGGGTCCCCTTCGGGATCCAAAGCTCGTCGCCCGCCTTCGGCCTGATCTTCTCATCGCCTACGGTGATCTCGAGGCCGTCGTCCAGGACGACCCAGAACTCGTCCCTCTTGTTGTGGTACTGCAGGGAAAGGAGCCCGCCGGGATCGACGGTGATGATCTTGACGCTGCTTATACCGAGATGAGGGAACTGCCTGAAGCTTCCCCAGGGGCGGTGATCCTCGGAAATGAAACTCTTGAACTCATCGTAATCGGCGTATTTCATGTTTCACCTCACAAGATTCACAATCCTTCTTCGTTCATCCTCAGGAGCGCGCCCAGCCAGGAGAGCGTGGATTCCGCGCCCTGGTTCTGGCTGACGCCGTGCGCCTGGAGGCCGTCGTGGCATCCGTGCGTGTTGAAGTTGTAAAGGGGCGCGTTGAGATCGTTCGCTCCGAGGAACCAGTTGAAGCATTTCCGCATTTCGGCGAGCCACTTCTGGTCCTTGGTCGATTTGTAGGCTTCGTGGCAGGCGGAAAGGAGGGCGGCCGCCTCGAGCGGCTGCTGGTCGAACTGAGCCCTTTCCCCGGTCTTCTTCAGCCATCCGTCGTTGCCGACTATGGATAGGTTCCCCGTCTGCGGGTTGGTCTGGATCCCGATCAGCCACTCGAGTGACTTCAGGCCGAGCGCCACCTTCTCGCCGTGATCGGTCACGGTTCCCGCGATGATGAGGGCCTTCGAGAGCCTGGCGTTGTCGTAGGTGAGGTAGTCCTCGCACCAGAACCACTCGTTTGTGGCGTGGTCTTCGAAAGCCTTTATGAGCCTGAGTGACATGTTGTCGCGAAGTTCCCGGACCTCGCGCGCTCCGCCGAACTTCTTCAGGTACCTGTCCGTGCCTGCGATGACCCACGCCCACGCCCTCGGCGATTTGAATGAGGCGAGCTCTCCTATCGCGTTGTCGAAGAGCTCCTTGGCTAGGCCCGCGATAGAAGTGTTGTGCGCGAGGACAAGCGTGTCCGCGAGGGCGGCGAGGGTCCTTCCCTGGCAATCCTCCGAGCCCGCGTCGTCGAGCCACTTCCTGTCGTAGCTCATGAAATTCCTGAACCGTCCCTTCTTGGGATTGTAGGCCGCCTGAAGGAAGGAAATGTAGGTATATGCGAGCTTGAGCATCTCCTCGTCCTTGACCTGCGCGAAGAAGCGCATCGCGAACCTGAGCGCCCTGGCGTTGTCGTCAGTCGTGTAGCCATGCTCCCTCCATGGCACAGAGTAGATGCAGTGCTGGTAAAGGCCGGTGTCGTCGGTCATCCTGTAGAGATGGTCCAGCCTCAGCTCGGGCAGGGCCTTGGCTATCGCCTTCCTGGAAGTGTGCGCCGGCACCCCGGCCTCGGCCGCGTTCTGGAAGGTCTTGACATACTGGTGCGCGATCTCGCGCCACACCATTTTTCTGCCGAACTGGTAAGCCCTTTTCCTGACCTGCGTGCAGTCGACCTCGTTCGAGAGGAACCTTTCGAGACCCCTCGCCATGTCCTGGGCGTCGTTGAAGTCCGCGAGGACGCCCCTGCCGTCGGCCAGAAGTTCCTCGGCGTACCAGTAGGGCGTGGAGACGATCGCCTTGCCGCATCCGAGCGCGAAGGAGAGCGTTCCCGAGGAGATCTGCTCCTTGTGAGGATAGGGAGTTATGTAATAGTCGGCCATCAGCAGGAACTCGGAGAGTTGTTCGTCCGAGACGAACCTGTCGAAGAAGATCACCTTGTCCGAGATCCCGTTCTGTTCGGCCCTTTTCTGCAGGCTAAGTCTGTAGGACTCGCCCGTCTGTTTCTTGACTTCGGGGTGCGTGGCTCCAAGGATCACGTAAACGAGCTGGGGAAAGGTCTTGGAGGCGAGGGCAACCGCGTCTATCGCGTGCTCGATCCCCTTGCCGGGACCGATGAGACCGAAGGTCAGCAGGACCTTCTTTCCTTCGAGGTTGAACTGGTCCTTGTAAAAGTTAGGGTCCATGAACGGCACGTCCGGCACACCGTGATAAATGTGACAGATCTTCTCTTCCGGCACGTCATAGACCTGCTTGAGCATGCTCTTGGCGCGGTCGGCGATCACTATTACGAAAGTGGAGAGTTCGCATACCCTCTTGAGGACGTCGTGCTGTCCTTGAGAAGGGTTCTGGAGGACGGTGTGGAAGGTGGTTACCACGGGTTTCCTGAGGTTTTCCAGGAGGTCGAGGACATACCTGCCGTCGTCGCCACCGAAGATCCCGTACTCGTGCTGAAGATTGACCACGTCGGTCTGGGAAATGTTGAGGAAGTCCGCGGCTTCGACATAATCTTTCCTCTGTGTCTTCCTGATGATGAATTCCACCTCGGACCCGTAGCGGAGAGTCTCCGCAGGATTATGGATGGCTACAAGTTTCGCCTTGGGGTTCTGGCCGAGGGGCGAACCGCAGAGGCCGGAGAACGACGAGGCGATGTGGTTCGTGAAAGTGGCGATTCCGCAAAGCCTGGGAAGGGCGGTTGCTACGAAAGTGACCGAGGGACATTTCATCTGTTCCTCCTATGAGGCGAGTTGTTCCTTGGAAAGTCGAGCTTCCCAGGAATAAGAGGGAAAAAACCCCGTTCGCCTCTTACTCAAGCATAACATAAAAAAGGCGTTAATGTAATTTTACTTGGGCGCGGGGCAATGTTCCAGGTAATCGAGGATCTCCGCGAGTTCTCCCGTAGCCAGCGCTATCGACGTGTCCGCCGCGCCGTAGTAGAGTCTTATCCTGCCCGTCTCCTCGTCAAGTATCCATCCGCACGGGAAGACCACGTTGTGGACGTCGCCGATCAGTTCGTAGGGCTCGGCGGGGCCGAAGATCCACTCGTCGGATCTCTTGAGAACCTTCGTAGGGTCGTCGATGTCCAGGAGGGCTAGCCCCAGCCTGTAGATCGCTCCAGAAACGGTGTTCCTCACTCCGTGGTAGAGGATCAGCCATCCCTTGTCGGTTCTCATCGGAGGAGGGCAGGCCCCGATCCTGTGGCTGTCCCACCAGGCCCCCCTGCGGCATTCGAGCACCATCGCGTGGTCGCCCCAGCGCTTGAGGTCGGTCGAGAAGGAGAGCCATATGTTGGAGTCCTGTCCCACCGCGACCGGCCTGTGGAGGACCGCCCAGTTGTCGTTGAACTTCACCGGGAAGAGCGAGGCGTTCTTGTCTTCGGGAGGCAGTATGACGCCCTTGCGTTCGAAGGTCTTGAAGTCCTTCGTGAGAGCCAGGGAAACCTGCGGGCCGCGCCTGGAGTATGCCGTGTAGACGATGCCGAACGCTTTCAGGTCCTCGAGCCAGGTGATCCTCGGGTCCTCGATGCCCCACATTTCCTCCGGGCAGTGCTCCGGGTCGGGCAGAAAGACGGGCTTCTCGTCCGTAATCCAGTTGGATATGCCGTCCTTGCTCTTTAAGACCGTGAGATGGCTGAGGCCCCTCATGTCCTCGACGCGGGCGACCAGGTAGGTCCAGCCGTCGAGCATTGCCGCTCCGGCGTTGAATATCGAATTGGCGGGGTAGTGGAGATTGTGCGTCGTGATGATGGGGTTAGACGGGCACCTGGTGAAAAGGTTCACTCCTGCGGCCTTGAAGTTCGATCCGTTCATAGATTCCTCCCCTAGTTCCTCTTACCTCGGTTAAGTACACGGTCCCATAAGGTTTATATTTTACAATAAGTTAGGGTGAAAGTAAACGGCCTGGGGGCTTTGCCCGAATTGAAAATTGAAAAGTGAAGATTGAAAAGGTAAAAATTGTGGAATAACATTCCATATTGACCTTCAGCCTTTCAGTTCTGGCGGTAGACATCAGCCTTCAGCCTCCCGGAACCGTCCCGCGCGCCGGGGGGGCGGGACGGTTGAGAGAATCGCCGACTCGTGGCAGAATATGGATTGCTTGAAAGGAGTTGCCTGCCATGAACGTAGAAGATTATCAGAAGATCATCGAAACAGCCGTCGCGAGGGAGATCGAGTCGTTCGATTTCTACACCGGAGTGAGCGAAAAGACTTCCGACCCCGCCCTGAAATCCCTTTTCAAAGAACTTGCCAAAGAGGAGAAGGGGCACAAGGGATTCCTGGAAACTATGCTGGCCAACCCCGTTCCTTTCCGTGTCATCGAATCCGAGGACTACAAGGTTTCGGAGACGGTCCAAATGCCAAGCCTGAGCGTTGACATGAAGCCCTCCGACGCCATAGCTTTGGCGATGAAAAAAGAGGAGGAAGCCATGAAAATGTACGCCGGCCTTGCCGCGGTCTGCGGCGACAAGGAGCAGCGCGAAGTCTTCGTGTCGCTTTCCAGGATGGAACTCGAACACAAAAAGAAGCTGGAAGACATGTATGTCAGCATGGCCATGCCCGAGGCTTGGTAGATCTTGTAAGCCCGGGGTCAGGCTTGAATATTTGCATATTGTGCCGTGTCCCGGCCTTTGCTCTTGAATGGTTATGGATAAGACGAGATCGCTTCACGAGGGCAACCCTTCGGAGTTCGGCTCGCGATGACCGATAAATAGTTCCCCCTTGGTTGCCAAGGGGGAGGATTCGCACCCTGCTTCGCCTGTCAACGATCTCGATAGATATGGTCAGCCACCTTTTTCATCATTGAACTTCAGAGCTTCCGCACTTTCGCTCTTCAGCTCTGGCGCCAGCCAGTCTGCCCGCAGGGCCAAAAATATTGTGCCGTGCGTCATCTAAAACCAACTGCTTGGTTTTTAGCAAAGTAGAAAGAGAGACTGTCCCGAGCCTCATCCCCACGGCGACTTCGCGCTAAGGCACATTCCCTGCCATGGGAGAGTTCAGCGAAGCGCGCTTGCAAGCTGAGCGCCTGAAAGGAATTGCGCCGTAGAATTCAAGAGAGTGACTTAAAGGACTTTAAGGCCGATCGTAGAATTCGAGGCAGCAAGGATCGCCCCCCTCTTCGGGAAGTCGAGCAGTTGAGAGATTCTCAAACTCGTGGCAAAATATGGACTATTTGAAAGGAGTTCTCCGCCATGACGAAAAAGAACGATCTCGCGAAGGAAACCGCAGGACTGCTCAAGCCGTGGCTTGAAAAGATAAAGGACAAGAAGCTGAGGGCCGCGGTGGTAAGGACATACGAGCTTGCGCTCAGGAAGAGCGGCTACAAGAACGCAAAGGACCTCAGGAAGATACCATTCTCCCTGCTGGTCGACTGCAAGGGAGTGAGCTTCATCGACCACACGCTCGCGGTCACTCACGGCGCGTTCCATCTCGCTGAGGCTCAGGTGAAGCACTTCCCGAAACTGCCTTATAAGATCAACTACGACAGGCTCATAGCGGGTGCGCTTTTGCACGACGCTGGGAAGATTCTGGAGATAGAGCCGGACGGCAAGGGCGGCTTCAGGAAGAGCAGGAACGGAAAACTCCTCAGGCATCCTATGTCGGGTCTCGTCGTGGCGGCGGAGGCGGGCTGCCCCGACGAGATCCTCAACATCATCGGCTGTCACGCGAAGGAGGGCGAAGGCGCGCCCAAGGTTATCGAAACGATCTTCATCCACCAGGCCGATTTCGCCACCTTCGACCCGCTCGTGATGCTCGAAAAGGGCACGCTCGTTGAGGAGAAGAAATGACGCTCATCGAAAAGATAATCGCCGCTCGCTCAGGAAAAGATAACGTGAATCCGGGGGAGATCGTCAGCCTGTGCATCGACTCTAGGGCGGCGCGCGACTTCGGCGGGGCCAACGTGGTCAAGCAGCTCGAAGAGAAGGGGCTCGGGGTAGAGGACCCTTCGAAGACCTGTTTCACTTTCGACTGCAATCCGACCGGCTCGGACCAGAAGTACGCCGAGAACCAGCACAAGTGCAGGCTTTTCGCCAGGCGGCACGGGATAAAGGTCTACGACATCAACTCGGGTATAGGGACGCACCTCGCCGTGGACAACGGCCTGGCGTGGCCCGGCTCCACTTTCGTCTCGACGGATTCCCACGCCAACATCCTCGGGGCGATAGGCGCTTTCGGACAGGGGATGGGAGACATGGACATCGCCTCCGCCTTCGCCTACGGCAAGGTGTGGTTCAAGGTGCCGGGGAGCGTGAAGATCGTCCTCAAGGCGATGCCGCCGGAAGGGACGGAACCGAAGGATGTGGCGCTCTTCATGATGAAAAAGTACGGCGCCAACGGCCTGCTCGGCTTCTCGGCGGAAGTTTACGGAGAATACGCGGACAAATTGTCCCTCAACGGCAGGATAACGATCTCGTCGCTCGCCACAGAGATGGGCGCGATCATCATCCTCTTCCCGCCGTCGAAAGAGATCGTTGAATATTCAAAGACCAGGGCCAGAGATAAGAACTGGCAGCCGGTTTTCGCGGACGACAATGCGGCATACGAGAGGACCGACGAGTTCGACCTTTCAAAGGTCTCTCCGATGGTCTCCCGCCCCGGCCATCCCGAGGACACCGTCCCCATCGAAGAGGTGCTCGGGACGAAGGTTGACAGCGTCTTCATCGGCTCGTGCACCAACGGCAGGATAGAGGATCTGAGGGAAGCCGCAGAAGTGCTGAAGGGCAGGAAGGTCGCCGAAGGGCTCGTCCTCAAGATCGTCCCCTCCACCGACGAAGTTTGGAAGAAGGCGATGGATGAAGGCCTCTTCGAGATATTCAAGAAAGCGGGAGCGCTAGTCTCCAACGCCGGGTGCGCGGGTTGCGCCGCGGGACAGGTCGGACAGAACGGCCCCGATGAAGTGACCGTCTCCACCGGCAACAGGAACTTTTCCGGGAAGCAGGGGAAGGGCGAGGTCTATCTCGCGGGCCCCAAAGTTGCGGCCGCCTCGGCCGTAGCGGGATTCATAACGGACCCGAAGAGGATGAACGACAAGATCGGGATCAAAAGCAAAACGCCGGCACATAAGCCTGCCGCAGCTTCAACGGGAAAATCGGCGGCTTCCCAAAAACCTCTAAAAATTAAAGGCAGAGTGTGGGTCGTCAGGAAGGACAACATAGACACCGACATGATCTTCCACAACAGGCACCTCGCGATCACGAAACTGGAGGAGATGGGGCCGCACGCCTTCGGCAACCTCGAAGGGTGGGAGGATTTTCCCAAGAAGGCAAAGCCGGGCGACATCGTCGTCACGGGCGAGAACTTCGGGGCCGGCTCGTCGAGACAGCAGGCCGTCGACTGCTTCAAGGCACTCGGGGCCGGCGCGATCGTCGCGAAGAGCTACGGCGCGATCTACGAGAGGAACGCCATCAACGCGGGACTTCCGATAGTGGTCAGCGGTATCATCGATACTGATATCAAGGACGGCGAAGAGATCGAGCTCGACTTCGCAGCCGGGACCATCAAAAGAGCGGACGGCACGATCGTCAAGGCGACGCCGTGGGCGCCCGTCCAGGTGGAAATTTACAACAGGGGCGGTCTTTTGGGATAAACCGTCCTTCAAGAAAAAGGTGAGCCATGGGAAAGACTTTCGCTGAAAAAATCCTTATGAAGAAAACGGGGATCAAAGATCTCGTCCCCAACCAGATCGTTATCGTCAGGCCCGATCATCTGCTGACCCACGACAACACCAGCGCGATAGTCGGCAAGGTGGGCGAGGACCTCAAGAAATACGGCATCGTTTCGACCGACATGCCGGTCATCGCGATAGACCACACGGTCCCCGCCGTGGACGAGAAGACGGCCGCTGGCCACAAGAAGATCAGGGAGTTCGTGAAGGAATACGGAGTGAAGAACTTTTTCGACGTGGGCGAGGGCGTCTGCCACCAGCTGATGGTGGAAAAGGGCTTCGCGCTTCCCGGCAAGCTGATCCTCGGCTCCGACAGCCACACCTGCATGTACGGCGCGCTCAACGCATTCGCGACGGGCATAGACAGGACGGAGGCCGCCGCGCTGCTTCTGACAGGCGAGACATGGCTCCGCGTCCCCTCGACGATGAAGGTGGTCCTGAAAGGGTCTCTATCGAAGGGTGTCACGGGGAAGGACCTGGTCCTCAAGATCATCGGGGACATCGGCGCGGACGGGGCGAACTACAAGGCCGTCGAATACCACGACGATGTGAAGAACCTGACGATGGACGACAGGCTCACCGTATCCAACATGGGGATCGAGATGGGAGCCAAGATCGCGTTGTTCCCGTGCGACGAGCTGACGAAGGAATACCTCGACAGGAGCGCCAAGGGAGCCAGGTACGAGCCCGAGTGGGCTGACGCCGACGCTGTCTACGAGAGAGAAATCGGTTACAACTTGAACGAGATAGTTCCGATGGTTGCGAAGCCGCACACTGTAGACAACATGGCGACGGTGAAGGAGGTCGAGGGGCTGGAGATTCACCAGGCGCTCCTGGGGACCTGCACCAACGGAAGGCTCTCCGACTTCAGGGCTGTGGCGAAGATCCTTAAGGGGAAAAAAGTTGCCCCGGGAGTTAGGCTCCTAATCCTTCCCGCGTCGAGATCCATCCTCGAAGAGGGAATGAAAGACGGCACTTTCCAGACTCTCGTGGAAGCCGGCGGAACTCTTCTTCCCGCGGGCTGCGGGCCGTGCCTCGGGGCGCACCAGGGACTTCTGGCCGAGGGCGAAAGATGTATCAGCACGAGCAACAGGAACTTCAAGGGCAGGATGGGCAGCAAGAACGCCGAGGTGTTCCTCGCCAGCCCCCTGACCGTCGCGGCGAGCGCCCTCAAGGGAGCGATAGCCGATCCGAGGGAGGTGCTCTGATGAATGTTTTTAAATATGGCGACGACATAAACACCGACCTTCTCTTCCCGGGAAGGTACACCTATACCTGCTCGAAGGCGGAGGAGATACTTCCTCATCTTCTCGAGGACCTCGACGCCGACTTCGCGAAGAAAGTGAAGCCGGGCGACATCCTGATAGCCGGAGAGAACTTCGGCTGCGGCTCTTCGAGGGAACAGCCCGCGCTCGGCCTCAAGGCGGCGGGCATTGAGGCGATAATAGCGAAAAGCTACGCCAGGATATTCTTCCGCGCGGCGATCAACCAGGGGCTCCTTCTGATAGAATGTCCTGAAGCGGTCGAAGCTTTCAGGGAAGGCGATGAATTGAAGCTCGACGCGGCGGCGGGAAAAGTGTCCGTGGCGGGAAAGAGCTACGAATTTCCTCCTCTCCCGGAGGAACTGTTGAAGATACGCGATTCCGGAGGCCTTCTCGTCTACGCGAGGGAAAAGCTCAGGGGAAAAAGGGGGTTTTGAAATGAGCATCGGAGAAGCCGGCAGGAAAGGCGATACCGTAAGGAGCGACTGCTTCGTCAGGATCGAACTGAAGGACAAGGTCGGAGTCAACCTTTCCGTCAATTCGAAGGTCGAGGCGATGTACGGCGACAGGATCAGGGCGCTCATCCTGGAAGGGCTGAAACAGCTCGGGATCGGGAACTGCGACTGCTCGGTCGAGGACCACGGCGCACTGGACTTCGTCCTCGCGGCGAGGCTCGAAGCCGCGGCGAAAAGGGCGGGCGTACCGAAGGAGAAAGAGTTCCTTCTTCCCGCGCATCCTTCGACCCTTAAGCCGACGACAAGGGAGAGGCTCAGGAGATCGAGGCTCTACCTTCCGGGCAACGAGCCGAAGTTCTTCCTGAACGCTTCGCTCCACAAGCCGGACGGCGTGATCCTCGACCTCGAGGACTCGGTTTCGCCTCTCGAAAAGGACGCCGCGAGGCTCCTGGTCAGGAACGCCCTGAGGGCCGTCGATTTCGGCGACTGCGAGAGAATGGTGAGGATAAACCAGGGGGCGCTCGGCGTCGAAGACCTCGAGGCGATCGTCCCCCACAACGTCCACGTAATACTCATTCCGAAGGTTGAGACAGGCGAGCACGTCAGGTCTGTCGATTCTCTTGCCGAAAAGATCAGGAAGGAGAAAGGCCTCGAGAAGCCTTGCTTCCTGATGCCGATCATCGAGAGCGCGCTCGGATGCTTCGAGGCCACCTACATCGCTTCGGCGACATCCAACGTGGTAGCGCTCACGATCGGACTCGAGGATTACACTGCGGACATCGGCGCGGAGAGGACGCAGGAAGGGACCGAATCCTTCTGGGCGCGCTCGGTCGTCGTTAACGCGGCGCGCGCGGCGCAGGTGACGCCGATAGACTCGGTCTTCTCGGACGTCACCGACATGGACGGGCTGATGAAGTCGTGCCTCGAATCGAAGGCGATGGGGTTCGAGGGCAAGGGTTGCATCCACCCGAGGCAGATCGGGGTCGTCCACGAAGGGTTCGCCCCCAAGGAGAAGGAGATCGAGAAGGCGAAGAAGATCGTCCTCGCCTTCGAAGACGCGCAGAAGAAGGGGCTGGGCGTCGTCTCGCTCGGCTCGAAGATGATAGACCCGCCCGTCGTGAAAAGGGCTGTCCGAACGGCAGACCTGGCGCTGAAGCTCGGCAGGATCAACGAAAATTGGCGCGAAGAGGTAAAAGATGGCAAAAAATGAAGTGGTCAAGAACGCGCTCGCAAGGCTCGTCCCCTCGGAAGTGAACGGGAAGAAGCAGGTCCCCTTCATGGGCGTGGACAAGTACATCCCCCAGGGAAGAAAGGCTTCACCGCCCATATCCTGCGCGGGGCAGTTCCCGAAGGACGGCAACAAGGTGGTCATGAGCCTCGAAGCCGCGCTGGAGCAGTGCGGGCTCAGGGACGGGATGACGGTTTCGACCCACCACCATTTCCGCAACGGCGATTTCGTCGGCAACATGCTGCTTCAGGCTTGCGCCAAGATGGGGAAGAAAGACCTCATGTGGTTCCCGTCGGCCTCGTTCCCGTGCCACGAGGGCGCGATAGAACTGATGGAGAAGGGCGTCATCCATCACATCGAAGGCTCGATGAACGGACCGCTCGGAGACTACTGCACCCAGGGGAAGATGAAAGGCATGGGCGTCCTCCGCTCCCACGGCGGAAGGTGGCAGGCCATACAGGACGGAGAAGTGCACGTAGACATCGCGGTGATCGCCGCGCCCACGGCCGACCCGTTCGGGAACGCCAACGGAGTGGGCGGCCCGGCCGCCTGCGGATCCCTCAATTTCGCCCTGGCGGATTCGCTCTACGCAGACAAGGTGATCGTCGTCACCGACAACCTCGTCAAGTTCCCGTGCATACCCTGGCAGATACAGGGCAACAATGTGGACGCGGTCGTTGTAGTCGACAAGGTGGGCGACCCGTCGAAGATAGTCTCGGGCACGACCGAGATCACTAAAAGCCCGGAAAGGCTTCTGCTCGCGGAGACGATCGCGGAGTTCCTCGACAAGGCGGGGATAATGAAGAACGGATTCTCCTTCCAGGCGGGTGCTGGGGGCATAGCCCTCGCCTTCGTCCTTTTCCTCAAGGAAAGGATGAAAAAGAAGGGAGTGAAAGCCAGGTTCGTCCGCGGCGGCTCGACCAAGTATCTCGTCGAGATGCTCAACGAAGGGCTTACCGATTACATCCTCGACGGTCAGACCTTCGACCTTTACGGCGTCGAAAGCATGAGGGACAACCCGCGCCACGTCGCGACGAGCCCCTTCACGAGCTACAACTACAACGGCAAGGGATTCTTCGGCACGATGCTCGACGCGGTGGTCCTCGGAGCCACGGAAGTGGACGTCAACTTCAACGCCAACGTGGTGACTCACTCGGACGGAAGGCTGCTCCACGGGATCGGCGGCTGGCAGAACTGCCTCTTCTCCAACTGCACGATCCTCGCGGTGCCTTCGGTGAGGGACAGGATCCCGGTGATAGTCGATGAAGTGACGACGCTGACAGGACCGGGCGAACTGATCGATGTGGTCGCCACCGAAAGGGGACTCTGCATCAACCCGAAACGGAAGGATCTCCTTGACGCCGTGAAAGGCTCCGGACTGCCGATAAAAGACATTCGTGAACTGCAGAAAGAGACCTACGACATCTGCGGAGGAAAGCCCAACCCGCCGAAGCGCAGCGACGAGCCTGTCGCCGTGGTGAAGTGGGTCGACGGCACCGTGATCGACAGCGTCTGGAAGATCAGATAGCCGGGCCGGGTCTCCACCGCGGCAGAAAGAACGGATGAAGAAATACGACGTTGTCGTGATAGGCGCGGGGATCGCGGGGGCGGCGACCGCCTATTTCCTGAAGAAAAATTACGGCGCGCACGACATCCTGGTCCTCGAGAAAGGGCCTGCTCCGGCAAGCGGCGCCAGCGGCCAGAACGCGGGAATACTGAGGCAGGTGGTGGAGACGATCCCCATCGCCGGGCTTGCCAGAAGAACGATGGAGTTCCTTTCTTCTCCTCCGGACCGCTTTTGCGAGACTCCCGTCCTCGATCAGAAGGGGGGCTTCCTGACCGTCAGGGACGGCAGGGACAGAAGGCTGGACGATTTTCTCAGGATATCCATGTCGGCGGGAGTCAGGGTATATCCAGTTGACAGGATGGAAGTCCTGAAGTCGATACCCATCTTGGATGAAGCTCGTTTCGTTTCGGCTCTCTATTCTCCAACGGACGGCGTCATAGACATAAACGGCCTTGTCCGGTCATTCCTCCGCGGGATCGAGGTAAGGATTTCCTCGGAGGTAACGGGCTTCCGGTGCTCGGACGGAAAAATAGAGGCCGTATGCGCGGGCGGGGAAGAATTCGCGGCCGGCCTTTTCGTCATCGCGGCCGGGGCTTTTTCCGAAGGGCTCGGAAGGTTGGCGGGTTCCGATCCTCCTGCCCTCGAGCCGAGAAGAAGGCACCTGGTCTTTTCTTCTCCCGTAGAAGGAGCCTCCCCGGACTGGCCATACTACTGGAGCATGGACCCCCAGCTTTATTTCCGCTATGAATCCAGCGGACTGCTCCTTTCTCCATGCGACGAGACCTGTATGAAACCTGAATCCCTTGCACCGAGCTCCGAGGCGCTTTCGTGGCTTTTCGACAGGATCAGGATGGGAGCGCCGAAACTGGTGGACATACCGGTAAAGCGCTACTGGGCCGAGCTGAGGACCTTCGCGTTCGACAACAATTTCCTGATCGGGTTCGACAACAAGATGAAGAACCTTTTCTGGGTCACCGCCCTGCAGGGACACGGAATGACATGCTCCTCGGCGGTCGGGGAGATGGCCGCCGCGCTCATCTCGGGAGGGATCCCTCCGATGGACCATCGTCCGCACAGCCCGGCAAGGTTTTCCTAACCTTATGATATCAATGGACTTGATAATAAGTCAACCAAGTAATATCATTGTTCATGGAGGTGCGGGATGAATTATAAAAGGATATTGATAGGAGGTCTTGTCGCGGGGCTGACGATCAACGTTCTCGATTTCCTGGTCATGCTGATGGCCACGGGAGGGCTTTACGAGAAGTTCCAGGCCAAGGGCCTTTTCCTTAAAGAACCCCGTCTTCCTTTCGCGCCCCTCTGGATACTGGGCATGTTCGCCATCGGGATCCTCCTCGCGTGGTTCTACGCGGTGGCAAGGCCGAGGCTGGGATCGGGGCCGGGAACGGCGCTGCTCGTCAGTTTCGTCCTTGCGCTCATGGTCCACGTCCCCTACAACCTGGCTTCGGCGACATGGAATCCGACCGGAAGGCTGTTGCCGCTGATCCACATGACGGCCGGCATCGTCGAGATGGTCATAGCCGGGTACTTCGCGGCGTGGATCTACAAGGAGAAGGAATAGGAAACATCCCGTAAGGGTTTGCGTATAATGGTTTTTCGGAGGGTTTTTTAAAGGATAACAATCTTTGCAATCAGAGAGAAAGGAGCCGCGAAAATGCATAAATTTGTTATGATTCTACTCATCGGAGGATTAATGACCCTGCAATCGATGGCGCAGAACATCACGCGCCAGGACGCGCCGGAGAAGTACAAGTGGGACCTCAGCCAGATCTACAAGGACAAGGCCGAGTGGAAGCAGGCGAAGGACGACATCGCCAAGAGGATCCCCGTCCTCGCTTCGTACAAGGGCCATCTGGGCGATTCGGCCGCCAAGCTGAACGAAGCACTGAGGTATTTCGTCGATACGGACAAAGAACTCAGCAGGCTGCTCTCTTACGCCAGCATGCTCTACGACCAGGACACGAGGGTCGCCGAACATCAGGAGCTTCTTCAGGAAGGCGAGAATGTGGCGACCGAATACGGGATGGCGATCTCCTACTTCAGACCCGAGATCCTTTCCCTCGACAAGGCCAAGGTTGACGGCTTCTTCAAGGAAGAGCCGAAGCTGGCAGAATTCAGGATGCTGGTCGACAATATCATGAGGATGAAGGAGCATACCCTTTCGCTTGCGGAGGAAAGGCTCCTCGCGAAGACCTTCGGCGACATGGGCGGCAGCCCGGAAGCGATGTACAGCATCCTCGTCGACGCGGAGATGCCCTTCCCCGAGATCACCCTCTCCACCGGCGAGAAAGTCCTGCTCTCCAACGCCGCTTACACGAAGTACAGGTCGTCCGCCAACAGGGCCGACAGGGACCTGGTTTTCAAGGAATTCTGGGGAGCCTACAAGAAGTTCAACCTCACCTTCGGAACGTCCCTGTACAACCATCTCAAGATGCACACCTGCAGCAAGGAGCTGAGGAACTACGATTCGTGCCTGGGCGCCGCCCTCTACGGCAACAACATCCCCCCCGCCGTCTACAAGCAGCTCATCGCGGACGTCCACTCCAACCTTTCCACTCTCCACAGGTACCTCAACCTCAGGAAGAAGATGATGGGCGTGGACAAGCTCAGGTACGAGGACCTTTACGCTTCCATCATCAAGGAGGTCGACCTCAACTACACCGCCGACCAGGCGATGGACCTTACGCTCAAGTCCTGCGCGCCTCTCGGCCCCGACTACTGCAACGCGCTCAAGACCGGCTACGAGAGCAGGTGGGTCGACTTCTATCCGGGCCCCGGCAAGCGTTCAGGCGCTTACAGCAACGGATCCCTTTACGATGTCCATCCCTACCAGCTGCTCAACTTCAACGGCGGGTATGAAGACGTTTCGACCCTGGCCCACGAATCGGGCCACTCGATGCACAGCTACCTTTCAAGCAAGAACCAGCCGTATGTCAATTCCGACTATTCGATCTTCGTCGCCGAAGTCGCCTCCACCGGCAACGAGAGCCTGCTTCTCGACTACATGCTCAAGAATACCAAGGACGACAACGTGAAGCTTTACCTCCTCGGCAGCGCCCTCGACGACCTGAGGCAGACGCTCTTCAGGCAGACCCTCTTCGCCGAGTTCGAACTCAAGATCCACGAAGCGGCCGAAAACGGGACGCCCCTCTCCGGAGAATCGTTCAGCAAGATGTACCTCGACCTCGTCAGGGAATACTATGGCCACGACAAGGGCGTCTGCGAAGTGGACGAGCTCTACGGCAACGAGTGGTCCTACATCCACCACTTCTACTACAACTTCTATGTCTACCAGTACGCCACCTCGAAAGTCGCGACATCCTATCTCGCCAAGAAGATCCTCGAAGAAGCCGCGATGAAGAAGCCCGTCACCAAGACACGCGACGCCTACATCAAGCTGCTCTCTTCCGGCTCGTCGAAGTATCCCGTCGACCTCCTCAAGGAAGCCGGCGTGGACATGACCACGAGCGCTCCGTTCAAGGCCGCGATGGGAGAAATGAACAAGATAATGGACCAGATCGAAGCCATCCTCGCCAAGCAGGCAGCTGCGAAGAAGTAAGATTTTTTCGAAATGTTTCAGACAAAAGGGCCCGTCCGCGGGCCCTTTTTTTGTTGCCTTGATTGCTCTTGGGGATTATAATCTAAAAATGGAGAATGATAAGTAGCGATGAAGGCCTGTAAACGGATAATGGAAATCTTAACGATGTTTCTGCTGGCCACCATTTCCTCAATAGATGCCTATGGGTGCGTGACGGCATTCTTTGATGCTGAAAGCATAGATGATCGAAGTTGCTCTAAGATCACGGTATCCCCCCCCAGCCTGCCTTCGGGAGCAGTTGATTCGGTCTATTCACTGACTCTGACAGCTACAGGCGGTATGGAACCCTATTCGTTTTCCGTGTATAACACCTTGTTGCCTTCAGGCATTTCTCTATCTTCGGATGGAATTATTTCAGGAATCCCCGACACTGAAGGGTTATACAAATTTATGGTTATGGCTACGGACAAATCAGGAATCTGTAATGGGATACAAACATATTCACTTACAATTAACCATGCGTCATGCCCTTCGATCTTGATCTCTCCTTCATTCTTGCCGAACGGCACAGTCGAAGAAACATATTCCCAGAACGTCTCCGCATCCGGAGGGAATTCATTTTTTTCATACGTGATATCCAGAGGTTTTTTGCCGTTTGGATTATCTCTTACAACCGAAGGGCACTTGGAGGGAACTCCCTCCGATGCCGGCACATTTATATTTACAATTACAGCGACAGATGCAGATTCCTGCGCGGACAGCCAAAGCTATTCGCTCATTGTTTCACCTGTTTCCTGCCCAACAATTGTTTTATCAAGCTCCCATTTCCCTAACGGGAGGGTGGATGATGGGTATTCAGTAGATATTACCGCATCTGGTGGTTCTTCCCCATATTTATTTGCTTTGACAGGAGGCTCTTTGCCTCCTGGATTAGATCTGTCCTCCGGTGGATGGATCCAAGGAACGCCGTCTGCGGAGGGCATATTTGACTTTGTTATAACCGCGACAGACACCGAAGGTTGTTCTGGAACCCTAACCTGCTCCATGCAGATAACTCCTGCGGTTCCTCCACCAATAATAACTTCCGTCATAAAGAAAACAGATCCCTTTCGACTCAAATTACACGGTTCCAATTTTCACCCAGATGTTTTTGTTTTTCTTTGGAACAACGGTTGTTTATATCCTTGGTATAATTTCTCGTTCAAGAACCAACACCTTATTATCCTTAAAGGAGGTTCTGCTCTAAAAGCCCAGTTCCCCAAAAGCGTCCCCGTCGCGATAATGATCGTGAACGGCGACGGCGGCATGGCGGAAACAACTTACACAAGATAGGTTCGGTAAATTTCGAGATGATTATCAATGGGAGCGAAAGATGAAAATGTTTTCGACAGGTAAAATGTTAATGGCCGTATCTCTTTTTCTAGTTGCCGCCAGTTCTTCATTCGCCGGAATACAGCGTTTCCCGATAGCGGCCGATCCGTCGAAGAACGAGATGGCGATGAGCGCCGATTTCGACGGGACGAATTACCTGGTCCCTGTCATGTCCGATTTCATGGTGATGGACGCCGACTTCGGCTTCGGAACGCTCGAGGTCCAGTTCGTTTCGCAGCAGGGGACGCTAGTCGGCGCTCCCGTTCCGGTGGCATCTTCGGCCTACGGGATACTGGACGCCGGAGTCGCCTACGGCGGGGGAAAATACCTGCTTATCTGGGAGGACGGGATACTTTGCGGCCAGGGGACGATCTCGGCCACGATCAACGCTGTTTTCGTGACGCCTGACGGCACGGTCGGAACGCCTTTCACCATCGCATACGGACACTCCATATGGAACCCCGATCAGCAGAAATGCGAATCCACCGTCGACGTTCCGGGAGTTTTGTACGCTGGCGGGAAGTTCTTCGTCCTTTATGAAGACGATCCGGAGAACGGCCAGCCTTACATCACCTGCGTGCCGGTAGGGACGGACGGGTCGGTCGGCGCCGCCTTCACCGTGAGCCAGAGCCTGGGAAGGTTTCACATGGCTCAGGAACAGATAGCTTCGGGCGGTTCCTCCTTCCTGGTGGTCTACAATAAAGATGACGACTACGACACCAAAGTTCTCGGAAGGCTAGTTGACGCGGAGTCAGGCCCGGTAGGCCCGGAGATGACGATCGACGGGAGCTCCTACCCGAGCGACAATCCTTCCTCGGTCATTTTCGACGGCGAGAAGTATTGCGTCGTATGGACCGACGAGGTGAGCGGGCCAACCGGCGATCCCGAAGTGTGGCATTTTTACGGGAACTTCGTTTCAACATCGGGGTCCGTTTCGGCGAAATTCCCGGTCAGCGTGGCGAGCGGATTCAAGCTCGCGCCTTTTATCAGCCATGACGGCGAAAAATACCTCGTTACCTGGACCGATGGCAGGAACTGCTCGTCGGCAGGCTGCTCTGGTACCGGGATGGACATTTACGGACAGATAGTTAAGCCTGACGGTTCGCTGGACGGTCCCGAGTTCGCCGTGAGCGCGGAATCGGGAAACGAGCTTGGCGGCTTTACGGGGCAATTCGTCTCGGGAAAAGCGTTCGGGCTGATCAATACAAATCTCCAGCTCCCCGATTTCCGTACCGACGACGTTTACGGGGCTTTCTGGAACAGCGAAATAACGCCTCCGGCGATCTCCAGCGTCCAGAAAAGGACGGCTCCGTTCAGGCTCAGGATCTACGGAAGCAACTTTCACCCCGACGCGAAGGTCTACATCGGCGGGGATCCCAACCCCTGGCCCACGGTGAAATACGGGAACGCGACGATGCTGACTCTGATGAAAGGGGCTTCGCTCAAGGCCAGATTCCCTGCAGGTGTTCCCGTCGAGATAAAAGTCGTCAACGGTGACGGGGGAACGGCGACGGCGACTTACACCAGGTGAAAAAATGAGAAGAAAAGTGGAGAAAACCCGTCTCGTTCTTGTCCACGGCTTCCCGCTGGACAGTTCGATGTGGGCGGCTCAGAAAAAACATTTCGGTAAGAAGTTCAAGGTGTTCTGTCCTGACCTTCCGGGTTTCGGGAGGAGCGAAAAGAGAGCCCCGAAAACGATGGAAGGATTCGCGAGGGGCGTCAAAGCGTATTTCGCCGAGGAAAAGATAGACAGGGCCATTATCGCAGGATTCTCGATGGGCGGGTATGTGGTGCAGGCGTTTTACGAGATGTTCCCGAAGAATGTCGAAGGGCTGATCCTGGTCGATACTCGGACAGCAGCCGACAGCGCGGAAGGGAAAGCGGGGAGGGACAAGGCGATAAGATCGCTTGATGAGGAAGGCGTGGCTTTCTTCGCCGATACCATGCCGCGGAGGCTTTTGTCGGAAACCGGAAACAGGGAAGATAAGCTCGTCAAAGAGGTCAGGAAGATCATCATGAAACAAAAGAGCGAAAGCGTGAAGAACGCGCTGATCGCGATGAGGGACAGGAAGGACAGGAGCGCCCTTCTTCCTCGGGTAGATGTCCCGACGCTTTTAGTCTGCGGCGAAGAAGATTCGTTCACCCCGTCTGAGGAGATGATCGAGATGGCCAACCTTGTGAAAGGATGCTCGTTCTCGATGATAAAACGAGCGGGCCATCTTTCGAACATGGAAAACCCCGCGGATTTCAATCTAGCGCTGGAGGATTTTTTGAACGGGTCTGAAAGGAGAAAAAATGAATAAGCTAATGCTGATCCTGTTGGCTCTTTCGCTTCTATGTCCAGCAATCGTCCTCGCGAAGGGAGACGTGAACCTGACGGCCCCCGCGAAGGACCAGGCGCTGACTAAGCTGCTCATGACGCGCCATTCAGTGAGGGCGTACTCGGACAAGGCTCTAACCCTGGACCAGCTCTCCAACATCCTCTGGGCGGCGCAGGGCATCAACGCGTCCGGCAAGAAAAGGACGACTGCGAGCGCCAGGGCCACATACCCTTTGCAGATCTACGTGATGGTGAAGAACGTGACAGGCGTTGATCCGGGAATCTATCTCTATGACCCTCAGAACAACAAGCTGACGCCGGTTCCGAAAGGCGAAAAAAGGACAAGCGTGGTCCCCGACGCGGTGAAGCAGGATTGGGTCGCGAAGACTCCGGCCGTGATCATGATCTCCTACTCGAAACCCGAGAAGGACCTCGGGGACAAGACTCTGATGTTCGTTTCTGTCGAGGCCGGGGCGGTCATGCAGAACGTCTATCTCATGTGTGAAGCGCTGGGCCTGGGGACCTGCGCGGTCGGAGGGTACGACGCGAAGGCGGCGAAGGAATTCTTCCTTCTGAAGCCGGGGGAAGAACCGGTCCTGATGTTGCCCATAGGAATACCGGCGCCGGCGGAGCCTGCGAAGTAAAATTGAAGATTGAAAATTGAAACGCGAAAAATAAAGGAGAGGTGATTCTCTTCAAGTGGCCAGCGGAGTCGGCGAAGCAAAAAGTGAAAAGTGAATGATGGATAATAGTTTTCCTTGACTTTTCATTTTTAGTTTATCATTTTTACTTTTTCAATGCCGGGAAAAGAGTTGATTCTTTTCCCGGTTGTTATTTCTTCACCGTCCCCTGTTTCGCGACCTTGTCCATGGCGGCTTTTATCGCTTCCTGGTCGCCAAGGTAATAAGACTTCGTGGGCCTGAGCTTGTCGTTCAGGTGATATACGAGGGGGATTCCCGTGGGGATGTTGAGCTGGATAACCTCTTCCTCCGACATGTTCTCGAGATATTTGACGAGCGCCCTCAGGCTGTTGCCGTGAGCGGATATGAGGACCTTCTTCTTGGTTTTTATGAGCGGCGCGATCGTCTTGTGCCAGAGCGGAAGAAACCTCTCCACGGTGTCCTTCAGACTCTCGCATGCCGGAGCTTCGCCCTTATTCAAGTCGGCGTACCTTCGGTCGTTTACGGGGTGTCTCGGGTCCGATTTCTTGAGCGGCGGGGGAGGCGTGTCGTAGCTGCGCCGCCAGATCCTGACCTGCTCCTCGCCGAACATCTCGGCCATTTCAGCCTTGTTGAGGCCCTGAAGGTTGCCGTAGTGTCTTTCGTTCAGCCGCCACGATTTGATGACGGGTATCCAGGTGAGGTCCATCTCGTCAAGCGTTATCCACAAGGTCCTTATGGCCCGCTTCAGGTAGGATGTGAAAGCCACGTCGAAGACGAATCCCTCGGCTTTCAGTATCCTGCCCGCGGAGTGAGCTTCCTCGATGCCCTTCTCGGACAGGTCGACGTCAGTCCAGCCTGTGAACCTGTTCTCCTTGTTCCAAACACTTTCCCCGTGGCGCAGCAGAACGAGCTTGTGCATCTTCTTCCTCCAGAATCTCCCGTGCAACCAAGATCGCGGGATTTAGCGATTGTAAATTAAATTTCGTCCGTTGTAAATCGGTGAGACACGGAAAAAGGAAGGATATCGGGGTATTGATGGAAAAACGCCGGGTTATCAGCTGGATGCGCGGGGCTTCAGCCGGCGTTCAAGAAATTGAGCCCCCGTTCGAGCCTCTTGAGGCTGGCCTGTTTTCCCATCGCTTCGAAAAGGTCGAAAATCGAGGGGCTTTCGCCTTTGCCCGTGAGGAAGAGCCTCGAGGGGTGGATCAGCTCCTTCGCGTGGATTCCGCGCTCTTCGGCGTAAGCGCGGAGAGCCTTCTCGATCTCGGCGGCGTTCCATGAAGGATCTTCTATGGACGAAAGCTTGTAGATAAGCCCTAGGAAGTTCTTTTTGACGCTTTCGACGTTTAGTTTCGTAAGCGTCTTTTCGTCGTAGTAAAAATCATCGGCCGCGAACGGATAGAGCGTCGTCGCGAGTTCCGGCACGTTCCTCGCCCTCGATCTCATCAGGTCCACGGCCTTGTCGTCGGGAAAGGGAAGGAAAGGATAAAGCTTTTTGAAGGCAGGAGCGGCAAGTTCCCTTATCTCATCCAGAGGCATGCCGCCTATCAGCTTGCCGTTGAGGAAATTGAGCCTCTCTCTGTCGAAGACGGATGGCGACTTCTTAAGTTTCTGCAGCTCGAACCGCTCGACGATCTCCTCTCGGGTGAGGCACCTGTTTTCGTCGAGGCTGGCGCCCATTGAGGCGAGGAAATTGAACATCGCCAGCGGCAGGATGCCTTCGTCCTTGTAGGCTATCACGGAGGTCGTCCCGTGCCGTTTGGAGAGCTTCTTCTTGTCGGGGCCCAGGATCAGCGGCAGGTGGCCGAAGAGCGGCGGTTCGATGCCGAGGGCCTTGTAAATGGCGATCTGCTTGGGAGTGTTAGAGATGTGGTCTTCGCCCCTGATGATGTGGGTTATCCCCATGGAATAATCGTCGGCTACGACTGAAAGGTTGTAGGTCGGGCTCGCGTCGCTGCGCAGAAGCACGAGGTCCTCTATCTGGGAAGCGTCGAACGAGATCTTTCCCTTGACGACATCATCCCATTCGATCTTCCCTTCCGGTATCCTGCACCTTATGACGAAGAACTCTCCGGCTAGCGCCCTCCGGTCGGATTCATCCTTTGAGATCCCGCGGCACTTGCCGTCGTAGCGCCATTCCTCCGGCTTCGCGAGAGCGTTCTTTCTCCGTTCTAGCTCATCCTTCGAGCAGAAACAGCGGTAGGCGGTGCCGTTCGCCAGCATCTTGTATGAGAGCTCCTGGTGGATGTGCTTGTTGTGCGACTGGAAATGGGGGCCTTCGTCCCAGGTTATGCCGAGCCACGAAAGGCCGTCGAGGATCGCCTGGGTCATCTCGGGCGTAGATCGTTCCTCGTCGGTGTCCTCGACCCTCAGGACGAATTTCCCGCCCGTCTTTTTCGCGTGCAGCCAGTTTATCAGCGCCGTCCTCGCCCCGCCGATGTGCAGGTAGCCCGTGGGGGATGGAGCGAACCTTACCTTTACCATGAAACCTCCCAAAAGTAATTATATCAGAAGAGAAAACGGTATGAAAAAAGGGCCGGTTCCCCGGCCCCTTTTCATTTATCTTTAAAAAGCGACTTTTTATGGGATACAAGTTCCCGTCGAGTTGACGATCCTGATTCCCGCTGTGCCGTTTCCCGCAGGGCCCTCTCCCGCTCCGTTGTAGGCGGTTACCAGGTACCAGTAGAGCCCTCCTTCCACTCCTGACGGATCGTCTGACGAGAGATCGACGGACGTCGAGGTTCCTTCATACTTCAGGCAGGAGTCCACATCCGAAGTCAGGAGCGACGGAAGCTGGGAGAGGGTTCCCCGGTAAAGCCTGTACCCCCCGGTCGCGGTGGGTTCCGACGGCCAGCTCTGGGTTGTCTTGTCCTCGCTCCAACCCTGGGCGTCGGCCCCCGAAGAGCCCGTGGCGATCTCCGGCGGGATCTCCTCCACAAAAATGAGGTTGAACATCCCAGGAGGTGTTTTGAACGGTCCGCAGCTGCATACCGAATCCTCCCAGACCAGGGCGATGATTATATGCTGACCAAGAGGGAAACTCCTCGAGTCCCATTCGAATGAGAAGTCGCCGTTCCCGTCCTTCGACGTTGACGAGCCTATAAGAGTTCCCGTCAGCGGATCGTTGAGGTTTGAAGGATCGATGTAAAAATCGACCCGGGAAACTGGCCGGAGCGCGAGTTCGTTGTACGGGTGCGCGGCGACGTGGACCGCTGACCCTCCAACCGAGGCCCCGCTGAGCGGAGAGGTGATGAAAACCTGCGGGCCGTGATTGTCGACTGTGAAGCTCCAGCTGTTTTTCCCGGTCGAATCTTTGAATCCCTGAATCGAGCATTCGTCCGTCACCCTCACAGTAAGCGTGTGGAGTCCGTCGGAAAGCGTAGTAGTATCCAGGCAGATATTTTGCGGATTCGTGCCCTCGCCGGGTATATCATAGATGTTCCAAGCTCCTCCGTCGATGGCGTATGCTATCTGGGTTATGTCGTCGATGCTGCCGTTGTTCACAAGGTTCTCCGCACCCGGGCTTGCCCAGATCGAGAAACAGAGGCTTCCGCATACGACCCAGGAGCTCGCGGAGGGGAAGCAGGATCCTGAGCCGGGTGGGGCGTTGCATCCCGGGTTCCATGTTATGTCGTAAGATGGAACGGTGTTTATGTGGTAAGTGTCTGCCGAGTTCAATGTCGTGATGTTACAACCTGAATCCTCGACCTGGACGCGGATCTGGCCGTTCCCGTTCCCGTACGCCCAATTGGTCGTATCCCACGCGTAGGTGTAGGTGCCGACGATGCCGGCAGGTGTGCTGTTGGTTTTTTCGACAATCCTGCGCCACGCCGTTCCGTCGTAGAACTCGAATCGGACCCTGGTGATGGCGCTCGTCGGGTCCATAACGGAAACACTGAGGTTGACGGTCTTCTGGATGTACAGAACGCCGCCGGCGTCGTAGTAGATCGGAGAAACAGTTATGCCCGGAGGATTTACGATCTGCGGGATGTCGTAATCAGGTTCGAGCGAGAGTGCGCCGATCCCGAAGTAGTCGGTGGCGTAATATACCATTCCGTTGCCGGAATTGAGGCCTGTGAGCATGTCGAAAGGATAAACCCCGGTCTGTCCTGAAGGCATGAACGCGGGAGCGAGGGGATTGACGATGCTGATAAGGAAAACTGCGGGATATCCTCCAATAGCGTGATCACCGCTGGCCGCGAGCGTTCCTTCCGACAACTTCGTTATCAGTGGCGGCGAAGGATTCGTTCCCCAGCTCCAGCCAATGTTTAGTATGGTTGTACCGGCGGTTGACAGAGCGAACGGAAGCGGGCCGGAAATGGACACGGGGTGTATGTCCGCGTTCATGCTGCTTATAAGGTACGCGACGTTGTTGGCGATGGCTATACCCGAAATATTCGTAAAGCCCGCTATCGAGCCTGCATCCGTCAGGTAATCTTCGTAAAATAGGTACGTATAAAATGTTGTAGGACTTGTGACACCGAGGAATTGCTGGCCGGGATAAGAGCTGTGTGATAGATTAGCTATCCCTGTAACTCCCCCGGTGATTGTCTCGGCATCCAGCCTCACGGGCACGGCAGGATCGGTGTTAACATCCACTAAGTCAAGGGCTGACGATGTTCCCACGACAAGGCATTCCCGGGTTCCCCAGGACCAGGACTTAAATAACTTTGTTATCGTTCCAGCGGAGGTGATATATGGTGTGCTTGGTGAGATCAATACTGGGTTATTCTTCGCGGTAACATTCACCGTCCAAACTCGGTTTGTCCCATCTGAAATATAGCAGTAGTTGCCGTCGCCCGAAACCGATACATATTTGACTTCGCTGAAATTGACGTTGTCCGGTTCAAGGAAGCTCAGCGTAACGGGCCAGGTTGGATCCGAATTGTCGAGGATGGCTAGTCCCGCTGAGCCGCTTGGAACATAAAGGTAATCGCCTGCCGGGATCACATCATACGCGTATCCTCCCGTCGTGTAGTGCGAGGTTTCGGACAACCCCGTATCGAAGAACCTGGCTCCCCCCGGGCCGCACGCCGCGACTCCTCCGCCCGCCGAATACCCTGCATCGTAGGTGGCATAGGAGGTTGAAGGGCTGAAAAACCCCTCGTTGATCAAATCCGAGAGTTGATCGTTATACAGGGCGACTCTTCCCTGATAATTCGTGAGCATGACGCCGGTTCCAGAGTCTTTCATCGAAACCAGGTCGTAAACGTCGGTGAATTCCCTGATGAGATAGTTGTTGGATGGTACGGATACGTCAGGTATGTGATGAACGCTTATCCAGCAAGTTTCATCGGGATCCGGGCCGCCGAAATAGGTACCTACCCACGGATTGTAGTGTTGCCACGGTTCATAATTGCCATAGAGGTATGGATATTTATACATGATATTGCCTGTATCGTATGAACCTGAGGGATTTGAGGGAGTGGCATTCAGAATCTGACCGATGAATGTCGGAGGGGAGCATTCCAGGTCGCTTATATCCCAGAAGTCGTAATAGCTTTGTCCCCAGTCGCCGAGAATAAGGGTGTTTCCCTGGCTAACTGAGTCTTCGGGGATGCACATGGGAATATAGAATCCGCCTATCGGGCTGGAGAACGTCCATATCAGTTTCCAGTCGGCTAAGCTCCACACACATGCGTCACCCGTCATAAGATCCGTGTAAATCAGATAATTGTCGTCAGGTGTAGGTATAGCGTCGTTATAGGCGTAGTAAAAACCCGGAGCATAATTAAGAAACGACGGGTTGACAGGGTTCGAAACGTCGAAGACGTAAGTGTAGTAATAGCTGAAAACATACGCCATGCTGTTGTGTATGCGGACGCGGAGCGCGATGTCGCCCCACCACATCTCGAGGGCGCTGGCGGGATCGCCGGCGCTCGAGAAATACAGGTTGCCGCCGGCGCCCCAGACAATGGCGCTGCCGTCGGTGTCGGAAGTCCAGGTTTCGCCGCCCATCCAGTAGTAGCCTGGATCGCAGAGACTCTCAGGTTGCGGAACGCTTTCACTCCTGCTTCTAATGCCCTCTGCCTTCAACCTGCTGAAAATGGGGCGATGGATATCATCGGGAATAAAGGCTCTGTCCTTGAGTGGTTTTGGCAGGGCCAGGTCGCCGAATTGGATCTCGGCGCGAGCGGTTGTTTCCCGGGCGCAATTTTTCGCTCCATGGACTCTATCACCGGAATGGCCGGGGAGAGATGAGAAAGTCATAACGGTAAGGAAGACACAGGCAATAAACAGGAATCTCTTCATTGTTCTCCTCCACTGCTGCTCTATCATTGGCAGCTCCCGTCGGGATCGACGGTCCTTTCGATGACATCCGAACCGCGGCCGGCCGAACCTTCAAGCGAACCGTTGCGCGCGGTCACGAGGTACCAGTAAAAACGGCCGGGGACTATGGATGGATCGTCGGCGGAAAGATCCACGTTCATCGTCGGGCCGTCATATCTGACGCATGAATCGCCGGTGCCATCCCGCAGTCCGGCAAGCTGAGCCTGAGTTCCCCTGTAAAGTTTGTACCCGGTGGCGTTGTACTCGAAGGGCCAGCCCTGCATGGTTTTGTCATTGCTCCAAATCTGGGCATCGGTTTCGGATGTCCCTCTCGCTATTTCGGGAGGAACTACGTCGGGAGGAATGACGCTGAAGAAAATGAAGGGCGAGTCGAAGGGACCCCCGGCGCAATCAGAGTTCTCCCACGCGGCGGCAATCATGATATGGTTGCCGTAAGGAAATCCCGTCGTATCCCAAGTTATGGAGAATTCACCGTTGATGTCCTTCGTCGTCGCCGTTCCGATAAGAGTACCGGTCAGCGGATCGCTCAGGTCGGAAGGATCCACGTAGAACCTTACGATGTTGACGGGTCGGGACGGGAGCTCACCGGTAATCGCCGCGGCTACATGAACAGCCGAGCCTGAAACGGAATTGCCGGAAAGCGGAGACGTGATGTTCAGCCCGGGACCGTCGTTGTGAACGGTAAAGGTCCACGAACTGGTTCCCAAGGAATCCTTGAATCCCTGGAGGGTGCAGTCGTCGGTGATCCTGACAGTAAGGGTGTGCGCGCCGTCGCTGAGCGGGGTTGTGTCGATGCATACAGGAAGAGGATTGGGTCCGCCTGTAGGGATGTCTACCAGCGTCCACGGACCGCCGTCTATGGCGTAAGCGATCTGGCTCACATCGTCGGGCGAACCGTCGGAAACAATGTTGAACGGGTTGGTGTATGCCGAGATCGTGAAGCAGAGGTTCCCCGAAACTATCCAGGATCCCGCGGGGACGCAGAGCTCTCCCCCAGGCATAGCGTTGCATCCCGGATCCCAGGCGATGTCGAAGGAGGGGGCTGTGTTTATGTGATAACTTGCCGGGGTCACGAAAATGGTCTCATTGCAGCCGGAGTCCTCCACCCTTATCCGGATCGGGCCGTTGCCGGTTCCGTATTGCCACAGCCCGGTGTTCCATAAGTGAGTGTATGTCCCCACCTGTCCCGCGGGAGTGCTTATGGTCTTCTGGGCAATCCTGCGCCAGGAGGAGCCGTCGTAGAACTCGAAGATAACGCTTGTGATTGCACTGGTTGGGTCGGTCACCGAAACACTTAAATCCACTGTTTGTTGGATATAATAGACTCCGCTTCCGTTGTTGTAATAAATGGGGTTGACGGTGATTCCCGGGGGATCCACCACCTGCGGCATGTCATAGTCGGGTTTGTTCTGCAGGGCGCCGATTCCGAAGAGATCCGAAGCGTAATAGACCATGCTGTTGTGAACGCCGAGTCCTGTTAAACCATCCATGGGCATGATACCGGGCTGGCCCGCCGGCATCAGGGCCGGCGCGAGCGGGTCCTCAATGCTTACAAGAAAGACGGCCGGATATCCGGTCGTAGGGGAGTCACCACTGGCTGCCAGGAAAGAGTCGCTGACTTTGGCTATATATGTCTGTCCCGAACTGTATCCCAGGGAAAGTGGAGTCGTCCCTGAAGTGGATAGAGAGAAATAGACCGAAGGGGATTGTGGGGTCATCCTTATAGGTCTTATGGTAGCGCTTGTGTCTATCAGGTAAACTTTGTCACCGACGAAAGAGAGATCATAAAGATTGGAGAAACCTCCCAGGGTACCGGTATCGGTGAAAATTCCTCCGGAAATCCTGTATGTATAGAAATTGGCCGGGCTGACTGCTCCTATGAAGGTGGACCCCGGATAAGCGGGATGCTCAAAAGCCTTTATGCTTCGGCAATTCCCGCTCAGGGTCCTGGAATCGAGGCGGACTGGAACCTCGGGATTGGAGACATCTACCAACTCAAGCGTAGCTGATGTTCCCACCACCAGTCGGCCTCCCGCGAAAGCGAGGGAATAGACGGCCCTCGTTCCGCTCGTGAAATATGGAGAAGCGCAGTTCATGACGACAGGGTGGTATTTGTCCGTGACATTGACTGTCCATATATTCGCGGAACCGTCAGAAACGAACAGGTAATTTCCGTCCGTGGAAACCGTCGCGTAAGCAATCGAGTCGAAGCAGCTGTCGGTCTCAACAAATGAGGCCGTGACGGGATTCGAAGGGTCGCTATTGTCGAGGATGGCCAGCCCCGCGCCGCCGCTCGGAATAAAGAGCCAGTTGCCGCTGCCAACTATCCCGGAAGCGTAACTGCCTGTCGTGAAATGGCATGTCTCGGAGAAGAAATCGTTGAAGAACCGTAAACCCCTCGCGCCTTCCGACACCAGGCCGCCGGCAGTGTGCACGCCGAAATCATACAGGACTTTATCCGCTGACCAGTCAAAATGCTGAGTCCCGAAATATCCCGCCTTGATGACCGTGTTGAACTGGGCATCATACTGTGCTGTCCTGTTTTGAAGATAGGCGACTGCCATCCCTTCACTGCCTGGATCCTTTATCGACACTATGTCGTAAGGAGCGATGAATTCCTTCAAGAAAAGGTTGTTTTCGGGTCGGCTAATATCCGGGATATGGTAGACGCTCAGCCAGCATTGCTCATCGTATGACGGGCCGTAGAAAAAGGCGCCGACCCACGGATTGTAATATTGCCAAGGCTCATAGTTGCCATATAAAAAAGGATATTTGTAGAAAATATTGCCAACATCGTACGCGCCTGATGGGGATGAAGGAGTGGCATTCAATATATGGCCGATAAAAACGGGCGGTCCGCACTGCAGGTCGGAGATATCCCAGAAATCGTAATAGCTGTTGGCGAAGTCTCCGAGTATGAGAGTATTTCCCTGGCTCACGGGATCTTCCGGTATGCACATGGGGATATATGTCCCTCCCATCGGGCTGGAGAATATCCATTTCATCTCATTGCTCACGATATCCCAGACATACCCGTCTCCTGAGGAAAGATCTGTTAAGATCAGGAAGTTGTCGTCCGGAGTCGGGACCGCGTCGTTGATCTGGTAGTAGAAGCCGGGGGCCTGATACAGAAAAGAAGGGCTTAACGGATCAGAAACGTCAAAAATCAAAGTGTTGAAATAGCAGAAGCAATATGCTCTGTTGTTATGAACACGGATCCTCAGCGGGATGTCGCCCAACCAGATTTCGACAGGGTGGGTCGGGTCGCTTGCACCGGCGAAATAGAGATTGCCGCCCGCTCCCCATACATAGGCTGTGCCGTTGGTGTCGGAAGTGGATGCTTCTCCACCCATCCAATAGTAGCCAGGATCGCAGAGGCTCTCCGGCCTTGGGGAGCCTGCTCCGGCTCGCTGTTCTGCGAAGGACTTGAATGTCGGGCGCGAAAGAGAGCTTCCCCCCTGAAACTTTGTGATGTCGCCATTGGGAGCCGGCCATGGGTGTTCAGCGCGTCCTGACTGAATAACCCGGCCCGCGTCACCCGGGTTGATCGGTGGTATCCGTTTCTCCGCCGAAAATACGGCGGTTGAAACCAATGCCGCGACAAGGAAAAGGACGAAATACAACGAGAATTTTTTCATGTTCCCCTCCTAAAAGCCCTGTTCAGAAATAATAAGTGGACAAACCTTAGACAATATTTAAATTCCAAACAGGATAAATGTCAACAGAGTATTATGATTCATTAGACGGTTCAAAATATCGGTGCACTCGCCCTTCCTTTCTGATAGAATGATCGAAGGAGGCTTTCGATGTCTGACTTCTATATCGGCAGGGAAACAGGGAACAACAACGACGTCCTTGTAAAGGCCGACTCTTTCACGACTCACGCCTTCGTCCTCGGGATGACCGGCTCCGGGAAGACCGGCTTGATAATCTCCATCCTGGAAGAGGCGGCACTAAACCACATTCCCGCGGTGGTCATCGACCCGAAGGGAGACCTGACCAACAGGCTGCTGGTTTTCGAGGGATTGGACGAGAACAGGGTCGCTCCATACTTTCCAGAGGGAAAGAGGGCCGAGTTCGTAGAAAGGTACAACAAGGGTATTTCCGAGTGGGGCATCGGCCAAGAAAAAATAGCAGCTCTCGCGAAAAGAAAGGTAAACGTGATCACGCCGGGGATCTCGCTTGCCCCGGTGAACATACTGGAACGCTTCTCGCCGCCGGCTTCCCTTCAGGAGGACGACATCCTCGAGAAGGCGGGCTCCGTATGCGCCTCCCTGCTGAGCCTCACGGGGAAGAAGAGCGAGGACGCGGCGAGGGATCCCGAAGGTCTACTGCTCTCGACCATCCTGATAGAGAAGTGGAAGAAAGGAGAAACGGCCACTCTCGAATCCCTGCTCGAAATGGTTGTCGAGCCGCCGTTCAAGAAGCTGGGCATCCTTCCCCTCGATACGGTTATAAGCAAAGACAAGCGAGTCGCCTTCGCGGTCGAGCTGAACGGCGTCCTTTCGTCCCCTTCGCTCACCTATTTCAAGTCGGGAAGGGAGCTCAGCCTCGACGAGATCTTCGGCGACCCCGACAGCGAAACGATCTTCACCCTCGCCCAGCTTTCCGACGACCAGAAGAGCTTCTTCCTGAGCCTCTTCCTGTCGGAGCTGTATCTCTGGGTCAGGCGTCAGCCGGGCAGCGACAGGCTCAAGATGCTTCTCGTTTTCGACGAGGTGTTCGGCCACTTCCCGCCCTACCCGCAGAACCCGCCCTCGAAGAAACCCCTGCTCGGCCTACTCAAACAGGCGAGGGCTTTCGGCCTGGGCGTCATACTCTCCACGCAGAACCCTTACGACGTCGATTACAAGGGGCTGTCGAACGCCGGTCTCTGGTTCCTCGGGAGGCTCCAGACGGACAACGACATCCAGAGGGTCTCGGAAGGGCTCAACGAAATAGCGGGGGGGACAAAAGCTTCTTCCATCCTTCCGCAGATCAAGCAGAGGGAGTTCGTCCTCAACGACGTGAGGAAGGACGCGCCGGTGGTCTTCAGGACGAGGCAAGCGGTCTCGGTTCTCGCCGGCCCTCTGTCCGAGCCCCAATTGAAAGGATTGATAAAGGAGGGACCCGCTCCCAAAGTGGCCCCGTCTTCAGCCTCTCCGGCACGTAAGGAACTTGTGATAACTCCCGCCGGCGTGGATGTCAGGTATTGCGAAGGGCAGAGGCTCTTCCCCCACATCCTTTTCGAGAGCGAGCTTCCCTACAAGGTCGGGAAGGAGATGGTGTGGGAGAAAAAGAGATTCGCATCCATTTTTGACGAGGGCGGACTCGAAGCATCCCTCGCAAAGGACCTGAACGATTTCCCGGAAGAAACGAAACTTTCATCAGACAAGCCGGAGGACTCCGAACTGCTCCCTCTCCCGCAGTGGGCCGGCAGCTTCAAAAGGGACGTTTTCGAGAGGGAGATCAAGGAAGTCCTCTCCCTCAAGGCGGAAATTGTCCTGCTCAAGGACGGCGTGACAGGGCTCGTCTCTGCGCCGTGGGAAGGCAGGGAATCTTTCCTCCTGAGGGTCAGGGAGGAGAGAAGCAGGGGGCTTTCAAAGCAGATGGAGAAACAGCTTGCGCCTCTCATGAAAAAGAAGCAGTCTCTCGAGGACCAGATCGAAAAGAGACAACTGAAGGTCGAAAGGCTGAAGGGCGACTACGAAAAGAGGAGGCTCGAGACCTACACGAACGCGGGTACGAGCATCCTCAGGGGGATATTCGGCTCCAAGAGGAGCGTCCTCGGGGGCATCGGATCCACGATGTCGAAGAACAGGATGGCCGATTCGGCGAAAGACCGGATGGAGGAGGAAGAGACTCTCCTCGGGAACGCCCGGGCCGACCTTAAAGCGCTGGAAGAGGAGATAACGTCTGTCCGGACGGGCACGGGAGCGGACATCGGCGCGCGCGACATCGAGGAGATGAAGGTCCTGCCCTACAAGACCGGCATAAGGGTGCTGTCGATAGGGATCGTTTTCAAGTGATCCGCGAACCGCGGGAATAAAAGCCGACAATCCGCAGGCAAAGCGGAAAGGCATAAAGGAGGGATCCCCGATGTGTAAGGCGCGTTTAAACTTCTCTCTTCTCGTTCTTGCCGCTCTTTTGACATCCGCTTCATCCGTTCAAGCCCAGACGGGGGTCTACACGCTGAACGGCGGCGCGGCGGCGCAGAACGGGCAGAACTACACCGCGGCGCTCCCGGATCAGTCGTGCGTCTACGTTCTCAATTCCGGGAACCTTACGCTCAGCGATTGCGCGATGAACAAGACGGGAGATTCCACCGACCTTGAGGCCAGCAGTCAATACGGCATCAACGCGGGCGTCCTCGCTTCCTCCTCCGGTAAGATCGATATCACCGGAGGTTCTGTAACGACGAACGCCGGCGGGGCGAACGGCCTCTTCGCCACGGGGTCCGGTTCTTCGATAACGATGAGGCAGGCGACGATCAACGCCTCCGGAGAGGGCGCTCACGGCGTCGACGCGACATACGGAGGGTCGATCACGCTTAAAGACGTGAATGTAACGACGAACGGGATAAGCGCTTCGGCCATAGCGACCGACTTCGGCGGCGGAACGGTCAAGGTCACCGGCGGGACATTGACCGCTTCATCGACTGCATCGGAAAGCCGCTCGGCGGGAATATATTCGACCGGAAGCATCTCTGTCAGCGGGGCCACGGTCAAGTCGAAAGGAGACTGCGGAGGCGTGATCGACGGAGCCAATTCGATCACTCTCACAAACACGTCGTTGACCGGAGCCCTTAACGGGATCAAGATATGGAAAACCGCTGCCGCGACCGGAAACGCCACGGTCACCGTCAGCGGAGGTTCTATAACTGCGACATCCGGCGATATCTTCTTTGTCACCGATGAAACAGGCAACGCCGCCGACGCCAGGATAAACCTGAGCGGCGACATAGGCTTTTCTTCCGGGACGGGATACCTGGTGAACGTCACGGGCGCGAGCACAGCCGGTCTTTCCGCGACGGGAGCCTCTTTCTCCGGCGACATGACCGCCGAAACGGCGGGCAACCTCACGGTTTCGCTGAAGAACGGAAGCGAGCTGGAAGGCGCGATAAACTCCGCGGCTGTTACCATCGACGGGACGAGCTCCTGGACTGTGACCGGAGAGTCCACGCTCACCACCATTTCGGACGCGGAGGGGATATCGGGAACATCCGTCACGAACATCACCGGCAACGGGTACAACGTTTATTACGATGACGATCTCTCCGGGAATAGCTATTTGGGAGGAATGAATTATTCGCTCGTGGGCGGCGGTTACCTGATGCCCATTGGAGGAAGCACGGGATGTTCCCTGACATGTGCCGCCTCCGCGTCGCCGACGAACGGGGCGGCTCCGCTTTCTGTCGGATTCACTTCGACCGCGACCGCTTCAAACTGCACCGGCACGGCTTCATACAGCTGGAGTTTCGGAGACGGCGCGACATCGACCGAGCAGAACCCGTCCCATATTTACGAAAGCGAGGGGAATTACAGCTGGCAGCTCACCGTGACGGTGGATGACAAGACATGCGAGAAATCCGGAAGGATCAATGTAGTTGCCCCGGGCGGCTGCATACTTTCCTGCGGAGCGAACGCATCGCCGTCTTCCGGCGCTCCGCCGCTTTCCGTGTCGTTCACCGGTTCCGCGACCGCCACTGACTGCTCGGGCGAGCCTTCCTTTTCATGGGATTTCGGGGACGGGGGGACTTCATCCGAACAGAATCCCATACATGTGTATCAGGACGAAGGCGACTACAACTGGTCCATGACCTCCGCGATAGAGGATGTTTCATGTTCGGTCACGGGGGTGGCGACAGTAAGGGAATCGCACGGGCCTTCGGTCACAGGAGTCGTGAAAGTCGGAAGCCCATTCCGCCTGAAGATAATCGGGTCGGGTTTCGAGAGCGGGAGCAGGATTTTGATAAACGGTACTGCGGTGCCGCAGACGACCTTCAAGTCCGCGTCGTTGCTTGTTGCGAAGAAAGGAGCCAACCTTAAGAACATGGTTCCCCAGGGGATCGCCGTTTCCATTCAGGTGGCGAACTTGGACGGCTCGATCTCCGATCCTTACCAGTACACGAGGTATTGACGCCGGGCAGGTTGATCTAAGGGTGGCGCTCTGCCACCCTTTTTTTGCCGTCTTGAGTCAGCTGCCTTCCGGGAGTTAAAATCTTCCCGGGAGGCTTAAAATGAGAAATGGAAAAGGCGAAGCTTTTTTCGGGACCTTGTTTCTTTTGAGCGTATGGTGTGTCATCATCGCACCGGCTCTGACGAGGGCGCAGGAACCTCCTTCACTCGCGCCGGTCGATCCCCGGTTCGAGGCTTATCAGGAGAGCGCGGGCATGGATGAGTTGGCCCTCGGGGAGTTCGGCCTCGGCTATCTTCCTTCGCCTGCTTTCCTTCCGCACCTCAGAACGGAAGAGATCGCCGATCCTTCGCTCTCTTCCCCAGCTTCGTACGACCTCAGGACATACGGTAAAGTGACGCCGGTCAGGAACCAGGGAAGTTGCGGGGCGTGCTGGGCTTTCGGGACCATGGCTTCGCTCGAATCGACCCTTCTGACAGGAGAGAAAAGGAACTTCTCGGAGAACAACCTGAAGAACAGGCACGGCTACGACAGCTCCTGCTGCGCGGGAGGCAACACCGACATGTCCACTGCATATTTCGCGAGATGGGACGGCCCGGCCGAGGAGACGGACGACCCCTACAACGAGAATTCGTGTTCGTCCCCGTCCTTCGTCGCCTGCCAGAAACATGTCCAGGATGTTTATTTCATCCCCGGCCGCTCGTCGGCGCTGGACAACGAGGGGATAAAGCAGGCGGTCATGAACCGTGGTGCGGTCGCGGCGAGCATGAGGTGGGAGGATTCGTATTACAGTTCTTCAAATGCAGCCTATTGCTACAACGGGTCTTCGGATGACACCAACCACGTGATAGCGATCATCGGCTGGGATGACAATTACTCCGCATCCAAGTTCAAGAGCTCTCCGCCCGGCAACGGCGCTTTCCTCATCAGGAACAGCTGGGGAACCGGCTGGGGAAACGAAGGCTATTTCTGGATCAGTTACTACGACACGGTGACAGCTTATTACCGCAGCGCGGTCTTCACTGCCGAGCCGTCATCGAATTACGAGGAAGCCTACGGATTTGACGACCTCGGATATACTTCCTCTCTCGGGTGGACGGGAAGCGACACGGGCTGGGGCGCCAACATCTTCACTGCGGCCGACGGGCAATCGCTGACGGCCGTTTCTTCCTTTTTCCTCGCCAACAATTCGGCCTACACTCTCAATGTTTATACCGGATGCTCCGCCTCTTCCCCGAAGAGCGGCACACTTGCGTGCTCGAAAACCGGATCCGTCGCCTATGCCGGGTACCATACGATAACCCTCGACCAGCCTGTCCCGCTTTCAGCCGGCCAGAAATTCTCCGTAGTCATCAAGTACACGACCCCCGGCTACAACTATCCGGTCCCCATCGAGAGGCCCATCTCCGGGTACAGCTCGGGCGCGTCGGCTTCTTCCGGCCAGAGTTTTTACAGCAGCGGCGGAAGTTCCTGGACTGACATGACGACGGCCTACTCGGGAACCAACGCCTGTATCAAGGGGTTCGTAGGCGCGGGGGGAAGCGTCGATCCTCCGGTGGTGACCTCGATGGCGAAGCTGGGAAGCCCCTTCAGGATAGCCGTCTACGGGAGCAACCTGCAGAACGGCGTGACGGTAAAGATCAACGGAAGTTTGTGGACGAACGTATCCTGGAAGAACAGCGGGAAGATAGTGCTGAAGGGTGGATCGGCGCTGAAGCTGCTTGTCCCCAAGAACACCCCGACGGCTTTCACCTTCACCAATCCCGACGGCGGCGAGACGGTCGTCAGCTTCCAGTGGCCGTGAAAAGGAGAATTCATAGATGAGTGAGAACGAGGTTCCGGTCCACTATGTCGCCACGCACGGGGAAGCGGTCGAACTGGTAAAAGCCCACGACCGCTACTGGGCCTCCAACTGCGGCTGCAGGGAGGCGGGGAAGGGGTGCAAGCGGTCGAAGACCGAAGTTTGCATGAGCTTTTCCGAAGAGTCCCCCGGGACCGGTTCGGGAAAGAGGGAGATCATGCTCGCGGAGGTTGTCGAGATCCTGAACGAAGCTAAGTCGAAGCACCTAGTCGCCAGGCCGTTCAGGAACGACGACAGGACCGGGACGGAAGGCGTCTGCTTCTGCTGCGACGACTGCTGCGCCTATTTCCTGGATCCGAAGGAGAAGTGCGACAAGGGCGAGATGATCGAGACCACCGACTTCGATTCGTGCGACCAGTGCGACCTGTGCATAAACGTCTGCCATTTCGGCGCAAGGACGGTGTCGGCAGGAATGCTGAAAGTGGACAGGGAGAAGTGTTACGGCTGCGGCCTTTGCGCCGATGTCTGCCCGGCCGGCGCCGTGAAGATGGTGAAAAGATAAAGTCGGCCCAGGTCTTTTGCCAGTGTTGCTATTTGCGGTTTTTCCAATAGTCGGGCTTTCGGTGCAAGTTTGCAACGGCCATGATCACAATTTCGTTTTCTCGTATTTGGTAAATGATTCCGTATGAAAATTTCCTGGTTTGACATCGTCTTGACCGTTTTGAAAATGGATGCCATGCTTCAGGGAATTCCCCAATCCTTTCAAGGGCGCTGACTACCTCGTCCAGAAAAACATTGCCAAGTCCGGGAATCTCATAATTGAAATACTTGACGGCATCATCCAACTCGATTTGAGCTGTTTCAAGAAACCTGATCTTCATCTTGTAGATTACTTGTATTTGTTAAGAACTTCTTCCAAAGATATCGCCTTGAGTTTTCCTTTATCATAGGCGTCAATTCTTTCTTCAGCCTCTTTGGCCCAAAGCTTGTCGATTTCTTGGTCAGGTTTATCAAGGCTGGAAAGAAGCTGGTCTATCAACCGCGCTTTTTCAGAGGGGTTTAACGATTGCGCCTCTTTAAAAATGTTTTCCGCAGTAGTCATTGTTCCTCCAAGTCAATAATATAGCCCTAAAAAGGTGATTGTCAAACAGGGAGAAAAAAGGCTCGTCGCCGACAGGGGTGATCCGCGAAACCGAGCAATTAAAACCCCGCCGCGAATCACCCCTGCCGGCGACGAGGTTGGGGATTTTCAATTTTCGTCCTTATTCATTCTTTTAACGATATGATCCCATACAATGCCAACAAACAATCCAATTAGCAAACAATTAATCAGGTCCACAGCATAGATAGTAAAAAGCCCTTGGTAAACACTTGGGTCCCAATGTTGAGAAAACCTTAATAAAATTGGTCCAGTAGGTATGGAAAGCGAAGCAGCAATGATACTTCCAACAGCCCACAATACATTTGGTAATGTATTGTATGGATCAACTCTGGGCTCCAACCATTGTGAAAACCAACAGAGAATGAAAGAACAAGCACACACTGCCAATGAAAAAAGAAAGCAAGCGACAGGAAAGAAAAATGAACCTTTTCCTTCTCTAAAACTACGGCCCCAAATACCTAGCATCAGGTGCGGGTAGATTCCATTAAGAGATCTACCTAGCTCCTCTCCGTCTCTTTCAGCACCTTGAGATACTTGTCGTAGGGAAGGGCTTCCCAGCTTTCGGCGCTGACGGCGCCGTAGGTCCTCGATATGAGCGAGACCTTGTGGGCGCTCACGACGTCCTTCGCCTCGTAGATGTCCATGAAGTCGTAGGGGCCGAGGATCGAGTAGTGGGCTATCCACTTGACGTCCGGGCACGCCTTTTTCACCTTCTTGATCCACTCCTTGCCCTCCTTCGCCCTTTTCTTCGGGGTGCAGAGGCAGTCCGCCGACAGCTTCGTCATGAGAATGAAGGTAGCCATTTTAAACCTCCTTTGCCACCATTCTACTCCCAACCGGAGATTTTTTGTCAACCCGGGCGGCCGAAGGGCGGACTCCGGCTTTGACACGGGGGCTCCGTTCATCTATCATTTATCAGGAAAGGGAAATCAAAGATGGTTGATCCGAAAAAAGGAAAACAGACCAGCTTGAACCTCGACGAGATAAAGAAACTCATCGAGATATTGGAAAAAAGCAAACTGGAGGAGCTGGACGTTTCCTACGGCGATGTCCACCTGCGCCTCTCGAAGACACCGGCGCCCCAGGCTCAGGTCCAAGCCGCGCCGCAGGTAATGGTGCACGCCGCCGCTCCGCAGGCCGCGCAGAGCTCCCTCCAACAGGCGCAGCCCCAGGCGAACGCTCCTGCAGGCTACGAGATAAAATCCCCGATGGTCGGCACATTCTACCGTTCCCCCGCGCCCAACGCCGAGCCCTTCATAAAGATCGGCGATCCGGTCAAGAAGGGGCAGACGCTCTGCATCATCGAAGCGATGAAGCTGATGAACGAGATCGAATGCGAGGTCGACGGCAGGGTCGCCGCCATCAGGATACAGAACGCCGAGCCGGTGGAGTACGGCGAAGTGCTGATGATCATAGACACGGGCGCCTGAAATGTTCCGAAAGATCCTTATAGCGAACCGCGGCGAGATAGCGCTCCGCGTCATCTGGGCCTGCAAGGAGCTCGGCATAAAGTCCGTCGCGGTCCACAGCGACGTCGACTCCGACTCCCTCCACGTGCGCTTCGCCGACGAGAGCATCTGCATCGGGCCCGCCCCCAGCTCGCAGTCATACCTGAGGATCCCCGCGATAATAGCAGCCGCCGAGATCTCCAACGCCGACGCGATCCATCCCGGCTACGGCTTCCTTTCGGAGAACGCCGAGTTCGCCGAGATATGCGAGACCTGCAACATCACCTTCATCGGCCCTTCTCCCGAAACCATCGCGCTGATGGGCAACAAGGCCCAGGCGAAGCTGACGATGAAGAAGGCGGGCGTCCCCGTCCTTCCCGGCTCGGACGGCCCGGTCGAGAGCGCCGACGCCGCGGCTGGGATGGCGAAGGAGATGGGCTATCCCGTCATACTGAAAGCCTCCGCGGGAGGCGGCGGCAAGGGGATGAGGGTGGTCCACTCCGAGAAGGAGCTTTCGCAGGCCTACGACATGGCCCAGTCGGAAGCCGACGCCGCGTTCGGGAACAAGGACCTCTACATCGAGAAATTCCTCGAGGACCCGAGGCACATCGAAGTGCAGGTGCTCGGCGACAAGTACGGCAACGTGATACATCTCAACGAAAGGGAGTGCTCGATCCAGCGCCGCCACCAGAAGCTGATCGAGGAGGCCCCCTCGCCGGCGCTCACGCCGATGCTCAGGAAGGAGCTTTGCGAGACCGCTGTGCGCGGCGCGAAAGCCGTCAACTACAGGACCGCCGGGACGATGGAGTTCCTCTACGATTCGGGGAAGTTCTACTTCATGGAGATGAACACAAGGATCCAGGTGGAGCACCCTGTCACCGAGAACATCACCAGCGTCGATCTCATCAAGGCGCAGATCCTCGCGGCGGCGGGCGACAAGATGATCTACCGGCAGAAGGACATCAGGATAATCGGCCACTCGATCGAATGCAGGATAAACGCCGAGGACCCGTTCCGCTTCACCCCGTCCCCTGGGAAGATCTCCACCTTCCATCCGCCGGGCGGCCCCGGCGTCAGGGTGGACGCCACGGCGTATTCGGGGTGCGTCATCTCTCCCTACTACGATTCACTCATCGCGAAGCTCATCGTCAGGGCGCCGACGCGCAACGACTGCATCCTCAGGATGAAGAGGGCTCTCGAATCGTTTATCGTCGAGGGCATCAAGACAAACATCCCGCTCCATCTCAAAATAATGGAAAGCCGAAGATTCAGGGCCGGCAAGCTTTCGACCAGGTTCCTCGATTCCATCCTGCCGAGGTCCGGCAACAACAACGGCCATTGAGATGAAGCTCCCGCCCGCCTATCCCATCTCCCTTCCCGGCCTTTCAAGAGAAGCCTTGGAAAAATGGGCGAAGGGACTTCTCGACGCGGGAGCGACGCTGGTCCAGTACAGGGAAAAGAAGAGAGGCGACGGCGAGCTGTTCAGCAACGCCGAGATGCTTTCCAGGCTCTTCGGACAATATTCCGCCACCCTCATAATAAACGACCGGGCGGACATCGCGCTGATGACGAAAGCGGGCGGAATCCACCTGGGGGACGAGGACCTTCCTCCGGCGGATGTAAGGAAACTGCTTGGAGACAAGGCCGTGATCGGCTATTCGACGCACAATCCCGATGAGGCTAAAGACGCCGCGGCCCTTCCCGTCGATTACATCGCCCTCGGTCCCGTTTATGAAACGGGCTCGAAGTCGAACACGCGGCCGCTTGTCAACGAAACGGTCCAGAGGGACGTTGTGACCGCCAGCGTGAAGCCGGTCGTCGCGATAGGCGGCATAACCGTGGAGCGCGCGAGGGAATTATGGAACATCGGATTCAAGAGCGTCGCGGCGATACAGGCCTTCGCCGAAGAGCCGGGCAGGAGCTACAGGGAATTCCTGAAGGCTTACGAGAACCGCTGATCCCGCATCTAAAATAGAAAAGTGAAAAAATTGATCGCCGCATGAAGGAAGAACGAAGACCTTTGCCCCAGAGATCTCAGAGAAATCAGAAAAAGATCTTAATCCCCGATAAAAAGATACAGTCACCTATTTCCTTATTGAACTTCTGTTCTTCAGCTTTCAGCCTTAAGCCTGCCTCCCCCTTCTTCTTTTTCCTCCATTAAATCCAACGCTTTTTTATGGTATCATCATTGCTGGTTTTGGGGAGAGAGCACCGATGTTCGAAGTGATGGTCAGGCTGACTTTTTCCGCGGCGCACAGGGTCGAGGATTACCCCGGCAACTGCGAACGGCTGCACGGCCACAACTGGACGGTCGAGATCTTCGTCCGGAAGCGCAAACTGGACAGCCTCGGCATGGTGGTCGATTTCAGGAAGCTGAAGGAGATCGCCAAGAAGACCGTCTCGAAGCTGGACCACTCCTACCTCAACGAGCTTCCCGAATTCAAAAAGAAGAACCCGACGGCGGAGAACATCGCGAAATTCATCTTCGACCGCGTGTCGAAGGAGATAAAGCTCTCGAAGGTCAGCGTTTACGAGAGCGAGGGAACCGTGGCGACCTACTGCGGGAGCGGGAAATGAAGCCGGCGCCGAAGGGAAGGGCCCGCTACCCGAAACAAACGGACAACAGCGAGGAAACGCTCCTCGTCAACGAGACCTACAAGGCCCTCGACGGAGAAGGCCCGTGGCAGGGCTTCCCGGTGGTGATAGTGCGGCTTATGGGTTGCAACCTCAGGTGCTCCTACTGCGATTCGAAGTTCGCCTATTACGAAGGGGAGAGGACCACGCTCTCCGCGCTGGTGAAAAAAATATCCTCCTACAGGATAAAAAAGGTGCTGGTCACGGGAGGGGAGCCGCTCGCCCAGCGCGGGACACCGTTCCTTCTAGAAAAACTGCTCAAGCTCAAATTCGAGGTGTCGCTCGAGACGAACGGGAGCTACCCGATAGAGCCCGTGCCTGAAGGAGTGGTCAAGATCGTCGACGTGAAAACTCCGGGCAGCGGCAGCGGGGAGTTCTTTGCCGAGGGAAACCTGCGCCTGCTCGGGAAAGGCGACTGCCTGAAGTTGGTCATCTGTTCCAGGGGCGATTACGAATGGTCGAAGAAGTTCCTCGCGAAGCATAAAAAGATATGTTGCGATATAGTATTCTCTCCGGCATGGAGCGAGGTCTCCCCTCCGGAACTGGCGGGATGGATGCTCGACGACGGCCTCGACGTGAGGTTCGCCGTCCAGCTTCACAAGATCCTCTGGGGAGACGTGAGAGGTGTCTGATGGATGACAGGAAGACCGCCGTCGTTCTTCTCAGCGGGGGGATGGATTCCCTGGCGACGCTCGGCATAGCCATAGATGAAGGGTTCGAGCCTGCCCTCCTGCACCTCAACTACGGGCAAAGGACGGAAGAGGCCGAGCTCAAAGCCTTCAACAAGATCGCCCAGTTCTACAACATCCCCGACGAGAGGAAGCTGGTGGTCCACACGAACTGCTTCACCCTGATCGGCGGCTCCTCGCTGGTGGACCCTTCGATGAAGATCCCGAAGGCCAACCTGTCGAATAAAAAAGTCCCTTCGACATACGTCCCCTTCAGGAACGGAATGCTCCTCTCGATGGCCGTTTCATGGGCGGAGAAGATCGGCGCTTCTGCGATCTACTTCGGCGCTGTCTCCGCGGATTCGTCGGGTTACCCCGACTGCAGGAGCGAGTTCATCGCCGACTTCCTCGCCGCGGCGAGGAGCGGGACCATCAACAGGAACGACATAAAGATCAGGGCGCCGCTGGTGGACCTCAGGAAGGCGCAGATCCTCGGAATCGCGACGAAACTCGGCCTTCCTCTCCATTACACCTGGTCGTGCTACGAGAGGAACGACCTCGCCTGCGGGGAGTGCGACTCCTGCGCTCTGAGGCTCAGGGCTTTCTCCGAGATAGGCGCCACGGACCCCGTCTCCTACGCGAAGTTCTCGAAGGGCGAGGAGGTCGTCTCCAAGGTAGAAAAGCTCAACCGCCTGAAGCACCTGCTGACGGCTCTTACAAGGCAGTGAAGCCACGGCGCGATACGCGCCTGAAAGGTCATCTTACAGTTTAAGTCCTAACGCTTTTATTCAAACCGGGAGGGAACATGCGCACTTTGAACGCGGCACAGATCACGGAGGCCATCGCCAAGACGGCCTCGGAGAAGGCCTATCACATCCCAGAGGAGATCCTCAGGGGATTCGATCAGGCCATGAAGAACGAGAAGTCCGAAACGGGCATCGACGTCATCAAGCAGCTCAAGGAGAACGCGGCCATCGCGGCGAAGGGGGAGGTCCCCTACTGCCAGGACACCGGCACGGCGGTCCTTTTCGTCGAGGTCGGGCAGGACGTGAGGATCGAGGGGAACCTCGAGGACGCGATCAACGAGGGAGTGAGGAAGGCCTATGTCGGCAGCTTCCTCAGGAAATCGATCTACAAGGACCCGCTGAGAAGGGTCAACACGGGGGACAACACCCCGGCGGTCATCCACTACTCGATCGTACCCGGCGACAAGGTGAGGATCGTCTTCGGCGCCAAGGGCGGAGGCAGCGAGAACATGTCGAAGCTCATCATGCTGAAGCCCAGCGACGGCATCGAGGGCGTAAAGAACTTCGTGATCGACACGGTCTCGCAGGGGGGCGCCAACGCGTGCCCGCCCCTGGTCGTGGGAGTCGGGATCGGCGGCAACTTCGAGAAGTGCGCCATCCTCGCGAAGAAGGCTGCTCTCAGGTCCATCGAGGAGAGGAACGCCGACCCGTTCTACGCGGAGCTCGAGGAAGAGTTCAAGACCAAATGCAACAATCTCGGCATAGGCCCGATGGGGCTCGGCGGGACCGTCACGGTCCTCGCCGTCAACATCGAGGTCTATTCGTGCCACCTGGTCGCTCTGCCCGTGGCCGTCAACATCAACTGTCACGCCGCCAGGCACGGCGAGATCGTTCTGTAGGAGGAGACAATGGCTGAATACCGTCTTACCGCACCGCTTAAGGAAGAAGACGCCGCCAAGCTGAGGATCGGGGACAAGGTCCTCTTGAGCGGGGTCATTTACACGGCGAGGGACGCCGCGCACAAGCGCATCGTCGAATCGCTGGATAAAAACGAGAAGCCCCCCATGGACCTCAAGGGCTCGGTCATCTATTATGTCGGCCCGACGCCCCCGAGGGAGGGAAAGGTGATCGGAGCGGCCGGCCCCACGACCGCGATGAGAATGGACGCCTACGCCCCCCGGCTCATGCAGGAGGGGATGAAGGGGATGATCGCCAAGGGCAAGAGGAACGACGCCGTGAAGAAGGCGATGGTCGACTGCAAGGCGGTCTATTTCGGAGCGACCGGAGGCGCGGGAGCGCTCATCAACAGGTGCATCACGAAGGCCGAAGTCATCGCCTATGAAGACCTGGGCCCCGAAGCGATCAGGAAGCTCGAAGTGGTCGATTTCCCGCTGATAGTGGTGGGCGACTGCGCGGGCGGCGACCTTTACATCGAAGGCCGCAAGAAGTGGGAAAAGAAGTAGTGGGCGACGAAAAGCGGGCGCTGCCGTTCGATTTTCCCCCGCTTGAAGAAGAGATAAACGAGCTGTCGAAAAAAAGGGAAGGGGAGCTGGAGAGCTACCCCTTCCCTTTTCTCTTGCTGGCCCATTTCGCCGGCGGGAGAAGCGTTCTCCTCGAACTGCAGAAGGGGAGGATCTCCAAGAAGGTGGTGATCGAGTTCGGGACCCCGGTGGACTGCCAGTCGAACCTGGTCCACGAGACCTTCGGCCGCTACCTCGCCTCCATGGGAAAACTGTCCGAAGAAGAGGCAAACGAGCTCTTCTCCGAATCCATAGCGAAGGGCATCCCCTTCGGCGAGCTCCTCGTGTCGAAGGAAAAATTGAACCACACGGAGCTCTACCGCCTGCTCCAGCAGAACCTCGCGAAGAAACTCCTGGACCTTTTCCTGTGGGCCTCGGGCAACTTCAAGCTCCACTTCGACCTGCCCGAATCGAAATCGTCGCTGAAGGTGAACGTGCCCCAGCTCATATTGACCGGCATCACCAAGTTCGCGACGGTGGACGAGGTGAACAGGTGGCTCGCTCCGCTGGTGGGAAAGCGCCTCGTAAAAGCCAACAGCCCGCTGGTCGAGATGGACGACCTCAGGCTAACCGAGGCTTCACGTAAGATGATCGGCGCGCTCGGAAAGCCGATGAGAATGGACGAACTGATGGCCGCTTCGGGAGTACAGTACGAGGAGTATTCGAGGCTCCTCTACGCCCTGTCGCTCCTGGGGATCGTTATCCCGGAAGAGAGGCAGAAGGCCGCTCCCGTAAAGCCTGCGCCCGAGCCTGCGGCTGCCCCGAAGGAGAAGCCGGCCGAAAAGCCCGCGGCACCTCAGACTGTTAAAACTGAGAATGTCGAGAAGATAAAGGAGGAGGTCCACAAGGAGTATCTCTCCTTCAAGTCGAAGGACCCGTTCCTGCTGCTGGGGGTCGCAGACAATGCAGGCATATCCCAGATCAAGGAGGCGTTCCTCTATTTCGCCTCGCGGTTCAACCCCGACAAGTTCGAGGCGAAGGAGCTTTCGGACCTCAGGGAGAAAGCGTCGCAGATATTCCTCGCCGGGGCAAGGGCCTACGGCGTGCTGGCCGACGAGGAGCTGAAGGCGAAACTGGTGAAGCAGAGAGTAGAAGAGAGGCAGAAGAGCTTCGCGGCGCCCGCGACGCCGAAGGAGAACGCCTACAAGGAGCTTCTCGACGCGAAGACGCAGTTCAGGACGGCGAAGGCGCTGAGGGAGCAGGGGAAGCACAAGGAGGCGCTCAACTACTTCGAGTTCGCCCTCGACCTCGACCCGCAGAACTCCGAGTACGGAGCGGAACTCGCGCTCGGCCGTTACCTCTTTACGGACGGCCTCGCCCAAAAGGCGGTAAAGGAGCTGAACGAGATAATGAGGAGGGAGCCGAACTGCGGGATAGCTTTCCTCAACATGGGCATCATAATGGCAGGAGAAAAGCAGGCGGAGCAGGCGAAGAGGGCTCTCATGCAGGCGCAGAGGCTCATGCCGAAGGACCCGAGGCCGAAACAGGTCCTGGACGACATCGAGAAAAAGAAGGAAGGCTTCTGGAATAAATGATAAAACCTCCGGTTTTTGTTAAAATTTCACCGAGGCGGACCGGATGCTGATCTATTCGATAGTAGCTCCCGAAGAGAGGAACAGCTGGAAGACCGAGGGGCACCCGTTCAACAGGGCGGACCTCCTGGTCTTGGAGTTCGTCCCCGGGACGGATCTAAAGGAGAGGCTCATAAGGTCTGAAAAACCCGGCCTTCTCGTACTTGACGAGGCGTGTTTCGGAGGAGAAGCGTCGTCGTTCCTCCGGGACCTCAGGGATATAAGGGCCTGGGAGGCCGTACATACGGTCATCCTTCTCGGCAGTCACCAGGCGGCGCAGAAGGACGAAGCAGGCCTCACTTTCCTCCGCAAACCGGTCGGGGCGGAAGCTTACGAAACGCTTGTAAAGACGACGAACATAGTGCCTCCGAGGCGGTACCCTCGGAGGGATGTCATGGCTCCATGCGCGATCATAGCCGTGGGCAAAAGGGTGGACTGCAGGATCAGGGACATCTCCGTCTGCGGCTGCAAGATCGACTACGACGGCGAAATGAATGTCGGCGGGATGGTACAGATAGGATTCTCGTTGAAGTTCGCCTACAAGACGGTATTCGTCAAAGCCACCGCCAAGGTCGTCAGGGGGATCAAGGGCGGTTACGGGCTTTCCTTCCTGACGATGGAACCGCAGAGCCGGAGCGTCATAGCGGCGTACGTGAAAGGATGAGATGACCCCGAAAGCGGCCGGCGCTTCATGGAAGGTGTGCTTCGATTCCCTGCCGAAGGTATCTAGGACCTTCGCCCTTTCCATCTCCAGGCTGAAGGAGCCTCTGAGGAGCCAGGTGTGCGTCTCGTACCTTATATGCAGGATCCTCGACACGATCGAGGACGCGCCGCTGCTCGACACGGAAAAAAGGCGCGCGCTCATCCTGCCGTTTCTCGAGGATCTCGAAGATGGAAGACTGCCGGGGAAGGCGGTCTTCGGAAAGCACCGCACGCTAATTGAAAAATGCGCGTCGGAGAACGATCTTGAACTGCTCATGCGGACCGACGACGTTATAAGGGCTTTCAGCTCGCTCGAGCCCGCGGCCCGCGAAGCCATCTTCCCGTGGGCGAAGGAGATGGGAGAGGGGATGGTCCTCTATAGCGACAGGATGGGGACCGGGATCAAGACCATCAGGACGCTTAAGGATCTCGACGAATACTGCTACTACATCGCCGGCACGGTAGGATACATGCTCACCGAGCTTTTTGCGCTCAACTGCCCCGGTATCGACGGCAAACTGGCCGCCGCGCTCAGGAAGAACGCCAACGATTTCGGCCTCGGCCTCCAGAAGGTGAACATCCTCAAGGACGTGCGCGACGACCTCGGAAGGGGATGGTGCTTCCTGCCGTCGAAACTGCTGAGAGAGGGCTGCCTGGAGGTTGACGACCTCGGGGACGAGGCGAACTCCCTAAAGGCGGTCGAAGCGCTGAAACCGCTCATGAGAGGGCTCAGGGGGAACCTCGACAAGGCTTTCGAGTATCTCGTGATGATCCCCGAAGAGGAGCGGGAGGTAAGGCTGTTCCTGTCCACCAGCCTGTTCTTCGCGGGAGCGACGATGAGCCTTATCGCGAAAAGGAGCAGGTATTTCCTCGCCGGCGAGAAATTGAAGATATCGAGGCTCGAAGTGGCCGCGATACTGCTGAAACTCGAGAACAGGGCGGGCGACAACACCGCGCTCGAAAAGTTCTGGAAGAAGACCGTCTCCCGCTTCGAAGAATTTCTTCGCTGAAGTGTTTCGGGGCCAACAGGGAATATTCCGCCGGAAAGTTTCATTTCACTTATCATAAAGGAGCCTTCCAGAAATGAAGAGGTTCGCCTTTATTTTGTTCGCCCTCATGCCGGCGGCCGGAGCTTATCCTGCCGACAGGTTTATGGACCTCTGGAACTATGCGAGGGAGCACAACCAGGAGGTCCTGGCCGAGAAGCTGGAGCTGCAGGCTCTCCTGAAGGGACAGGCCGCCGCCGGAACCCTGCCGGACCCGGAGCTTGAATTCGAGGTGATGTCGATAACCGAAAAAAGCGCCTCTCTCAAGGATTACTCGGTCGCGGTATCTCAGATGGTGCCGGGCCGGGGTAAGATATCCCTTGAGAAGAAAAGAGCCGCGCTTACCGCCGAAGCACAGGCGGAGAAGGTCGCACTTGCTGAGTCGCGGCTGGGCGCCGAGCTTTCATCCGCCTACTGGAAGTACCGTGTACTGATCAAGTACGCGGAGATCAACGAGGAAAAACTTTCCGCGATGAAGGGAATCAGGGACACCGCGCTCGCGTTGGTTTCTTCAAACAAGGCGGGGCTCGCGGACCTCTTGAGAATCGAGGAAGGGATAACCAGGACCGGGGCGGAGCGTACCTCGCTCACCGCCGAGTCCGAGATCGAAAAGGAGCGGCTGAAGGTCCTTTGCGGCGGGGTTTTGCCGGATCTGGCCCTTGACGACGAGAGAGCCGGGATCGAACCCGAGGTCCCGGAGAGAAGCTCTGTTCTCGAACGCCTGGAATCCGCCCCCGCGCTTGCCGTAGCAATGAAGGAGATCGAAATGGCGAGGCTGGAGGAGGAAGCTTCCTTGAAGGCGAAGAACCCCGACCTGCTGCTTAAAGGCCGTTACAGGCCGAACGATTCCCAGATGGGCGGGGATGGCAGCTTTTCCCTGATGGTCGGATTCACCCTGCCCTTCCTGAGAGCGAGGTCGAAATACGACCCGTTGATGGAAAGCGCAAAGTTCGGGAGGCTGAAGAGCGAGGAGGTCGCGAAATATGAAAGGATTAAGCTCGCAGGGGAGATCGACTCTCTTCTGAAGGAGCTGGTCAGGGAAAAGGAACTCATGAACTCTTACGAAAGGCTGGGGACACAGGCGGAAGCGGCGTTCAAGAGCTCCCTGTCCGATTATGTTTCCGGAAGGGGCGACCTTACCGCCCTGCTAGATACACTGGATTCGGTTTTTGAGGCAAGGGAACTTGCCTTTTCCGCGCGATCGTCATTCATGGAAAAAAAGACAAGGCTGGCCTTCCTGACCGGTATCGACGACGGTTCAGGGAACGGATCGGAGCAAAAAAGATGAAGAAGTCCGCCGCGCTTTTCCCGCTTGTACTGTTGATCCTCCTGGCCCTGGTTGCCTGTGGGGACGGAAAGAAGGATGGCGGTGAGAAATTCACCTGCCCCATGCACCCGGATGTCATTTCCGACAGGAAGGGGAGCTGCCCGGTGTGCGGAATGGACCTTGTGCCGGTCAGGAAAGAGACGGAAGAAAAGGAATCTTCAAAATACTTCTGCCCGATGCACCCGGACGTGGTTTCAGAAAAAAAGGCAAGCTGTCCGATATGCGGCATGGACCTGGTTCCAGCAAAGAAGGAAGAGGGAGGCCCGGAACCGGACAGCCGCGGCGAAAATGCCCCGGGCAAGGCATCGCTGAAGCTTTCTGAGGGGAAAAGGAAGCTTCTCGGGGTGACGACGGGCAAAGTAAAGAAAAAGGCTCTTTCGGGAGAACTGCGAGTTTCAGCGAGGGTCTCCTTCGACGAGAGAAGGCAGCAGGTTGTTTCGACCAGGTTCTCCGGCTGGGTAGAGAAGCTCCACGCCGGGTTCGTCGGAATGAAGGTCGGGAAGGGCGATCCTCTTTTCGAGATCTACAGTGAAGACCTTTACGCGGCTCAGGGCGAGCTTCTCTCCGCCGAGGGCTACGCCGCCGCGGTGAAAGGGGCCGGGGTTTCGGGCGGGGAGATTCTTGACGCCGCCAGAAAAAAGCTGAGGCTGATGGGCGTCTGCGATGAGGAGATCGACGAAACTCTCAGGAAAGGCGAGATAAGAAGGACCATGACCGTCAGGTCGGGAGTGTTGGGATTCATCGTTGAAAAAAACGTGGTCCAGGGGCAGAAGGTGGAAGCGGGGTCCCCGCTTATGAAGGTCGTGGACCTCTCGGAGGTCTGGGTGATGGCCGACGTTTACGAAAAGGATGCGTCGCTCGTCTCGAATGGAATGGCCGCGAAGGTTTATCTTCCCGCCTATCCGGGCAGGACGTTCGACGGTAAGGTCGGTTATATCGGCCCGATGCTCGATCCTTCCAGCAGGACCTTTTCGGTCAGAGTGGAAGTGCCAAACCGGGACGGCCTGCTGAAACCCGAGATGTACGGAGAAGCGGTCTTTCCCGCGCCGCTGGGCGAAGTGCTCGCGGTTCCCGCTTCCGCCGTCATACAGACAGGAAGGTCCGCCTACGCTTTCGTGGTGGAAGGAGAGCGATTCGTCCCCAGGGAGCTTTCCCTCGGCAGGAAGGGAGGGGATTATTACGAAGTTACGGGAGGTTTGGAGGACGGTGATGAGATCGTAACCTCCGCGAATTTTCTTCTTGATTCGGAATCCTCCCTGAAAGCCCTTGTCGAAGGGCGGGTGGACTGACCCGGAGATGCTCAGGAAACTTGTCGTATTTTCGGCGGAAAACAGGCTCCTGGTCGTATTCGTGACGCTCTGCGCGGTCCTGATCGCGTTCTACTGCCTCAGGAACATCAGGATGGACGCGATACCCGACCTCTCCGATACTCAGGTGATCGTTTACAGCAGGTGGGACAGAAACCCGGACATCATGGAGGACCAGGTAACCTACCCGATCATCTCGGCGCTTCTCGGCGCGCCCAAGGTCAAGGCCATCAGGGGTTATTCGGATTTCGGCTTTTCGTACATCTATGTGATATTCGAGGACGGAACGGACATCTACTGGGCCCGGAGCAGGGTCCTTGAATACCTTTCGAAGATACAGGGCAGGCTTCCCGAAGGAGTGAATACCGAGATAGGCCCGGACGCCACGGGCGTCGGATGGGTTTACCAGTACGCGGTAGTGGACAGGCAGAACAAGCACGACCCCTCTTTCGTGCGGAGCTACCAGGATTTCTTCCTGAAATACGCCCTCCAGAGCGTCCGCGGGGTCGCCGAGGTGGCGACCATCGGCGGTTTTGAAAAACAGTACCAGGTTACAGTCGATCCCGACGCTCTCAAAAGCCGCGGCGTCGCGATCCATGAGGTCTTTTCCGCGCTGAAGGAGGGCAACAGGGACACCGGCGGGAGGCTGCTCGAGATCTCCGGCAAGGAGTTCATGGTCCGGACCAAGGGCTACATCCGCGGTATACGGGAAATTGAGGACACTGTGATCAAGACCTCCCCGTCGGGAACTCCAGTTTATGTCAAGAATGTGGCGAGCGTGGCTATCGGCCCCCAGATCAGGCGCGGGGCGCTCGACCTGGACGGAGAAGGCGACGCGGTGGGCGGGATAGTCGTGATGCGCCACAACGAAAACGCCCTCGAGGTTATCGAAAGGGTCAAGGAGAGGATAAAGGAGATATCGGGTTCACTGCCCGAAGGCCTCGAGATAAAGGAAACCTACGACCGCTCCGAACTGATAATCGATTCCATCTCGACGCTTAGGAAAGAGCTTATCGTGGAGATGATCATCGTAAGCCTCGTCATACTGCTCTTCCTGTGGCATTTCCCCTCGGCATTCGTTCCCATCCTGACAATTCCCATCTCGGTCCTCCTGGCCTTCATACCTATGTATCTTCTTGGCATCACTTCGAACATCATGAGCATTTCCGGGATCGCCATCTCGATAGGGGTGCTGGTCGACGGAGCGATTATCGAGGTGGAGAACGCCTACAAGAAACTGGAGGCGTGGGAAAAGGAGGGAAGAAAAGGAGACTTCCACGAGGTAAGGCTGGCGGCCCTCCTCGAAGTCGTCCCTTCCGTGTTCTTCTCCCTTCTGGTGATAGCGGTCTCGTTCCTGCCGGTATTCACTCTGGTGGCGGAGGAGGGAAGGATGTTCAGGCCGCTTGCCTGGACAAAGACCCTTACGATCCTCATCGCGACCCTGCTGGCGGTGACGCTCGACCCGGCCGTAAGGATGCTTTTCACAAGGATGGAGCCCTTCAGCTTCAGGCCGGCGCTCCTTTCCAGGATGGCGTCGTCTCTTTTCGTGGGGAGATACTACGAGGAAGAGAAGCACCCGGTGAGCAGGATCCTTTTCGCGCTCTATGACAAACCGTGCAGGTTCGTCCTCAAGCACCCGAAGAGCGTCATCGCCGCCGCGGGGATCGCCGTATTTCTTACAGTGCCTGTTTACATGAAGCTCGGGACCGAGTTCATGCCTCCCCTGAACGAGGGGACGATACTCTACATGCCGACTACCCTGCCGTCGATCTCCATAGGCGAGGCTTCCGAGCTTCTCAGAAAACAGGACAGGATATTGAAGTCATTCCCCGAGGTGGTGACTGTCTTCGGTAAAGCCGGAAGGGCGGACACTTCGACCGACCCGGCGCCCCTTTCGATGATGGAGACGACCGTTGTCCTCAAGCCAAGGGGAGAATGGAGGGAAAAAGAAAGATGGTATTCGGGTTTCGCCCCCGAGTTCGCGAAAAGGATACTGCGCCATTTCTGGTGGGACAGGATAACCTACGACGAACTCATAGCTGAAATGAACTCTGCCCTGGATTTCCCGGGCAACATCAACGCCTTCACCATGCCGATCAAGGGAAGGATAGACATGCTCTCGACGGGGGTGAGGACTCCCGTGGGCATAAAGATCCTCGGCAACGACCTTGCCGAGATAGAAGAACTCGGAAAGAGGCTCGAGTCCGCGGTCGGCGGGGTGGAAGGGACAAGGAGTGTTTTTTACGAAAGGACAACCGGCGGATACTTCGTTGACATCGTTCCCGACAGGCTCAAGATGGCAAGGTACGGAGTGAGGATCGAGGATGTCAACGCGACGGTCGAAATGGCGATGGGCGGAGAAACAGCTTCAGAGACCGTTGAGGGACGGGAGCGTTACAGCATCAACGTCCGCTATCCTCGCGGCCTCAGGAGCGGGATCGAGGAGATAGGAGAGATCCTTCTCATGACCCCGGGCGGGGCTCAGATACCTCTCGGAGAGGTGGCCCAGGTGAAGCTTGCCTACGGCCCCAGCATGATAAGGGACGAGAACGGGAAGCTGGCGGGCTATGTGTTCGTCGATATCGAGGGAAGGGACGTGGGATCCTACGTAAAGGAGATGAAGGCACGGATCGGTAGCGAGGTCAAGCTTCCTGCAGGCTACTACCTGATTTACAGCGGGCAGTACGAGAACATGGTAAGAGTTAGGGAGAGGCTCAAGATAATACTCCCTGTGACGATCCTTTTGATCTTCCTTCTCCTCTATGCGAATACGAGATCTGGGTTCAAGACGGTGCTGGTCATGCTGGCCGTGCCTTTTTCACTGATCGGCGCGGTCCTGCTGATGTGGTTCCTCGGATACAACGTCTCCATAGCGAGCTGGGTCGGCATGATAGCGTTGATGGGGCTCGACGCCGAAACGGGGGTCTTCATGCTTCTGTTCCTGGATCTCTCCTACAAGGAATACGTAGAGAAAGGGAAACTCAGGAACATCGCGGACCTAAGGGAGGCGATCGTTCACGGCGCGGTAAAGAGGATCAGACCGAAGATGATGACAGTGTGCGCCGCGGCGCTCGGCCTTATGCCGATCCTCTGGAGCATCGGGACAGGGTCGGACATGATGAAGAGGGTCGCGGCCCCGATGGTGGGCGGGCTCTTCACCTCTTTTATCCTGGAACTCCTGGTCTATCCTCCCATGTATCTTCTCTGGAAGGCAGGGACTGTGCGAGAGGACGGGGAATAATATTCCCGGCCGGATGTTCTGCAATCATAGGAGGTGGCAAGATGATCAAGTTGATTCTGGCCGCACTGCTTACGATGGCCGCTCTATCCGTTTTCGCGAAGGATCCCGGACTTAGACAACAAACCCTCTGCCCCGTCACCGGAGAAAAGATAGTCAAGAACGCCTACCTCGATTACCAGGGCCAGCGTATATATTTCTGCTGCAAGGGGTGCATCTCCAAGTTCCAGGCCGAACCGGAGAAGTACATGGAAAAGTTCGAAAAGGACGGCATTCTTCTTGAGAACGTGCAGAAAAAAGACCCGATCTGCAACATGGAGATCACGGACAGGAAGATAAAACGGGATTACAAGGGCAGGAGAGTGTTCTTCTGCTCCGATTACTGCGCCAAGGAGTTCGACAAGGACCCCAAGGCCGCGCTGGAAAAAATGTCAAAATAGCGATCTCTTCCTTTTCTCTCAGTGACCTCCTTGAAGGGACGCGGGCTGCCGCGTCCCTTGTCTTTTTCAGGCATAGACCTCAGTCTTGACAGCCGCCCCGAATGGTGGTTTTATAAGACCAGAAAAAGGTAAGGTTGCAAGGGCCTTTTGGAGAAAAGGGAGGCGCTCATGTCCGGGAAGAACATGGACGGAAGGACCGCTCTGATGGAGGCGGCCGCGTCCGGCAGGCTCGAGGAATGCGAAAAACTGATAGCCGGAGGCGCGGACGTCAACGAAAAGAACATGTCGGCGTCCGTTTTCGAGAACGGGACCGCGCTCATGTACGCCTCGGCGGGAGGCCACGACGAAGCGTGCCTGCTTCTCATCCGAAGCGGCGCGAGGGTTGACGAGAAGGACGCCAACGGCAGGATCGCGCTGATGAGGGCGGCCGAGGCGGGCAACGCGGAAATATGCAGCCTGCTCATTCTGAACGAGGCGGATGTCAACGCCGAGGACGATTCGTGGAGGACTGCGCTCATGAACGCCGCGAAGCGCGGCTACTGCGAGGTGTGCAAAGTTCTGATAGAGGCCGGCGCCGATCTGAACGCCAACGACGATCATGGCCAGACCGCTCTCATAAAGGCGGCCGGGCAGGGGCAGAGGAGCGTCTGCGAACTGCTGATCTCGAAGGGCGCGGAGATGAACGAAAGGGATGGCAAGGGCCACACGGCCCTGATGCTCGCGGCGGAGAGGGGCAGGAGGGAGACCTGCGACCTGCTCATAGCCAAGGGCGCGGACCTCAAGGCGAAGGACGTGAGGGGAGGAACTCTCCTCATGGCCGCGGCGAAGGGCGGAATGAGAGACCTGTGCGAGTACCTTATCTCGAAGGGAGCGGAGGTCAACGAGAAAGACTCGATAGGCTCGACCGCCCTCATCAGCGCCGCGAGGAAGGGACACCTCGACATCTGTGAACTTCTCGTCTCCAGGGGCGCCGAGATCGACGCGCGCGACGACCAGAAAAGGACAGCCCTGGGAGAAGCATCCTGGCAGGGCTACAGGCGGGTGATCCACATGCTTTTCCTCAAAGGCGCCGACATCAACGCGGTGGACAACGAGGGAAAGACCGCGCTCATGAAGGCGGCGTGGCACGGACACAGGAACCTCTGCAAGCTTTTGATCTCCAAGGGCGCGGACATAAACGCCGAGGACAACTCGGGCGACACGGCCCTCATAATAGCGGCGTGGCACGGCCACAGGGAGGTGTGCGAGCTCCTCATCTCCAAGGGGGCGAGGGTGAACGCCATGAACCGCGACTACAAGACCGCCCTCGACTGCACGAGAGACGATGAGATCAAGACTCTGCTCCGCGATTCGGGCGCCAAGAAATAGCCGCTTTTCCGGAGATTGACAACAGGCACCTTTTAACCTACCTTTGAAGCTGGAGGCATGTCTTGAAAAAAGGGATGTCGAGAAGGGAGTTCATCGTTTCGGCGGCGAAGGTTTCTTCGGCGGCGTGCCTTCTATCCATCTTCGAAGGTTCGGGCTTTATGAAGGACATCCTCGGCCGCGGCCCATTTGACATATTTGCCGGTGACGCCCTCGGGGACATCATCCTGAAGGCCCCGAAGGCAAGGTTCTATGTGCCCTTCGTCGCGGGAGGCGACTGCTCCCCCTGCCACGGCTCTTCCATCCCATCCGGCGACCTGAAGAACGCCCACAAGAACAGGGTGGTGAAATGCCTCCTCTGCGCCCACGGCTGCATGATACAGGACGGGGGGCGCGGGAAGTGCGGAGCCCGCGTGAACGTAAGAGGCGAGCTTAAATCTCTTGTCTACGGCAGGCCTATAACGACCCACACCGATCCGATAGAGAAGAAGCCGCTCTACCATTTCCTGCCGGGAAGCGCCGCCTTCTCGATCGCAACGGGGGGTTGCCCCCTCGCGTGCAAGTTCTGCCAGAACTGGCAGATCTCTCAGTCGCGGCCGGAGGATTACTCGACGCCCTTCGTTCCGCCTTCGGACATCGTCGGGTCAGCGGCGGCGAACAAAGCCCCCGTCATCGCGTTCACCTACAACGAACCGACCGTCTTCGCCGAATACCTTATTGACATCGCGAATGAGGGCAAGAAGAAGGGGTTGAGGTCCGTGATCATCTCCTGCGGGTTCATGCGGGAAGAGCCTCTCAAAGAGATGATAGACGCGCTCGACGCCATCAAGATAGACCTGAAGGGCTTTTCGGAGGATTTTTACAGGAGCGTCTGCAAGGCGGAGCTCCAGCCGGTGCTTAGGAGCGTCAAGCAGGTGGCGAAGGCGGGGAGGCACCTCGAAATAGTGAACCTGGTCGTGCCGACCCTCAACGACAAGGCAGGCGACATCAGGGACCTGGCGAAGTTCGTCCTCGACGAGGCCGGCCCCGACACTCCGCTCCACTTCACCAGGTTCCATCCCGACTACCAGCTTCTAAACCTGCCGCCCACTCCCGTCTCTACGCTTGAAAAAGCGAGGGAGGCCGCGATGGAACTTGGGCTCAGGTATGTCTACGTGGGCAATGTCCCGGGCCATCCGGGCAACCACACCTACTGCCCGAAATGCGGGAAGACCGTCATCGAAAGACAGGGTTTTTTGGTGAAGACGATGAACCTCAAACAGGGAAAATGCGCCTTCTGCGGATCTCCCGTGAAGGGCGTCTGGAGCTGAAGATGAAGAAGACAATTTTGCTTGCCCTTGTTTTTTTGACGATGATGGGAGCGGGAACGATGAAGATCAGGGAAAGCTGTGTAGCGGGAAAATTCTACGTCAACGACAGCACCAAGCTCGCCAGGGGAGTCGAGATCTTTCTCGGGGAAGCCGTCCCGCAGAAGGGGGTCAAGCCGCGCGGCCTGATCCTTCCTCACGCGGGCTGGGCCTTCTCGGGTCAGATAGCGGCGGACGGATTCAGTCAGGCCGCGTCGTTCAGTTACGACGCCGTCGTCATCCTCGGGACCAACCACACCGTCTACCCGTCGAACAGGCTCTATTTCCACGATGGCGACGCGTTCAAAATACCGCTCGGCCTCCTTTACATCGACAAGGAGCTTCAGAAGAAGATCATGTCCCGGTGCGAGGGTTCGGAGTTCAACGCCGCAGCGCACCAGAGGGAGCACTCGATCGAGGTCCAGCTACCCTTCATTAAGAAGATATTCGGCGATGTCAGGATCGTCCCCGTGATCGTGGGAAGCTCCGACGCCGCGTTCGCCGAAGAAGCGGGGAAGGCACTGGGAAAGGCGCTCGCGGGCAGGAACGCGCTGGTCATTGCTTCGTCGGACCTTTCGCATTACTCCGGATACGCGGCCGCGAGGCGCTCCGACATCGAAGCGATGAAGTCCTTCCTGTCGATGGACGCGGGAAAGATCGCGGCGACCATGAAGAAATGCGAAACGAGCCCCGGCGTCGAGACGGCGGCGTGCGGCGCGGGCCCGATAACGATGCTTGTCTCGGCGATGAAGGAGATGGGAGCCGAAAAGGCGGTCGCCCTTTCCTACGCCAACTCCGGCGATACCGTGATGGGCGATACAAGCAAGGTGGTCGGATACGGAGCCGTGATGTTCTCGGAAGGGTCGGCTTCGGCGGACTCAACTGTCCTCGACGAAAAGCCGCGGGAAGTCGGGGCTTTCGGCAAGGCCGACAAGCAGGAGCTTTTAAAGCTGGCGAGGCGTTCTATCAGGGATTACATCGAAGGAGAGGTGTTCACCCTTCCGAGGATAAACGGGGGAGCGCTTTCGAGGAAGCAGGGGGCGTTCGTGACGCTGACGAAAAAGGGCGACCTTAGGGGCTGCATCGGCCACATGGCCGAGGACACCCCGCTGGGGATCGTCGTGGCGAAAATGGCCCTGGCCGCGGCCTTCGACGACGACAGGTTCTATCCGCTCCAGCAAAGCGAGTTCAAGGATATCGAGATAGAGATATCGGTCCTCACTCCGCTGAAACAGGTATCGGGGCCGACAGACATCGTCATCGGGAGGGACGGCACCGTGATCGAAAAAGGCGGCAGGAGAGCCGTCTTCCTTCCCCAGGTCGCGCCCGAAGAGGGCTGGTCGAGAGACGAGATGCTTCAGCATCTCTGCGCGAAAGCCGGATTGCCTGAAGACTGCTACAAGAGCGGCTGCAAGTTCTACACTTTCCAGGCCATCGTGTTCAAGGAAAAATGAGGCTCTCTGGGATGGCCATAGGCGGTCAATCGGAGCGGCGCAGTTGGGGAATTAAGTATCATTATTCCGTAAATCTGCCCAGATATTTCATTAAGTTATTGCCATTCTGTTATGTCCCTGGAACTCCATGAAATCAGCTATTTTTTTCGAATCAATTTCATCTGTCTAACAAATTGATATCCAAACCAAATAAAAAGTAGAGCAAATACTGAATATCTGAGAGTAATCCTGAGTTCATGTGACATATCGGAAGAGCGAATGCCGAAAAGAACGCCAAGAGCAATTAGCATTAACAGCAACGTTACTCCATAATCCTGCCATTTATTTCTCATGAGGGCTCCTTGACTCTTGAAAGATTCCTGATGCGATTCCTGATTTCATTTATAGTTCTTTCCACATTACTGCTGTTAAAAACAACGCATTTTTCGTCATAACCTTCTATCCTTAATAAAACAGCCCTCCTAAACCACACGAAATGGCGCACCCAATATTTCATTGGCCTCAATTCTCTCGGGGGCCAATAAAATTGCGAATATGATATTGTTTTGACTTCACAAATTTTTTCGTATGGTATGCAGTCAAGATAAAGCAAACCAAACAGGGCGAAAAGGCACACTCCTTTTTCGGTTAGACGCACATGAATAAAAGGAACCAGGAAATTGTTCATGAAAAAGATTCCAAGAATAAAAAAGAGCGCAGGAGGCCAAGCGCCTTTAATAAATTCATGAAGTACTTCATACATGATGTGCCACCTTTCTCACGAGTACAGTTAAATACGTCCAGAATCAGTCATGGTTCTTAATAGCCCAATAGCTGCACCAGCGCCAAAACCAGCACCCGGAGGACTGAAACCTAACGATATTTCACCGCTATCTGAAAAAGATATTTGCAATGAGCCTCTTAAAAAAGGATTAAACGGAACTCCTATATCAATAAAATAAGTGTCTGCGGCTCCTTTCAACTCATCAGGACAATCCGCAGTTGTAAAGTAAAACATTGCGCCTAGACCTGCGTATGCTCCTGTAATTACGTTATAGCCACCTTTCGGATATTGTAACCCATACCCAGGGCCCCCTAACATTCCACCCCAACTCGCGAACTCGGTTTCTCCTCCTTTATCACCAAAAAAGTGAAACCCTCCTGCACTTCCCGATTGTGCGACTCCTGCCGCCACCGCCCCTCCTTCTGTTGCCCAGGACAATCCTAAACCAAGTCCCCATAGACCAGATGGATCATAGAGAGAATTGGGTTTCCCCCACACATATTCATATGCATTGAAACCTACAATACCTGGAGCAATCGGATCCTTCGCCGTCCACCTCCCAACCTCCGCGTCATAATCCCTTGCTCCGAATCGCACGAGCTTGGTCTGTGAATCGTACAATCCCCCCGCGAATCCAAACGGTGTAAAATCCGGCGCGGTGTTGACCAATACATTTCCCCAATCATCGTAATCCATCCTTTGAGCTATGGTGCCAGTCGCGGTGTCAATCACGAACCTCAACGATCCCAAATGATCCGTTATCACCCTGTACGTCGTTGCTCCTTTAATGACATAGTCAGGAACATTTATA
>JAKQCT010000058.1 GCA_029559035.1 Acidobacteriota bacterium
GACACCATTAATTCTCTGGAAAGTTTGTTCTCTCATTTGAAGGGATTGGTTCGAGTGCATAGAGGCCTGAAAGCTGATTTAAAGGACAAAATGATCCGGTTTTTCTTTCAAAACAGACACCGAAAAAAGTAATTATGCCAAAATTTGATATTTAAAATGCAGGCGCAGCCTGCCGTGCTGAAGGCGGAAACCTGAAGCTCATTCCATCTTTGGGCGCGAACGACAATATGCTTCCAATATGTCGCAGGAGGGTCTCATCATCCGGAATTCGCTCCGAACTTCCCGGACGGTTCGACCTCTGTGTCGTCGATCTTCTCCTTGCATTCTCCGCACAATATTTCGCAGTTGCTGAGGATATCTCCACCTTTCGGGTCGATGTGGTGTGCCGACCAGGACCCCGCGCCTTCACAGTCCCGGTTCTCCAGAACAAGCTGTCTGTTGCACCTGGCGTTATCGTGACCGTGCGAGAGCCGCATGCACTGACATCTCCCTCCTGCGGTGATCCAGGCCTGCTCAATGGTTATAAGATAAAAACCCATCACCAACCCCCTTTCGGCGTTTTCCGGCAATCCCTCACGGCGGACAACTCTTGACGCGAACCTCATTGTCGCGCCGGCAATTCCCTGAAAGCGCAAAAGCCCGTCCATAGCAACGGTTCAACAGCCGGGGAAAGATCGCGGTCATTCATTTCCGTATTACGAGAGATCCTTCCCGACCTTCATATAGAACAAGCATCTTTCATGCCATCATTAAATACAGCGGTGGCTGATATTGTTGAATAATATTGTCATTTTTCGGCAGATGGTGACAAATTGCGTCAACTTATTCAGGATTCCAGATTCCTAAGCTTGACGCCGAAAAATACGGATTCTTTGCCGTGGCGGACTCAGGGTGATCAGAAAAAAAGAGCTGAAGGCAGGTGTCCTGCGGGCAGGCTGAAGGCTGAAGGCTGATGGGGCATTAGCGCGGAAGAGCGGAAGCGGCAAGCAGGGAATGCTTCCGCCGATCCCTTTGCTTTTCATTTGATCAGGAATTACATTATGATAGTGGACTGAAAGGAGGCCGTCAATGAAAATGACCATGAAAAAAAGTCCGGGGGTGGCGCTGCTGCTCGTGTCGGCATTCGCGGCTTCTCTCGCCCTCGCGCAGGAGCCCGCGACCGCCCCATCCGAAGAGCTCGTCCTGAAAGGGACAAATGTTGACCTCACCTACTCCACGCTTGTTCCGACGGCACAGGAGTTCATTCTCACGATCAAGGAGTGGACCACCGACGACGAAATGCGCGAGATGAAGGCGCTCATAGAAAAGGGTGGCCAGAGAAAACTCAGGAACACGCTGAACAAGAAGGCGGCCAAGGGCCAGCTGAAATTCTTCTCCATGGATGCCCTGGAGATCAGCATCGCCCGCAAGATCCCCCAGAAGGACGGCGGCTGCGTGATCCTGCTCGTGATGATGGAGCGTGTGGGGCTTGCTTACAACAAGATGGACCGGGACCACATCTTCGGCGCGGCTCAGATCAGGCTCGACGCGAAGAACGAGGGAGAAGGGATCGTGATGGGCCAGGTCAAGCTGATAATCAGGGACGACCTCGTGCTGCTCCTGGAAAAGATCGGAAGGGACACCAACCAGCTCAGAGGAATAAAACCCGGATCAAAGCAGGAATAGCGTCTTTTGGTGAAAAACGGAGCGAACATGCCGGATCCGAATTGTCCCAGCTGTAACAAACCGATCGCCACGGGAAAGCTTCTAAAGTGCGCGGAGGTTTTCGACAGGGCGACCATAAGCGCGGTGGCAAGGTGCCCGTTTTGCGGAAATGTGATCGTCTTCCAGGTCCGAAATAACAGGATAGCGATCGGATTCACCCATTCAGCCGGAGCGTCCAGATTCGAAGCGGTGTTCGAAGTGGAGGCCAAGGGCCTCAAGTGCGTCCGAGACAAGGACGGGGTCCATTATACCTATCAGGGCAAGAGTTACGCTGTCCCGTTCAGGAAGGGCGATAAAGAAGATAAGATCGGGGGACATGACACTTAGAGCCTGTCGGTAAATAGGGCATAGTCGCGCGCGTGGCGCCGGACCAGCAGGTCAAGGCGGCCGACCGAAGTCAGGCCGGTCTGCCTTTCAGAAGACAGAAGCTCAAGCTCAACAGGGAAATGGATTCAACCATTTTTCACTTTTCAGCTTTCAATCTTCAATGCAGGCGAGGCCTTGCGGGCTGAAGGCTGAAGGTTAAAGACGAGATCCCGCCACGCTTTGCTCTCGGCTTCGGCTACCGAGGGACGCTTTGAAGAAGGGCTCGCGATGACTGCAATATAGGAAGTGATTCCACCATTTTTCACTTTTCAATTTTCAGCTTTCAATCTTCAATGCAGGCGAGGCCTTGCGGGCTGAGCCTGCAGGGTTCAAAACTGTAGTGCCTGCCAGAGGAAGAGGTATTTGAGAGTGAAATATATCCCCAAGACGACGAGAATGCCTCCCGTGATAACTTTCCCCGCCTTTTCAGTGTTCTTTATCACCAGGAACACCTTGTTGGCGTAGTTCACGGCGAACACGAGAACGATCGCCACCGCCATCACGGGGAGGCCTGTCCCGACACCGTAAAGCAGGGGGTGGGCGATCGGGGAGTGGTTGGAAACGGACAGAGGGATCAGGCTTCCGAAGAATAACGCTGCGGAGACGGGACAGAAGGCTAGGGCGAAGAAGAAACCGAGGAAGAAACCTCCTATCCCTCCCATCTTGATGAGCTTTTCTCCCAGCTTCTCGCCGACGGTGCCGATCGGGACCTTGAAGCTGAACAGTCCGAAAAGATGGAGTCCCACTATTATCAGCAGAGGGCCCATCGCTTTGTTCATGTACTTCTGCAGGAACATTGAGAGGGCGGGTATGTTCAGGAGGCCCCAGATCACCACGGCCGCCGTGGCAAGATACGCGGCGGCCCTTCCGAGAATGTAGTATACGGATGTGAGGAACGCCCTTCTCGGCGAGGCGAAGTGCCTTGAAATGAACCCCACCGCCGCAACGTTAGTCGCGAGGGGGCATGGACTTATGGAAGTCAGAACCCCCAGCCAGAAAGCGGAGAAGAGCGAGAAAAGGAAAACCGTCACTTCTTTTCCGTCATGAAAGCTTTCAACTCACTTTCGATATACTTTTGAAAATTATCCTGGTTCGAAAGAAGCTGCCACACCTTGTCAAGGTTTTTCCAGGACACTTCCTTGCCGTCGACGATTTTTGAGACTATGACGGTTTTCGTGAAAATGCTGTACTCCTTTATGAAGTGTTCGTTGGCTTTTTCATCTATGTTGACGATTTTCCATTCGATCTTGCCGGCTTTGATCTCCTCCGCAAACTTCTCGGTCACTGTCGAATGCGTCCAGTTCTCGATCTTGTGACAACTCGGACAGCGCATGGTTGTCATGAAGTAATAGACTATGAACTTCTCGGACGGCGCTTTCGCTGCTTCGGTCTGAGAGACGGCGGGGTGCGGCTGCTGGCACAGTGCGCCCAGCGAGAAAAGAACTATCAGCGCGCAAACGACATAAAACAATTTCCTTGACTGCATGACGGCCTCCTTATAGATCTTAGCCTTTTATCGCTTCTTCGACAAAGTTCCTGATTATTCCTTCCGACGGGAGTTTTCCCTGAACCACGACTTTTCCGTTGATAATGAGCCCGGGCGTCATGAACACTCCCGATTTCGCGATCTCCGCGAAATCGCTTATCTTGGAGATCGTCGCCTCGACCTTCATCTCGTCCACGACTTTCGTGACTCTCTGATGCAATTCGACGCAGTTCTTGCAGCCTGGACCCACCACCTTGATATCAACCATTTTCATCTCCTTTATCGCCCGAAATGCAGCAGGTGCAGACAACCTTTTTCGCCGCCGCCGGCTCGCGGGGGGCGGGGACGAGTTCCCTTCCTCCGCACTCAGGGCACGAGGGCGCGTTCTCGCCTCCGCACTCTATCGTCACCCACTTGCCGCATTTCCTGCAGAAAAATTCCATGACATTCTTTTCTTCATCCATCACAGATCCTTTCGTCCCCGGGATCGAACCACCCCCGGGTCCTGTTGCAGAAAGAACAAACAGACAGCATCACCGGCACCTCGACCAATACCCCGACGACCGTCGCTAGCGCCGCCCCCGAGCCCGGTCCGTAAAGCGCTATGGCGGTAGCGACTGCAAGTTCGAAGAAATTGCTTGCCCCGATGAGCGCCCCCGGCGAGGCGATGTTGTGGGGGACCTTGAGAACCTTCATAAGGCCGTATGTCAGCCCTGAATTGAAATAAACCTGTATCAGTATCGGGACAGCGATCAAGACCACATGCCACGATTTTCCCAGGATGTTTTCCGACTGGAAGGCGAAAATGAAGACAAGGGTCACCAGAAGAGCGATGACAGTCAGAGGATGGAAAAAGGCGAGGTACCTCTTCTCGAACCATTCAATGCCTTTGGCTCTTATAAGAAGGAGTCGTGACAGGCTTCCCAGAGCGAGGGGAATGACGATGAAGATGAGAACGGAATAGAGAAGGACCTTGAACGGCACTGCAAGGGTGCTTGCCCCGGAAACGAGCAGCGTTACTATCGGGGCGAAAAGAACAAGCATTATCAGGTCGTTGACCGATACCTGAACCAGGGTGTATGCCGGGTCCCCATCGGTCAGGTAGCTCCACACGAAGACCATGGCCGTGCAGGGAGCAGCGGCGAGGATGATGACTCCCGCGATATATTGATTGGCCAATTCCTCGCCGATCAGCGGCAGATAAAGATGCTTGAAGAATAGCCAGCCCAGAAGGGCCATCGAGAAAGGTTTTACAAGCCAGTTAACGAAAAGGGTTACCAGGAGGCCTTTCGGTTTTTTCCTGACATCCAGAATGCTCGTAATATCTATCTTTAGCATCATCGGGTAGATCATTAGCCATATCAGGACGGCAATAGGAACGTTTATCTGGCTGCCTTTACCGAACTCCATGCCCCTCAGGGCGTCGGTAATTCCGGGGGCGAACTTTCCCAACCCCACCCCTATGACCATGCATACGAACACCCAAAGCGTAAGGTATCGCTCGAAAAAGCCCAGCCTTTTCCTTGACCGCTGTTCCATGGCCGTTCTCCTAGGTCAGCATTCCGAACAGGAACCCGCCGACAGTGGAAAATAATATCACAAGGGAGACGTAGACGAGCATTTTTTTTGTTCCCATTACCTGCCTGAGGACAAGCATCGACGGAAGGGATACGGCAGGCCCTGACAGCAGGAGCGCCAGCGCCGGCCCTTTTCCCATGCCTGATCCCATCAATCCCTGAAGGATCGGCACCTCTGTAAGCGTCGCGAAGTACATCAGCGCGCCGGAAATGGAAGCGAAGAGGTTCGCCCATAACGAATTGCCTCCGACCAGCATCGCGATCCACTGGGACGGGATCAGCGCCTCCTTTCCCGGCCTGCCGAGCGCCAGGCCCGCGATGACCACTCCGATGAATAGAAGGGGAATTATCTGCATCCCGAGGTCCCAGCTCGAATTCATCCACTCCTTCATGTCGTTCCTGTCGAACCAGAGGAAAAGGATGACGAATAGAAGAATCAGGAACGCGCCTGCAATGAAGAACCTGTTATCGTAGATCGATGAGTAAAGGTTCCGGGTGTAGGAAGTGCCCGCTATCTGGTCCCTCGGGACGCCGACCTCCTCGCCGCTGTCGACCTTCAGAACGATCCTCTGTTCGTCCAGCAGGACCCTGGTCCCGGTTATCGTTTTGCCCTCTCTGGTTTCAATGATCATCCCCGCGGGTTTTCCCCAGTTGGCGAAGACAAGGACGCCGACTAGCGAGAAGAAGAAAAGTGTGCTCTTCCAAAGCGCCCTGCCGGAGCCGTTGTCCAGAACAAGGTCGTCAGCCGGAGCCACGCGGGCCCTCTCCTCCTTGATGAAGATGAAATGCATCAGGAGGCCTATTATCACTGACATGAAAATCGCCGCCAGCGCGCGGGCGAGACCCATCTTCCATCCGAGTATCCTCGCGGTAAGGACGATGGCCAGCACGTTTATCGCCGGGCCCGAGTAGAGGAAAGCCGTTGCGGGCCCGAGGCCAGCCCCCCTGTAATAGATGCCGCCGAAAAGAGGAAGCACCGTGCAGGAGCAGACCGCGAGGATCGTTCCTGATACGGAAGCGACGCCGTAGGAAAGGAACTTGTTCGCCTTCGCGCCGAAATACTTGATGACAGACGCCTGGCTGATGAATACCGCTATTCCTCCGGCTATCAGTATTGCGGGGATAAGGCAGAGGATCACATGCTCGCGGGCATATTCCTGCAACATGAAAAGCGATTCGTATACGGCTCCCATCACTCTTTCCGAATGGAACGGGACGAAGTACGCCGCAAGGAAGACAAGTCCCAGGATGGAAAGCTTTTTCAATTTATCATTCATGTCGGCCGTCCTTTCCGGTCGCCGTGATTCCAAGTGCGGCGAAGATCTTTTTCACCGCCGTGTCTTTAATCTTGTAGTAGATCCTGTTGTTGACCTTGTTGTGTTTGAGTATGCCGCAGTCCCTTAGCACAGCGATGTGCCTCGAAAGGGTGGGCTGTGAAAGTTTTAGCAGAGGTTGTATCTCGCAGAGACAGTTCTTCTCGTTCTCCAAAAAGGCCGCCACGATCCTCAACCGCACCGGGCTTCCCAGCGCCTTGAGCAATTTCGCGGACTCGTTAAAAGTCTTGTTCGTCATCGGGATCACCTCCGTCAAAGAAAAAACATATAGCATTATAGCTATATTGTCAAGAGGCTAAAAAAGGCGGCGCGGTCTTACTTTCCGATTCCGGCCTGCAACTTTATTATCTTCTCCCGGATATCTTCGCGGGACTGAGTGAAAGCGGCCAGGACCTCTTCCTCAGTGCCGGAAACCCTGGACTGGTTGTCTACGGGGATGTGTATCCTTTTTATACAGGGAGGTGTGATGGGACAGTCCTCGCCTTCATGATGGCCGCCTTCGGCCTGTCGTTCCCCGAAGCCGTGATCCTGCGGAAAGCCCTCAAACCGCGCCTCATCATCGTCTTTTTCGGGACAGTCGCCCTCGGCATCCTTATCGTCGGATACCTGTTCAACCTCATTTTCTGATCAGACGCCTGCGAAGTCGGGAAGCGGAAGGCTGAATCCCAATAAATAAACTTCCCACGGGCTTACGCCCGGGGTATTAGCCGAATTCAAGCTTCGCTTGTCCAATATCTTCTTTGCCTTGTTGTTCGATATAGGCTCGTATCACTCGATCATTGATTCCAACGGTTGAGACAAAATACCCGTCT
>JAKQCT010000059.1 GCA_029559035.1 Acidobacteriota bacterium
CATGAAAGATCGAGCCCAGGATGACGAATCCGGAAAAGATCCTTAGATGTTTCCCAATTCAATTCTTCATCCTGGTCGTTGTCATGATCGTGGTTTTTTCTCCGCTTTTCACCGGCCGCAACTTCCTTCCCTTTTCAAAACATCCTGAACTTGCTTCCGGCCTTCTGGAGTCCGGCGGGCAGAAGATCCAATGGAAGGAAGGTTACAGAAATATCTGGCTGAACGGGAACCAGTACCTCTTCGACATCGAACCGGCGTGGTTCACTCTCAACCTTCCCCAGGACATTTACTTCGCGAAGCGGATGAGGGCGAAAAGCGTCCCCCTGTGGGACCCGTATACCGGCTGCGGTGTGCCGACCTTCGAATCGGGGCAGTTCAGGCCCTTCAATCCGTTCAAGGTTCTTTTCTACCTCTTTCCCGGGTTCTGGAGCTACTCGCTTTTCCTTTTCCTGCAGCTTCTCGCCGGCGCGGCGGCTTTTTTCTTCTGGAGCCTTGACAGGTGGAAATGTCCGTGGGGAGCTCTCTCGGGAGCGCTTTTATTCGCCCTCAATCCGTGGATCCTGTCGCGGATCGCCACTACGGACGGGGCCGGGTACCTTGTCTTTCCATGGGTGCTTCTTGCACTGGAAAGGACGAGAGTACTTGATCTGAGATCCTGCCTTGTCGTAAGCCTGGCGCTCGCCTGGATGGGGCATGTCTCGCACCCCGAAGCATTCCTTCTTTTCTCGGCAGTCGCGTTCCTCGATTTCTTCATGAAAAACCGAAACTACCTGAAAAGGACTTTTTTCATTCTCTCCTCGACAATGATCGTTTCTTTTTGCCTCGCGGTGCTCTGGGTTCCCCTCATCGTTTATTATCTCGGAGCCTTCTCTTATAAATCGGCGGGATACATCTTCCTCTATCCCTATTCCCTCAAAGCCGTCTTTTCAGCGCCCTCCGACATGTTTATCGCACCTGTCCTTTTCTTCCTGCTTTTGGGGATCATCAGGCATTTCAGGGAGAATCTCTTTTGGCTGGCCTCGACTGCGCTTTCGCTCATCCTCATGGTAAAGCTTCCCCTCGCGGGAAATTCGATATCCCACTTCATAGAAAAACACGCCGGGTTCCAGGTGTTCTACCTCAAATATCTCTTCTGGTTCGCCGCCGCGTGCCTGCTGGTAGCCGCGATCAGCAGGATCGAAGACATTTTAGGCGACAAAAGGCTCCTCGTCGGAAGTTTGACAGCTGCGCTTGTATCTCTTCTGCTCGAGACCGTTATATTCTTGAACCACCCGGACTGGGATCTCTTTCTCGGGATCAGCCCGGCCTTTCTGCTTGCGGTCCTTATCGTTTCATCCGCCTTGCCGGCACTCCTTTTTTTTCCGAAGGCGAAAGAGCGCTCAGGTTCGATAATTTGCCTTTCCCTTGTTGTTCTCCTGGTCCCCGCTTCCCTCAACTGGCTTGAATGGAACAGGGCATCCCTGAAAAAACCGGAAATACTTGAGTTGTCCTCCCTCCAGGATCCCTCGCGGAGGTTGGTATCGATAGGCTTCTCTCCCGGGTTCATACTCCCTCCCAACTGGGGACAGGCTTTCGGGACCAGGCAGGGAGAGATCAACAGCGCCCTTTTCCCGGGCGATTTCTTCAGGCTGTTCCATGTCGGCGACTACCCCGCCACCTTCGTCATCTTCGGCAAGCCGGAGATGGTGATGTTCCAGCAGCTGGGAGCGTCGGGAGTCCTGATTTCCAGCGGCAGGGACCTTTCTCCCCTTAAAAAGCTCTGCTCCGGCCCGGGCGCCGATCTATACGGCATCCCCGACGCGCGGGGGCGCTGTTTCTTCGCCGACAAGATCTCTCCCAGGGCGCCTGGAACGGATCTTTCCCGCCAGATAATGGAACTGGGCGGAGGGAAGGACGGGTGCGTGGTGATAGAAGGGCAGGAAGGAACGCGCCCCGTGGATATCGGCTCGCCGCCGGGCACCTGGGAAATAAAGGTCGCGGAGGATGAACCTTCCTCTTTCAGGTGCTTCGCGAAAAGCGAGGGCGGAGGGCTTTTCGTCCTGAGGGACACTTATCACCGCGGATGGGAAGCCACCGTCGACGGGAAAGCCTCCAAGATCCTCAGGGTGAACGGCTGTTTCAGGGGCTTATTCCTCGAAAAGGGCGAACACGAGATAGAGATGAGATACAAGCCCAGCCTCACAAGAACGGCTTTGTGGATATCCGCCCTGTCGCTTCTCTCAGCGCTTTCGTGTATCTGTTTGTCCCGCCGCCGGGAAGCGCCTCTTGAGGACCCGGGTCGACCGGAGCCGGAGCCCGGGACATGAGATCTATCAAGGGGCTCTGCCTTCTCCTGGTCCTGCTCATCTCATTCCTTTTGATGTGCCTCAATTTCGCCTCCGATCCCCAGCTCGGCGACGAGGGGGTCCTCGCGATGGACGGCTGGAGGATACTCAGGGGAGAGGTCCCGCACCGGGACTTCTTCCAGGGATTCCCTCCCCTCGCGGCTTATGTCCAGGCGCTGTCTTTCAGGATCTTGTCCCCGTCCGTCCTGTCCGTAAGGCTTCTGGGGTTCTTTTACGGGATCATCCTCATCTCCGCCGCGCTGTTTTTTTTCAGGAGTTTCATCTCCGACAAGCTGGTCATGGCGGCGGCGCTCTCGATCATCGTTCCTGCGGGTTTTGGCAACTGGATGTTCGGCAGCCACCACTGGCTCTGCGCCATCCTCCAGCTTTCGGGAGCGATCCTGCTGCTTGCTTCGCTGAGAAAAGGCAGCCTCGGGCTCTCCGCGTGTTCGGGAATGGCGCTCGGGTTAGCCGTCTTCACGCTCCAGGACCAGGGCGGCTACGCGGTGATAGGCCTGCTCGCCGTGTCGGCTGTCGTTCCGGGCGAGAATAGAAAATTGTTCGTCACCGCTTCCTTGTCTGCTATCGCGTCCTTTCTGGCTTTGTCGGCCTTCCTCGCCCTCTACGCGGGGCCGGGACAGCTTTTCTTCGACTGGGTGTATTTCCCGCTCTTTTTCTACAAGCAGCTCCACAAGGCCGATGCGGGGGCCGTCCTCGGTTATTTCACCGATGAGTGGAACTGGTCATACGTAAGCCGGGCGCCTCTGTACGCCGTCGGCTCCGCCCTGAAGAACGATTTCATGATGGTCTCGCCTTTGCTCGCGCTGCTGTCCCTTGCCTGGCTTTGGGTAAAAAAGGCGAGGCCCAGAGAAGAACTCGCGGTACTGACGGTCTTCCCTGCCGCGTTCTTCCTGGGAGCTCTTCACAGGTTCTCTCCGACCAACCTCGTGTGGGGATTCCCCCTGACGCTTCCTTTTTTCGCGTTGATGGACCACTTTTGCTCCAAGGCCGGTAAATGGAAACAGGCCGCGCTGGCCTCCTCGGCATTCCTGATGATGGTTTTCTTCGCAATTTCTCTCGGAGAAGCGCACATCATATCGAGCTCGTCTTACCCCAAATACGAGATAGAGTCGCGGGCAGGCAGATACTCGACCATGGACGGCAGGAAAGCCGAATCCGTCAACGGCATCCTCGATGAGATAGACCGGCGGGTCCCGGAAGGCGAACCGATGTTCTGCGTCGGGTATGTCCCGCTTGTCAACTTCCTTTCGGGCCGGCCGAACCCCACCAGGTTCAATTTCTTTCATTTCGGCGTCTTTTTTTCCCCGGGACAGACGATATCCTTCAGGGAATCGCTGGAACAGGGGAAAGTTTCCTGGGGCGTGAGCCTGAGGGAGAACATGAACGAACGGAACGGCGGCTCCATACTGCCGGGGTTCCGGCCCGTCTTCGCGAACGAGATGTTCGTCCTGTGGGAAAAGAAGAACGCCGCCTCTCAGGTTCGGAAGAGTTTTTCAGATGACGGCCGCGTCGGGGTTCCCGGAAATGAATGACCTTGGGAAGACAGCCCGCAGAACGGTCCTTCTCCTCACCCTCGCGGTCTCCATGATGCTGATGTCGGCCCAGTTCGATATCGGACCGGTCATGGGGGACGAGGGTATCCTGGCGATGGACGGCTGGCGCATCTTCCGGGGCGAAGCGCCTCACAGGGATTTCTTCCAGTTCATCCCTCCGCTTGCGGCCCTCGTTCAGGCGGTTTTTTTCAAGGTCCTCTCGCCGTCGGTTCTTGCGCTGAGGACGCTCGGAACGATCTACGGTCTCATGGTCCTGACTCTCGCCTTCTTTTTTTTCAGGAGGTTCATCAAGGACGAACTTGTCCTTGCCCTCTCGCTCTCGCTTCTGGTCCCCTTCGGCCTCGGCGGGTGGCTGTTCGGGTCCCACCACTGGCTCTGCGGGATCCTTCAGCTGGCGGCGGCGGTCTGCCTGCTGAAAGGGCTTGAGAGAGGGTCTTCGGTCCTCTGCGGAGCATCAGGCATTCTTCTGGGCCTTTCCGCTTTCGCGCTCCAGGACCAGGGCGCGTACGCAGTCGCAGGGATCACCATGTCCGCGCTGTTCCTGCGGGGAAAGGAGAGGAGGCGTCTTCTCCTGGCCGCGGGATCGGCATCGCTGGCGTTCATTCTCGCCGCGGCCCCGTTTGCCCTCCAAGCTTCGCCGGGCAGGCTTTTCCACGATTGGGTTTATTTCCCCTTGTTCAATTACAAAGCGGCCGGCGGGAACCAGTTCACTCTAGCCGGCTATCTTGAAAGGATGGCCGCTCCATGGGACTGGGAGCTTATGAAAGCGGCTCCGGTTTACGAGACCGGATGGGCGATCTCTTCGTCTTTTCTCCTGTTGACTCCATTCCTCTCGCTTGCATGCCTGTTTTATGTCTGGTTCAGGAGATCAAGGCCGAGGACCGAACTGCTGATAATTACCGTCATTTGCCTTTCGTTCCTCCTGGGAGCGTTCCACAGGCTGGCGCTGACGAACCTGTCGTGGGCTTTTCCAGCCCTGCTCCCCTTTTACATGACGGCGGACTCCCTATCATCCGGGAACGGCAAATGGCGGAAGTATCTTTCGAAATCCCTTGTTTCGCTGCTTCTCGCCGCCGCCGTCGGTTTTTCGATAGTCCGTACGGGCATGTGCCTCGACAGGGAGGCGACTCACACTTTATCGACGCCTGCCGGAAGCTACAGGCTCTTCAATCCTGCGGAGACGAGGAACGCCCGGGAACTCGTCGAAGAGATCGGGAGAAGGATGCCGGTAAACGAGCCCATGTTCTGCGTCGGGTACTCCCCCCTTATCAATTTCCTGACACAGCGTCCAAACCCTACCGCCTTCAATTTCATGGTCCCCGGGGGTTATTACTCCCGCGAGCAGGTTTTGGCCTGGATGACGGAGATCAACGAAAAGGGCGTCGAATGGGGGTTCGGCGAAAAGCCTTTCATAACGGCGGAGAGCGCCGCAAGGCTGCTGCCCGCTTTCGAAGTGGCCTTCGAGAATGACAGGTATATCCTCTTTAAAAAGAAGAGAACGGAGCCCGGAAGTGAAAAATGACTCTCCCTGCACGGATATGAGAACGACCGCCTGGAGGCTCGCCCTGCTATGCATGGCCCTGTGGGGAGTGGTCTATTACCTCAGGCTCTTCGATCAGAAGCTCCTTCTGGGAGACGAAGGGACGATTCTCCTCGACGCTTGGAGGATCGCGTCAGGAGAGATTCCGCACCGCGATTTCTTTCAAGGATTCCCTCCCGCTTCCTTCATCCCTACTGCGGCACTTTTCCTGCTGTTCGGCCCATCCCTTCTTGCCGGAAGGCTCCTCGCGCTCGCCCTTGCCGTATCGATCGTTCTTTCCCTCGATCTGGTATTAAGGAAACTGGAAGCCCACAGGGTGCTCCGGCTGCTTTCCCTGGCTCTTCTGATACCTTTCGGAGTCTCCTACTGGCCTATCCCCAGCCATCACTGGTGGGCGGCCCTCCATTGCCTCCTTTCGGCCTATTTCCTGCTGTCGGCACCGGGCTCGCGGAAGCCCCGGCACGCCTATTTCTCTGCAGGCGTTTTTGCGGCGCTGGCGGCTTTTTCCCTGCAGGACCAGGGAGGCTACTTCATCATTTTCACCGCGCTCCTGTACCTGCCGGCTTTGGAAGGTCGGGAACGGAAGGAAGCGATTTGGGGAGGCCTGGCAGGCGTCGGAACGGTCGCGCTTCTGTTCTCCGCGTGGCTTCTTCCGACCGCGGGCATCGGAAACCTCGTCAACGACCTCCTGGTCTTCCCCCTGACCTCATATCACAATATCGAGGGGCACAAGTTCGACCTCTTCTCGGGCTGGAGAAGCGTCATGCCTGTTTTCTCGCGGGACGGATTCGGGAAGGCTCCCCTGTACTTAGGCTCTATGACGCTCATCGCTTTCTTTTTCATGCTGGTGCCTGTGATTTCCTTCGCCTCGCTGTCGTTCGGCAGGATCAGGAAACTGGCTCCTTCCCCTCAAATAGCCGTGGCGGCTTCGCTCGCGATATCCGCTTTCCTGACCGCCCTCCACAGATGGTCGTTCACCAACCTCGTGTGGGCGTTACCGGGGCTTCTCCCCGCCATGTTCCTGCTGTGGAAAACTAGCCAGGCAAAGCGTTTTTTTTCAGCCACGGCCATCGTCATTGTCGCCGCCGCAACGGTTTTCTCCGTATCTTTCTACAGGGCCGCGGCTCCGGAAAGGCTCGTTACTATAGCTTCGTCCGCGGGCTCCCTCCGCGCGTTCAATTCTGGCGAAGTACAGGACCTTCTTCGTCTCCTTGACCACATCGAGCGGTTCAAGAAGCCCGGAGACACTCTTTTCTGCTCCGGGTTCCACAGCCTGATAAACATCTTCACGCTCATGAAGAACCCCACCCCGTTCGATTCCTTCCTTGTTTTCAATACGGAAAGCCAGTACCAGAGGCTTTTCAGCGAGCTGGGATCGGAAAGGATCACCTGGATCTGCATGCCGAAGACCCGTGACAGCGCGAACGCCCGGATAATCCCAGTCATTTCCGGAAAGTACGATCTCTCCTTCGAGAACGACAGGTACATGCTTTACCGCCTGAGGGAGCAGTATCGCCGGTAGCAGACACGCCACGCCCGAAAGCTGCATGTCGGCTTCTTTGAGGAGCCAATAAAAAAAGCCGCCCGAAGGCGGCTTTTTATGAATGTTTGTATCTAACTCTTTCTATCAGGGAGTTACGGGCGAAGCAGGCGCGAGCGCGTCGCTTCCGCCAAGTGAGGTGTCTACGTGTGTAGTGGTCGTTCCGTAAGCAGTCCTGGTCTTCAGGTTGGCGTTCTTCAGGAAGTCGTCATACCTGTAAAACACAGCGTTGGCTCTCCCCCAAGTGACCTTCTCGTCGGGATTGACCGAAAAGATATTCAGGCCGACCTGCCTGAGAATGTGCGCCATGTCGCCTTCAGTGAGTTCCTCGGAAGCGTTCCATCCGCCCGAGAAAGGCAGGACGCCCACATCCTGGAGCAGGGAGAGCGCGGATTCCTGGGTCCAGTCACCCGCTGGTTTTGGCGTGGCTGTGTGTTTCACAAGCAGAAGGGCGAAATCCCCCTGAGTGATGATGTCCTTGTTGTCAGCCATCAATGCCGTCGTCCCGAGGATAACCATCAGTATGGCAATAACAAAGCTTTTAACTCTCATTTTCTCGTCCTCCAATTCTAAACTATATACCAAAATTCCTTTTTGTCAAGAGCATTAGGAGAGGGTCGAATCCTTGGGCTTGCGTTTCCTCCTCTTGCTCAGGTCCTGGAACCTGCTAAGATCCATTCCAAACAGCCAGCTTATCTTTTTCGGCGAAGTTCCCGTGGTGTAGTAGTAACTGTTGCTGTAGTAATAGTCATAATAATAAGATGAAGAGGTGTCCACATAGTTCATCACAACGCCCGCGATCTGGGCCTTAAGCCTTTCCAATGTAACAATCGTTCTCTGGAGCAGCGGTCTGTGCGTGTGCTTGTGCTTGGCGACCAGCAGGACCAGATCGGCATAGGAAGCAAGGATCTGGCCATCGGTGAGAGAAAGAGCAGGGGGAGAATCGATTATAACCCAATCGAACTGGCCCCTCATTTTTTCGATAAGCTCCTTGAATCTCTTCATCGAGAATATTTCCGGAGGGTTGGGAGGTATAGGGCCGGAATACATTATCCACAAATTGACTCCCACGGGAGCGATAAAATCGTCCGGCTTGGCTTCCTTGTCCGCCATGTAGTGGGTGAGGCCCTTGACGGCTGCTTCGGGCTTGAACTTTCTGTGCATGGTAGGCCGTCTGAGGTCGCAGTCCATTATCAGGACCCTGTCTCCGCCTGAGGCAAGCACACTTCCAAGGTTAAGGCTGACAGTGCTTTTCCCTTCCTTCGGCCCTGAAGACGTCACCAGGATGACATTTTTCTGCTTGTTCTGGCTCGCGTAGATCAATGCCGTTCTCAAGGTCTGGTAAGCTTCTATGGAAGCCCTCTGCGATTGGGATTCCATTGCAGGAATCATCGTAAGGAGGTTGAGTCCCAGACCCTGCTCGATGTCCTCCGTGGACTTTATCCTGGTATCGAACACCTGTATCGTCGCGAGCCCGCCTATGGATATTATCAGCCCCAGGAAAAAACCAAAAAGTATGTTCAGCTTCCTGTTCGGAAAAACAGGCGAGCCGGGCGTGACGGCTGGGTTAAGGATTCTTATGTTGTTGGACAGAAGCTGACCGCCTATGTTGAGTTCCTGCATTTTCGAATAAAGCAGATCCATGTAGTTCTTGATGGATTGAATGTTGGTTTCCAGCGAAGTTGACCTGGAAGAAGTCTCGACAAAAGTGACTCCTTCGTTCTTCGCCCGCCGAATATCGGCTCCCAGGCTGCCCTCCTCCTGGCCGTAGGCGTTCATCTGGTTGACATAGGAGTTGAGTATTATGGAGGCCTGCGCGCGGATCTTCTGATTCAAGCCCTCGATCTCCGCCTGCTTTTTCAATACATCTGGATGCTTCGGTTTGAGATTGGCAAGAAGGCCGCTCAGCTCCCTTTCCGAGGAAACGAGCTGCGCGTGAAGCGACTGGATAGCCGGGTTCATGGAGACTTCGGCTATCGTTAGGGGATCACCGCCTTTCGCCAGAACGGCCTGAAGCTGTGACGCAACAGCCCTGGCTTCGTTCTGCTTCACCCTTATGTCGTTGATCCTGTTTTCCATGGCCCTTATTTTTTCATCGATGATCTGTTTCTGGTTCTCGGGAAAATAGGATTCGGAAGCGGCGATCTGGCTGCTGTAATTCTGCTGGAGCTTTCCATACTCCTTCTGCAATTCATTTATCTTATCCAGAATAATGGAATTTGCCTTGTTCACATATTCCATGGCGGCCCTGAGATTCTGTTCCTTGTAAACATCCGCTACGGTATTCGCCCACAACGCTACGTCTTTTTTATATGGAGCCCTTACGGAGATGTTAAAAAGGGCGCTCTCCTTTATCGGATCTACACGCACATACCCGACAAAAACCCTAACCGGATCCTTGACGCCCTTGAAGCCCTCGTGGTCCTGGAGCTGAAGCCTTTCGACGACCTCTTCGAGCACTGCCCTGCTTTTTATTATCGATTCCTGCGAATTGTAAAATTTCAATTCTTCCGACCAGGAGCCCGCACCCACGATGTTCTGGTTGCCGATAGGCGCCCTGGCGTATGTCTGGACATAGACTACAGCCGTTCCCTGGTAGATGGGCGTGACAAGGAAGGAATAGATCAACGCAAGAAAAGTTGAAAGCGCGGTGATTCCTATGATCCACCAGCGGTGTTCCAAAAGGAGGAAGACCCACTTGGCTAGGTCAAACTCCTGTGATAACATTCCTTCAGGCTGGGCTTTCGGTAGGGCGTCTCCAATTGGCATTTTTTAGAACAGCTTCCTTTCATAAACGACTATCTGATCGTTCGGCATAAGGGGCGGATCGCTTAATTTGCCTTTTTCTATCTTGTGGACATCGACCCTGATCGCCTGCGTCTGGCCCGACTGATCCTGCCTGAGGATGATTATCTTGTCCTTATTCGCCCATTCGGTGAATCCGCCCGCTTTCGCGATGGCTCTCAGTAGGGTCAGGTCCCTCTTGTACTCTATGCCCTGTGGAGTTCTCACCTGTCCCGATATGTATATCTGGCTGACGGGAAGAATATTTACGGTATCCTGGTCATAAACAAAAATATTCTCGTTCCCACCTCCGGAACTGAGGAGCGATTCCTTCATGATGACGGTCTTCTGCATCGCTCCGCTTTCATCCCTCCGCTGGACCTCGATGTCACCCGATTTTGCGGTGAATCCTCCCGCTTCCGAGATGGCGTCGAGAAGCCTGAAGGTGCTTTTAAGCGGTATCCTCCCCGGCCTTTCGACCTCGCCGATAATGTTGACGAACCTGCTACCGTATTCCTTTAGCTGTAAATTCACCTTCGGATCCTTTATGTAATCAGTGTATTTTTCCTCCAACAGTTTCTGGATCTCATTCAGCGCCATGTTTTTCACTGACATTCTTTCCAGAAGAGGGAGTGTGACATACCCCGCGGGATCGACGACAACCTCCTTGTTCATGTCCTCGATCCCGTACACTTCGACCATCAAGCGGTCCCCCGGGCCGAGAGGATAGGCAGGAGCGTCCTTTGAGGAAAAGAGTGAACCGGAGGATGATACGGGTCCGACCCATTCAACCATTATCGAGTCTTTTAGCACCGAGATGACAGGATCTTTATCGAGCGGGACAGAGATCTTTAAAGAACCGTCATCGACCAAGCTAATGAAATCTTTCAGATCCTCGGGAATCTCCGGATTTTTGCCTCTCACGGAAGCGAGGATCTCGACAGAGTTTCCTGTACGGGTGACAGTGAACTGAGAAAGGTCGCCGAGGGCAACCCGGCCTCTCTCTCCGCTTATCGTGACCGCTAAGGCGGGGATCGCGAGGGAAAGACAAAAAAGTAGGGAATAAAGCAAGCGGGCGGAGTTTATTCCGCCCGCTTTAAAATGTCCGAAAATCAAGTTTTTACCACCCCATCTGGATCTGCAGGACGAACCTGTTCTCATTGTAGCTGTATGGCTTTCTTTCCACGCTGTAAACATCCCAGAAGTTCAGGTTGGAGTCCCTGTCTTCGTAAAGGTAGTTGAACCTCATGCTTATGCGGGATGAAAAGTGGTAACCAAGCTCCGCCAGGAACTGGGCGATGTCGTCGTTTCTGTGCTGTCCCTGCAGCATCGTAAAAAAGGAGGGCGCGGAGTAGTAATAGCCGTAACCCGGTATGTAATCGGTGACGGCTTCCGGATAATCGTTGACCTGGTACTTTCCGCCTATCGTCGCGAAAAGGTGGCGGTTGAACTGGTGGTGAAGCCTCAAGTCTGCTCCTGTCGCGGTGTAGTAGTTGTTGACATTGAATGCGGACTGGGATGCGTGACGGAAGATCGTGGCGTTAAGATCGGTGAACTCGGCGAATTTGTACGTTAGACCCGCGTCGGCGACGATACCCTTGAAATCGTCGTAACCCTCGATCGTGTGGTCGTCGAAGTCCATCTTCTTGTAGCCTATCTTGGCGAAACCGGAGAACTTTCTCTGGGAATTGCCCTCCCAGCCTATCGAAATCCTGTCCTCGGTGTATTCTTTTTCGGTAGTGTACCAGCCGAAGGGGGAGTGCAGGTAATTATCCTCAAGCGGAGAAGCTTTTATATGCTCGTATTCGAAGACCATTGCGGCAAGAGGCTGGTAGCGGTACTTCCATGTCAATCCCCCTCCCTTCTGGACATAGCTGAAAAAGGGCAGAACGCCCGAATCATGGTCTTCCCTGAAGTTGACCTCGTTGTGGCTGAGCTTGATCCCCAGAGTGTTGAGCGTGGATACGGGAAGCTCATACTGAACTATTGCGAGGTTCCGCTGGAAACGGGCCACGTTCCAGAAGACTTCCGAGTCGGGATCGAACTGAGAAGTCTGCTGAACACCGTAAACATAGTGATCCTTAATGTTCAGCGTGCTTCCGTTCGAGAACTTGAACTGGCTGTCGAAGATTCCGAACCAGGTATCGTGATGCTGAAGGTCGTAATCCTCGTAATCTTTGTACTCGTACTGGACCTGGAGGTTCACATAGCTGTTCTCAAATGGAAATTCCAGACCCAACTGGGGACGGATCATCCAGATGCTGTCGTCATAAAGCTCCCCCATCGACTCGTCGTTTAGAAAGACGTTATCGGAATGGGTGAAAAGAAACTCAACAGACGGTTTGAAGTAAGCGTTGCCCCAAGGTATCCCTTCCTGATATTCCTGCGCCCAAGTGGCGCCACCGAAAATCCCCAAGATCAGCACGAATAATGCAATCTTTTTCATCGACCTCTCCTTTATTTTTTCCTCTTAACCGGCTCAATAGTAAGGGAAAAACCACGCCGCTACCGGCCAGAGTCCAAATACGGTTTGATAATACCTCAAAACAGCCCCTCTGTCAAGCGCTGGAAGCAAACCGCGTCAAGACTGTTTTGAAATGCCCCCTCTACTAACCTCTGCCTACTCGGCGGCCTGCGCCTTTTTCCTCGCTGAGAGTAGTTAAGGAAGAGGCAAAGAGCCGTTACCCCCAGAAGAGCGAAAACCTCTCCCGCGTTACCTCCAATAGTTTTTCAGGCAGAAGATGGAAGGATTCCTTTACTTCGCATCAGAATTTACCAATTGAACACCCTGCAAGTAACTTGACGCTATTTGACTTGGCTGACCAACAAAAACAAAGCCGTAACCAGTTTGATAGAATTTCCAATGGTGCCATTGTCGTCTTGCAATGAATAATTGGCCAGGAACCCTATGCTACAAACGCCCCAATATTTTTAATACTTCTTCTTTTCTTTCTTTGATGATATCGTCATAATATTTCACCGCATCGGTCAATTCCTCTTTTTTCATCACACCACAAGCAATCAAGTTGCTCGCGATTATTCCATGGATGGTCAGTCCAGTTGCCTGCCTGTAGGTATGATTGATGAAACTGTCCTCTATTTTGCAATCAAATCGCATCTGCAAGCTCGGGTGTTCAGGTACTTTCCAACCAACCTCCTCACGGAGTTCTTTTATCATCCTTCCAATTTCCCAAGGAACATATTCGGTAACATTGACATAGCTCACTCCCTTATATTTTGGGCGACGCCTGAATAAGTTGGTAACAGGAGGCAACGAAAACTCCATCTTGAGCCGCAAAAAGAAATACCCGGCTCTTGTAAGATGGATAAGCATTGCTGGCAGTACAGGAATACCCCTCTTAAAAAACGCAAGAACCATATGTTTAAGCCTGAAATTTGCAGATAGATGAAGCTTTTCTTCGTATATGTTCCTTGAAGTTAAAATTACTGGTATTTTTTCGTTTACCGCCGCCCTGTTGACCGCGTCAACCAGCACATGATGACAAAAAGTGCATACCCCCCAGTACGCATCAACGCGTTTTAATGCGTTGATAACCTCCCTGACATATTTACGATCCCAGTTTCCCCGGCTTGAAATTACCCTAAATTCAACATCCAGTTTCTCGCAAAGTCTTTTCAGATTCGAGAACGCGTGTTCATAGTTCAATCCGGTATCGTAATGAATAACCAAGGGATTGAGCCCGAGTTTCTTTTTTGCCGTCAATAGCACATAAGAACTATCTAGTCCTCCGGAAGCTCCTATGACGCAATCATACTTGCGTTTCCTCCCGCCGTTTTTCTCGTCTATAATCCTGCGCAGTTCTGGTAGGGCGGGTTTGGGTGTTAACATAGGATCAACGACCTGTTGCTCAAGATTTCCGCAAGGACCGCAGACTCCCTTATCGTTGATCACAACCCCCGGGAAACCTTCACACATGAAACATGATGAACATTTTTTTCTTTCCGACATGCATCATCCTCCAAAACTTGAAAATGATATTGCTTCATAGGACTGAGGTCTGCTTAATATAAGCAGGGGGCAGCATATTGATAATGGGATCAATCCAATAAACTTCCCACGGGCTTACGCCCGGGGTATTAGCCGAATTCAAGCTTCGCTTGTCCAATATCTTCTTTGCCTTGTTGTTCGATATAGGCTCGTATCACTCGATCATTGATTCCAACGGTTGAGACAAAATACCCGTCT
>JAKQCT010000070.1 GCA_029559035.1 Acidobacteriota bacterium
GACCACCAGAAGGCGTGGAATCCCGCGTCGAACCACGGGGGGACGCCTTCGAGCGTGTAAGCGTCGGCCCTCTGAAAAGAGACGGCGCAGGTACCGTAATCTTTTTGTTTCGCCAGTTCGAGCACTTCATCGTTGAAGTCGGTCGCGAGGATGCTTTTGGCGGAGGCCGCGGCAAATTTCGTCCAGTAGCCCGTGCCGCAGGCGACTTCGAGGATGCTCAGCCCCGGAAAAGCATCGCCTGCTATTTCTTCCATGCGCCTCAGGTCGGCCTGCCTTTCGGGCTTCAGGTAGATCTTCTCGTACTCAGCGGCTCGCCTCGCGTAATATTCTTTCATGCTCAATACGCCCACATCAGTTCGATCTTTTTCTCCCTGCATTTAGCGGCGATCAGTTCGCCCGCTTCGGCGAAGTATCCGTCGGTGTTCTTGTGGGTCAGGTTGTGCTTCTTGTATATATGGTCTGCGTGGTTGTAATTCATCCGGTCTATGATGATGTGGTCCGCGATGCCTTCGATCTTGTCTATCAGGTCGACCGCTCCGGGAAGGATCGGGGCGATCATGACGAAGGTCCTGACGCCGTTATCGTGCAGGGTCCTCAGCGCCTTGAGCCTCTCGGGGATGGGCGGCGCGCAGGGCTCGAACATCTTTCTTATCCTTTCGTCGGCGGTGGTGATCGAGAATCCCGCTTCGACATCCTTCCCTTTTCTCAGGATATCAAGGTCTCTCAGGACAAGGGGCGACCTTGTTTGAACGGAGAGCGGCCAGCCGTGCTCGACGATGATACGGGCGCAACTTCTCGTCAGCTCGTACTTCGCTTCGAGCGGCTGGTACGGGTCGCACACCCCGCTCATCCATATGTTTCCGCGGGTCTTCTTTTTTATCTCCTTGGCGAGCAGTTCGGCGGCGTTGATCTTCACATCGACAAATTCGCCCCAAGGTTCGCGGTGGTCCGTGAACCGCTTCATGTACCTGGCGTAGCAGTAGGAGCATCCGTGGGCGCAGCCCACATAGGGGTTAACGACATAGTCATGGATCTTCGAGGCGGAGATGATAGATTTGGAACGGATCTCCGTTATCTTCACCTTTCGGAGTTGACTATCTTTGCCAGCCGCCACCCGCATCCGGCGATGACGGCAATGCCTACTACTACAACGAAGGGAACGATCGACTTTGAGGCCTCGTTGCCTATCCCGCCGGCATCCCCGGATATCAGCGCAGCAAGGGCGAGGTACCACCAGCCGGGGACAAGCCCGGCCCAGTACGCCCAGCGAGGAAGGCCCGGCCCCCAGAGCGCCATCGGCAGGCCGATAAGGTATGGAACGATGAGCAGGCCCCACCACATCGAAATGCCGGTATCTCCCCCGATGCCGCCGGTCGCGGTCATTCCCCACATGGCCGCCACTCCGATCAGTATCAGGATGAAGGTCCAGGTCCTGTATCTTGTTATGGCCTTTCCCTCTTTACCGATGATGGCGGCAAGCATCACCAGAAGGCTTCCCGGAAGTATCAGGAGCGATCCCTCCAGCGGGTCGATCGCTCCCAGGATCGTCGCGATGCCGCCGACCGCCAGAAGGGTTTTGACCCCTCTTTCTTTCGTGATCATTTGGAAGTTCCTTTCTGCGGCCTGCCCGGGTCCGTCACTCTGCCGAGAAAAAGGATCGTCCCCGTAATGTTGTCCCTTATCAGGAAAAAAAACGGGTGGTCGGCCCGGAAGACGGGGTAGTTCGGTATGGACTTGGTCGCCATTTCGACGGCGGTGGCCGCCGCCGCTTCCGTGCCCTCTTCGTTGACCTCCACGAAAGCCTTGTGCTTTACCTGGGCGATCCAGAGCTCGCCTTTCTTCCAGCCGGTTCCGGTAAAATCGGCGCAGCCCGACTTGTCGAAAGCATCCTTTATACCGAGCGACTTGAAGGGAGAGGCTAGGTCGTAAGCCGTCTCGAGCCTGAACCTGGGAACAAAGATCCTGGTTTCAACCGCCGGGGACCTGTCCAATCCGGTCAGCCAGTTCTGAATGTTCTGCGATGTCAGATGTTTCTCCAGTCCGGCAAGCCCTTCGATCTCTTCCGGGAGAAGGATCACCATCGACAAGCGGTCGCCCTTGTAAGGAAGCGAAGCGGCCTGAAAGCCTTTTTCTCTCAGGAGCTTGATCCTTCCCTTGCGGTACATCATCCTGGCAGTCAGCTGCTTGTCACTGGAGGCAAAGAATGTGTCGTCGCGGGTGTCGCCGGGTTTGAACATCTCCTCCCATGTTCCCTTGAAATAGATAGCGTTCAATAGGACGCAGACGGAATTGGAGTCGAGCGATTCAAGTATCTTTGGTATCTTCCCCTCGGTCTTCCTGTTCACCCAGGAATTGATCGTGTCGGTGTCGCCTTTGAATATCTCCGCGTCGAAATTCTCCCTGAGCAGCGCCTTGAAATCGAGGCTCAGGTCCCCTCCCGTCAGGCAGAGGCCGTTGGCGATCGAAAGTTTCTGGCCGCCTCTGGCCGCGTTGTCCGAAAGATGGCCGTTCAGAAGCTTGAATGTGAGCGGAAGCTGCTTCTGGTTCAGATGGAAGCAGAGCGCCTCCTTCATCTCCTTCGCGGTGTTCTGCCTCGCTCCGGAGTACGCCATCGCCATTGCCGAAGAGACGCTGAAGGGAGAGAAAAAAATGTTTTCCTCCCCGCTCCGCAGTTCGCCGTAAAGCTTCAGGGCGAACTCCGTGTTTCCTTCCGCAAGGCAGCCGGTGAGCGACTCCTCGTCCTCGGCAGGGAAGCACGGCACGCAGAACAAAGCCGTCAACAAGGCGCCCGTGATCAAAGAAAACAACGCGTTCCGCATTTTCCCATCCTTTCTTTCAAGATAAATTTACGCCTCGTTCCGCCGAGCCGTCAAGCGAAAGTCTGTTTTAAAAAGGTCTTTGATGGCGATATCAGGGTGTTACCATCCGAACTCGAATCCGTTGGAACTCCCGCCGGCTTCATCTTCGACGGTTATCGTGACCCTATGTCCTTTGGGAACCATCGCCTTCAGCGAAGAGCCTCCCTTGGCCACCAGCCTGTCATCGCTCTTGAAGGATGTTTTCGGAGCAGCCGTTCCATCGATTTTCACGGTGCAGCCCTGGACGAATCCAGTCCCTTCTATTACAAGGCGGAAAGGATCCCCCTTCCTGGAAACGGAGCTTATCCCGTAGGGTATCGTGGAGAACGACCAGATCGGACCGGAAGAAACGCCGCACGGCGAATTTTTCGATAACCTCCAGTAGTAGGTCTTCCCGCTCTCCAGCGCGGGCGTGGTCCAGCTGTCGCCCGTCACGGTGGCGGCTTTCGGGGGATCGGGCTGGGTGCCGAAATATACATCTGTCGAGCCGGTTCCGTTCCAGCTCCAGGAGAGGAGGGCGGAGAGAGGAACGTTCTTCGATCCGTTTGACGGTTGCGGGGAAGATGGCGACCCGTCGGCCGACGGGTCGAGCGTTGCGTCCACTGTCACAGGACCCTCTTCAACGACCACCTCCCGTTCGGTCGAACAGTACCCTGGGAGGGAGAAAGTGGCGTGGTAGGTTGTGTTCTTCCGAGCCAGAATGTTGTAGCGCCCCATCGCGTTGGCGCTCCTCGGTGTTTCGCCGTTCGAAAGCGGCAGTTCCTCGAGCGAGACAGCAGCTGGGATCGGTCGGCCCGTTGTGGAATCGGTCACCACCCCGGTGATCTGCGGCGCGGCGAGGGTTTCCTCCAGGAGGGTCTGCCACGCCATGCGTAGTCGGGCCACCGTCTTGTCCCTGAGGGAGGCGTAGTCGGGCTGGAAAGACCGGCCCACCTCGATCAAGTATGCGTAAGTGCCGTAATTCCCATAATAAGTATCCTGGGCCATCCCGTCCGTTCCGTCCGAAGAACCTAGTAAGAAGGAATTAACCGCGCCGTCATCGTTCTCGAGCACCGCGACTATTTTCTCTCCAACCGCCTGCATCAGGTCCTGGTCATCGGCGACCTGCCCGGACCAGGTGCAGCCGTAAGGGTAGATGATGTACTCCCCGTAGGCGTGTAGCGTCAGGGCGAAAAGCGCCCTTGCTTCATCCATGAGGCTCTCCAGGCCGCGGGTCTCCGGCTCTGAGTCGGGCGCCGTCCCCCTGTAAACTAAGCTGCCGCAGTATCCGTCGGAGCCCAGGCATCCGTCCCAGTTGAAGCGGTAGTTTCGGTTGAGGTCTATCCCGGTCTTTAGGCCCGAGCCGCAGGCGGGATTCCTGTTCTTACGCCACATGTTGTCGGTCGTGAAGACGTATTTTCCTCCGTCCGGATTCACCGATGGGACCACATAGATGTTGATTTCGTCCACCCACTGCTTGACCTTCGGGTCGGAACCGTATTTGTCCGTGAGATAGTCGATCATGTCCAGGGCTATCTCCGGCCCCATGACTTCCCTGGCGTGATGCTGGGCGTCGAGGATGAAGGAGCGCTTAGAGTTGGGCTCGCTGACGTTCGAAGTGATCAGCACCGCCACCTGCTGCTGTCCCTCGAAGAGCTGATCCTCGAGAATGATCTTCCTCGCTAGCGCGGGGTGGTCGCCCACGGTCTTATCCACCAAGGCCATTATCTCCTGCGGGTCCTTGTAGTCTGAAAGAGCTTCGCCGCGGGAGTCCCTCAACGGGTGGGAGGAATCGATCACATCATAGCGCAGGCCCAGAGCCGAAAGCCTCTCGAGGTCATCAGGCGAAGCTACCACGCCGATCATGCCGCGCATGCGATCTATGCCCGCGACGTCGAATTTAGCGGAATTCAAGAAGCGCATCGTGTCGGGGCCTGATGTGGGGATTTCGACGAAATAGGTTTGAGCGAAAGATGTTATCGCGAAGAATATCGAAAATGCCATAAAAAATTTTCTGAACATGGGATTCCTCCTGACGGATCATTATACGAGGCTAGTCCCCAAAAAGGTTCAGCCTGTTTTTTTCCTTTTCGATGGCAGGAGGCCTTCCCTGGCGAAGGAGTAGCTGCCGTTCCCGCCGACGATTATGTGGTCGATAAGCCTCACGTCGAGGTGCGAGAGCAGGGTTTCGAGCTGTTCCGTCAGGGCGATGTCCTCGGGGCTCGGGATCACGTTCCCCGAGGGATGGTTGTGGGCGAAGATCACCGCCGCTGCGTTCTCCCGGAGCGCCTCCTTGATCACCTCCCTCGGATGGACGGCGCTTCCGTTGATCGTTCCCCTGAACAGCTCCCGGTAGGCTATGATCCCGTGTTTCTGATTCAAAAAGATCACCGCGAACACCTCGTGGGGAAGGTCCCTGAGTCTCGGCTTCAGGAACTCGTAGGCGTCGTCCGCCCCCTCGATCCTTTCCGCCTCCTTCACGCTTTCGAGGACGAATCTTCTCGAGAGCTCCAGCGCCGCGGAGAGCGTGACCGCCCTCACCACCCCTATGCCGCAAATGGATGAAAGTTCCTTCGGGCTTTTCTGGGCGATGGCGCGGAGAGACCCGGCCTCCTTCAAGAGGGACCTGGACAGGTCTATCGCAGTCACTCCTTTCTTCCCCGTCCTGAAAAGGATCGCCAGAAGTTCGTGGGTCGAGAGCACGTCACATCCCTTTTCGAAACACCTTTCCCTGGGTCTTTCGCCCTGAGGCCATTCCTTGATTCCGGTAAAACCAATGCTTCCGTTCATCGTTCACCTCCGACCGAATATCGGCAACAACGATGCCACGGCGATCCCGGCTCGATGACATATCTCTCCCCAACCCGATAACCTTCCATTCATTTAATAAGGTGGATTTTGACTCGGCGTTTTCCCGGGGAAGAAGACCCGCATAGACTTAGAGCCTATCCGGAAATAAGACATGGCCGCGACGGTAGTTGTCGGAGATGCATGGCACGGAAGCGAACGAAGGCCGATGTCTGGCGCATCGGATGAGCGAGCTGACAAAGCCGGACGCTCCGACAGCCCCGTCCCGAAGGGCGCGGGCGGCGGG
>JAKQCT010000074.1 GCA_029559035.1 Acidobacteriota bacterium
ATTGCAGAAAGATCTTGATAAATGGCTCAGATCTTACAACAACGAACGCTCACATCAGGGGTATAGGAACCTTGGAAAAAGACCCGTTGACACCGTCAATGAATTCTTGCAAAATGTCCGTGCAGATGGTTAGTCATACAATCCATTGGATTGTGGATATTTGTCGAAAAACACTCTTTCACCATATGGGTTAGCCAAGAATATCTGCTCATATTCTCCTTTGTTCATCAAGTGATATTTCTTATTGATGTTCAGTTTATCTTCCAAAACAAGTGTTTCTTGATTCCTTTTTTTATAATCGGTTATTAATTGATCTGGTAATTTTTCTTCAACGGCAGTCCTATCCAAATATACGCTGTTCCTTCTTCTTCTTGGGTACCTATCTTCATAATCTTCCATCGTAAAACCAAGGACAATCAAGAATGGTACACTTTCATCGGGCCGTTGCATATTTTTTAAAGCCCTGTTATAAAGATATGGGATTGCCGCTTCATACACTGCATACTCTTCTTGAGATGCGGAATGGCTGCATTTCTTGGGTGGAGATTCTTCACCAAAGACAGATGGATATTTCAACGGTCTCTGAGGCCAATAAAGCCACCCAAGAAATAATGCTGCTGAAACGAGGATAATAATGAAACTTAGCAGTAAAATTTTTTTCATTCCAATATAACCCCTAGATGAAGGTCCCATTTTAAATCCTGAAAGCAGAATCAGTCAATTCAAATAAGCGGAGTATGCATGAAACTCAATCCCGGCGGCGGAGCCGCCGACGCATAGACGCCAATGGGTCAGAGGCAAGGAATGTGAAAGGCCCCCGCTTCAGCAATAAAAAGAAAAAGGCTGGCAGGAGTTTGCCAGCCCTTCTATTCGTGGTGCCCCCGGCCGGAATTGAACCAGCGACGCAGGGATTTTCAGTCCCTCGCTCTACCGACTGAGCTACAGGGGCGGGGTAAAGCGAATGCGTATGATACCCCCAAACGGAGGAAAAAATCAACCGCCCCGGTCAGTTGGCCTCTTCCTCCGGAGCGGGCTGCGGTTCCTGCGGGGATTCCAGGGCCTTCTTGTACTCGTCTAGCACGGCGTCTTCCATGTATTTCCTGAAATCGGTGTTCAAAGGATGAGCGATGTCGCGGAATTTCCCGTCCCTCTTCTTCTTGCTGGGCATGGAGAGAAAGAGCCCCTTGGGCCCTTCGATGACCTTGATGTCCGTGATAACGAAGCATTCGTCGAAAATAACGGAGGCGTAAGCTTTCAGTTTGTCGCTCGTCACGGTCCTGATGCGCACTTCGGTGATCTTCATCTGAGATTCTCCTTCTTGGAAGTCGGTGTGATGGAACGGAAAAACCCCCCTCTGTCGAGAGTAGGAACTATTGCCCACCTTTCGGAACGCTGAGAAATTTTTTCGTGTATTGACTTGGCTTCGTCAAGGCTCCGCGTGTAAGCGAACCAAGACGATCCGGAGCCGGACAGCATGACCTTCCGCGCCCCGGCCTCAAGGAGGCGGTCCCTGTAAAGGAGTATCCCGTTGTCGCTTTCGAGGACTGTGCTGTCAAATCGGTTCAATAGATCATCCTCCGTGAAACTCCCCTCCGCTACTTTCGCGGCGGCAACCATCATTCTACGGGCAGATGCCCCCCCTGTCAACTGCGTGCCCGCTCTGGCGTAGGCTTCCCGGGTGGAGACGCCCTCTTCGGGGAAACCCAGGACCAGCCATGCGGGAGGAGCGTCCGGAAGAGGGTAGACCTCTTCGCCTCTGCCTACCCCGGCGGCAGTCCCCCCGGTGAGAAAGAAGGGAAGATCGCTCCCTATCTCCGCGGCTATCGCGAGAAGTTCCTCCGGAGGAAGGCCGAGTTCCCAGATGATGTTCAGCGCGTAGAGAGCGCAGGCCCCGTCGGAGCTTCCGCCTCCCATCCCGCCTTTTTGCGGGATCCTTTTCTCGATGAAGATCTCTATCCCCTTTTTTTGCTTCGAACTTTCCAGAAGCGCGTTCGCCGCCTTGAAGACGGTGTTCGCTGAGTCCAGCGGAAGGGAAGGGTCGTCCGAAGAGAGGAATACACCCTTGGGGATTATCGTGAAACGGAGGGTGTCGAACAACGCTATCGACTGGAAGATGGTCCTTATCTCGTGATAGCCGTCCTCCCTTTTTCGGAGTATGTCCAGGAACAGGTTTATCTTGGCGGGAGCTTTCGAGCAGTAATATTCCGGCATAAGGTCAATCACTCCAGGTAAAAATCAGCTTTTTGGACAGCTTCTGTATCCGTACCTTCAGAGTGGTAGTTTTTCCGGCTATGAACTCGTGATCTTCTTCCGCGGTAGTGTCGACGCCCATGAGTTCGGTCCTGAGGTTCACCTTGACTTTGTGAACGCCTGCAGGCATTTCCACGGTGATGTTCCATATGTTGTCCTGCAAAAGCCCTTTTTCGATCTTCTGTGTCTTGACGGGCTTGCCGTCTATGGTCAGGGAAACTTCTCCTTTTTTCGTCGCTCCCAGGTCGAAAGAAAGGGTCATCCTCGCCTTTTTTATAGCCTGAGGCTTGGGAGTATCAGGCTGCGGAGGCTGCACTTGCGGCTGAGGCTGCGGCCTCTGCTTCCTCGGGGTTTTCGGTTTCTGGTCCTGTCCCGCTGGAGGCTGCTCCGCGGAGGGGGGTTGTTCCGCGGTTTCGCCTGCCGGCGGCATTCCCGGGAAGAGCGGCGTAGGCTTATCCGCCTGTTCCCTGCTCCTTTCGATGTCGGCCGTGCTGTTCACGATGGGAGGTTCGTTCTCCCCCCCCGCTTTTCCATGGAAGAAAAGGTAATAGACGACGCTGCCCGCGCCGATGAAAACGAATAGAAGGACGACGCCCAGGACCAAAGCGGGCCGTGACGATCTCTCTTGCGGCGCCTTCGACTTCGGGACGTGTTTCTCTTCCAGCGGCGCGGCTGTCTTTTCGACGAGGTCCTGCGCGTAAGGAGGTAGGGCGCCGGCAAGGTACGCTTCGAGGTCCGCGACCAATTCCGACGCGCTCGAGTATCTCTCCTCGGGGTTCTTCCTGAGCATCTTTTTTACTATCGCCCACGCCTCTTTCGTCACTTCCGGATCGAGCTCCCGGATATCCTTCGGCTCCTCGCTGACGATCTTGTGCAGGACCGTGGTGATCTCATCGCCGTCGAACGGCTTGCATCCGGTTATCATCTCGAATGCTACCGCCCCGAGTGAGAAGATATCGCACCTGCTGTCCACGGCCCTTCCCTGGACCTGCTCCGGGGACATGTAGGCCGGCGTGCCGAGGAACTGCCCCTCCCTCGTGAGCTCCGACGTGGGGACCTTCGCGATGCCGAAATCCATCAGCTTGGCGCGGCCGTCCTTGGTCTGGATTATGTTGCCCGGCTTTATATCCCGGTGGACCACGTTCGCGTTGTGAGCGTATTCCAGGGACGAGGCGACCTCTTTGAGCATGGGGAAGAGCTGGTCGGGCGTAAGCTTTTTCCCGCTCTTTATCATGTGGTTCCAGGTCTCGCCTTCGATGTACTCCATCGCTATGAACGGCGGCCTCCCGGGGCCTCCCTCGTCGGCCTCGTATATCGTTACGATGTTGGGGTGGCTCATCACGCCCGCAGCGCGGGCTTCCCTGAGGAACCTTTCCCTGAACTCCCTGAGCTTGTCCTCTTCAAGGCCCTGCGACAGATAGATGCACTTTACCGCAACGTTTCTGCCTATGGTCGGGTCCTTGGCGAGATAGACGACGCCCATGGCCCCTTTCCCCAGGACTTTCTCGAGCTGATACTTGCCTACGTACCTCTTGGAGCCGTTGTCCGTCATTCGACTGCTTCCCTCAGAGGGATGAACTCGATCTCCCTTCCCTGCCAGTAGGGGATCCTTTTCGAGAGCACTTTGATGGTCGCCGGACGGAGATGGCCGATCCCCACGGCTTTCTTTTCGTTCATGCCAGCCAGCGCAAGTTCATCCATCTTCAATAGAATACCACTTTCGATACTCTCGTCGTCAAGGAATACTTTTCTTTCCGCGGACCTGACCCCGCTTTTTTTCGAAACCGCGAAGGCTTCGGTCAGAGGCGTGGTCCTGCTGTCAAGGAAAAAGAGCTTTCTTCTTCTGAGCTCATCCATAACATATGACATCAGCACCGGGTCTTTCGTGGCGCGCGATCCTGTATGGTTGTTGAGCCCTTCGGCGTGGGGTACCGATGCGAACTGAAGGTCCAGAGTCCCGGCAACCTGCCTCCTGGTCATTCCCACACTGATGCAATCCCTGCACTTGGCGGGGTCCTCGGCCTGCATGGGCGAATGGAGTATCACTCCGAACCCCTCGGCGTGAAGCAGTTCGGCACTTTCCCTTGAATAGGGCTGGAAGGGGATGACAGCGAAGGTTACCGACCCGGGAAGGACGCGGAGCGCTTCTTTCAGCAGTTCCATGTTGCTTCCTACGTCGTCGATGACTATGGATACTCTTCCGGCGGCCTTTCCCTGTCCGCGGGCCGCCGTAACCGGGACAGGCTTCTGCGGAACGGGCTGAGACGAAACCGCAGGCTCAGGTTTTTTTTCAGTTTCGGGAACAGGCTTCGCCGGGGGTTCTTCCTTTTTGACCGGCTTTTCGGCGGCTTTTGCCTTCCTGGATGGTTCCATGTCCGGTTTTTTTTCTTCGTTCTTCCGGATCTCCCTCCCCGAATCCCCGACATTCTCTAGAACCGGCCGGGGGGGCTCAGGGCTGCTCAGGAGCACCGAAGCGGTCCGCCATACGACAAAAACTGCAAGCAGGCCGGCTATTGTCAGCATCGGCAGCTTTTTTTTGAGCGAGCTCTTTTTCATTCGCCGGGGAGCGGGTTTTCTCTGCGGCCTTTTCTTCTCGGGCACTGCCATATTATTCTTTGGCTGGATCTTTCGTGAGCGCCTTCATATAGTAATCGTCTTTCCGGCTGTTATCTGAAATGTCGAAGGTTTTGTCGGGCTTAAGAGGATTGTCCTTGATCTCTTTCCCCTCCCCGTCAAGAAAGTAGCCCGTGAGTATCACGAGCGCGTCGCCGTTCTTGAGCGTTACCTTCTCGTGCATGGCGCAGAACCCGTAGGTCTCCCCGCCGATCAGATATCCGCCCGAGGACTTCGCGGCGAGCGCAAGGAGTTCCCCTCCCCGGGCCGTCGTGTTGTCGATGACGACCGTCACTTTCTTGCCTGAAGCCGCTCCTTCTCCCGAGTAACTTATATCCCTCATGCCGTTTTTCGTCGAGAGCTTCAGCGTCCCTTTCCCGAAAAGCATGCCGGCAACTGCCACTGCCCTTTCCTCGTCCGCCGAGGCGCAGCCTCTCAGGTCAATGACGAGCCTTCCCCTTGTTCCCGATATTTTATCAAGGAGGGTCTTTTCGATCTCCGCTTCCAGGCACGGGATCTCTACGGCGGCGCCCTTTTCCTTCAATTCGTGGAAAACAGGAGGAACTGGCTTCCTGATCGCGAGCTTCTTCTCGTAAGGCTTGAAAGTATCCTTCTTGATGAAGCCGCAGGAGACCTGTTCCCCTTCCTTTCCCTTCATTGCCGAGATCAGTTGCGGAAAGTTCATGTCGAAGACGCTTTTCCCGTTGATGAACCTTAACAGGTCGCCCTGTTCTATTTCCCCGTCCTCTCCGAGGAATGGGGCTATGACGCTGGCGAACCCTCCGTCCTTGGTGATGTAGAGGGGAAGGTAGCAGCGGTTCTTCTCGGCGGCTTCTGCCTCTTCCAGCTTGCTCCCGGGGATATAGCCGCACTCCGGTCCGGTGGCCCCCGCGAGGCCCTGGAGAGCGCCAGCAAGCAGCTGTTCCGGGGTTTTCGGCTCCACGTATGTATCAAGGATGAGCGAGTAAACGTCTTTGAAAAGATTCCAGTTCTCCGAGGTCGCCGCAGGTTCGCCCGGCGCCGCCGCGACGCACGGGATGATAAAAAGAAGCGCCAGCCAGAAGATCCGTCTCATCTATTTCTCCCTTATCCACTTCGCGGGATCAACAGGGTCCTTCCCCTGCCGAAGTTCAAAGTATATACCAGAATAGTCCCTAGTCGGATCGCCGCCCGAAGTTCCGAGCCTCTGGCCGCCCGATACAACGTCCCCCGGCTTTACCTCGATCCTGTCCAGGTGGCTCAAAAGCGAGAATACGCCTCCGGGATGCGCGACTATGACCGTGTACCCGTACCCGGAGAGCCATCCCGAATACACGACCTCTCCTTCGAAGACCGCATTCACCGGGGTCCCCAGCGGGGCTTCGATATCCAGCCCCGGGTGCGGCAGCTTCGTCCTGAACCGGGGATGGATGTAGTCACCGAAATCCTGGGCGACCCTCCCTTTCAGGGGAGGAGGGAGCTTGCCCTTGAAAAGGAGGATGTTCTTTCCGTACATTTCCACCCTGTCCTTGAAACCGGGGTCTTTCAGGTAGCTCTCCATTTTTCTCGCGTTCTCAAGGCTTTCCCTGAGAGCCTGCCTCGCGGTGTCCGAATTTCTCGAAAGCTTCTCCAGGAGATCGTTGGTCTGCCTTATTTCTTCGGCGAGCATCCTTTTCTCCAAAGCCGAATCGGTCTCGATCTTCTCTATCTGGGCGATCTTCAACGCGCACTCGGCCTCTTTCTCCCTTTTTCCCTTTTTGAGCATTTCAAGCCCGTCCAGTTTTTTCCTGTCGCGTTCAGAAAGCATGCTCATGTAAAAACTTGCCTGCCTGAGGTCTTCGGTGCTCGAAACGGAAGAGATCATCCTGTACTCGGAAAGGAATCCCAGAAGGTACTGGAACTTCACCCTTGCCCTGAAGTACTCGTTGATCCTGTCCTCCTCCTGTTCCAGGACGCCTATCTCCCGCTTCACCGAATCAAGCTCCTTCGACTTCGACTCTTTTTCCTTTTTCAGCTTGGAAACTGTCAGCTCCGAGAGCATCGTCCGTTTTTTCAGAAGCGAGATCCTGTCCTTGATCCCTTCTTCTTTTCTGGCGATCTCGGCCACCTGCGACGCGAGTCGTTTCAGTTTTTCCTCGACCTGTTCCTCGCTTCCCGCGGGCAAGGTGCAAAAGAGCGCCGTGAGAAAAAGGATCAGAAGCCGGCTCCCTTTCGACGGGCGGTCCACTCTCTCCCCCACGGAAGCGGAAAAGATCATGCCGGCAGCAGCCGGGCGAGAGAATCGTCCCTGATGATGGTCTCGTCCCTTTCAGGGCCCGTCGAGACAAGGACGATCTTTGTGTTCAGCTCTTTTTCCAGGAACCCCAGGTACTCCCTGGCGCCTTCCGGCAATCCTTCGAAGTTCCTGACCCCCCTGGATTCACCGCTCCACCCTTTCATCTTCTTGTAAACCGGCTCGGCGTTCTCGACTATCCACGGCTCGGCGGGAAAATAATCGTATTCCTTTCCCTTGTGCCGGTAAGCGGTGCAGACGCATATCTCCTCGAAACCGTCGAGAACGTCCAGCAGCATCACGCATACGCCTTCGAGGTTGTTGACCCTTACCGAATGTCTTGCCGCCACCAGGTCGAACCAGCCGCACCTTCTGGGGCGGCCTGTCGTCGTCCCGTACTCCCTCCCTTTTTCCCTGATCCTGTCGCCGGTCCCGTCCTTCAGCTCGGTCACGAAGGGGCCCTGCCCGACCCTCGTGCAGTAAGCCTTGAAGATGCCGATAACACTCCCCACCTTCGTCGGACCGAGGCCGAGCCCGGTGCACGCTCCTCCCGCGGTCGACGAGCTTGAGGTGACGAAGGGATATGTCCCGTGATCGATGTCTAGCATCGCGCCCTGGGCGCCCTCGATGAGCACTTTCCTGCCGGAGTCCACGGCTTCGTTTATGAGCCGGGAAGCGTCGCATACATACCGTGCAAGCCGGTCCGCGTAGGAATCGAAAGCGGCGGCCGTCTCCTCCGGATCGGCGCCGGGTTTTCCGAAAAGAAGCTCTATCTCCCTGTTCTTGACGCGAGAAAGCCTCAGGACCTCCTCCCTCAGCATTTCCCTGTCCTTGAGGAACACCGCCCTTATCCCTTCCCTGTTGTACTTGCTTTCGTAGCATGGGCCGATGCCGCGGCACGTGGTGCCTATCTTCCCCTTGCCTTTCTCCTCCTCCCTGAGCCTGTCGATGAGGCTGTGGTGAGGAAGAAGAAGGTGCGCGCGGTCGGATATCCTCAGATGGGAAAGGTCTATCCCGCTCTCTTCCAGCTTGCCCATTTCCTCTATGAGAGCCTTGGGGTCGAGGACGATGCCGTTGCCGATGACGCATAGCTTCTTCGAGGCGATTATCCCCGAAGGCACCAGGTGGAGCGCGTACTTTTTCTCCCCGATCGTGACCGTGTGCCCGGCGTTGTGGCCTCCCTGGTACCTCGCCACGACGTCGGCTCCCTGCGAGAGGAGATTGACCACTTTGCCCTTCCCTTCATCCCCCCACTGCCCTCCGACTATAACCAAAGGCATCAGCATCCGTTCCTCCGTCCTTTCATCAAGGAAAGCGGGTCAGACCCGCTCTCCGCCCTGCGCGCGTTCTTCGGCGACAGCGGCGATTATGTGAAGCACTATCGAATGATACTCCTGGATCCTGGGGGTCTCTTTCGCTGGAAACACGATGGCCAGCTGGGCTTCCCTGGCGGCGTCCCCGCCGTCGCCGCCCGTCAGCGCGATGGTCCTCAATCCGGAGGCTGCCGCGGTTTTTAGCGCGGCGATGACGTTCGGCGAATTGCCGGACGTGGAGATGCCGATGAAAACGTCGCCTTCTCTTCCCAGAGCTTCTATCTGCCTCGAAAAGACCGAGACGAATCCGTAATCGTTCCCGATGGCAGTGAGGGCCGAAGTATCGGTCGTGAGCGCGACCGCCGCCAGCCCCTTTCTTTCCCTCCTGTACCGCCCGACCAGCTCCGCCGCGAAGTGCTGGGCGTCGGCGGCGCTTCCCCCGTTCCCCGCCAGCAGAACCTTGCCGCCGAGATCGAGCGCCGCAGTTATCATCCGGCAGGCCTCTTCCAGGGATCCCCTGTCGGAATCGAGGGATCTCCTGACGATGTCGAGGTTCGCGGCGGCTGCCTCCAACTCTTTTTTCAAAAGGCTGTCCATGGGACCTCCGAACTTGTGATTTTATCAGATTTGCGATGGTGGGGTAAAATGATCCCATGAGCGGTTTCGGAAGAATCGTTTCGACCGTGAGCGTCGAGTCCCCCCTCCTGGCTTCGGAAGAGACCGCGGCGTCCATCCGTTCGGGCGCCGACAGGGCGGAGATAAGGATAGACGCGTTCGCCGACCCCGTGAACGCTTCTTCCCTCACAGGGCTGGCCGGGAAACTCCCCCTTGTTTTCAGCGGGAACAGGGTCTCGCTCGCCCCGGGAGAAGAGATAATACTCAGGGAAGCTTCCTCGCGGGGAGCGTGGATAGACATCCCTTTCGAAGAAGGGCGACCCCTCCCCGCCTGGGTTGACAGGAACAGGACGGTCCTGTCCTGCCACAGACGCCTGGAAAGCTTCAGCGAACTCAGATCCCTTTTTTCATCGATGAAGGAGAGTGCGCGCATTGTCAAGATCGTTTGTCCGGTGCGCGACATCGGGGAGGCGGCGGGATTCACCGAATGGACCCGTGAACTTGACAGTGCAGGTTCGCTGATCGCATTTCCTTCTGGAATCGAAAGCGGCCCGGCGCGCCTCATAGCGCTCGCGTCGGGATCCGCTGCGGTCTACGCCGCTTCCCCGGGATCCCCGCCTGCCGCGGAAGGACAGATGAAGCTGGGAGAACTTATGCGTTTCGATCCCGTCGGAATTACCGGAGACACGAGCTTCTACGGACTGCTCGGCCATCCCCTGGAATTCTCCCTGAGCCCCGGCCTCTGGAACTCCTGGTTCAGGCGGCTGGGAATGAATTCGCGGTTCCTGCTTTTCCCGTCTTCATCTCCCGAAGCCGCGCTCGAAGCTTTCTCGATGTGGAGCGTCCCGGGATTCGGGGTCACCGCGCCTTTCAAGGAAAAGATAATGGGGAGGCTCGACTCTATCTGCAACACGGCGAAGAGATGCGGCGCGGTGAACACGGTGAAATCCGATGGCGGGAAACTTCTGGGCGCCAACACCGATGTTTACGGTATAAGAAGGTCCCTGTCGGGCATTAATAAAGGCCTGAGGGTGCTTATTCTGGGAAGCGGGGGGGCGGCGAGGGCAGCCCTTTCCGTCATGAAAAACAGCCATCGCGCATTACTTTCCGCAAGGTCACCGGAAAAAGGAAGAAGAACCGCCGATGAATTCGGAGCGGTTTTCGTGGAATGGGGAAGAAAACACGAGGGGGTTTACGACATGGTGATCAACGCCACCTCCTGCGGAGCCGACGGGAAGGAGATGCCCTGGGAGCGGGACCGTCGCCTGGGAGCGAAGGTACTCTTCGAGATGGTCACCCGCGGGGAAAGGACGCCCCTCGAAAGAAAAGCCGAGAAGGAAGGCCTCTCGGTCATACCGGGCGCGACGATGCTGGCCCACCAGGCGCGGCTCCAGTTCAGGATGCTGACCGGCGTCAAGCCGCCGAAGGAATGAATAAGGTTCTGATCGCGTTTTAATTTCTTTGAAAGGAGGAAGTTATGGTCTATGAAGTGAGGAACGAGCTGAAACCGAAGGAACTCAAGGGGATCACCGAATCCCAGATCGCCCAGCACTGGAAGCTCTACGAGGGTTATGTAGCCCAGACGAACGCCCTGAAACAGGAACTCGCGGACCTCAGGAAGGACGGAAAGGTCGGCACCCCCCTGTACGCGGACAGGAGGAGAAGGTTCGGGTTCGAGATGAACGGAATGGTGCTCCACGAGTACTATTTCGGCAACCTGGCTGCCGGGCATCCCGGCCCGGACAAGAATTCGGAGCTATTCAAAGCCCTCGAAATCGAATTCGGCAGTTTCGACGCCTGGAAGGAGGATTTCGCGAAAACAGGCGCCTCCAGGTCCATAGGCTGGGCGGCGCTTTATATCGATCCCCGCACCGGCTCGCTCACCAATCATTTCATCCAGCTTCACGAGGAGGGGAACGTCGCAGGGTTCGCGCCGGTCCTTCTAATGGATGTCTGGGAACACGCATACATGGTCGACTTCGGGGCGGGAGGCAGGCCCGACTACATCAAGACCTTCTTCGAGAACGTCAACTGGGACGCGGCGGTCAGGAGACACTCGGAAGCCAGGGATGGAAAGCTGGCTCCGAGGTTCTAAAGGAAAGTCACCAGGACCACTTCGGGGCGGGCGAAAACTCTCGCGGGAAGCCATACACACCCGATCCCGCTCGTAACGTACATGGGGAGGAATCCATTTTCCTCCCCTTTATCGTAAAATCCGTAAGGAAATTGTTTTGAATACCGGTCCTTGAAAGGAAGCAGGGGGCGTCCGAAAGGCGGCGCGATCTGCCCCGCGTGCGTGTGGCCGAAGAACGCGAAATCGAAACCGGCGCAGCCTTCAAGGGACAAAGCCTCCGGCGAATGAGAGAGCAGGAGCGCGACGCCTGTTCCGGTTCCCGGGGAGAGGCCTTTGAAAGAAGGGTCTCCCCACTCGACGTCATCGAGCCCGTAAAGGAGATGCCCGCTCCCGCCTTTTGAAAAGCGGGCTTCTTCGTTTACCAGGATGCGGACTCCTGCGCTCTCAAGCCGGTCACGGAGGGAGCCCCTGCCGATCCATCTGTCGTGGTTGCCCAGTACCCCGAACTTCCCGAAAGGAGGGGAAACTGCAGAAAGGGATTCGACGACGAGTCCCATTTCCTCGTCCTCCAGGAAAATGTAGTCTCCGCCGACAAGCAGAAGGTCGCATCTTATCTCTCCGAGGACCCTTCCCATCTCCCTGATCAGATCCGGATGAGTCATCTTTCCCGCGTGAATGTCTGAAACGAAAGCCACTGTCAGGGATTCTTGCCCTCTTTTCCCGAGTCCGGCATCATAAGATATCGTCTTCAGAGCAGGCTTTGGCTGAAGTCCCGCGCATCGGGAAAGATTCCTTGCCCAGCAGCCGCGAAAAACCGCCTGCTCGATCCCTTTTCCGATTTTTCTTATAAAAGACGGCTTTTCGCGCCTTGCCATTTTTCTCCTGACCTAAACAAGGTAAAAGCGTCAGCCTTTTTTGTCAAGCAATCGCAGGCTATTTTAAGTGGGATAGAAATGATATTCTGTTACTTATAAGAAACCATCTGTATTGCCTACGTATCATTTTATTGATCGGTTATTCCAGAATGATAACTTCTTCACGCACCCAATTGTGACAGACATCACAATAAGCGGTATCCATAGATTAACTATCTTCAAGATATACAAGAAGATGCTTTGGAAAACCAGCTAAAGCGCGTATATCTGGCATGCCGATTGCTTATACACGACCGAACCGCTGCGTAGGGAGACCTCGATACCTTATTTGCGGGGGCCCAGGGACCGGAAGCACCCCCTTCCGGTCCCGAACATTTTCAGGTTGTCTTTGTTCGTGATCTGTCCGTTATATCAGGAGTAAACAACCCCTCTGGGGCCTTTTTCAAGAGTTCCGATGATGAAAGGCCTTTCTCCTTTGTCACGAAGATGTTCCATCGCCGTCTCCACTCCTTTCCGGTCTACGGAAAGGATCAGGCCGACGCCCATGTTGAACACCCTGAACATCTCTTCCTCATCGACTTGTCCTTCATTTCCGATGAACCTGAAGATGGCCGGAACCTCCCAGCTTCCCCTGTTGATAAGGGCCGAGATATCTTCGGGCAGCACCCGGGGCAGGTTGTCGGTTATCCCCCCTCCTGTAATGTGTGCGATACAGTGCAGTTCCTCTTTTCCTATCAAGTCCTTGACGGCGGGAAGATAGCTCTTGTGAACCTTGAGCAGGAGTTCGCCGATCACTCCGTCAAGCTCATCGACCATATCCCCCGCCTTCAGGCCGAGTTTGTCAAAGAATAACTTCCTTGCCAGGGAATACCCGTTGGTATGAAGGCCGTCAGAAGGAAGGGCGATAAGGACATCGCCTTCGCCTACATTCCTCGGAAGAATGTCTTTCCGCGATACGAGCCCCACGATGAACCCTGCAAGGTCGAAATCTTCTCCGGTGTACAGGCCGGGCATCTCGGCGGTCTCTCCCCCCACGAGCGCGCAGCCGTTCTCCCTGCAGGCCTTGGAGAGCCCCTTCACAACTTCGACAAGGTTCCGGGGGACCAGTTTCCCGGCGGCATAATAATCCAGGAAGAACAACGGCGTCGCGCCCTGGGCCAATATGTCGTTGACACAGTGGTTGACGAGGTCCTGACCGATGGTGTCGTACCGTTTCATCTCCATCGCGACCTTGAGTTTCGTGCCAACTCCGTCAGCCGAGGAGACGAGAACCCTGTCGTCGTCCTCGCCCAGAGAGAACAATCCTCCGAAAAGACCTATGTCAGAGACGACCCCGGGGGTGAAAGTGGTTTTTACAAGGCGCTTGATCTCTTTGAGAGCGTTGTCCTGCGCGTCGATGTCGACGCCCGAATCCTTATAAGACAATGGTTTTGTCATGCCGCACCCTAAAGCCTGAACTTTTTCATTTCTTCATTGAGAAGAGAAGCGCTCTGCTGCAGGGCCGTCGCGACAGTTCCCAGCTCCTTGAAGGCCGAATCTATCTTCTGTGAGGCGTCCAGCAGTTCCTGTGAGTTCGAATAGAGAAGCGACGTTTCCCCCGCCTGCGCGGTCACCGCGTCGGAGCTGTTCTGGCTGTCGGCTGTTATCCTTACCATCGATTCCGAGATGACTTTCGCGCCCTTGGCCTGTTCCTGCGTGGCGTTCCTTAGCTGCATCGCGACCTCCCTCACCTTCTCCGATTCCTGGTGGAGGAGCCTCGTTGTTTTGGCCTGTTCTTCCGTAGCACGCGTTATACCTTCGATCATCTGGAAGATCCTGCTCACGCTCTCGGACGCAGTCAGCCCCCCGTGCGCGATCTCTTCCATAGCAAGGGATATCCTCTTGCTCAGCTCCTCCTGGGTGGACGCCGATTCGAGGATCGTCTTCAAGGATTCGCCCGCCTTCCTGGAAAGGTCGGCGCTGGACTCCACCACCGTCTGGGTCTTGGAGATGGCTTCGGTCATCTCCTCCCCGCCCTGGATGAGGGCCTTGATGACCCGCCTTATCTCCTTCGCATGTCCCGCGGTCCTTGCGGAAAGCTCTCTGATCTGCGTCGCCACCACGGCGAACGACTTGCCGTACTCGCCGGCACCGGCCGCTATGATGCTGGCGTTGAGGGCCAGCAGGTTCGTCTGCTCCGTCACCTCCTCGATGACGTCGACGATCTTCCCAATCTTCTCCATGCTCTGCTGGAGGCGGTCCAGGGCTTCGAGACTCTGACCGCTCGCCTTGCGGCTTCTCATGATCTCCTCTTCGACGGCCGCGACCGAGCTGAACCCGCCCTCGGCGTCCTGCGTCACCTTCAGCGAGGTCTCGTTGAGCACGGTTGCGTTCCTCATGGTCTCCTGAAGGGCCGCGTCGAGCTCGGTAAGGAACGAGACAGATTCCTGCGACGATTCCCTGAGAATGCCCGTAGAAGAGTTTATCTGTTCGGCCGTAGTGGACATCTCGTTCGTCGAGGAGACGGTCTTCTCCACCGATTTCATGAGAGTCTCCGAGTTGAGGGCGATCTCTTCGACGCTGGCCTGCATCTGAAGGACTATCGAAGAGACATCCTGGGTGGTTCCGACGACCTGGCTCATCGCCTCCGCCACCTTCTGGATGCCTTTCTCGAGGACTTCCGTGGAACGGCCCGTCTCGGTGGCGATGTCGACCTGATGGCGGGCTTCTTCGGAGAGGGTGTGGGTGATGTGAACGGTCCTGTTGACCTCCTGGTCCACGATTACCGCGGCGTGGTCGAGCTCCCGTCCCATCCGCCTCAAACTGGCATGGGATTCCCTGAGGTTGTCCCCGACCGCTCCCAGTTCGTCGTCCGACCACAAAGGAACGGACTCCCTCAGGTCGCCCGACGCTATCTTCTGGCTGAACATGGAGATCCTTTTCACCGACCTGTGAATGTCCTTTCCAAGGAGTAGCATGAATCCCGCCAGCAAGCATATCATCACCAGGATGTAGAGGAATCCCACCTTCAAAAGCGAAACGACCTTCCACGGGGAAATGTGGCGGGGGTTGGTCATCACCACCAGAGTTCCCCTGCCTTGGATCGGCTGGACAAGGACCATTCCTGCGGCGGTGGAAAGCGTATGTTTCTTCGTAAGGTCAATGTTCTCCTTGACGAGCCTTTTTTCAAAGAACGCCTGGTCGCTCGAATAAACATTATTGCCCGAAGCGTCAAGGGTGCACAGGTAATAATATTCCGAGCTGTATCCCGCCAGAAGGCTTTTCCATTCGGAAGTATCCGCCGCGCTCATCTGCTCGACAACGGGCTTCAGTTCGACTTCCGCCCTTTTCATGTTCTCAATTTCGAGGGACTGCGATATCTTGGAGAACAGCAGAACGCCAAGGCAGAGGAAAGCCACGGTGTTGAGAGCGAAGATCGAAAAAATTATCTTGTTCCTGAAGCTTACCCTGTATCTTTCTACGTCGGGCACGCCCTCGAGCTGGAGTTGGATCTCCTCGAGCAGGGGCGCCACCTCGCTCTTGCTGATGAAATAGGAGAGGGACAGCGAAACCGTCGCCGTCATCACCCCCATGAAAGAAAAAGTCACTGCTGACAGTGCAGTGCTCATAAGGAAGAGCTGGTCGCAGATGACAAGAAAAATGGTCGCGAACACCCACAGCAGACCATTCAGGACCTGGGATTTCCAGGTGAAGGAAGCGAGGTGGACGTAAAGGTCGGCGAGCTTCTTGGAGCTTACGGTCCTTCCCTGCGCCTTCGCCCTCTTGTATTCTGCAATCGGCGGGATGAGGTATTTCTTGAAGTACCACACCTTCGGGAACCTGGAGAGGAAAAGGAGAATTGCTCCGACCGTCGCAAGTCCCTTAAGGTAAGGGCCCAGCCCCCTCAATACCATCGAGCAGTAGATTATTGAAAAGAAGACCCCGAGGGCGGGAGGAATGATGTCTTTTACGAAATACGGAATCTTGTACGTTCTAGACATTGCCTCTCCTTATCCGGAACCAAGCCCCAGTATAATCCAAAAACAGCCCCGCCGGAAAAGAAGTCACCGCTTGTAGGTTATGGTCCCCGCAGAGCCGTCCGGGTTGACGACCATGATCTTAACGGTGCTTCCTATGCGGAATTTCTTTTTCAGCTTCTTCCCTTTCTCGAGAGTTATCGATCCGTTCTGGAAGCTTGCGGTGGGCCAGTAAGCGCTGTCCGTCCCGATCACCGCCTTCGCGCCTTCCTGGATCCCCGTTCCAGATACGACAAGCCTGAAGGGGTTCTTGAGCTTCTGGACGGAGGTCAGCGTAACGGCCGAAGATGGCAGCGACAGGGAACAGCCGATCGTGTCTCCGGCTTCAGTGATGGAATCCATCTGAATCCCGCTGGGGAGAGAACTGTACCTGGAACTGGAAGGCGCGGTCTGGGGGCCGATCGAATAGCCTTCGGTGTAGAAATCCCCGCCGTCCGCCCATTTGTTCTGTTCGATCTCCTCGAGCCCGTCCGCTTCCATAAGCCTGAGCAGTTTATGGCTCGAATAGGAATTGTCGTAAAGGAAATCATATCCCCCGGTGTCGGTCCTGGCGTCGACATGCCATACGATTAGCCCGTCGTTGGGATACACGACGTCGTTCTCCGTGGTCCTTCTGTACTGGATCATGTAATACTCGGCGAACTGTTCCCCGGCCTTCGCCTCGGGCATGACCAGGAGCGCTTCGGGAGCCTCGCTCGTAGGCGAGAGCACGGGAGAGGAGAAGCCGGTCGTGACGACCTGGGGCGTCAGCCACTCGAGGAGCATCTTCGAGAAGCAGTTGTGGTCCCCCCAGTTGCCGTCCATCTGGTCGAGGCCGCCTACTCCGCCGCTCGGCCCGGTCCAGTCGTCGTAATCGTAATAATCGGGAAGCCCGAGCGCGTGGCCTGTCTCGTGTATCACCACTCTCGCGGAGAATTTTCCGCCCTCGGGGTTTGACTCCCACTGCCAGGAGTAGCCTCCGAGCCTCTTTCCGTCGAGCTTGAACGAGCTGTCCTGGAAGGAGGTCATGTAGCCCCACCAGAAGTTCGCCCACCCGTTGTCGGGGCCCGTCCAGATAACGACGAGGTAGTCGATCGTCCCGTCCCCGTCGTTGTCGTACTGCGAGAAATCGTGACCCATTTCGTCGTAGTGGTTAAGGACCTCCTTTATGAGGGATTCCCTTCCGGTCGTAGATTCCTGGACGGAGGAACGTGGATACGGCGTGACGTACCATCCGAGGGCGTCCCCGGAGAATTCCAGGAGCCCGTAGGATGAACGGAAGTAAAAATTCCTGAGGCTTTCGTAAGGGAACGTTCCCGGGCCGTCGCCGAACATCCTTCCATAGACAAGTTCGGTATCTGTGTTCGGGGGATAATCGTTGAAACCTATCATGATGGCGAGGATCTTGACGTTGCCCGTAGTCGGCATGCCCTGCCAGCCGAGAGGGGGAGCCATCGACGCCTCGCCGTTCAGCCGGCCGTCCAGCCTGAAGGCAAGGTTGTTCGAAACCTTGTGGTTGCGGAGGCTCTTGGCGAACTCGATCCTCTGCTGCAGGGTCCCGTCAGACCGGTATTTTTCGATTTCTCCCGGCCTCGGGGGCTCCAGGGCGAAAAGCCCCGCCTGGAACAGAGCTATCAAGACGATGCCCGCCAAGAAAGATCTTGCAGATTTTAAAGACATTATTCGGCACATGAAAACCTCCCTAACAACCTTTAACTTTACCTTTTTTGCTTCATTTATTCAAGCTTTACCGCAACGATACACTTACGCGAACCGCGTCGAGAACAACTATATTCCGGGCTGTGTCATCCTTCCTAGAACGAACCGCGAAAAAGAGTTATAATCCATCTGCTGGAGGGCCAGGCCGATGAGCAAGAAAAGATCCCGCGACAACTATCACAATGAAACGAAATTCATCCACGGCGACTTCTACTCGCCCCACTGGAATTACAAGGACCACATGACTCCTCCCATTTCGAGCTCGGCCGCCTTCAGGCTGGAGAGCGCCGAGAGAGGCGCGGAAGGATTCATCCAGTTCGCCAACCCTGATTTTGACCGCCACGGGAAATCACCGATCCTCATTTACGAGAGGCTCGACGAACCGTCCCGGTCCATGCTCGAAGAGAACCTCGCCGTCGCGGAAGGCGGCGAATGCGCCGTCGCCTTCACCACCGGAATGGCGGCGATAACGGCTTCCATCCTGTCGTTCGTAAAAGCCGGCGAATCGATAATAGCCCACCCCACACTTTACGGCTGCACTTTCTCTCTCTTCTCGCTCTGGCTGCCCAGGTTCGGGGTCAACGTGAAATGGGTGGACCTCAAGGACGAAAAGGCCCTGGAGAAGTCCCTGGATCCGACGGTCCGGGCGGTTTACACGGAGACTCCTTCCAATCCGATCCTGGAGATCATAGATCTGGGAAAAGTGAGGAAGGCCATCGACAGGTCGAAACTGAAGGAAAAACCTCTCCTCATTGTCGACAACACCTTCGCGACTCCTTTCTGCCAGAGGCCTCTTTCGCTCGGAGCGGATGTGGTTGTCCACTCTCTCACGAAGAACATCGGCGGGTTCGGCACGGACATGGGAGGCATGTGGGTCGGACCGAAGAAGCTTGAGAACGTCTTGTTGATGTTCAGGAAGGACTTCGGAGCTCCGCTGAGCGCCAAGTCAAGCTGGCAGCCACTCGTTTACGGACTGCCCACGCTCCACATAAGGATGAAAAGGCAGATGGAGACGGCCATGAAACTGGCCTCTTTCCTTGAAAAGCACCCGCTCGTCGAGAGGGTTTCTTTCCCGGGTCTTAAAAGCCACCCGCAGTTCGATATCGCGAAGAGGCAGATGAAAGACCCCGACGGCGGTTTCGCTCCCGGCTCGATGATCTACTTCGTGCTCAAAGGAAAGCTTGAAAAAGCCCAGAAATCCGGGCGCCTGATGATGAACCATCTTGCGGAACACGCTTTGGCCCTGACCCTGGCCGTATCTCTGGGCAACGTCAGGACGCTGATCGAGCATCCTTCCTCGATGACCCACGCGCCGCTTCCGCTGGACGCGCAGGTAAAAGCCGGGATAGACCCCGGTGGCATAAGGATAAGCGTGGGGCTCGAGAAAGCCGACGATATCCTGAGGGATCTCCAGGAAGCTTTCGACTGCGCCAAAAAAGGAGGCTGACAGGCCTCTTGAAAACTGCGCGGCAGGGTCGCGACAAGGGGATGCTCCTTCCGCCGCTGTGGGACCACCACGGCCACATCGGCGCTCTTGGAGCGCTCTCCGATGTGCTCGACTTCCGTGACGCCGCCTCCCCAGACGCTCTTTTGAAGCTGCTCGAAGATGACGAAAGGAAAAGGGAGCCCGGAGAATGGATCACCGGCTTCGGCTGGGACCAGAACCTCTGGAACGGCCTTTTGCCCTCGCTGGAACAACTTGATACAGCTTCCCGCGGGAGGCCTCTCTTCCTGAAAAGGATCGACTGCCACGCGGCGATGGTCAACTCCCGGGCCATGGAGATGGCCGGGCTGAAAACCGATTCGGCCATCCCCGGCGGTGAGTTCGTTTCTATCAGGGGTAAATGGACGGGGATAGTGCTGGACAACGCCATGAACCCGTTCTTCCGGGCGATGCCGCCCCCTGCGAAAAAGGTCGTGCGGCGCAGGATACGCGCGGCTCTGAAGACGCTCGCCGCTTCGGGCCTTTCCGGCGCGACAGACATGCAGCTCATGGAGATCGACGTAGAGACCTTGTCCGAAATGGACGGGAACGGCGACCTGGAACTACCTGTAGCGGGTTACCTGGAATGGACACCGGGGATGGCTCTTCCCGCCCGCCTTTGCAAAGGAAGGATGTTCGCCCTCGAGGGGATCAAGGTCTTTCTCGACGGAGCCCTTGGATCGAGGGGCGCGGCCCTGAGGAAGCCCTACTCAGACGATAAAGCCACCCGCGGGATTCTGATTCTCGACCGCAAAGAGATCAAGGAACTGCTTGAAGAAGCCGGTTCAAGGAAGATCCCCGTCGCGTTCCACGCGATCGGAGACAGGGCGCTCGAAACCTTCCTCTCAGCTTACGAAACCATCAGGCGGCCGGCCCCCAAGATAAGGCTCGAACATCTTCAGGTGACACCCTCTCCGCTCCTGACACGCCTCCTCGCCGCCGATGTCACCGTGTCGCTCCAGCCCTGCCACCTGCTGAGCGACCGTGGCTGGGCAGGAGAAAGGCTCGGCCCCGCGAGGATCAAGCGCTCTTACCTGCTCGGGTCGCTCATAAGAGGAAAGAGATACCTCCTCGGGACCGACTTCCCCATCGAGCCTCCCGATCCCGCCAGGACGATAGCGGGATGTTTCGATAGGCCCGACGGCGAACGCATAACGCTGAGGGAGGCTCTCAAGGGAATGGCTTGCCCCGCCCGCTTCGAGAAATACGGACGCGGAGCCGTCCTTTACGGGATGACCCCTGAACTTCTGCGAGGAGAGACCGAAGCGAACAGCCTGATGGTGACCCCTGATGGATGAACGACCAGCGACGTTAAAAGAAGGAGAACTCAGGGAACTTGCCGGCTGGTTCAGGCGCGAGATGGGCGCGGACATCTCGATGTACCGGCCTGAATTCCTTTCGAGGCGCTTCATGCCAAGGATCTCCGCCCTCGGGTTCAGGGATCTGAACGAATACCTCGCCTTCGCGGGACGCAACGACAACGAAAGAAGGGCGGCGAGGAGAAGGCTGCTGGTCCCGACCACCGAGTTCTTCAGGAACAGGGACGTATTCGAGGCTTTCTTCGGCATCCTGAAAAAACCGCCGTTCTCTGAAAGGAAGAAGCTGACCATCCTCAGCGCTCCGTGTTCTACCGGCGAAGAGGCTGCGAGCCTCGCGATCTCGTGCTTTCAAAACTCGATAGACGCGAGGATCGTCGCCCTCGACAGGAGCCTTCCCTCGCTCAGGCTGGCCGCGTCCGGGAAATACAGCAAGAAAGCCTTGTCAAAGCTGGACAAAAACGAAATAAAGCGTTACTTTAAGGAGGATGGGCCGCACAGGACCCTGGAGGACGGGATATTGAAAAATGTTTTTCCCCTCTGCTGCGACCTGGGATCGGAGTTGCCGCTGAAAACGGTCGACGCCGTTTTCATGAGGAACTTTTTCATATACCTGACCGACGACGCGCAGAAGGCGGTCATCGGCAAAGTGAAGAAAGTGCTGGCCGACTGCGGCCTCCTGGTTCTCGGGAAGGTCGAGAGGCTCAGGATGGACCCGGCGGAGTGGAAGACCGTGGACCTTGAATCAAGGATCTACATGTTCAGAAGGGGCGGAAGATGAATATGAAAACGAAACTGGCGATAGCTTTCATTCTCGCGGTGTTCATACCGATCATAATCGGGATAATAGTCGACGCCGCGACCAGCTTCAGCGTGCTCTGGAACAACATCCTCAGGGTCTTCGTGGGGCTTCTGGTATCCGCGCTCTTCGCGCTGATAATCTCCTCGGTGCTCACAAGGAACCTCAGGGGCCTCGCCGAAGCGGGGGGCGCCGTCGCCGAAGGGGATCTCACCAAGGCCATAGCCGTTTCCAGCGAGGACGAGGTGGGCAACCTTGCCGAATCGATGAGGACCATGATAAGAAACCTCAGGGAGATCGTCGGCCAGGTGCAGAAGAGCACATCCTCGATGTACGAGGCGATACGGAACCTCTCGGTCTCCACCTCCGAGGTCCTCACCGCCGCGTCGGAAGTCGCAGCCAACGTCCAGAACACGGCGAGAGGCGCCGAGATTCAGGCGCAGAACGTGGAGAAATCGCTCGCGGTCAGCAACAGCCTTTCCTCTTCCACCAGCGCGATAGCCGAGCAGAGCGGCGGTTCCGAAGCGGAGGCCCAGAACGCGGAGGCCAGCGCACAGGAAGGTTCCCGCTCCGCGTACGAAGCCCACAAGGTGATGGGCGAGATCCTCAAGCAGGTGGAAGAGACCGCTTCGCAGATAGAGACTTTCAAGATGCACTCGATGGAGATAAACACCCTCGTCGAGGGAATTACCATGGTGAGCCACCAGACCCACATCCTCGCGCTGAACGCCGCCATAGAAGCGGCGAGGGCAGGGGAAGCAGGCAGGGGCTTCGCCGTGGTGGCCGAGGAAGTGAGGCGCCTGGCGGAGAACACGAAGGACCTCGCGGAGCAGATCTCCAGGCTTTCGTCGGGGATCTCGCAGAAGACCGAGGATGTCTCCAAGTACATGAACCTGACGAGGGCCGCCGCCAGGAACGGGCAGGACAGCGTCGAAGCGGTCGTCTCCGCTTTCGACCAGATAAACAGGGGGACGGCTTCCACGAAGGATGCGGTCAAGGTGATTTCGAGGGAAGCGGGAGAGCAGGCTTCCGCCGCCGCGAAGCTTCTCAAGGCGATGGAGGAGATCCAGGAGATCGCCACCGAGAACGCGGCGGGAAGCCAGGAGATATCCGCGGCAACGGAAGAGATATCCGCGAGCATGGAAGAGATCAACAAGGAGGCCAAGTCGCTCCTCGAAGAAGCCGACCGCCTCAGGACCATAGTGGATAAGTTCAGGATATGAGATGTCCAAGCTGATCATCGGAAACATAGGCGGAGAGTTCATCGGCATAGCCTCGAAGGATGTCCTCGAGGTCGTCGAGCTCCCGCGTTCCTTCCCGGTGCCTTTTTCGCTTTCGCACCTGAGGGGCGTGGCCTTCTGGAGAGGCGCACTGCTGACGGTCGTGTCGCTATACGGGCTGGTTTCGCCGAAGGCTTCGGAGAGCAAACCCTCCATCTTCGTCAGGTCGCTGAAGCCCAGGGACAACATCCTTGTCGGCCTGGACAAGATAGAGGACGTCACGCCCTTCAACGACCTCAGCATGCGCGAAGAAGGGGCCGGCTCGGTCTGGAAGGGGATCTACCCGTGGAACGACGCCTGGGTGACGGTGCTCAACTTCGAGCGGCTCATTTCGCTACTGGAGGAGGAAGTGATAAATACTCTGCGTTTGGGAAACAGCGGGAGGTAACATGCCATACAAAGTTCTGATAGTCGACGATGCCATGTTCATGCGCGCCATGATCCGTGACATCCTCGTAAATTCGGGGAGGTACGAGGTCGTAGGCGAGGCCGCGAACGGGGAGGACGCCATACAGCAGTACTCGGCCCTTTCCCCCCACCTTGTAACGATGGATATCGTCATGCCCCAGATGGACGGGATCGAGGCCTGCAAGGAGATCATCAAGCTGGACCCGAAGGCCCGGGTCGTCATGTGCTCCGCCCTCGGGCAGGAAGCTCTCGTGATCGAATCGATCGCCGCGGGCGCGAAGGATTTCATGGTCAAGCCTTTCTCGGCGGAAAAGGTCCTCAAGGTGATCGACGCCGTCATGGCTTCCTCGTAGAGGTCCCCTTCCGAGGGGAAGATGGACCAGAACAAATATATCGAACTATATTTCAGCGAAGGTCTGGAGCACCTTTCCACGCTGACAAGAGGCCTCGCGCCCGATGACGGGCTTACCAAAGAATCGGTGTCGGAACTTTTCAGGAGCGCCCATTCGCTGAAGGGAATGGCCGCCGCCATGGGTTTCGATTCGACATCACGGCTGGCCCACGGCCTGGAGAACATACTGGGCGCGTGGCGCGGGGGAGCAGTCCCGAGTGGGGAAGAGAGAGAGATGGCCCTTAGGGCGACAGACCTCCTTCACCGCCTTTTCGAACTGGTGCGGTCCTCCGGGAACGATTCCGGGCTGGAAGAAGAGGTTTCGGCGTGGCTTTCGTCGAACGGCGGCACAGAAGGTATTCCTGCTACGCGGGAAACTCCCTTCCAGGCGGCGGAGCCTGAGCCTCCCGCTCCCGCGTCGCCGTCGAAGCTGGGCGCCGTGAGGATCAAGGTTTCTATAGACCCGGAATCCCAGCTCCCCGCGGCGCGCCTCCTCGTTGTTTTCCAGAAGGTCAAGTCGGTATTCCCTGATTGCGACATATCTCCTTCGCTGGCCGAGATCCAGAAATCAGGTGTAAAATCCGCCGAATTCGGCGTTTCGGAACATCCGGAGCTCAAGAACCTAGCGAGGCAGATCCAGTCGCTTCCCGAAGTCGCCCACGTGGAGATCACATCGGAAGAGGCCGCCGAATCGAAAGGCTCGCTCGTGTCCACCCTGCGCCTGCCCGCTTCGACGCTGGACGACATGCTGGTCAGGATCTCGCACATGCTCTACCACATGACCAACCTCGAGCAGGCGCTTCCCGAAGCCGAGCGGAGAAGGCAGAAGTTCTGGCTGGAAAGCCACAGAAGCCAGCTTCACCAGCTCTACAACGAGATACTCGAGGCGAGGCTCGTCTCCTTCGACAGCCTGATCGAAAGGCTCGAACGCGCCGTCAGAGACCTTTCCTCGAGGACAGGCAAGCCGCTCAGGTTCAGGGTTGAAGGGAAGGGCGAGAAAGTCGACAAGCTCCTTCTCGAAAAACTGCTCGATCCCCTGATGCACCTCGTGAGGAACGGCGCCGACCACGGGATCGAATCTCCCGCGGAGCGGAAGTCGACGGGCAAACCTTCCGAAGGGGCCCTGCTTCTGACGATCAAGAGGGAAGGCGAGAAGCTGACGATCATCTTCGAAGATGACGGAAAAGGGCTGGACGTGGACAGCATCAGGGAAAGCGCCGTTAAGAGAGGCATCATCAGCCAGGACCGGTCGGAAAACCTCTCAAAAAGGCAGATCCTCGAGCTCATCACGCTTCCGTCGTTCTCCACCAAGACCGAGGTCACCCAGATCTCGGGACGCGGGGTCGGCCTCGATGTCGTCCGCTCAGCTGTCGAATCGCTGGGTGGGACCCTCGAGCTGGAAAGCGAGAAGGGAAAAGGCTCGAAGTTCTTCCTGATATTCCCGAGCGCCGTCACGCTCACGGAAGTCCTCGTCTTTTCGTGGGGCCCGGAATTCAACTTCGCGATCCCCGCCTCACAAGTGACGAAGCTCTACCCGCTTTCGCAGTACCAGATCGCCTGGGTCGAGGGTACGAAAAAACTCAGGATCGACGACACATTCCTCGAGATCCTCGATTTCAGGTTGTCGCCTGTCGGAAAGAGCGGGATCGCCGTCGGCCTCGACCTCGGGTCCCGGGAGACCGTCCTTCTCGTGTCCGAGGTCAAGCAGACCGAAAAGGTTGTCATCCTTCCGTGGGGTCCGCCCCTGGAGAGGATACCGCACCTGATAGGAGGCGCTCTCCTTTCGACCGGAGAAATAGTCTACATACTTGACGGAGTGACCCTCGCGAGAGAGGAAACGGAGGCCATCAATGTTTTCCAGGCTAAATGAAGGGCAGTTCGACGCTCTCAGGGAAGTAAGCAACATCGGCGCCGGGCACGCGGTCACAGCCCTCAACCAGATGACGCAGAAGGTCGTCATGCTCGAGGTCCCCGAAGTGACCCTGGTCCCCTTCAAGGAGGTCGTGTCGAGGCTCGGCGGCCCCGAAGAGGAGGTGGTCGGACTTTTCTTCAGGGTGTTCGGCGAGGCGAGGGGGAACATGCTGATCGCCATGCCCAAGACCTCCGCGGCCCAGCTCGTGAAACTTCTCTTCGGACACGAGCCCTCCAGTTTCGGCGACATGGAAATAAGCGCCCTCAAGGAGATAGGCAACATCCTATCCTCTTCCTACCTCAACGCCATGGGGTCGCTCCTCAAGAGGACCTTCATCCCCTCGATCCCCGCCTTTTCCCTCGACATGGCGCAGGCGGTCGTGGACCTCCTTCTGATCGAACTCGCGGAAGTCACTAACGAGGCCCTCGTCATCGAGACCTTCTTCAGGTCGCGCGACCAGTCTTTCGACGGCCATTTCTTCCTCCTCCCGAACCCGCACTCGATCGACTTCCTCCTTGAAGCGATAGACAAGGGAAGGTAAAGTCTCCGTATGGCGGAAGAAAGGCCATCACCGGGTTTTTCCGTTATCGACCGCCTCGGATACCTGCTCCTCTTCTCGGCCTTTCCCGTCATCCTCTTCCTCGCCCGTCTCGTCAGCCCCAGCGGGGAAGGACTCGGGACCCACACCGGCCTGGGCCTCCCGCCGTGCGGGTTCTACACGATGTTCCACAGACCCTGCCCTTCGTGCGGGATGACGACCTGCTTTTCGCTCATCATGCACGGAGAATTCATCGAAGCCATCAAAGCCCAGCCCGCGGGCGTGTTCCTCTTCCTGACGACCCTTTTCGTGTGGGGCACCCTCCCCTACTATTATTTCGCGAAGAAGAAAAAGCTGTTCGATCTTCTCGAACTGCCGTTCCTCCTGCCCATCCTGATCGCGAACATTGTCGTCATCATGACCGTGTGGATCATCAGGCTGGCGCTGTAGAACATACGAATGACAAGGGATTATCAGAAAGTGCGGAAAATAGTGTAGGTTATCTTTCGATCCTGGCTGAAGGCTGAAGTTCAATAGGGAATTGATTCCACAATTTTTCACTTTTCAATCTTCATTTTTCTATTTTCAATGCAGGCGAAACCTGCCGGGCTGATGGCTGAAGGATCATCCGTAGGGGCGATTCACGAATCGCCCGCAAGATCTCCGTAATAGCTGGCTGTCCATATTTGCCCGGGGCAATACGTTTCCAGCTTGCCAAGAATTAAGTATTGTGTCCCCGGAAATCGCCCTTCTAGCATAAAGGGTTCCAGAAATGTGCGAAAAATAGTGTACGTTATCGTACGTTATCTCTTGACAACGACCAGCTAGTGGGTGACCCCGACTGATTGCTAATTAACTAAAAATATTGGAGTCTATAAATTGATCCATCGTTTTCTGAATAATCTCAATGTCTTTTGTGTTTAATTTGATTTTCATCTTTTCAATCGATTGTATGGCATAATTCTTATCCTTTGCTACCAAGAGAATAAAATCAGCGGGAACTTTTTTCTCCAGATCAATCTTTTCAAGGATATGTAGAATTTTGTCAACCTGATCATTTGAAAGATTTTCTTTAAGGCGCCAATTCATAACGGCAAACCAATCAAGACAATTGTGATCGAAATACATTCCATAATCACCATCAATGAGAGCCCATGCGTCATCATTGGCGCTCTTATACGGCGCCGCAGCCATACAATAAAAGATGGTGCCATAGATGTTTGAAAGCTTATATGCACTCAATTTTTGTTGTTTTCCAGATTCTCTTAATAGTGAATATGCCTTCTGAGCAAAATAGGAGGCAATCGGGTCATCCATGCAAGATTTGTTTGTATGCCATGATACGATAGCCGCACAATATAAAACAGCTTGTTCTAAATCTCTTTTGGATCTTTCTTCTACAAGGTACTTTAATGCACCAAAAGAGCACACCCATCCAACCATTATTTGTGGTCGCAAATCATGCTTATCCTCCAAAGCCAACGTGCTTTTAATCATATTGATTTGGTAATCTGCATGTTCACATCTCAGAGGTTCATTAAGACGGGAATATTGCCATATCTTCTGGATCTCCTCAGATATGGCCAGATCTTGCAAGTCTTTTCTTGTTTCCAAGTCATTAAGCCTTGATAGAGCATTTTTTTCATCCGCTCTGAAACCGGGTGATAAAACGAAGGCAATAACAAATATGGGTATCATAGCAATTTTTTGAAGACACATTAATTCCTCCATGTGTTAATTTAGAATCCGCCGACAGCCTTTTGTATGATTTTCTTATGTTCATTCGTAAAACGAAATTCAAATGGCAATCCAGGTCTCTTCCAGCCATCTGGCAAATGGACCCCGTTCATCAAGTTGGTGGGAAATCCGGGGACACAATACTTATTTCCCAATATCATCTGCCGGCCTGCCTTTACGCATCTCCACTTTATCACCTCATCATCATTCTAGTGCAGTCACAAGAGGAATTCAATCCTGGGGTAACGGAAAAGCGCGACGCGTGAAACGTATCAGGAAATAGGGATTATGATCCATGATCGCTTTTCCCGTGCGCGCACCATCCACCCACTCCTGTGCTATAATTCAGGGGTGAGCTGTCTTCCAGGGAGGGTCCGCGATGGCCGACGAGAACAATGAGAACCAGCCTCAGCCCGAGGTAAGGGAAGAGAAGGTCGAGACCTTCCAGGCGGAGGTAGTCGGCGCGCCTCCGGACAAGGCCAGCACATTCGCTCTTATGGCCCTGATACTGGGGATCCTCAGCTTCTGCTGCTGCGGCATCCTCGCGGGGATCCCGGCGATAGTCATCGGCTGGCTGGAGAACAGCAACATCAAGGCCGGGAAATCCTCGGAGAAGGGCAAGTGGATGGCGCTCGTCGGGTTGATCCTCGGCATCGTTTCGATCGGGCTCTCGTGCCTCTGGGTCGGCTGGTATTTCTTCTACGGCGGAATGGCGATCATGAGCGCCTTCCATCCGTGGTGAGGATGAGATGATGAAAGTCACCGTCGAAAAAGCTGCCGAAGAGAAGGTCAAAGGCCTCGGCGCGAAGTCGTGGCCCATCTGGACCTGCGAAGCCGGCGAGTTCGACTGGCACTACGACGAGAAGGAGACCTGCCTCATCCTTGAAGGCGAAGTAGAGGTCTCTTTCGAGGGAGGCAATGTCCGTTTTCAGAAAGGCGACATCGTCGTCTTCCCGGAAGGGCTCTCCTGCAGGTGGAAAGTGCTTAGAGCGGTCAAGAAACATTACAAGTTCGGATGAGACAAGCGCTGAAGGCTGAAGAGCTGAAGCGGCAGGCAGGGAAGAAGGCATAATGTTCCTTAAAGACCAGCTGGTCGGCAAGTACAAGATAATCAAGGCGCTCGGGACGGGCGGGTTCGGCTCGGTCTATCTCGCCGAGGACACCTTCATCGGAAAGCTGGTCGCCCTGAAAGTCCCGCACAGGCAGAACCAGGAGAAGGAGAAGCTGGCCGACGAGGCGAAGCTGATGGCTCCGCTGAACCATCCCAACATCGTCTCGGTGCTCACAGCGGAGAACGACGCCGGGAGCGACCTCTTCTTCATAGTGATGGAATACGTGGACGGCGAATCGCTTTCGGACAGGCTCGCGAAAGTGAGCAGCATCCCCGAGAGCCAGGCCCTGACTTTCGCGGTCGAGATCGCCGACGCCGTCGCCTACGCACACACGCTCAACATCATCCACAGGGACCTGAGGCCGTCGAACGTCCTTTTGACGAAGGACGACGTCGTGAAGGTGACCGACTTCTCCATTTCGAGGCTCCTTAAAGACAAGGACGCCTACGCCTCGACGAGGATCGGCTCGCCGCCCTACATGGCCCCCGAGCATTTCCAGGGAAGGGCCACCCTCGCTTCCGACGTCTATTCGATAGGCGTGATGCTCTACGAGATGGTGACCGGGGCTCTTCCGTTCTTCGACATCAGCCCCCAGAAGATCGAGGAACTGGTCGCCCTGGGCCGCTTCACACCGCCCAACCTGAAGAACAGGTCGCTCAGCAAGGGGTTCAACGACGTGATCATGAAGGCGATGTCGAGGGACCTCAGCCAGCGTTACAGGAACGGGGGCGAGCTCTTGGACGACCTGAAGCGCCTGAAGCACACGCCGATCAAGGAACGCGAACTGAGCGACATCCGCGAGCGCATCCGCTACCGCGAGTCGGCCAAGGAATCGTTCTGCTTCAACTGCCGGAGGCCCCTTCCGAAGCGAGCGCTCACCTGCCCGAACTGCGGGCAGAAGCAGGACTGACGCGAATACGCGTTCGCGCATTCGCTTTCCGAAGAAGGGGGCGCTCCGCTCCCTCCTTAGACGCGGGCTCGCTAATGCTCACCACGCTGATTCACCCCCGGATAGGAAGCGCCTTAGCGCAAAGTAAATTTGTCGCACGGCGCGATATCTTATACAATATTATTGAAAGGATTAAAGAGCGGAAGAGCTGAAGATGCAGATATTGTTACTTCGGTAAATGAAACCTTATATGGTTTGGCAAGATAACAACAAGTTTCTTTACTTTGGATTATTACCCATATTTGTTGTTCTGATGGGAGCTCTTTCTTTACCTATTCTTGTCTTCCTGTCAAACAATGATAAGATCGATCCGCCTGTAATTAAGGATGATGCTCAATCATGGTTAATAAATGTTTCGGAAGGAAGCAATTTTATGGAAGCCGCTTCGGCAATGGCAGAGGTTGACTGCAGCTCTCACCTCCGGATCATGTCCGATGGTAAATTCTTAATCACCGAGCCTGGAATTCCTCCTCCGATATTGATTCACGATGTTTTGCCAAAGCACCCTGAAGAAGCTATAAAAAACCATATTGGCGGACACGTAGCTGTTGAAGTATTGGTTAATGAGCAGGGTATTGTTGAAACGGCAAGGATAATGAAATCAGACAACGAACTTTTTAATGAGGCAGCTCTTAAAGCGGCAAAACAATGGCGTTTCATTCCCCCAAAAGACGCATGCGGCAACCCGGTTGCTTGTTATTATTTACAAAAGCTCGTTTTTTCACCAACTACAGAAAAAAGAACAGGCTCTTAAAAAGCTAGCTTTTGAAAAAGCCTGTGATCTTCCGAAAGAAAATGTGACCACATTATCTGGGCCGCATTTGCGATAAAGAAAAAAGGGCGGCCGGTTGGCCGTCCCTCAATTTTACTGCTTCCGCACTTCGGCGCTTCTGCACTTCAGCGCTTGTTCGTGACGGTTATTTTCACTTCCCGACGTCTTTCAGCATCTCTTCAAACAGCGGCTTTATTTCTGGCAATCTCTCCCGGATGGTCTTCCAAACGACCTGTTCATCAATGCCGAAATAGTCGTGGACAAGAATGTCCCTCATTCCGGCTATTTGTTTCCATGGAATATTGGGGTACTGCAACCTCGTCTCGTCGGGGATATGCTTTATCGCCTCCCCCATTATTTCAAGGGCTCTCACGCAGGCATAGACTGTGATCTCGCTTTTTCTGAAGTCTTCATACCCGGTAATCACAGACGTAAAATCCTCGATCCTTTTGATTTGCTGAGAGACATCCTCCATGTAATCGGTGATATCCCCTTTTCATACGAACACCGTTTCTGCCAATATTCGCTTTCCTATCCTAGGTTTCAGGCTTGTTTTCATGACAAGATCGACCTTTACTCCCAGTTTCTCGGATAGATACTCCTTTATCTCGCATAGCTTGAACAGGTCGGGGGTTACATCGAACTTCACGAGCACGTCCAGGTCGCTCTTCTCGTTCTGTTCTCCCCGAACATAGGAGCCGAAAAGGCCTATCTCACCGATCTTGAATTCCTGCTTAAGGATCGGCTCAAGTTCCCTGAGCTTATTCTTGATCTCTTCAAGGCTTTTCATTGAACCGCCTACTCCTCGTCCTCCGGCAGCGGGGCCATCTGCGGCTCGTCCTCGGGGTCTATCGGCCTCTGGGCGTTGGGGATCGGATTCGGGGCGGGCGGAGCGTCCTTGGGCGCCCTTCTCACCCTCATCTTTCCGTCACCCGTCTTAAGCACTTCGACCCTGTCGCCGGACTGGAGATTCTCCTTTTTGGAGACCTCCTGGACTATTATCATCGTCCTGCCGTCGTCGAGCCTGACCGTGATCTCCTCCGCCTGCCTCCTGTTGGCCGCCCTGTCGGCCGCGGAGCCGGCAATCGCCCCTATGACGACGCCGAGTATGGTCGCGAGCGCCTGGCCTTTCCCGTCGCCTATCGCGGAACCGGCGACGCCGCCCGCGTAAGCCCCGGTCATCCCGCCGAAGCCGCTCTCTCCCTGGTTTATCTCGGCGGGACGGACGTTCTCGACCTCGCCCTTCTGGACCGTTATCGGCGTCCCGACATCCGCCGGATCGTAGCCCGAGCTCCTGTAATGGGGGGCGCATCCTATCATCAGCGCGAGGATCAGCAATATTGACAGCGTTCTCATTTTTCTTTCCTCCGGAGTCAATTCTAGCACAAAGCCCGCAAAGAAAATCAAGGTTATGATAGAATTTCCGGGGAGCCTTTTTAATGATCGAGTTCCGGTTCTGCGAAGAGTGCGAGAAGATATTCGGGGGCGGCGCCAAATGCCCCCACTGCGGCTCGCGGCTCGAGCTGAAGGAACCGGCCTTTTTCATCGGCCAGTCTTTCGGAAAATACAGCGTCGAGGGGATACTGGGCCACGGCGGGATGGGAATGGTCTATCTCGCCCGCCATTCAGTCCTCGGGCGGCTTGCGGCCCTCAAGATAATCCTTCCCGAGCTCGGCGAAGAAGGCGACACTTTCCTCGCGAGGTTCCTCAGGGAAGCCCAGCTGCTCGCCCAGCTCAAGCACCGCGGGATAGTCGACATCTACGACTTCGACGTGAGCCACTGGGGCCTTCCCTACTACGCGATGGAATTCGTCGAGGGGATCAGCCTGAGGAACCTCCTGGTCCAGTACGGAAAGCTATTCGCCCTCGACGATTACTCCGACATATTCAAGGATATAGCTTCCGCGCTCGATTACGCCCACGAGAAGGGCGTGGTCCACAGGGACCTGAAGCCCGAGAACATCATCATCGCTCTTTCGGAAGGAAAGCCCGCGGCGAAGATCCTCGATTTCGGGATAGCCAAGATAATGGCCGAAGGCGAGGCCGGCAAGACTCTCACGGGAGAGGGCAACGTCATCGGGACGCTGAACTACATCGCCCCCGAACAGGTGCTCGGAGGAAAGATCTCGCCCCGGACCGACCAGTACGCCTTCGCCCTTATAGTCGCCGAGATTTTGTCGGGAAAAGCCGTCAGGGAGGGCAAGACCCTGGGCGAAATTTGCGCGACCGAGATCCAGGCTTCCCTCAAGGCTGAAAGGCTGCCGGAATCGGCGCCGGAGAGCGTCAGGGACGCCATAAGGAAAGCGACGGAAAAGGACCCGGAACAACGGTTCGGCAAGGTTTCCGATTTCGTCTCCGCTCTGGGTCTGAAGGCGCCTGAGAAATCCGAGAAGCTGGTTTCCATTATCCAGAGGGAGACGGCCGGGTGCTCGCCGACGATCACGCCGATACCGAGCAAGGCCGTCATCTCAAAGCTTACTCCCGGCAAGGTTTCGAAGAAAACAAAGGTATCTGAGGAAAAAGAGCCGTCTCCGCCGGAGAAGAAAAAAAAGGGATGGCTTAAATACGCCGTTCTCGGGACAGCTGCGTTCGCGGTTCTGGGGATGAGCTGGATCCTATTCTTCAACAAACCGAAGAAAGCCGCAGAACCTCAAAAGAAAGAGCTGGCCGTGTGCGAGAAGACCGGTGAATGGAGCATTCCCCCTGATTCCTCGGCCGTGATCTCCTGCGTGGACGGCAGGACGGCCCTTCTCAAGGGCGGACGGTCGCTATACCTGGTCAACCTTTCATCGAACCAGATGCCCACGATGGTACCGCTCGCCGCGGGCGAGGAGGTTCTCGGAACGGCTCCTGCCGGGGACCCGGTCATTTACAAGCCGGCAGCGAACGGGGCAGAGATCGTGGAGCGGTCGGTATCCGAGAGCAAGGAAAAGCTCCTCTTCAGTTTTGCTAGCGCCCGGCCGGGCTCGGTGATGATCTCCCGCTCGCTGAGGACCGCGGCGCTCCACACCGGGACGAGGGTAGCCACCTACTCGCAGTTCATGGACAAGCTGACACCGCTTGCCGCCATAGACAACCCCGAGGCCTCTTCGGAAGGCGGTATCTGCGCCCTGAGTGATAGTTACTTCGCCGCCTACTGGAACGACAGGCTGTTCGTCTATGACGCGAGGACGGGAGCGAACCTCTTCAGGAAGGATCTCAAAGAAAAGGTTTACGGGCTCTACATCGACGACGCCTCGGGAAAGCTCGCCCTCTGGGGATGGTTCGACAGGATCAACATCTATTCTCTTCCCGACGGCGCCGTCTCGGAGATCAAGGTCGCGGGCGAGACCAAGGATGTGATCGTGATACCCGACAGGCCGACCCTCGCCGCTGCGGGCAACTACGGCGTAAAGTTCTGGGACCTCGCGACGTCGAAACTGCTTTTCGAATCGTCCGCTGAAGAATCATACAGCTCGCTTCTCTTTTCGCCCACGGGGATTTTCGCCGTCAGCGCCGGAAAGGGGACGATGTCAAAGTATGCCCTCAGGTCCGTCTTCCCTGCAAGGACTGCGAAAGTCTGCGACAAGGAGCTCTGGTCGCTGGCGGACGACCCGAAGGAAAAAAAGGTCTTCGCCGGTGGCGCGGACGGAAAGATATATATCATCCCGGAGAGCGGAGATGTTACATCCAAGGAACTTCACACGCTCGGAGTGACATCCATAGTACTGAGCGGCGACACGATGATATCCGCCTCCGACGACAAGACGATCGCGGTCTTCAAGATGCCCTCGCTGGAACTTCAGTACCGCAGCACGGCTCACACCTTCCTTATCAACCACCTTCTCCTGTCCGGTTCGCCCGCCAGGCTCTGGTCCTCCTCCTCCGACGGTTCCCTGAAATCCTGGACCCTGCCCAACCTGCAGGAACAGTTCAGCGTCTCCATCACCGAACTGCTCGGCAAGAAACACTCTCTCCACGGATTCTGGATCTCCCCGGAAGCTGACAGGATGGTGATAGGGACCTGGAACAACGAGCTCGTTTACCTGAAAAAAGAGGGTACGGGAGGGTTCAAGCCGCGGGTGTTCGACATCGCATCGAGAGCCGGCATCTGCGTTTCAGAGATAAAGGGAAGGGACCTCATTGCAATCGCCGGGGTGAACGACAGGTCGGCAATCTACATTTTCGATCTCCGCACGGAAGAACTCTACCTGCTTCCCGAGATTACCGGCTCTCCCTACACGTTCTCCGTCTTCCCTTCGGGCGAAGACGGAACGGTACTGCTCTGCCCCTTCGGAGAGATCGCGCGGCTGAGGTTCGACAGGGGGGCAGACGGCAGAATATCGTACTCGTCAAGCCTCTGGGTTTCACCTGAGATCGCCTGCACGGGGATCGCCGTGCTTTCGTCCGACGGAAATTCCGTCATCACCGCGACCGATACGGGCGAGATCCTCTGGATCGGCCTGAAAAGCCTCGGCGCCGCGAACGAGTCGAAAGGTTTCCTGGCCGAGAGGATAACTCCCCGGGCCGATTAGACCTTCTTGAGCCGGTGCCCCATCTTTTCTTTTTTCGTTTTCAGGTATCTGCGGTTGATCTTGTTCGGAGCTATTTCGATGGATTCCGAGCCGGTGATCTCGATACCGAACCCCGACAGGGCGTGCAGTTTCTTCGGATTGTTGGTGAGGAGCCTAGCCTTCGAGATGCCGAGGTCCCTCAGGATCTGCGCCCCGATGCCGTAATCCCGCTCGTCGGGCTTGAACCCGAGAGCCTCGTTGGCTTCCACCGTGTCCATGCCTCCGTCCTGAAGCTCGTACGCCTTGATCTTGTGAAGAAGACCGATGCCTCTTCCCTCCTGCCTCAGGTAGACAACAGCGCCTCTTCCCTCATCGGAGATCCTCTTCATCGCCGCTTCCAGCTGGGGGCCGCAGTCGCACCTGAGAGAGAAGAAAGCGTCTCCCGTGAGGCATTCCGAGTGCATCCTCACGAGCACTTCCTCGCCTTCTTTCCATGTTCCTTTCACCAGGGCCACATTGGTTTTTTCCGATAGTTCGGATTGGTATGCGATGATCGTGAAGTCTCCGAACTTCGTGGGAAGCTTGGGCTGGGCGTATCTCCTGACGAGGCTTTCCCGCTGGAGGCGGTACTTGATCAGGTCGGCGATGAGGACTATGTGGATGCCGTGTTTCTTCGAGAATTTTTCGAGGTCCGGCAGCCTCGCCATGGTCCCGTCGTCCTTCATGATCTCGCAGATGACCCCCGCGGGATAGAGGCCGGCGAGCCTGCACAGGTCCACCGAAGCCTCGGTCTGGCCGGGCCTCCTGATGACACCGCCGTCCTTCGCCCTCAGGGGGAATATGTGGCCGGGGCGCGCGATGTCGGAAGGCCTGGCCTTCCTGTCGATGGCGGTCAGGATCGTCGCCGCCCTGTCGTGGGCGGAGATGCCCGTGGTGGTCTTGTGCTTAGCCTCGATGGAAACGCAGAACGCCGTCTGGAAGCTTGAAGTGTTGTTCTCGACCATAAGCGGGATCTCGAGCTCGTCGAGCCTTTCACCGGTCATCGAAAGGCAGATGAGCCCCCTGCCGTGGGTCGCCATGAAGGCGATGGCCTTGGCGGTGGTCTTCTGCGCGGGGACGAAGAGGTCTCCCTCGTTCTCGCGGTTCTCGTCATCCACGATTATGAGCATCCTGCCTTTTTTTATCTCTTCTATCGCTTTATCGATCGAAACTATCGCCATCGTACCGTCTCCGATTCAAAAGCCTTCGTCCTCGAGCTTGCGGACCGTGAGGCTCTTCTGTTTTTTAAGAAAAGAGAGGACCTGCCTCGCGATGATGTCCGTCTCTATGTTGACCCGCGACGAGCGTTTCATTTCCTTGAGTGTCGTGGTTTCCAGCGTGTGAGGGACGACAGCCGTCGTTATCACGTTCCCTTTTATCTCCGCCACGGTGAGGCTAACTCCCGACACTGCTATCGATCCCTTTTCCGCGACGGCGGACATCAGGCTTTCCGGAAGCCTTACCTTCAGGAATGCTTCTTCGCCTTTATTTTCGAGAGAAACGACCGTTCCCACTCCCTCGGCGTGTCCCTGGACGAAGTGGCCGCCGAGCTGGTCCCCGATTTTTAAGGATGGTTCTATGTTCACCTGTTGGCCGGCCCTTGCAGAACCGAGAGTCGATCTGGCCGCGGTCTCGCTGCTGACATACCCGTCGAACCCGTCGGGGTTCAGCTGCTCGACAGTCAGGCAGACGCCGTCCACCGCGACGCTGTCCCCTATTTTCAGGCCATTGCGTGTCTCCGGCGCGGCGACGGTTATGCCGAGCCCCGCCTTCCTTTTGTTCAACGACCTTATCCTGCCGATTTCCCTGATCAGTCCCGTAAACATTTTCCCTCCAGGTCGACCTCGTAGACCCTGTCTTTTCCCGGGGACATCTCTCGGGCGCGGATAAGCGATACCCTTTTCGCCAGGGGACTTGGAACCGGCACCGGGGCGGAGCCTTTTCCAAGAACGAAGGGCGCTACATGAATGGTCAGCTTGTCCACGAAGCCCGAGTTAAGCAGAGCCGTTGCGAATTCGCCCACGGCCTCCACGTAAAGGGAGATCAGGCGCTTTTTTCTCAGGAAGATCAACATTTCCGGCACAAAGCCCTCCAGGTCGCCCTTTACGTCAAGATCGAAGACTTTAACCCCTTCTCCCACCGGCTTCGCGCCGCCGAATCTTGAAGTCCTTAAAACCCATATCTCGCCGAAGGCGGGGGCGGTTTTTTTCAGTCCCGCGGGAAGGTCCTTGAGCCCATGCCTGTCCACGACCACCCTCACAAGCTTCTTCCTTTTCATCCCCGGCAGGCGGACCGTCAGCTTCGGTTCGTCCCTCAGGACGGTACCCGAGGTGACGACTATCGCGTCGGAAAAGAACCTGTCCTCATGGACCAGTCTTCGCGCTTCAGCTCCCGTAATGTAGCCTCCCCCGGCATCAGCGGTCGCGCCGTCGATACTCTGCGCCCACTTCAGGGTAACGGAGGGTCTGTTTTTTTTATAGAAGCGGTGATATGAAGCGTCCACGGCGACCGCTTCGCATTCCAGGAAATCGCTGACGACCTGCACTCCGTTCCTTTTAAGGACAGACAATCCCCCGCCGTTGACAGCCGGGTTCGGATCGCTGGTCCCCGCAATGACGCGACCCACGCCGGCCGAGATGATGGCATCGGTGCAGGGAGGGGTCCTTCCGTAAGTGGGACACGGCTCAAGCGTTACGTAAAGGTCTGCCCCCTCGGCTTTTCTTCCGGCTTCCCGGAGAGCCACAACCTCGGCATGAGGAGTCCCGGGGCCTTCGTGCCAGCCCATGCCCACGACCTTGCCGTTCCGGACGACGACGGCGCCGACAGCGGGATTCGGATGGGTCCTTCCCGCCCCGTTCAACGCGAGACTGGCAGCCATCCCCATCCACTTTTCAGAAGGCGCCTCTCTCCTGGCGGACATTCAGGAGAACAACCCCAGGGTGTATTCCCTGCTGTCAAAAGGAACGAGGTCCTCGACGCTCTCGCCGACGCCCACGTAGCTTATCGGCAGCCTGAGCTCATCGGCGATCGAAAGCGCAATGCCGCCCTTGGCGCTGCCGTCGAGCTTCGTGAGCACGAGGTCTGTCACCCTGGTCCTCGCCAGGAACTCCCTCGCCTGGGCGAGGCCGTTCTGACCCGTGGTCGCGTCAAGCACCAGGCTCACCTGGTGGGGCGCTCCATCGACAGCCTTTCCGACGACCCGGGTTATCTTCTGGAGTTCCTCCATCAGGTTGTGCTTGACGTGAAGGCGCCCCGCGGTATCGATGAAGCAAAAATCGTAGTTCCTCGAGAGCGCTTTCGAGACGGCGTCGAACGCCACTGCGGCAGGGTCGGAACCTTCGCTCTGGCGGACAAGTTCGGCGCCGCTCCTTTCAGCCCATACCTCAAGCTGCTCGATGGCCGCCGCCCTGAAAGTGTCGCAGGCGGCGATCACCCCCTTCTGGCCGGAGCCGGTCCTTTTTTTCGCGAGTTTGCCTATGGTGGTCGTCTTGCCGACCCCGTTAACCCCGACAAACACATGGACCCATGGTTTCGACCCGTCAGGTTCGGAAAGTCCGGCGGGCCAGATCCTCATGATCCTTTCGACGAGGACCGTTTTCGGGTCTTCCTCTTTCTTCAGGCCCGCGACAAGCTTTTCCATCGTAGGCACGCCCACGTCCGCAAGGATGAGCGCCTCTTCCAGCTCCTCGATCAGGAGCGCCGAATCCTTTCCTCCGCCCAGCATCCCCTGGAGGTGCTGAGACAGGGCTTCCCTTGTCTTTTTCAATCCTTCCCTGATTTTTCCGAACATTTTTCCCTACACTGGCGGCAGCTTGGAAAGTATCTCTTTGGCCCTGAGCCCGTACTGTCCCTCGGGGGAGATCTTTATGACCCTCAGAAGAGCCGCTCTGGCATCCCCCGTATGTTGTTGTTTCAAAAGTGTTTCACCGAGATGGAAATAGATCTCGGGCCCGTCGCTTTGAAGCGCGCTGAAAACGGCCTCGACGAGGTCCGCCGCCTTCTGGTAGTTCCCGTAAGCCGAGTCGAGATCCCCCCTGCCGAGAGCTATCTTACCCAGCTTCATGTAGACGCGGTAGTCGTTCTGGTTCTCCTCCGCGGCTTTCCTGAAAACCGACTCGGCGTCACTCTGGTTGTTCTCCTCCAGGTAGATCATGCCAAGGTTGTAATACGCGTTAAACCTGCTTATCATCCCTTCGGTGTTGATGATCGTACGGAACTTTGCCTTGGCCTCCTCGTACCTCCTGAGCTGCATGAGCGCGATTCCCTGGGCGTTCCAGATATCCAGCTTAGCCTGAAGCTCAGAAGGGTTCTCCCTGAAGCTCCTGTCAAGCCAGGCGAGGGCCCTCTCGAAGCGCTTCTCGCCGAGATAGAAGATCCCCTTTGTATAGGAATACTTCGCGTGGCTCTCCAGTTTTATCGCGAGGTCTATGTAGTGATGGGCCGCCTGCATGTTCCTCCCGCCGGCATACTCCAGGGCGAGGTTGTACGCGACCTCGCTGCTCTTAATGTTCTCGTCCCCCGGAAGGCTCCTGAAAGGCTCGTCGGACTGTGCCGGGGACGAGGAAAGTGCGGAACCGTCCGGAACTCGGGTATCGCCGGTCGCGCAGGAAACGAGCAGCAGGGAAACCGACAGCATCAGGAGAAACCTTTTCATTCGACCACCTCGTAAGCGGTAAGGGTTTTCGAAATGCCCTTGACCTGAACATCCTTGATCTCGTTCATTTTGAATTTCCCCCTGGCGGATTCGTAGGTCTTCTGCCCCACGACTATCTGCCCGGGTTTCGCCACGGATGACTGGAGTCGGGAGGATACGTTGACGACCTCTCCCAGCACGGTGTATTCCATTCGGCGCGTGCTCCCTATGTCACCCGCCACTATCCTTCCGGTGTTGATACCCACCCTGAAGTTCAGCTCGGCGGCTCCCTCTGCTTGTTCGTTGTACTCCCACAGCGCCTTCCGCATGTCAAGCGCGCAGGCGATCGCCTTTTCAGCGTGGTCCTCGGTGGAGACGGGTGCCCCGAAGAACGCCATCACGCAGTCTCCGATGAATTTGTCGAGCGTGCCCTCGTGCTTGAATATGACATCCGTCATTCTCGACAGGAAGCCGTTGAGCATGTGGGCCACCTTGCTGGGTTCCATGTTCTCGCTCATCGACGTGAACCCGCAGAGGTCCGCGAAGAGGATGGTCGCCTCCAATTCCCTTGCTTCGAGAGAGGCTTCCTGCTTGCTGGATTCGAGGATCCTCTTTACTACGCTCGGGGAATGGTATCTCTGCAGCCTGCTGGTCGCGATCTTCTCGGCTTCAAGCTTGGTCCTGAGTTCCGCCTGATGGATGGCGATGGCGCAAAGCCCCGAAAGCGCGGACACCAGGTCCAGCTCAAAATCACCATAAGCTTTGACTCTGAGAGGAGTGTCCACGTATATCAGCCCTATCACCTTGTCTTCCACCATCAGGGGTACGCAAAGGGCCGAGCGGATTCCGAGCAGCCTTATAGACGCCCCCGCCTGGAACCTCTCATCCGTCTGGGCGTCGTGGCAGAGGATGGAAACTCCGTCATTGAAGGCTTTTCTTGCTATGGTCTGGCTTATCCTTATCTTCTCGTCTATCCCTTCCGCCTGCCTGACGACTTTCGGCGTCAGTTCCCCGGTCTGTTCTTCAGCTAGCAGTATCACTCCGCGCTGGGCGCTCGTGTGCTCGAATATTATCTCCATCACCCTGTTCAGGACTTCGTCGTATGTCGTCGCTTCGATCAGTTTTTTTGAAACGTCCGCGAGGAGACCGAGGATCCGCTGGTTCCTCTGCAGCTTGCTCAGTTCGAGAGTCGGAGCCTTTGGCGTGGCATCCGGCTTCAGATCGGCCCTGAGCATCTCCCGTACTTCCTTCAGCGACCTCATTATCGTTCCCTCGGCCAGCGAAGGATCGGACGGACCTTCTGCAATCATGACGCTGGAGCCTGCGTCCTCCCTGTAAGACAACGGGAAGCTTCCGACCTTGATTTCGTCGCCGTCCTTCAGCAGGGACTCCGATATTTTATCGCCGTTAAGGAAAAGGCCGTTCCTGGAACCAAGGTCTTTGACCCTGAATCCTATATCCGTTTTCTCAACTTCGGCGTGTTTCCTGGAGACCGTCGGGTCGAATATTATGAGGTCGTTGCCCTCCATCCTCCCGATGGATATCTTTCCCTCTTTCAGTTCGAAGCGGTGCTCTTCGCCCTCTATCCTGTATACGAGACTGGGCATTTCCGAACCTCCATCTGCCGATTATATCACAACCTTCGACACAAGGATTTCTCCCCCCTCAATAAAAAAAGGGCGGCCTTTCGGCCGCCCTTTCAGCGAAGATGGTCTTATGTTTAACGCGTGTAGGGGAATGAAGCCGAGACACAGCCATCGGGGTTGGTCACTGTAACCTGTACCGTGACGCCCTTCGGGCAGAGGGCCTTCAGAGCGGCGCCTCTCTTCGCAACTACGAACCCGCTGTTCTTCCAGGTGGTGGCGTAAGGAGCAGGGGTTCCGTTGATCTTCACGACGCAACCGGGCTGGAATCCCGTGCCATAGACCTTCAGGCGGAAAGGATTGGTTCCCTTCGTGACCTGGGTGACCGTCGGAGGTGTGCAGGCTGGAGCTGTTACAGTGATGACGACGCTGCCGGACGCGGTGGCGCCGGTGTTGTCGCTGACCGTGCAGGTGGCGGTGTAAGAACCGGCCGCGGTGTAGGAGTGGGACAGGACCTGTCCGCTGCCCGTTCCGCCGTCGCCGAGCGTCCAGGTGTAGGTGTAAGGAGCCTGTCCGCCGACAACGTTAGCGGTGAAGACAGTGGCGAGGGGAGCCTGGCCGCTGGTCGGGGCTGCCGTCACGCTGACCGTCATTGCCGCATAGCTCACCAGGTTGAAGGAAACGAGCGGTGTGCGGTAAGGACCGCAGCTGCAGACGTCGTCTTCCCAGATGACCGCGACGAGGATGTGGTCGCCGTAAGGAACAGCGGTGGCATCCCACAGGAAGGAGAACTCGCCGTTCTCGTCCTTCGTGGTGGACTGGCCGATGTAGGTACCGGTGGCGATGATCTGACCGGGAGTCGTCGTGTCGGTGGAATCGAGGTACCACCTTACAAGGCTGACCGGACGGGCGGCCATTTCGTTGTGCATCTTCGCGGCAACGCGGATGTCGGCGCCCCTAACCAGGTCGCCGGCCATGGGCGCGGTGATGGTGCCCTGAGGGCCGTCGTTGTCGACGAGGAACGTGAAAGAGCTGCGTCCGAAGCTGTCTTCGAATCCCTGCAGGGTGCAGTCGTCGGTGATCCTGACCGTAAGGGTGTGGGAGCCGTCGGCAAGCAGAGTGGTGTCGATGCAGACCGGCAGCGGGTTGGGGCCGTCGGTCGGGATGTCGACCAGCGTCCATGCGCCGCCGTCGATCGCGTAGGCGATTTGGCTGACGTCGTCAGGAGAGCCGTCGGACACGATGTTCAGGGGGTTGGTGTATCCCCAGATGGTGAAGCAGAGGTTTCCGCAGACGACCCACGCGCTGGCGGGGTTGCAGAGTCCGCCGAGAGGCATGTCGTTGCAGCCGGCTGCCCAGACGATGTCGTACCAGGGAAGCGTGTTGATGTGATAAAGGTCAGGCGTCTGGAAGTAGGTCACGTTGCAGCCTGAATCCTCGACCTGGACGCGGATAGGTCCGTTTCCTACACCGTAGGCCCACTTCGTGGTGTCCCAGGCGTAGGTGTAGGTGCCGACCTGGCCGGCAGGGGTGCTGTTGGTCTTTTCGACTATCCTGCGCCACGCTGAGCCGTCCCAGAACTCGAACCTGACCCTGGTGATGGCGCTGGTGTCATCCGTTACGGAAACGCTCAGGTTGACGGTCTTCTGGATGTAGAGCAGGCCGCCGCTGTTGTAGTAGATGGGCGAAACGCCGATCCCCGGAGGATCCACGACCATGGGCATGTCATAGTCGGGTTCGAGCGTGAAAGCGCCGATCCCGAAGTAGTCGGTGGCGTAATAGACCATGCCGCCAAAGGTGGTGAGGCCCGTGAGCATGTCGAAAGGATACATGCCGGACTGGCCCGCGGGAAGAAGGACAGGTGCAAGCGGGCTTGCGATGCTGACGAGGAACACGGCGGGATAGCCTCCGGCCGTATGGTCGCCGCTTGCCGCGAGGAAGGAGTCCGTCACCTTTGTGACATAGGTAGGCATAGGTGCCCAACTCCAACCGATCGTGAGGGGCGTCGTGCCGGCGGTCGAAAGGTTGAAGTGGATCGCGGGCGACTGGGAGATCATGCTGATCGGGTAGATGGTGGCAGTGTCGTCAATCACATAGGCGATATCGTTCACGATGGCGAGATCGAAGAGGTTGGCGAAGATCGCGCCGGTGTCGCCGGTGTCGGTGAAGACTCCGCCCGTGAAGCGGTAGGTGTAATAAGTGTCGGGGCTGACCGCGCCGATGAACACCTGGTCGGGATAGGCGGGATGCTCAAAGGTCTTGACGCTCCAGCAGGTGCCGCTCAGGGTCCTGAAATCGAGCAGCGACGGAGACTGCGGATAAGTGACGTCCACGAGCTCCAGCTCGCCGGAGGTGCCGATGACGAGGTAATCGCCGGCGAATGTCATCGAATAGACATCGAGGGCGTTGTCGGTGACATAGGGAGTTCCGCAGTTCATCACTACCGGGTGATACTTGTCCGTAACGTTGACGGTCCAGACATTCGGAGTGCCGTCGGAAACGAAGAGGTAATTGCCGTCCGGAGAAACAGCCGCGTACCAGACCGCGTCGAAGCAGGCGTCCGTCTCAACGAAGGATGCCGTCACCGGCCAGGTGGGATCGCTGTTGTCTAGGATGGCGACGCCGCCGCCGCCGCTCGGAACGAAGATCCAGTCTCCGCTGCCGATGACGCCGTTGGCGTATCCGCCGGTCCAGTAATGCGCCGTCTCGACGAGGTCGGTGCCGAAGAACCTTGCGCCCCTGACTCCGTTCGCCGCGACGCCGCCGACCTGTGAATTGTAGCCGGCGTCAAAGATCATCCTGTCGGTCATGAAGTCCCAGGGGAGGCCGAAGTAGCCGGCAGCGATCAGGTTCGACAGCTGGGCTTCAGCGTGCCACACCCTGCCCTGCAGGTTCGCGATGACGATGTCGGTCCCGGGGAGTCCCTGGGGCGTGACGGTCTGCGCGTCCTTCATGGAGACCACGTCGTAGATGTCTTCGTACTCTTTAATGTGATAGTGGTTGTCGGGATTGTGAACGTCGGGGAGGTGGTAAACGCTCACCCAGCATGCATCGTCCCAACTCGGGCCGAAGAAATAGGGTCCGATCCAGCCGTTGTAGTACTGCCACGGCTCATAGTTGCCGTATAGGTAGGGATACTTGTAGAGGATGTTGCCCGTGTCGTAGGCGCCGCCGGGATATGCGGTCGTCGCGTTGAAAATCTGGCCGATGAATGCGGGAGGAGAGCACGCCAGGTCGTCGATCAGCCAGAAGTCGTAGTAGCTCAACCCATAGTCACCTACGATGAGGACTTCGCCCTTGCTGACCGAATCTTCCGGGATGTACATCGGGATGTAGAAGCCGCCGATCGGGCTCGAGAAGATCCAGGTGAGTTCCCAGTTCGCGATGTTCCAGACATAGCCGTCGCCCCAGAAAAGATCGGTAAAGATAAGGTAATTGTCGTCGGGGGTTGGTATCGCATCGTTTAGCGCGTAATCGAAACCGGGGGCGTAAGCGAGGAACGAGGGGTTCACCGGGTCGGAAACGTCAAAGACGTAGGTGTAGAAATAGCTGAAAACATAAGCCATGCCGTTGTGGATGCGGATACGGAGCGGTATGTCGCCCCACCACATCTCGAGGGCGTTGGTAGGATCGCTGGCGCTCGAGAAGTAGAGGTTGCCGCCGGCGCCCCAGACGACCGCGTTGCCGTCGGTGTCCGAAGTCCAAGTTTCGCCGCCCATCCAGTAATAGCCGGGGTCACAGAGGCTTTCCGTGTTCTTTCCGGCTTTCTTGAAATGGTTGCGGATCTGTTCAAAGGCGGGACGCTCGAACATGTCCGTGCCCTTGAAGTCCCTGATGTTGAGCTCAGGAAGCATGCTGTCGAAGCCGTGTTTCTTGGCGTTCTCCAGGCGCTGCTGAGCATTGTCCTTGCTCGGGTGCTGCGACCTCTTTTCGGCCGCGAAGGTCATCCCGGCAAAGAGAAGGGCCAGAATCACTATGACCCCTAAAAACCAGTACCTTCTCATCTGTTTCATCTCTTTACCTCCTTCATTTCAAACAAATCACACAAGACCAACTTCGCGTTAAATTTTTCTATTCCTCCCGGATCTCCTCTCACTCTCGGCCAACTCCTGACCGTCCTTTCCCCGTTTGTCTTATTCCTCGCCATTCTCATCCCTCCTCCAAAAAAGGGACAATACTTTTCTTACCCGTTACATTTTACCCGCGACAAAGGCAATTGTCAAGTGCTCCTGTGTTTCCGTCTCGCTTCTGGAACAAGCGCCTCCTTTCCGTCCGGTCTTCTCAAAGCATACTCCGAAACCCGCCGGATTGTCAATTCCTCAAAGACAGTTCCCCCGTTTCCGCGACAAACTGCCATCCCGCTTTCTGGCGCTCTTCCCGCGGCCATGACGGTTCCTCTCCTCGTTCTTTAACAATGTGTCCTTTTCTCCGGAAGCGCAAGTTCAAGACCTAGTACTCTGATATTCTTGGAAATAGGCTGCTCCTCGTTTCTTCTATTCCACCCCCCGGAGAGCAATCATTGACCGAAAGCACCTTTATGGAATACACTTTTTTACGGGAGGAGCATCGTGGAAAAGATCGAAAAGAACAAAAGAAATGCCGAGGGTTTTGACCTGACAACCGAAGATTTCTGCGAGATCGCCAACCAGTTCGCCGCTCAGGGCCGATACGAGGAAGCCATCAAGCTTTACGAAAGAGCCATCAAGATATACCCCGAGAGCCTCGCCCTGAAGATAAGCCTCGGCAAGACCAGGAACCTTCTCAAGGAGAAGGATGAAGAGGAAAAGACAAAGCTCCTGGAGAAGTTCAAGGACGAGAGGGCGAGGAGGGACCTCCTCAGCTCCCAGTTCACCTCCATGGGGCTGATATTCCTCAACAAGAACCAGGAGCAGAAGGCCCAGGAATGCTTCCGCCTTTCGCTTTTCCACAATCCCAACCATATCGGCAGCAGGCTGGAACTCGCGAAAAGCTATTACAAGAACAACGATTTTCCGAGCTGCGTGAAGGAGCTGAAACACCTCATATCGGTCGATCCGTTCGTCCCGGAGGTCCACGCTCTGCTGGGAAGAGCCCTTTTCTACCTGAAGAACTACAAATCGGCCCTCAATTCCATCGTTGACTCGATGATCCTTGACAACGCCGCGCACAGGTCGACCCCGTCCGAGATCCACGAGAAGTTCAAGTACCTCCTCGAGAAGCTGGGCATCCATAACAGGGTGGAAAGGAACGATCTCGTCAAATCGAGGCTCGACCTCTTCAACCAGTGCGTCCAGAAGCTAGACCTGGAAAAGGAGGCGGTGCTGGGCAAAGTGGGCATAAGGGGCATGAAGGACCTGATGAAGCCCAAGGTCGACGATTCCATCCGGCAGGACCTTCTCAAACTGGCCCTGCGACTGAAAGTGTTCCCTCTCCTCAAGGAGCTCAACGACGAGAACCTGTTCACGATCGCCAAAAAGGTCCGGGAGATAACGCTGAAGCCCGGCGAAATGGTGTTCGACGAGAACGACGAGGGAGACGACCTCTACCTTCTGGAAAAAGGCTCCATAAAGATAAAAAAGGAAACACCTTTCGGCGAGCAGGCCCTGTCGCGGATAACGGCGGGGGACTTTTTCGGGGAGATGAACTTCATCGATCCCGCTTCCAGGAGCGCGGACGCGGTCTGCGAGGAGGACGTGAGCCTCTTTTCCGTGAAGCGCAGCGAACTGGAGGTCCTTTTCGAACAGAGCAAGGAAGTGGCTGTCCAGTTCTACTGGCAGTTCTGGAAATCCCTCTCCAGGAGGACGAGGGAGGCCAACAACATGCTCAAGACGTTCTTCGAGGGAAGCGCGGGCGGCCCCAAGGCGGCGATGAGCCAGGAAGAGGTCTCGAGGTCCAAGAACATTTCCATCGAACTGGACAGGAAGATCCAGCTCCTGCAGGACAGGGGCTTGTCCGCGAAAGAGCTGAGGCTTCTCGCGGCGTTCTCGAAGGAAGAGCTTTACAACCGCGAGGACCTGATATTCAGGGAAGGGGACGAGGGAGACAAGCTTTACATCATCCTCGACGGCAAGGTCAGGATAACCAAGCACATACCCGGGGCGGGAGAGGAAGCTCTCGCGATCCTGGAAAAAGGCGACTTCTTCGGAGAGATGGCGCTGATCGACAACCAGCCCCGCTCGGCAGACGCGAAGGCCCACACCAACGGCACGACCGTCCTTACGATCTCGAGGCAGGTGCTGAACGAGATCCTCTCGGTGGACATCGAAAGCGCCCACCAGTTCCTTTCGATACTGTGCAGGATACTTACCCAGAGGCTCAGAGAGATAAACCTCAAGATAATACAGTGGAGGCTCATGTCGGGAGGTTTCTGAGCGGCCGGAGCCGGAGGCAGCCCGTGAAGGTCTTGTCCTCTTCTGAAATGAGGAAAGCTGACAGGACGGCCATCGAAAAGATGGGGATCCCTTCGCTCGCCCTGATGGAAAACGCCGCCAAGGGGATCGTTTCGGCGATCATGGCCGAATTTCCGGCACCGCTCCTTCACAGGGGGATAACGATCGCCGCCGGCAGGGGGAACAACGGCGGGGACGCGATTGCCGCCGCCAGGATCCTGAGATGCCTCGGCTTCCGTCCCGACGTTTTCGTCTTCGGAAGCGCGCCCGACCTGTCGGAGGACGCTCTCTTCCAGGTGAAAGGATATTCCGATCACGGGAATGTCTTCTTCGAAACTCGGGATGGCTTTTCCCGGCTCTTCGAAAAATCACTCGGAAGATCGGGGATAGTGATCGACGGGCTCCTGGGCACCGGCACGCGCGGGGGCGTCAAAGGCTCCCTGGCCGAAGCCATCCGGTTGATCAACGGAAGCCGGAGGCCTGTCGTATCGATCGACATCCCTTCAGGCCTTTCGGGAGATCTTTTCACCATGCAGGAACCCTGCGTGAAGGCTAACCTTACTGTCACGCTGGGAGCCGCCAAGCCCCCGCTTGTTTCGCCGGAATGCGAGGACGCGGTAGGCAGGCTCGAGGTGGTGGACATAGGGCTTCCAGTCGGGGCGACCGACGCGGCCTCAGCCAAGGGAGAAGCGCTGGACATGTCCTGGGCCTCGTTCTTTTTCCGCGACCGGGAGAAAACCAGCCACAAGGGAAAACAGGGACACATGCTTGTGGTCGCGGGCAGCCGCGGGAAATCCGGTGCGGCGGTGCTCTGCGCGGCGGGAGCCCTCAGGGCGGGAGCGGGCCTCGTCACCGTCGCGTGCCCTGAAGGATGCGCCGCCTCCCTCTGCTCGTGCCTGCCGGAAGCGATGACTCTGCCTCTTCCCGAGACGGCGGCAGGCGCACTTTCAAAAGAAGCCCTTCCCGCGCTGGCCGACTTCGCGGGCAGATCAGACGCCCTTGCCCTGGGACCGGGCCTCGGAACCGGCGAGGAGACCGCGGGACTCGTCAGGGAGCTATACCGCCTCTGCGGGAACCCCATGGCGGTCGACGCGGACGGGATCAACGCTTTCGAGGGACAGGAAGACCTGCTCCGCTCTCACGGAGCGCCCCGCGTCCTTACCCCCCATCCCGGAGAGCTGGGAAGGCTTCTGAGGATGCCCGCAGGAGAGGTCGTGAAGCAGAGATACCGGCTGGCAGGAGAGAAAGCTTCCGAATGGGATGTCGGCCTCCTCGTGAAAGGTTACAGGAGCTTCATGGCCGATCAAGGCGGGAGATGGAGGATCAACCTGTCCGGAGGCCCGCACATGGCGGCGCCGGGGGTAGGAGACGTCCTGACCGGCATCGTCGGGGCGCTTCTCGCCCGGGGGATGGAACCTTTCGACGCTCTCGCGCTCGGCGCGTTCTGGCACGGAGCTGCGGCGGACGAAGCCTTCGCGAAGAGCGGCTACGGCATCCTCGCGACGGAGATCGCCGCGAACCTCCCCGCGGTGGAATCGATAGGCAGAAAATTTTGAAGCTCGAGCTGAAGACCATCGCGGCCACGAAAAAGGCGGCCAGGGAACTGGCGCGCGGCCTTTCAGGCAATGAACTCCTGCTGCTATCAGGAGAGCTTGCCAGCGGAAAAACTACCTTCACGAAGTTCCTCGCCGAAGCGCTCGGGTTCAATCCTGACGAAGTTTCCAGTCCGTCGTTCACGATCGTCAACCGCTACTCTTCAGCCAAAAAGCCCCTCGGTATTTACCATCTGGATTTATACAGGCTCGCAAACGGTTCAAGCCTGGAACCCCTTGGCCTCGAACATATCCTCGGATCGGACGATCTCGTGGCCGTCGAATGGCCGGAAGCCGGGGCGAAGATCTTCGAAAGGTCTCCCCGCAACACTCTGCTTCTGAGGTTCGAGCTTAGCGGGGGGAAGCGGTTCCTCACCGTGGAAAGGCTGAAGAGACACCCTTCAATTTGACATGACGGCCTTTTTGTTCCATATTTTTTAGGCTGGAGGTGAGATTATTGGCTGAAGGGCCGACGCTCAGGATCGACAACCTGCCGCTGGAGGATTTCTTCACCATCCTTTCGCAGCACGAGAGGGACGTGAGGATCGGATACCTTCCGAAACCTTCCTTTCTCAAAGAAGTCAAGCTGGAATTCCTCTGGCAGGGCGAAGCCCTCGGCGCGCCGGTGCACATAACGCTTTACTGCATGGAAGAGACCGACCCCCTGAGCGAGATCACGGAAGCTTTCGTCATAATGGCTACCAGGAGCGAAGCTGCCAGGGCGGTGATTCCACTTTCGAAGAAGCTTCGGGAGTGTCTCGCCTCTATAAAGGAGCCCTCCCTTTTCAGGGTGGACCCGAAGTACGGGATCGTCCACGGATCATGCGTCGAACCCGTCGATCCGTCCATCCGCTGGGACAGGCCCGGGGTTTATACGGCCTTGTACCTTACTACCGACCCGTCTTCTCCTTCTCTGGCCGTCCTTGAATACGTGCCTCCCGACCAGGAGAAAAAATTCACACAGATCTTCGAGAAGTACAACGGGGTCGCGCCGAAGAAGCCCTCGCTTCTCACTTCGGCCTGGAACAGGTTCACGCGCAAAGCCCCGCCTTCGACTGAGACGAGGACGAACAAGATAAACTACAAGCTGATCCGCGCGCTCTCCCAGTTCCTCCAGAGAGAGCACGCGATGTCGGCGACGGTATCGCTCATCTTCAAGAACATAGAACCCGAGGACGTCCCGAAGCTGATGGTAGACCCGGTCTTCGTGGTGGCGGCGAAAAGCGGCAACGACAGGTTCTTCGGCACCCTTTCGGAACTGACATGAAAAAGAGCCTTCTTTTCCTATTCTCGGCGGTGCTGGCAGTTTCTCCCTCGTTCGCCATGGAACTCGTCGTTTTCACTTCGGAAAAAACCATCGTCGCCGAAAGATTGGAGATAGAGGGCGACATCGCCACGCTCTACCTGCCGGGGGGGAACGTCTTCGGATGCCCTCGCGGCCTCATCATGAAATCCTATCCGGGTTACATCCCTCCGCCCGAGGAAAAGGAACCGGAAAAGGCCATCCCGGCGGACGTGCCTTTCAGGGAGATCATAGCGAAGGAGTGCCAGAAGACAGGCCTTGACGTGAAGCTTGTCATCGCCGTGATCAAGGTGGAATCCAATTTCAACCCCAGAGCCGTTTCCCCTAAAGGCGCGAAGGGGCTTATGCAGCTCATGCCCTCCGTCGAAAAGGACGAGGGCGTCACGAGGGTGTTCGACCCCAAGGAGAACATCGCCGCAGGAGTTAGGTACCTCAAGAGACTGATAGACGCCTGCGAAGGAGACCTCGGGCTGGCGCTGGCGGCCTACAACGCAGGCCTTAAAAGGGTGAGGGACGCTGAAGGGCTGCCGAACATAAGCGAGACCAGAAGCTACGTGGCGAAGATACTCGCGATGTACCCGACGTTCTGACAGGGCGGAACCAGGATGAAAACCTATTTTTCTCCGGGCTCGAGCTCGAAAGTGTAAAGTACTCCGAGCGAGGGCGATGTGTACATCGGAGGGAATTTCGGGAAAGGCTGGGAATCGTACACCGCCTTGACCACCGACTTGTCGAACTCGACCACCCCGCTGGACTTTACGATCTGGACTTCCTTCACGAAGCCGGAAGCTTCGATGACGAAATGGACGCTCGACGTGTATTTCTTCTTTGAATAGGGCTTTCTCCAGTTGGCCTTCAGGGCGTTCTCCAGCCTCGCCTTGTACCACTCGTATTCGAAATCCTCGGCGTCGAGGAGAAGTCCCCTGCCCTTTCCACCGAGCCCCGCCTTTCCGGATCCTCCGAGCCCCACGGCCTTGCCTTCCGGATCGGGGTTCTTCACCGGGCTTTTTCCCGGTTCCGCAGTTTTCTTTTCATCCGGAAGCGTGGTTTTCGGAGGTTCTTTCGCGTTTTTCTTCTCCGGTTCCGACAGGCTTTCCGTTCTGCCGCCCGGTGTTCCCGAAAGCGCGCCGCCGAACCCTTCCGGGAGTTCGACGATCCTTACCATCACCGGCACAGGCTTGGCGGGAGTTATCGTGAAGAATCCCTGGTGCGCGAGGATGACGAACGCCGCGAAGTGGATCAGCGTGGATGCGATCACAGAGAACGGCAGTATCGCGTGGTAGGGGTTGTCATGGCTTCCGCCGTTCCTCGGTTTTTGTGGGGCCCATGCAGCCGCCGGCATCCGGGCCTACTTGTTCGGGGGAGGTTCCGTCGCGAGCCCGACCGTCTCTATCCCCGCGAGCTTCACCTCGTCGATGATGGACATCACGCTGCCGTAAGGAACGTTCCTGTCGGCGAAGAGATAGATCGTCTTGTCCTGCCTTCCCGAAAAGATCTGCTCGAGGTAGCCCTTCATCAGGTTCCTGTTCACCGGCTGAGAATTGAAATAGACGTAGTTCTTGTCCTTGGGGATCGTGAGGATGATCCTCTCCGCTCCGCTTATGTTGCTCGTCGCCGATTGGGGAAGGTTCACGTCTATCCCTCTCTCGAAGAGGGGGGTCGTTATCATGAAGATTATCAAAAGGACCAGCATCACGTCGACGAGAGGGGTGACGTTGATGTCGGAAACGGGAGCGCCCTCTTCCCTGAAAGTCTGGAACGCCATCTTCTATCCTCCAACTATCCGAAACAGCCGGGCAGCTCGTTCCCGCAGGCTTCGCAGCGTCCGCCGTCAAGCGCGACGGAAAGAACGGAGAATCCCAGCCGCTCAATGACCATTTTCCCACATTTCGGGCAAATTGTATTCTCCCCTTTCCCGGCGATGTTCCCTGTATAAATGAACACGAGGCCCGCGGCTTCCCCCGCGCGCCTCGCCCGGTCGAGAGAATCGACCGGCGTGGTCGGCCTGTCGAGCATCCTGTGGTCCGGATGGAAGCGGGATACGTGCCAGGGGATATCTTTCGATCTCGACGCGATGTGCTTGGCAATCGCTCCAAGCTCTTCATCCGAATCGTTGAGCCCGGGGATGACGAGAGTGGTTATCTCCACCCAGACCCCCGCTTCAAGAAGATTGTCCATGCCTTCGAGGACCCCGTTCAACCTCGCTCCGCAGAACTTCCCGTAGGTGTCGTCGCTGAAAGATTTCAGGTCCACGTTCGCCGCGTCGAGGAATTCCTTCGTGTCACGGGCGGCTTCCTTGGTGATGTATCCGTTGGTCACGAAAATGTTCCTGAGCCCCTTGCTCCTCGCCGTCACTCCGGTTTCGAAGGCCGTCTCGAAAAACACCACCGGCTCGGTATACGTGTAGGAAATGGACCTGCACCCGCTTTCGAGAGCCGCCCCGACGACCTTCGAGGGTTCCACTTCCACCCCGGGGACATCCCCCCGCCCGAGCTGGCTTATCGAATGGTTCTGGCAGAAGGAGCACCTGAAATTGCACCCGGCGGTCGCTATCGACATCGACATCGTCCCCGGAAGGAAATGGAACAGCGGTTTTTTCTCGACCGGGTCCACGTTCGCGGCGACCAGCCTGTTCCTTACCAGGCTGAAAAGCTTCCCTTTCCGGTTCTCCCTGGCCGAGCACACTCCGCGCTTCCCTTCGGCGATAACGCACCTGTGATGGCAGAGGCAACACCTGACTTCTGAGTTTTCTAGGCTTTCGTAATGGGAAGCTTCGAGCATCTCAGTCTTTGGACCTGATGTACTCGACCACCGCCCCGCACCTTATGGAGCCGTCCTTCGGAAGTTCGCTGTAAGCGCCCTCGGCGGCCTGCCCAGGCTCTTCCTGAGGATCGACCTCGACGGTCCTCGCCTCGCCGTTCCAGGTGATCTGGAGCTGCTCCCTTCCCGTCCTCGAAAGGACCGACGGATGGAGCGAGATGAGCGCGTCCAGGTCGTCAGGCGGGATGTCCAGCCTGCCTCCCTTGAAATGGTACTGCTGCATGAAATAGGGCAGCCTTAGCCTCTCGTGCGCTTCCGCGCTGCATACCATCTGGGGCTCCCTGCCTTTTATGAATGGTTCCTCCACCATGCTCCTGCAGGGAGAGTCCATTCCCGCCCTCATGCCCGTGTCGGCGCACACGGGAAGATAGATTATGTTCCTGGGCACCTGCCAGTTCGCGCTCTCCTGGCCCGCCGCGGCCACCTCCATGTACTTCCTCCAGATTGGCAGCGCTGTTCTGGATCCCGTCTCCATCGAGCCCAGGGATTTGTGGTCGTCCCTTCCCGTCCAGACCCCCGTCACGATGTTCGGATTGAACCCCATGAACCACGCGTCGGTGTAGTCGTCCGTCGTGCCGGTCTTCCCCGCGAAGAATCCCTTCATGTCCGAGCAGCTCCCGGCGGTTCCCCTCTTCACCACCCCTTTCATCGCGTCCACCAGGATGTAAGCCACCTCTGGTTCCAGGACCGGTTCGTAAACGGCCCTGTGTTCCTCTATCGTGTTGCCGTTCCTGTCCTCTATTTTCTGGATGTAGTAGGGGCTTATGTAGACGCCGTTGTTCGCGAACGCTCCGTAGGCTCCTGTAAGTTCCCACAGCGTTATCTCGAAGGCGCCGAGCCCCATGGACGGGTAAGGCTTCAGGTCGGCCGTGATGTGCAGTTTCCTCATCAGCTCGATGACCCTTGAGTAGCCCGTTCGGTTAAGGACCCGGACCGCGCAGATGTTTACCGAATGTTCTATGGCGCGCCTCAGCGTTATCGTTCCCCTGAACCCCTTGTCGAAATCGCGGGGCATGTACCCCTGGCTGCAGAGGGCGCCCGGGCTCTCCGACCCATACAGGAACAGGGTGGGCTGGTCGATCACGGTGTCGGAGACGTTGTAGTGATCCCTGAACGCGGTGGCGTAAATGAGAGGCTTGACGGCCGAACCGGTCTGCCTCTTCGCCTGCATGACCCTGTTGAACATCGTCGTCTCGAAATCTGAACCGCCCACGAGCGCGGCGATCTCCCCCGTTTTCGCGTTCATGGAGAGGAGCGCCGCCTGCGCTTCCGAAGGATCGTCAAGCTGAAGTTCCAATGGATTGAGGCTCGCCACATTGACGAGGATCCTGTCGCCCTCCTTGAAAACGATCCCGGGAGTCACGCTCGGGTACCATTTGAAATTCTGTTTAACCATATCGTATGTTCCGCCGCCCAGGGAGACAGTCAGCTCTGACGGGCCCGCGCCCACAACCGTCGCCCAGTAACTCTCCCCGGCCCTGAGGTCGTCATCCTGATGTTCGGCGGGAGCGCCTTCCCCTCTTTTCGGCCCCCTGTAAGGACGCCTGTGCTGATAATCGCTCAGGCCGCTTCTTACCGCGCGGGCGGCGACTGCCTGCAGCCTCGCATCGATCGTGGTGTGCACTTTCAGGCCTTTTTCATATATTTGCGTCTCCCCGTATTTCCCCTCGAGGTAGATCCTTATCCGTTCCGACGCGTATGCGCCCGTTCCTTTTTCCACTTTGCTCTCGGCAAGGACCACTTTCCTTGCGGCGAGCTCTTCGTAACGATCCCGCGAAAGCTTTCCGGTCTTCTGCATCCTTAGAAGGACCCAATCGCGCCTCTCTTTGGCGCGTTCGGGATTCTTCCTCGGCGACCAATGGGTAGGTCTCTGGATCAGGCCGGCGAGCAGGGCCGCCTCCTCGACGTTCAGCTGGATCGCCTTCTTGCCGAAATAGAACCTCGCGGCGGATTCGACCCCGTAGTGGCCGTGGCCGAAGCAGACCTTGTTCGCGTACATCTCGAGGATCTGCTGTTTGGAATAGTGCCTTTCAATGTTGAGGGCCAGGATCATCTCCTTCAGCTTCCTCGTGAAGGTTTTTTCCGGCGTGAGGAAATACTGCCTCGCGAGTTGCATGGTAAGGGTCGAGCCGCCCTGTCCGGCCTTTCTCTCGAGAAGGTCCCTGAGGACAGCCCTCATAATGCCCCTCATCGAAATTCCGTGATGTTTGTAGAAATTGGCGTCCTCGACGGCGATGAGCGCCTCAAAGAAAACGGGGCTTATCTCCGTGTAGGGGACGAGTATCCTTTTCTCCGCGCCGTATTCCTGGAGAAGGGTCCCGTCCTTGGCGTAGACCTTTGTGGTTTCCATCGGCTGGCTGAAGGCCAGGCTGTTCACCTCGGGGATCCCCCTGGTCATGAAAAAGGCGGACACCGCTCCAGCGATCAACCCCGCGACAAGCAGCACCGCGGCTGCCGCCGCGAGGATGGAACCCTTTTCTTTACGGCCCATATTTTTTATAGAACTCCATGAACTGCGGGTTTTCGCACAGTGCCTGGTTGAGGGAGAATATGTCCTGGAGCTGGTTGGTCGTTCTTCTCAGCCTCCTGCAAAGCTCGAAACCGAGGTTCCTCCAGATAATGGAACCGATCAGCGGAGATTCGTCGAGGATCGAGAGGAATACGTCCCTCTCGATCGCCAGCACCACGACCTTCGACACGGTTTCCACCGTCGCGCTTGCCGGCCCGCCGTCTATGACCCCCAATTCTCCGAATATGTGGGGAGGGCCGAAGGTGGCGATGGTTATCTCCCTGCCAGCTATGTTGCGCACAACCTTTACTTCTCCCTCCTGCAGGAGGTAAAGCTTGGGAACGCTGTATCCTTCGACCAGTATCTGGCTTCCGACCGGATGCTTCTCCATCGAGAAGGCGCCCATCAGCTTGGCGAACTCGTCAGCCTCCAGGTCCTGGAAAAGATAAATGTCGTGAGGTTTCTGTTCTTCCGCCGCCATAGCGAACCTCCTAACTGGAAATGTTATCCGTTTTCACGAGGTTAGTCAACAAAAGCGGGGAACAGCGAGAAGCCCTGGACCGCTTCATGTCGTATAATGACTGCATGATAATAAGCGTGAGCAGGCGGACCGACATATTGCGCTTTCACGGCGAATGGTTCGGGAAAGCCGTGCGGCGGGGCTTTACCAAGGTGGTCAATCCCTGCAATCCGAAGCAGACGAGGATGGTCTCGCTCGAAAAGGAAGATGCCGAAGCCTTCGTTTTCTGGACGAGAGACCCCCGCCCCTCGCTGGGCATCATGAAACGGCTGGACAAGGCGGGTTATCCTTTCTGCATGATGATCTCCTTCACCAACTATCCGGAGGCACTGGAGAGCGACGTGCCGGAATTGGAGACCGCGCTCAGTATCTTCAGGGAAGCGAACGGAACTTTCGGCTCCGAAAGGGTGATCCTGAGATACGATCCCATACTCTTGTCGAACTTCACGACGCCCGAATTCCACCTCAAGAACTTCGAGCTCATATGCACGACCTTCTCCCCTTTCACCAGAAGGATCATCACCAGCCTGTTCGACCCGTACAAGTTCGCGATCAAGAGGCTGGTAAAGGTCGAAAAGTTCGAGTTCCTTGAACCACGCGACGAAGAGATCATAGAACTTCTTTCCAGGATGAAGGGGATCGCCGAAGGAAGTTCGCTGGAACTGCGAAGCTGCTGCGAAGGTGAGATCTTCGGCAAGGCCGGGATAAAAAAAGGCGCGTGCATAGACGTCGATCTGCTCAACAGCCTTTTCTGCCTGGATCTGCGATACGAGAAAGACAGGAGCCAGCGCGAAAACTGCCTCTGCTCGAAGAGCGTCGATATCGGCAGCTACGACACTTGCCCCGCCGGCTGCGCATACTGTTACGCAAACAGAAGATGATCAAAGCTGAAGGCTTGAGGCGGAAGCGCTGAAGATTAACAGGGAGGGAAATCCCACATTTTTTCACTTTTCATTTTTCAATCTTCAATTTTCAATTGATGAGAAGCTTTGGCGCTGACCGCTCCAAAAGCTCATTCATCACTTATCACACCGTGCGGCACTCCTATTTCAGCGAGCTCTGTTTCTTCATTCCCGGAATGTAGCCTTCCTTCACCTGCCTCACATCTTCGATCGTGTAGAAGCCCGTCGGGTTGTTAATCTTCAGCGTCCTGATGAAATCGGCCGCCTGCCCTCTCCTGATAGTCGAAAAGATCATCCTGACGGGTCCTTCAACCCCCAAGGCGTCGACCGAGGTAAGCCTGTATCCCTTTTCTTTAAGTATCCTCACCGACTCGTCGGAGTTTTTTTGAAACACTACGCGAACCATGACGAATCCGATAGAAAGCCTCTTCTCTATGAACAGCCCGACCACGTTGCCCGTGGCGAACCCCGCCGCGAAGACGACATAGTAGAAGACGTTGTCCATCTGGCCCATGATCTGCCTGATGGCCAGAAGCCAGATGAACGACTCGAAGATCGCGCAGACGAAGGTCAGCAAGATGAAACCCTTCGTGGCGAATATGATCCGCATGATCCCCAGCGACTGGTCGAAGATCCTCGCGCAGAAGATCAGCAGAGGCAGTATCACGTACCCGAAAAGGTCCGTATTTTCAAAGAGGTTCATTTAACTATTCTCCTCCACGGCAGAACTCCAAGTTTTAACCACGGTGCCAGGCAGTATGACTTTTTTATCTTTCTTTCAACTCAACCTCACGGATTCTTTCTTTATAATCTTTGCTTATATCATTATCGTTGATAACCGACCACGAAAACCCAGGCATGGAATCACTGTCGGCGAACCCCCAATAAATTTGACCTTCCTCAGGAAAGCGTCCGTGAGTTTTAGAGCCTATCCGGAAATAAGAAATAGCCGCGACGGTTGCTGTCGGATGAGAATGGCGAGGAAGCGAACGAAGGCCGATGTCTGGCGCATCGGATGAGCGAGCTGACAAAGCCAGGCGCGCTGTCAGCCCCGTCCCGAAGGGCGCGGACGCCGGGCTTCGCATAACTGTGTTGTCCTCCTTTGAAAGGCAGACCAGCCTTACTTCAGTCGGCCGCCTTGTTCTGCTCGCCCGGCGTCTCGCGCGCGACTGTGTCCTATTTCCGGATAGGCTCTTAACCTTCCTAAGAAAAATATCCCCAACCTTGAATCCAAGCTTTTCCGCTTTGCCGCCCGGTTTGACTGACGCGACCGCAAAGCAGGTGACTTCGCGGTCGTATTCCGGCCAATGGATTTTTATTTCTCTTATCGTTAAACCATATTCTTTCTGAACGCGGTCCCGATATTTAACAACTTGCCACCAATCATAAAATGGTGAATGGACTGGTTTATCTAGTATTGAATATGCCACTAGTAACGCCAGTCCCAGGACGAACAATGCTATTAAGAATATTTTCGTGTCCAGCTTCTTTATCTCCACATGGTTATTTTACTGCATTTTATCTGATACCTTAAAATCAAGATCAAAAGGATTTTTTATAAGTATGGCTACGCTTGAGACCGTTGCCCAGCAAACGAAGTGCGCTGACGCATAGACGCCGATGGGCCAGAGGCAAGGAAGGCGAGGGTTTCAAACCGGAGGCGTACTTGTGTACGTTGAGGATTTGAAAATCCCGAAGGCTGACACAGCATATGGCACGTCGCCGTCGGCGTATGGTCGATAAGGGGGGGATGGATACTTATTGGCAAATGTCGGGAGGAAAGACACAGGCTTTCAACTAGCAAAGACCGGACTCTGAGAAAGCTTGCTTTTGAAAGAGACCGGGATTTGCAGAGAAAATGCAAACGCATTTTCAACCCGACATTTGCGATGTTTGAGCAATGAAGATCGCTTCGTCTGAATTCATTTGAAGAAAGCCTCGCAATGACGCGAAGCGTCGGACCGCACGAATTGCTAGATCTTGTATCCCTGCTCCCTAAGATAGGCCACGAACTTCCAGGCGCGCTTCGACGGGCTCATTATCTTCGACGGCAGGCCGAGCCTTGAGCCCAGTTCCATCACGGGAACGAGCAGGTCGAGGTCCGGCCCCGAAGCCGCCCCGGTCACGCAGAGCCTCAGAGGATGGTAGAGGTTTTTCCCCTTCACCTTCAGCTCGTTCTTGATCACGTTTATCAGCTCTAGGTAACTCTCTCTCGTCGTAAGGTCGTGACTCTCCGCCTTCTCCGCAAACGCGAGGACGACCCTCAGAGCGTCGTCCGATTCAAGCATCGCCTTCGATTCATCGTCCATGGATGACGGATCGAACGAGAATACAGACGCCGCGGCTTCGACCGCCTCCGGAAGAAGATGTATCCGTTTCTGAACAAGCTCCGCAAGCTTGAGGAGCCAGCCGTCGTAATCAGCGCCCTGCGACTTCTTCGGAAGCAGTCCCTTATCAGCAAAGTAAGGAGATATCTTTTCCGCGAATCGGTTCGACGGCATCGCCATGATGTGTTCCTTGTTCAGGTGCCTGAACTTGTTCTCGTCATAGACGGCAGCTGACTTGTTGACTCTTCCGATGTCGAAACGCTGTTTCAACTCCTCGGGCGTCAGCACTTCCTTCTCCTCGGCATCCGACCAGCCGAGGAGGGCAAGCCCGTTGAGCAGGCCCTCGGGAAGGAACCCTTTTTCCCTGAAAGCCTGCAGAGAAACATCCCCGTGCCTCTTGGAGAGCTTGCCGCCGTCGGGCCCCAGGATCATCGAAAGATGCGCGAAATTCGGCTTCGAATAACCGAAGGCTTCATAGAGAAGTATCTGTTTCGGGGTGTTCGGAAGGTGGTCCTCCCCTCTTATCACGTCGCTCACTTCCATGAGCGAATCGTCTATCACCACCGCGAAATTGTATGTCGGCGAGAGGTCGGGCCTTACTATGATAAAGTCGCCGAACAGAGATGTGTGGATCGAGACGTCGCCCCTGATGAGATCCTTGAACTCGACGTTCCGGTCACCGGCCCTGAGCCTGAATGAAGGTTTGAGGCCCGCCGCCTCTTTCTCTTTTCTCTGATCTTCCGAGAGGTTCCTGCATGTTCCCGGGTAGATGTAGTTGTGCCCCCCGGCCCTCGCCTCCTCGCGCTGGCTGCTGAGCGTCTCCTGGGAACAATAACAGGGATAAGCTTTCCCTTCCTTGAGAAGCCTGTCGAGATGTTCCGCGTAGATATGGTAGCGCTCTGTCTGCCTGTAGGGTCCATGAGATCCTCCGGCCTCGGGGCCTTCGTCCCAGTCGATCCCCAGCCATCTGAGGTCGTCGATCACGCCCCTGATGCTCTCGTCGGTCGAGCGTTCCGCGTCGGTGTCCTCTATCCTAAGGATGAAGGCGCCGCCGTTCCTCCTCGCGTAAAGCCAGTTGTAGATGGCAGTCCTGACGTTGCCGAGATGGAGCTTTCCCGTGGGCGATGGGGCGAACCTTACTCTGAGGCTCATGGGGTTATCAACCCTTTCCGTACTTTTCTATTTCCTGGCCGATCACGTTGGCGGACAGCTGGTGCAGGCTGTCCTTCGTCGCCGAGTATATCTCCGAGGCCAGCGCCCTTGTCCTTTCGCTGTTCGCCATCGCCTTGTAGATCGGGCGCAGGTATTTCATCCTGCCCACCTCGGAAAGGAAAGCCCTGATCTTCGGGAAAGCAGGCTCGTAGTCCGAAGAGGCGGCAATGGTGAGCCATTCGCAGAGGATCTCCGAGTTGGAGACGCTCTTCAGCTCGAAGTTCGTCTCGAGCCACGCGCACTCCTCGCGACTGAGCGGCCTGCCAAGTCCGTGCAGATAGACAAGCTTCTCGCTCGTGTTCATCGCGGAGATCTCAGCAGAAGAGGGGTATGTGCCGTGCTTGAAAGCGGCCGACAGGTTGCTGATGAATTCGAGGCGCTGGGACTGGACCTGCGGACAGTTCCCCGGGATTCCGGGAGACAGGAGCCATTCGTCCCCGCCTACCTTTTCCATGATTCCCGGGAAATGTTTCTCGATGAAGCTTCTCAGCTCCGCAGTCTCTATCGAGGTGAACCTGTACTTCTCGATATAGGCTCTTATGAAGCGGTCCCATGAAGGCCTCGAAACTGTATCCTCGAGAAGCCTGAGGAAAAGACAGCCCTTTTCGTAGGGGACTTCCGAAAAGACGTCGTCCGGACTCACGCCTTCCAGCCTCGTAACGAGACAGGTGAAGGGTGAATCCGCCCCGAAGCGGTCGAGCGCCCCCCTGAGGGAACTAAACCCCTGCGCGTAGGACATTACCGCCGCCTCGCTCCCGTAAAGCTTCTCGAGGATCCTTCTTTCCGCCCAGACGGTGAACCCTTCGTTTATCCAGAAATGCTCGGCGTTCGCGTTCGTCACGAGGTTGCCGGTCCATGAATGGGCAAGTTCGTGAACGACCACCGCCACGAGCGAGCGGTCGCCCGCGATGAGCGTCGGCGTCAGGAAAGTGAGCCTGGGGTTCTCCATTCCTCCGTAGGGGAAGGACGGCGGGAGGACCAGCAGGTCGAACCTCTCCCATTCGTAAGGACCGAAGAGGGCTTCCGCTTCCCTGATCATGTTCTCCGTCTCTTCGAACTCATAGGCGGCCTTGTCGAGGACCTCCGGCTCCGCCCAAACACGGGTGCGGGGGCCTACTTCCTTGGCGGCTATCCTTCCCGCGGCGAAAGCGAACAGGTAAGGAGGGATCGGCTGGGGCATCTTGAAGAAGTGGGTTTTTTCGCCCTTGACCGGATCTTCGCTGGTCCCGGCGCTTCCAGCCGCCATGACGGCCGTCAGCGCGGCAGGGACGGTTATCGACGCCGTGTAGGTGACCCTAACCGCCGGAGAATCCTGCAGAGGCACGAGGGAACGGGCGTGAATGGCCTGGCACTGGCTGAAAAGGAACGGTTGGGACTTGCCTTTCGTCTGCGAGGGGTTCAGCCACTGAAGGGCGGAAGCGTTCTCCGGCACCTCGTACTCGACCACGACGTTTTTCGAGGGCGAGTCGAATTCTATCTCGAAAAGGCTTCCCAGCACGGGATCTTTCGGATGAAGCTTGTATTTCAATTGCGTCCCGTCCTCGAGGCTCACGTTATTGATCTTGAGATCCCTCGAATCGAGGTGCAGGACGCCTTTGACCTCGGATTCGAGAGAAAGCTTCACTTTCGCCGCCAGTCTTTTCTTGCCGAAATCGACGCGGAATTCCAGATCGAACGACGCGATCTTTGGCTGTGCGTCATCATAGTAGGAATGAGGATCTCTTCTTGCCATGCTGTTTCCTTTCCTTAACGCACCATCAAAAAGGTAATAATACTTTAAAGGAAAGCTCCGCGCAACCCGGAAGCCGGAAAAGTGCTAAACTTAACATTGGTGTTTTCCGTAGAACGTTTTTTGGAGGAGGTACCGCATGTTCAGAAAGGTCTTGTTGGCAGCAGCAGTCATAGCACTCTCTTTCAATTCCGTATCCTCCGAGGAGCCCTCCCGGCTGGAACTTTCCCTGCAGGAGGCTCTCGGGTTCGCGATGCAGAACAACTTCGACATAAGCCTGAGCCGCATACAGCACCAGGAAAGCGAGTTCTCTCTGAAAAGCGCTCGGGGTATTTACGATCCCTCGTTGTCGTTCACTCTGAACTCGGCCGTGGACCGTCAGCCGACAACCAGCGTCCTTCAGGCGGGAGGCGGCCTTTCGACCTACATGTCGCGCCAGGATCGCTACGGCCTCGGGCTTTACCAGCTCTCGCCGTGGGGGCAGACCTTCTCCCTCGACTGGAGCAGCACCAGGTCCAGGACCAATTCCAGCTATTCTCTCTACAACCCCACATATTCCTCCGACCTCACTCTTGGCACTTCCGTTCCACTCCTCAAGGGATTCGGGGTCACTCCCACCAACAGGTACCTCCTGAAGGCGAAACTGGACAGGCAGGCGGCCGATTCCACCTATTCGAGGCTCCTGAGGGACTCGCTCAGCGATGTCGAGAGCTCATACTGGAACCTCGTCTACGCAAGGGAACAGCTCCTGGTGACAAGCAAGGCGCTGGAGATCGCGAAGGAGTTCCAGAAGGAGACGGCCGCGAGGATATCGGTGGGCACACTGGCGCCGATAGAAAAAGTCTCCGCTGACGCCCAGGTCGCCTCCAGGGAAGAAGACCTGATCTCGGCCCAGAGCCTTGTCGAGAACTCCGAGGACATACTCAAGGTGGTCCTCGGCATCAGGAAAGACAATCCCGAGTGGAACATGACCATCGTGCCCACGAACCTGCCCAGCGTCGCGGAAGCGGACACCGAGGAGGATGCCGCCATTGAAGCCGCCCTTGGAAAGAGGGACGAGATCAAGGAACTCGAACTTGCCCTCGAAAAAAGCAAGGTGGACACCAAGTCCGCCAAGAGCGACATGCTCCCGACGCTTACCCTTGACGGAATGCTGAAGTACAACGGCTCGGCGGGAGACTACTACATGGACCACCCGGTCTTCTTCGTCGACCAGGATTTCCACGACGCCTGGGACCAGGTGACAGACAGGGATTACAAGTCGTGGGCGGTGGGATTAAATTTCCGGATCCCGATCGGGAACAGGACCCAGCGCTTCATCTATCAGAACTACCGCCTCGCGCAGAACGCCGCAGAGATCTCGCTTGAAAAAACGAGACAGAACATCATCAGCGAAGTGAGAAGCGCGCTCAGGAACGTGAGGAACGCCGAGAAGAGGATAGCCGCCGCGGAAGCGAACCTCAGGCTCCAGAAGGAAAAGCTCGACGCCGAGAAGAAGAAGTACGACAACGGCCTCTCGACCTCTTTCAATGTCCTCTCGTACCAGAACGACATGCTGGCGGCCGAGACCAGCCTCCTCAAGGCGAAGATCGATCACCAGCTCGCCCTCTCGGCTCTGGAGCGCGCGGAAGGCAGGTACCTTGAAGCGAGGGGGATAGTTCTCGACGTGCCTCTGTACGGACAGGAAAAGAAGGAAAATAAATACGCTGAATAAAGGGGAATGACGATGGATACCGAAGAGAAAAAGGAAGAAATAAATCCGGAAGAACCGGCCCCCGCTCCCGCGATGGAACAGAAGGAGCTTCCGCCTGAAGAGATGAGCTTCTGGCAGGCAGCCGCGGGCGTTTTCATGGAACCGTCCAAGGCTTTTCCGTTCCTCGCGACAAAAAAGGCGTGGATCGCTTTCCCCCTCATTCTCCTTCTGGTGACCACTTTCGTATCCACTTATGTCTTTTTCGAGAGGGTCGACAGGGAAGCTTTCATCATGCAGCAGCTCAGGAACAACAAGTTCGCCTCCCAGATGCCGCAGGACCAGTATGAGAAGGTGGTGAACGATTTCAAGGAAAAGAACAGCCTCACATCGTCCATCTGGCCCGGTTTTTTCATGATGGTATGGCTTCTCCTGGCCGCTGTGGTCTATTATTTCTGCTTTCTGGCGCTTGGAGGGACGGGCGGATTCATGCCCACGCTGATAGTCGTCTGCTGGGCAGAGCTGACGACCTGCGCGGCGCAGCTCATTTCGATACCCATAATGCTGGCTAAGGCGGGTGACCAGCTTCTTCACCCGGAGGCGATCCTTCTTTCGAACCTCGGAGCGCTCGTCGGCCCGGAAAAGATCTCACCCGCTATATTCTCGCTGCTCTCCGCCTTCGATGTTTTCGCCGCGTGGAACCTCATCCTTCTCATCATCGGTCTAGCGGCGGTATCAAAACTGAGCAAGGGGATGTCGGCGATGATAATCCTTTCCCTTTACGCATTGAAGATAGCCTTGAAAGTGGCCTGGGTGGCCTTTTTCGTTCAATAGACATCGCGGGAGCTAAGCGTGAACAAGAAAAAATGGATCTTTATCGGCATAGGGATTTTCATCCTCATCATAATAATCGTCTCGATCTTCAAGAGCTCCGGGAACCAGATCGAGGTGGAGGCGGCCAAGGTGGAGAAGGGCAAGATCAGCCCGACCGTCAACGCCGACGGGAACATCACGGCCAAGGTGACGGTCAACATGTCCTCTCAGGTGATGGGAGAGATCGTGGCGATCCCCTTCAAGGAAGGATCTTCCGTAAAGAAGGGCGACGTGCTAGTCCAGATCAACCCCGACACCTATGAAAGGGACGTCGCTCAGGCAAAGGCTTCTCTCGACGCGGCTTACGTTGCCAACGACGAGGCGCAGGTAAACCTCTCGCAGAGGAAAAGGGACCTGGAAAGAGCACAGAAGCTGTACTCAGAAAAGATCTTCTCTTCCGAACAGCTTGAAACCGCGAAGCTCATACACGATCAGGCGGTCCTCCAGGAAAAGCAGGCCAGGACGAACATCGCGATGGCGCGCGCGGCTTTCGAGAGGGCCAAGGACTACCTCTCCAAGACGACCATGCGCTCGCCCGTCGACGGAGTGGTGACCGCGGTCAACGCAAAAGAGGGAGAGACCGCGATCATGGGAACCATGAATTTCGCGGGGACCGTCATCCTCACCGTATCCGACCTCTCGGAGATAATCACCGAGGTGCAGGTGGACGAAGCGGATTTCCCGAGGCTCAAGATGGGTCAGAAGTCGACCGTCATAATAGACGCGCTCGGCGGCAAGAAGTACGACGGCAGAGTGATAGAGATCGGCGCATCCGCCCACACTTCGCTGACCGGGAGTCAGACCAACATCCGCCAGTTCACTGTCAAGATCTCGATAGAAAAGCCCGATTCGGACCTCAAGCCGGGAATGACGACCCGCGTCAAGCTATACGCCGAAGAGCGCGCCAACGTCCTGAGGGTACCCATCGGCGCTGTCAAATCGGAACTGAAGGAAGGCGAACAGGTCTATTTCTGCATGCTCGACGAGAAGGGCAAGGTAAAAAAGGTCGTCGTGACGACCGGCCTTTCGGACGACCTTTTCATGGAGGTGACCTCAGGCCTGAAGGAAGGCGACGAGGTGATCACCGGGCCCTACAGGATCTTCAAAACCTTAAAAGAGGGCGAGAGGATCAAGATAAAGAAGGAAACCGACAAGGACAAGGGCGAAGGCGAAGTTGAGGTGCATGTTTCCTGATGGCTAACGACACGATCATCGACGTCAATGGACTCACGAAGGATTACCCGATGGGGGCCGCGGGGGTGTTCAACGCCCTTCGCGGAGTGGACCTTAAAGTGCAAAAGGGCGAATTCATCGCCATCATGGGCGCTTCGGGTTCGGGCAAATCCACACTGCTGCATCTTCTGGGATGCCTCGACACTCCGACATCCGGAAGCTACATCCTCGAAGGAACGCCCGCCCACACTCTGACTCCTGACGAGCTGGCGGAGCTCAGGAACAAGAAGATAGGTTTCATTTTCCAGAGCTTCTACCTCCTCCCCCGCGCAAGCGCCCTCGAGAACGTGGAGCTTCCCCTGATCTACTCGAAGGTACCTCCCGCCGAAAGAAAGCGAAGGGCCATGGAGGTGATCTCCTTCCTTAAGCTCGATCAGCACGCGAAGCACCTGCCCAACCAGCTCTCTGGCGGGCAGCGCCAGCAGATTGCGATCGCCAGGGCGCTCGTCAACAACCCGAGCCTGATCATGGCCGACGAGCCTACGGGAAACCTCGACAGCGTGACTTCGGAGAGGATCATGGAACTGCTTAAACAGCTGAACGAAATGGGCAACACCCTCATACTGGTGACTCACGAACACGACATCGCCGCCTACGCCAAGAGGCTGGTCAGGATAAAGGACGGCCTGATCATCTCCGACGAGATCATGGCCGGCAAACAGAAACAGTAGAGAGGAATTGAAAAATGGTGAATGATATCGATAACGTTACGGATCCGACCCCATTTTTCGATTTTGATTTTTCAATTTTCAATTTTCAATTTCCCGAAGTTTCGCCTTCGGGGATACGAAGGGGGATCTAATGTCCGCTCCCGCCATTAGAAAAGACGAGATATTCGGGCTGTGGGGAACTTTCGTCGAACTGGTCAGGGTATCCCTCAGGGCGATCATGGCGAGCAAGATGCGCTCGTTCCTGACCGTCCTCGGCATCATAATCGGCGTCCTCGCCGTCGTTACGGTCCTTTCGATAATCCAGGGTGTCTTCGCCTCGTTCTTCCAGGAGTTCGAGACGATGGGCGCGGACACGATGTTCATCAGGCCCAACTACGAGATGTTCAAGAGCCACGTCGAGGGTATCAGGCGGCTCAAGATGACCTACGAGGACGCGGTCGCTCTCGGCGCCAACGTCAAGGAGGTCAAGGAAGTCGCACCGTTCCTCATGGCGTCCGATTCCCTCGCTTACCGCGGGAAAAAGGACTCGACCCAGATCATAGGAACGACCGAGAGCTACCTGCCCGTGAACAACCTCGGCTTGGACGCCGGAAGGTTCATTAGTTCCGTTGACGTGTCCACCCGCAGGAAGGTCTGCGTAATTGGCAGGGATATAATAGACAAGCTCGCTCTTCCCGAAGAATGCCTCGGAGAAGAGATCCAGATCGGAAGGGGCACCTACACTATAATCGGCATCCAGGAAAAGAAGGGCGGATCGTTCGGCCAGAGCCAGGACGACATCATCTACATCCCTCTGACGACGGGCGTCCAGCAGTACGGCCAGGCCGTCTCCAACCAGGTGTTCATGGTGGTGCAGGTCAGGGACGTCAAGAAGATGGACGACGCCGTCGACAGGATTTCGACCCAGATGAGGAAGCAGCACGGCCTCAAGTTCGGGCAGGAGGACGATTTCAGGATCTTCACGGTCGAACAGGTGAGGAAGATAATAAAGCAGTTCACCTCCATCTCGACCATGGTCGTCACGGCCATAGTTTCCATAACCCTCATAGTCGGCGGCATCGGCATCATGAACATCATGCTTGTGTCCGTGACGGAGCGCACGCGGGAGATCGGGATAAGGATGGCGGTAGGAGCGAAGAGGACGCACATACTCTACCAGTTCCTCCTCGAATCGGTCACCCTATCTACGCTCGGGGGCATCATCGGGCTCGCGACTGGCTACGGGCTCGCCCACTTCATTGTCTTCATCCTTAGGAAAAGTGTGTCCGAAACTTTCCCGCCGGCTTATGTGCCGCTGTGGGTCGTCGCTCTCAGCCTGCTCTTCGCAGCCCTGACAGGCGCGGTTTTCGGTGTCTATCCGGCGTACAAGGCCTCACGCCTCGACCCCATCGACGCGCTGAGGTACGAGTAGGGCTTGATGGCTGAAAATAAGATGAAGACATATAGTTTAAGGCTGGAGATCCAAAAGTAACCAAACCAGCGCAATGGCGCTTCTTTCCTATTCCTTCACAAATATAACCTCCTCCCAGCAATCCAAACAACAGATCCGAAAAGGAAGAAAATTCATACCTGTTTCCACCTGAAGCGTTAATGCTATGAAACACTTTTAAGCCTTTGCGCTAAAACTCTTGACAATTGAAAAATTAGTAGTAAATTGGAATCTAATCTTGATATTTTTCTTGGGGAGGATACCTGTGAGAAAGAGCCGTTTCTTGAAGGGCGCGGTAGGCGTTATCTTTGTTGTCGCGGTACTTTGCGTTTCACTCGTAAGCTTTCGTGGAAGCATGAACGAGCCGGCGAAACCGACATTCGTCAGGAGTTACGCGCTTTTCGGCTCCGATTCAATGACGATCAGCGGCAACACACAGGTTTATTCGATCGGTTCAATCGCGGATCAGACGGAACAGGCGGAGGGCCACATAAGATCGAACGGCCCGATAACCATATCCGGCTCAAACCATATCAACGGAAACGCGACTTCCGGGCCGGGGTATTCTGTCACCATTACCGGCGGGAAGAATCAGGTCCTCGGAACGACCGGCTCGGCGGATTCGGCGCTGGATGCCCAGGTTGCCCTTTCTCAGGAGTGGCTGGCTTACGCCCAGCAGAGCAACAACAACTCGTCGATCCCCTCGCAGTATCTCGACTCTTACGGGAACCTGAAAGTGACAGGCAACAAGACCTGCACTCTCCCGGCGGGCACATACTATCTTAACGGCATAACCCTGTCCGGCTCGGGCAAAGTCGTTTTGGAAGGCGATGCCGTTCTCGCTACTTACGGCACTGTAACTTTAAGCGGCAATTCGCGGCTCAATTACAACGAATCCCCATCCAAATGCCTTGTTGTTTCGACGGCCTCTTCCCACACATTTTCCGGCAGTTCAAAGGGAAGCTTCGAGCTTTTCTCTCCGTCGGCGGCAGTTTCAATAACGGGCAACTATGTGGCGATCGCGAATTTCTGGGCCGAGTCAATCACGATTAGCGGATCGTCCGTAAGTAAGAGACTCGTCAGCGCAGTAGCCCCTTCGATCCAGGTCGTATCCCCATCGGACGGTTCTTTCATCACAACGGAAACACCCTTCGTAAAGGTTGTTTTTCAGGACGAAGGCGGCGGGGTAGACACCTCTTCGCTGGAGATCACGATCGACAATGTCCCGATAGACTACCTGACGATTGACGCGACCCAGGCGGAAGGCACTCTTCAAACCGCTCTCGGGCAGGGAGCACACCTGCTTCGCGCAAGGATCTCAAACGATTACGGTTATTTTTCCGAAACACAATCGACCTTTACCATCGATAGCATTGCCCCGGTCATTACCGTAGGCTCGCCGCAGGATGGGATGCTGACAAATATCTCGGCGCAAACGATTGTTGGGACTACAAGCGAACCCGTCACCCTGACCATGAACGGAACAAATATTCCCCTGAATGAATCGCTGGCCTTTGCAACTGAAACCACCCTTGTCGAAGGCGTAAATTCTTACGTATTCACGGCCATCGACCTGGCGGGCAATTCATCATCACTAACACTAAATCTCTCTCTTGATTCGATCCCGCCCCAGGCAATCGATGCGACAAAGGTGACGGTCTCACAAGCCGCCTCGGGCGTGGTGACGATCACAGGCGTTTCAACCTCGGCTGAGGGAAATTGCCGTATTACAGCCGAAAACACAAGCAACCCGTCGATGCCGGTCCCGGTATCGGCAAATCCGGACGGGAGTTTCTTGCTGACGATAAGCGGAGAAACAAATGACGTAATCACTCTGAAATCGGCGGATGCCGCCGGAAACGAAAGTCCGTCCATATCAGTCACAGTGCCCGCAGGGGGCGGACCCGGCGGAGATCTGCCGCCCGATCCGGCAACCGTCGCAACTCCGATAGATCCGACTGTGCCGACCGATATTTTCGCGACGACAGCTTTTCTTTATGAAGGAGAAACTCCCATCCAGATGGATGTCGCTCCCGGCACCATCCAGGCCAAAAGAGTTGCGGTTCTTAGGGGAAAAGCCCTGGATTTCGCCGGCGAACCGGTATCCGGAATAAAGATAACCATCCTGAACCATCAGGAATTCGGCTGGACATTGACCCGCGTTGACGGCATGTTCGACATGGCGGTCAATGGCGGCGGGCAATTGGTCGTTTCTTATGAAAAGGAGGGATACCTTCCCGTCCAAAGGCATCTGGAAACTCCCTGGCGGGACTACATGTGGGCGGAAGATGTGGTTATGACCCAGTTTGACCCCGCCATGACACAGATCGATCTTCAATCGCCATTGCCGATGCAGGTTGCTCAGGGCAGCCCCGTTACTGATGTTGATGGAGAAAGACAGGCGGCAATCCTTTTCCCCACGGGCACGACAGCCCAGATGGTGATGCCGGACGGAACAACCCAGCCGCTGACAACCGCCGGTGTGCGGATCACAGAATATACTTTGGGCGAAAACGGTCCCACGGCAATGCCCGCAGCTTTGCCGCCCCAATCGGGATACACATATTGCGTTGAGCTTTCCGCCGACGAGGCCATTGCAGCGAAGGCGGCATCCGTCCAGTTCTCCCAGCCGCTCATTTACTATGTGAACAACTTCATCGGATTCCCTGTCGGCACCCCTGTTCCGCTCGGGTTTTACGACCGGCTGGCGGGAGTCTGGAAAGCCGAGGAGAACGGCCTAGTCGTAAAGATCCTCGGATACGACGGCGGAATCGCATTGCTTGATGTCACGGGAACAGGCGTCGTGGCCGACGCATTGACTCTCGCTACTCTCGGCATCACGGACGAGGAAAGGGCTAACATAGCCCTTCTGTATCCCGTAGCGGGCACGGAGTTGTGGAGAGAAAAGATCAACCATTTCAGTTCGTGGGATTCAAACTGGCCGTACTGGGCAGACGGCGGGACGCCGCCTGATGTCGATCCTCCGGTCAAGCACGTAACTTCAACCACATGCAGTTCGAGCGGGTCCATCATCGGCATACAAAACCAGTCTCTGGGCGAAGCTTTCGGGCTTGTCGGCCTTCCTTTCACCATTTGTTACCAATCCCTAAGAGCCGGGGATTACGCATCGGAGTATTCACTTGATATCCAGCTCAGCAAATCCACGCTGCCGTCGACCCTTAAGCGGATAGACCTTGTTGTAGAAATTGCAGGGCAGGTCCACAACATATCCTATCCGGCAGCCTCGAATCTGAACCACCTCTTCAAATGGGACAACAAGGACGGGTATGGAAGGCTCCACAGCGGAACAGCAAAGGCTACGGTCAAAGTGGGGTGGGTTTTCCCTGTCGTCTACAAATCAGCCGCGGAAGGGGCCGCCTCATTCGCGCAGGCCAGTGCCGCGGGGATCAATATCAGCGGATCAAGAAAAACATCCGAAATGACACTTGCGAAAGTTTTCACCTGCGAACTCGGCAATGTCGCGGAATCCGCCGGTCCGCTGGGCGGCTGGTCGCTTGAACCCCACAATGTATATGACATTGAGGGAAGAAAGATATTCTTCGGCAACGGTACCGTGATGGATGCTTCCGAAGCGGATGCCCGGACCATAAGCCGCATCGCGGGGGGTGGGAATTATGCTCCCGGCGGCCAGTATGAAGGATACCCGGCTACTCAGCTCAGTCTCAACAGGCCTTTTGGGTTGGGTTTAGCACCGGATGGAACGGTGTACGCCGCATGTAATTACCAGGCCAGGGTGTTCAAGATCAGCCCCGACGGCAAACTTTACACTTTCGCAGGAACCGGGACCGGAGGGGATTCCGGGGACGGTGGGCCTTCAACCGGGGCGCAGTTTAAGAATCCTTTCGATGTGTCCGTTGGGCCGGACGGGTCAGTCTATATTGCCGATTCGCATGCCTATAAGATAAGGAAAGTGCTTCCTGACGGTATCATCACGACATTTGCCGGAAACGGCCTGAGCACCTTCAGCGGTGACGGGGGGGCGGCGACCCAAGCCGGCCTGGTTTCTCCTGTTGCGGTTGAAGCCTCCGGGGACGGCAGCGTTTATATCTGCCAGTCAGACGGCAGGATAAGAAGGGTTACTCCCGACGGTAGAATTGAAACTTATGCAGGGGGCGGCACTATTCTTCCATCCAATCCTTCTTTCGATGGAAGTATGGCCACGGAAGTTAATCTTGGCACTGTCAGAAGGATGGCAATCACACCGGACGGCTCATTGATCATACCGGCGGCCAGTCTGGTGGGTAGAGTTTACAAGGTCACAACGGATGGCAGAGTCCACTTTTTCGCGGGCACGGGAGTCTCGGGCCACTCAGGGGACGGAGGGGCGGCAACGGAAGCAAAGCTTAAAAACACATACGCCGCCGCGGTGGACAATGTAAACAGCGGCGTATACCTGAGCGACGATACTTACATAAGGTATGTTGATTCTTCCGGCATAATAACCACAGTTGCCGGGATAAATGCGTCCGGAAGCACAGGAGACGGCGGTTCCCCTCTTCAAGCGGCATTGATGGACTCCTACGATATGGTCTTCGACAAGGAAAACCACCTGATAATATCCTCTACTGATCGCGTCCGGAAAATATTGTCCACAATGGCAGGTTTCTCGGCTTCCGAGATATTCGTTCCTTCCGAGGACGGTTCCGTAATTTTTCGTTTCTCGCCGCAGGGCCGGCACCTGCAGACCCTCAACGCCCTGACGGGCGCCCCGATATGGACCTTCGCTTATGACGGCGAAGGCAGGCTTGTTTCGATAACCGACGCCTACAACAGCACCGCAACGATAGAACGGGACGGGAACGGCAACCCGACGGCGATCGTTTCTCCTTACGGCCAGAGAACGACTTTTACGACAAACCCGGACGGGTTCCTTTCCTCGATCAGTTTCCCGGACAATACGAGCATGAGCTTTACTTACAGCGATGGCGGCCTCCTCGAAACTTTCACGGACGCGAGGGGACAGGTACACACCTTCACTTATGACGAAAATGGCAGGTTGATCAACGACGCCGATCCCGCCGGAGGCGCCAAGTCGCTCCAAATGACAGAAGTTACGGGCGGCTGGAGCGTTACGGTGACAACCGCCGAAGGCCACAGCAAGACTTATACTATTACTGATATCGCCTCGGGAGGCGAAAGAAGAACAAGCATCGATTCGGGATGTACGACTTGTTCCACAACCAGCGTGATCCTGCCCAACGGCACGACGACCGTAACCTCCGGCGATGGGACGGTTTCAACAATAACAGAAGGACCGGACCCGCGCTGGGGAATGATGGCTTCAATCCCCAAGAGCTTCTCTGTCGCGA